>CAZHJU010000033.1:0-29186 GCA_964533495.1 uncultured Bordetella sp. | reverse complement strand
CCTTCCTGCTGTGGATGCTGTCGGAGCTGTTCGAGCAGCTGCCCGAGGTCGGCGACCCGGACAAGCCGAAGCTGGTGTTCTTCTTCGACGAGGCGCACCTGTTGTTCAACGACGCGCCGCAGGCGCTGCTGGAAAAGATCGAGCAGGTGGTGCGCCTGATCCGTTCCAAGGGCGTCGGCGTCTATTTCGTCACCCAGAACCCGCTGGACATTCCGGACACCGTGCTCGGCCAGCTCGGCAACCGCGTGCAGCACGCGCTGCGCGCGTTCACGCCACGCGACCAGAAGGCGGTCAAGAGCGCGGCGACGACGCTGCGCGCCAACCCGAAACTCGACGTCGAGGCCGCGATCACCGAGCTCGGCGTCGGCGAGGCGCTGGTGTCGCTGCTCGACGAAAAAGGCCGCCCGAACGTGGTCGAACGCGCCCTCGTGCTGCCGCCGGGCAGCCGCCTCGGTCCGGTGACGGCGGAAGAACGCGCCGCCACGATGAAGAGCTCGCTGATCGCCGGCATCTACGACAGGATCGAGGACCGTGAATCGGCCTACGAAAAACTGACGCAGCGCGTGCAGGAACAGGCCGCCGCCGCGCCGGGAAAGGAGGCGGCGGCAAACGCTCCGGCACAGGGCGGCGGCATGCTCGGCGCATTGGGCGAACTGCTCGGCGGTTCCACCGGCCCGCGCGGCGGAAAGCGCGAAGGCGTCGTCGAGATGGCGGCCAAAAGCGCCGCCCGCACCATCGGCACGCAGGTCGGGCGCGAGATCTTCCGCGGCGTGCTGGGTTCGATCTTCGGCGGCGGAAAACGCCGCTAGTGCCTGAATCCTCCCCCGCCCAGCGCGGCGCCCTGATCGGCATCGCCTGCGCGCTGTCCGGCTCGATGGCGTTTTCGCTGAAACCGGTGCTGGTCAAGGCGGCCTACCAGTACGGCGTCGACACCACCGTGCTGCTGACGCTGCGCATGCTGTTCGCGGCGCCGCTGTTCGCGCTGATGGCCTGGTGGGCGGGGCGCCCCGAGGTCGCGCTGACCCGGCGCGAGATCCTCGGCATCGTCGCGCTCGGCTTCCTCGGCTACTACCTCGGCAGTTTTCTCGACCTGGCCGGCCTGCAGTACATCTCGGCCGGCTTCGGCCGGCTGATTCTCTATCTGTACCCGACGCTGGTGCTGCTGCTGTCCGCGGTCTTCCTGAAGCAGCCGCTGCAACGCCAGCAACTGCTGTCGCTGGGCCTGTCCTATGCCGGCATCGCGCTGGTGTTCGGCGCCGAGGCCCGGCTCGGCGACCGGCTGGACCTCGCTGCGCTGGGCGCGCTGCTGGTGTTCTGCAGCGCGGTGACCTACGCCGTCTATCTGGTCGCGGGCAGCCGGCTGGTGCACAAGTTCGGATCGATGCGCTTCACGGCTTACGCCTCGCTGATCGCCACCGGCTTCGTGCTCGCCCACTTCCTCGCGCTGCGCCCGCCGCAGGCCCTGCGGGTCGCACACGAGGTCTACGGCATCGTCGCGGTGCTGGCGGTGTTCGCGACGGTTCTGCCGCTGTGGCTGATGGCGGAAGGACTCAAGCGCATCGGCGCCAACCAGCTCTCGCTGGTCGGTTGCGTCGGCCCGCTCGCCACGATGGCTTTTGCCTGGGCTTTCCTCGACGAGGCCGTCACCCCGGTGCAGCTCGCCGGCGCCGTGCTGGTGCTGGGCGGCGTGCTGATCATCAGCCTGAAGCCGCAGGCGGCGCGGCAACCCCCGGCGCCCGGCGCCGGGGAAGACTAGGGATTCGCGACGACCCGCGCGCCGCGTTCACAGTACTGGAGGTAACCCTGCCCCGGCGGCACGCCTTCCGCGCAGGCCAGCAGGGGTTCGACGTGGCTGTGGCGGTATTTCTGCGAAAACTCGCGGGCAGTGTGCCCGCCACGGACGCGCACCAGCGGATCCGCCCCCGCCTGCAGCAGCAGGCGCACGATGTCGCGGTGCCCCTGGATCGCCGCCATCATCAGTGGCGTGTTGATGTAGGTCAGCCGCTCGCTGGCGTCGGCATCGACGCGCGCGCCCTTGCCGAGCAGGTAACGCAGCGCCTGCTGGCGGTTGTTGTAGGCCGCATAGGCCAGCGGCGTGTAGTTGTACGGGGCATTCTCGAGGTTCGCCCCCGCATCGACCAGCAGGCGCACGGCGGCATCATGACGCGCCGTGGCCTGTTCGTTGTCGCCATAGAAATAGGCCGCCAGCATCAGCGGGGTCTCGTTGACGGGGGTCGCTGCGTTGAGGTTGGCGCCGGCGGTGATCAGGTAATTCAGCACCCCGATCGAACCGTCGCGCGCCGCCAGCGCGATCAGCGGCGCGCCGGCGGAATACGCCGGCGCAGGCAGCCGGTCGTTGACGCCGATGACACCGCTGTTCACCGCGGCGCGCAGCGACGGCACGTCGTCCTGGGCGATGTGGTTGAGTATGGCCTCGACGTCGACGCCGGCGCGGTAGTCGCCGCCGACGCCGGCACAGCCGCTGACAATCAGGATGGCGGCCAGGCCGCCGATGGTGCGCGCCATGCGCGCCAGCAAAGTATCGAACATCGCCGCTTCCTCCTCGCCGCTATGCAATGCGGGGCAGTATAGACCTTAACGCCGGAGGCCAAAAGCCGGGGGCGTCAGCATTGTGAACCCCGGCGCGGCGGGTTCAGACGTTGAAGCGGAAATGCATCACATCGCCGTCCTTCACGACGTAATCCTTGCCCTCCAGCCGCATTTTCCCGGCCTCCTTCGCGCCCTGCTCGCCCTTGCCGGCGATAAAGTCTTCGTAGGCAATGACTTCGGCGCGAATGAAGCCCTTCTCGAAGTCGGTGTGGATCGCCGCCGCGGCGCGCGGTGCGGTATCACCGCGGTGGATGGTCCAGGCCCGCACTTCCTTCACGCCCGCGGTGAAATAGGTCTGCAGGCCGAGCAGGGTGTAGCCGGCATTGATGACCCGGTCCAGCCCCGGCTCGCTCATGCCCATGTCCTGCAGGAACACCGCCTTGTCGGCGTCGTCCATGTCGGCGATCTCGGCCTCGATCGCCGCGCACACCGCGACCACCGGCGCCTTTTCCTTCGCGCCCAGCGCCTGCACCGCGGCAAGGTGGGGATTGTTTTCAAAGCCGCCCTCGCGCACGTTGGCGACGTACATCGCCGGCTTGGCGGTGATCAGGCACAGCGGCTTCAGCACCGCCTGCTCCTCCTCGTAGAGGTCGAGCGCGCGCACCGGCTTCGCCTCGTTCAGCGCGGCCTGGCATTTCTCCAGCACCGCGACCAGCCGCTGCGCCTCCTTGTCGCCGCCGGCGCGCGCCAGTTTCGCGGACTTGGCGAGGTGGCGCTCGACCGCGGCAAGATCAGCCAGCGCCAGCTCGGTGTTGATGGTTTCGATGTCCGACAGCGGATCGATCCTGCCGGCGACATGCACCACGTTCTCGTCCTCGAAGCAGCGCACGACATGGGCGATGGCGTCGGTCTCGCGGATGTTGGCGAGAAACTGGTTGCCGAGGCCCTCGCCCTTCGAGGCGCCCGCCACCAGGCCGGCGATGTCGACGAATTCCACCACGGCAGGCACCGTCTTCTCCGGCTTGACGATCGCGGCCAGCGCGGCTAGCCGCGGATCCGGCACCTCGACGATGCCGACGTTGGGCTCGATGGTGCAGAAGGGATAGTTCTCGGCCGCGATGCCGGCCTTGGTCAGCGCGTTGAACAGTGTGGATTTGCCGACGTTGGGCAGGCCGACGATGCCGCATTTGAGGGACATGATGTGTGAACCTTGAAAGTGAAAACGTCAGCCGCGGGGCTCGGGCGCCGCCTTGGCCGGTTTGGTGTGCAGCCGGTGCATCGCCGCCTGCATGTCGCCCGCAGCCATCAGCGGCCAGGCGTCGTGCGCGCGCGCGATCGACTCGTCGATCGCGCGCCGCTCTTCGGCGCGCGGCGCGTGCAGCACGTAATCGACGACTTCCTGCTCGTTCGCCGCCAGCTCGCGCGGATGGCCGATGCCGATGCGCAGGCGCCAGAAATCCGGCGTGCCGAGGCGCGAAATGACGCTGCGCACGCCGTTGCCCGACGCGCTGCCGCCGAACTTCAGCCTGACGCTGCCCGGCGGCAGGTCGAGTTCGTCGTGGGCGATCAGGATGTCCGCTGCCGCGATCTTGTAGAAATCGGCGAGCGCGCCGACCGCGCGCCCCGACTCGTTCATGTACGTGGCCGGCTTCAGCAGCCAGACGTCGCCGGCGGACGTGCCGACCCGCGCGACTTCGCCGTGGAAACGCGCCTCGTGGCGCAGCGTCGCGCCCGCGGCGCGCACCAGCCCGTCGACCCACCAGCAGCCGGCGTTATGGCGCGTCGCCTCGTATTTTTTACCCGGATTGCCCAGACCGACGACGAGTTTCATGCGGCAAATCGCAGTCCGGAAACGCCCGGTAATTGTAAGCGCTTGTTTATAAACATATTTTTCATAAAACAAAACGCCCGCCAGCAAAGTGCGTGCTGGCGGGCGCGGCGAAGGGCCAGCCCCGGGGCTGGCGGGCATCGTCGTTACTTCTTCTCGGCCGGCTTCTTGTCGCCATCCTTCTTGTCGCCGCCGGCAGCCGCGCCAGCCGCAGCTTCCGGAGCCTGGCCGGTGATTTCGGTGACCGGCGCCGCCGCGACCTCCTCGACCGCAGCCTGCCGCGGAACCTGCACCGTCACCACCGCGGGATCGTCGGTCTTCAGCCTGGACAGCGGCTCGACGCCCTTCGGCATCCTGAGCTCGGAGACGTGGATCGAATGGCCGAGTTCGAGGTCCTTCAGATCCACCTCGATGTATTCCGGCAGGTCGTCCGGCAGACACTGGATCTCGAGTTCGTTGATGATGTGCTGGATCACGCCCTTGCCCAGTTTCACGCCGGGCGAAATTTCCGCGTTCATGAAATGCAGCGGCACCGCCATGTGGATCTTCTTCTTCGGATCGATGCGCTGGAAATCGACGTGCTGCACCTGCTCCTTGAAAGGGTGCATCTGGAAATCGCGCAGCAGCACCCGATCCTTCCTGCCCTCGACCGTCAAATCGAGAATCGACGAGTGGAACGCCTCCAGCTTCAGGTGGCGCAGCAGCGCCTTGTGGTCGAACTCGACACTTTGCGCGTCCACGCCGGCGCCGTAGATGACGCCCGGAACGCGCCCCGTCGCACGCAGGCGGCGGCTCGCACCCTTGCCCTCGTTCGTGCGCGGAAACGCAGTCACTTCAATCTTCATGTTGCTCTCCTGATGATGCGGGAGGTCCGCGACCAGACTGCCCCCGCGTTGAAAAGGAAACCGGCCATGACGCCGGCTTCCGCTGAAAACCTATTCGACGAACAGCGAACTGACCGAATCCTCGGCGCTGATGCGGCGCATCGTTTCCGCCACCAGCCCCGACACCGTCAGCACGCGGATCTTACCGCACTGCCGGCCCGCCTCGGTCAGCGGAATCGTGTCGGTGACCACGATCTCGTCGAGCGCCGAGCCCGCGATGCGCTCCACCGCGGGGCCCGACAGCACCGGGTGCGTGCAGTAGGCCAGCACCTTCTCGGCGCCGTGCTTCTTCAGCGCGCCCGCCGCCTCGCACAGCGTGTTGGCGGTGTCGACCATGTCGTCGACGAGCACGCAGGTGCGTCCCTGCACCTCGCCGATGATGTTCATCACCGTCGCCACGTTCGGCCGCGGCCGCCGCTTGTCGATGATGGCGAGGTCCGCTTCCAGCCGTTTCGCCAGCGCCCGCGCCCGCACCACGCCGCCGACGTCCGGCGACACGACCACGAGGTCCTTGAAATTCCGCTTCCAGATGTCGCCGAGCATGATCGGCCCGGAGTAGATGTTGTCCACGGGGATGTCGAAAAACCCCTGGATCTGCTCCGAGTGCAGGTCCATCGTCAGCACGCGGTCGACGCCGACGCTGGTCATCATGTTGGCCACCACTTTCGCCGTGATCGGCACCCGCGCCGAGCTCGGGCGCCGGTCCTGGCGCGCATAACCCATGTACGGGATCGCCGCCGTCACCCGGCCGGCCGAGGCCCGCTTCAGTGCGTCGACCATCACCAGCAACTCCATCAGCGTGTCGTTGGTCGGCGCGCACACCGACTGCAGGATGAACACATCCTTGCCGCGGACGTTCTCGAGGATCTCCACCATCACCTCGCCGTCGCTGAAGCGGCCGACCTTGGCGCGGCCGATGTGGATGTCGAGATGGTTGACCACCGCCTCCGCGAGCCGCGGATTGGCGTTGCCGGTAAAAACCATCAGCCTGTCCAGTGCCACCTCACACCCCCTGCGCCAAGCACGCCACCCGCGGCATTCAAGTGGCTGGGGAGGAAGGATTCGAACCTTCGCATGCCGGAATCAAAATCCGGTGCCTTAACCAGCTTGGCGACTCCCCAACCGAAACCTGCAACTGCTCCGGCGACGCTCAAAAGCAGCCGCCGGCCCTTCCAAATTCCGTCAAATTCAGTCTTCCGCAAAATCCGCCAGCCCGTGGAGCGGATGGACGTCCAGCCCGCGCGCCACGAACCCGCGCATTCCCGGCGGACAGGCCGCCATCGCCCTGCGCGCCCCGGCTTCGTCGGGAAATCCGGCAAAGACGCAGGCGCCGGAACCGCTCATCTGCGCCGCCCCGACCGACCTGAGCCAGTCGAGGTGCCTGCCGACCTCGGGATACAGTCTGCAAACCAGAGGCTCCAGATCGTTCCCGGCAGGCACGGAAAAGCTTTGTATTTTAACTGTTTCGGAGTCCCGTTTCAATTCCGGGTGCCGAAAAATCCCGGCCGTCGCCACCGCCACCGGCGGCACCAGCACCAGGTACCAGGCCGGGGATACCGTCAGCGGCGCCAGTTTCTCGCCGATGCCGCCGGCCAGCGCCGTGCGGCCGTAGACGAATGCCGGCACATCCGCCCCCAGCGGCAGCGCCAGCTCCTGCAGATATCCGCGCGACAGGCCGGTGCCCCAGAGATGGTTCAGCGCGAGCAGGGTGGTCGCGGCATCCGAACTGCCGCCGCCCAGCCCGCCCCCCATCGGCAGACGCTTCTCGACGTGGATGTCGGCGCCGAATCCTGTCCCGGTCGCGGTTTTCAGCGCCCGGGCCGCACGCAGGACCAGATCCTCGGCTTCGGCAACGCCTGGCAGTTCGCGCGTCCGTGCAATGACGCCGTCGGCGCGCCGGCGTATCCAGACCGTGTCGCCGAAATCGATGAAGCGGAACACCGTCTGCAGCAGGTGGTAGGCGTCGGCGCGGCGGCCGGTGACGCGCAGCATCAGGTTGAGTTTTGCCGGCGCCGGAAATCCGCTGCAGCCGTTCATTGCGGATCCGGTTTTCGCCGGTCGTCGATGACCATGCGGATGCGCTGCCCGCCCTGTTCGAGATCCAGGCGTCGCGGCAGCACAGCCTGCGCAGGAGCTTCCGCGTAAACGTAGCGCACGCTCCAGTTCGCCTGCTCCAGCCGGGTCAGCCGGCCCCGGGCATCGCGCTCGACCAGATCCGCCGCGACATCGGGCGCCACTGCTCCGCGCACCCAGTACTGGAGCTGGGTCAGCGGCAGCGGCCAGCCCAGCGCGCGGCGGGTCAGTCCCTCCGCCGAAAACGCGCGATATTCCTGCTGGTCCGCCGCGGTCAGCGTCGCGCCGGCAGCATCGGCGCTGATGTGGGCCAGCGTGGTGCCCGCGGGCGACATCAGCCAGATCTCGTTCCGCGGCATCTCGTGGCGCCAGCGGAAGCTGGCGGAAAAGGCGCGGCCGTCGGCGCTGGCCAGCACCCGGCCCAGCAGATCGAACGGCGCCGAGGGTCCGCCGGTGCCGGACAGTGCCCCGCAACCCGCAAGCAGCAGCGCCGCGGCGGCGGCGAGAACTGCCCTCATTGCACCGATTGCAGGACGATCGGGGCCAGGCGCTTGATCGTGCCCTGCAGCGCCTCGTTCTTCGGCTGGCTGCGCAGGGCCTCGGCCCAGACCTTCCGGGCTTCCTCCTGGCGCCCCAGCGCCCACAGCACTTCGCCCAGATGGGCGGCGATTTCGCCGTCGGGCCGCATTTCATGGGCGCGCCGCAGGTACCCGAGCGCCGCCTCGTTTTCGCCCAGCCGGTAGAGCACCCAGCCCAGGCTGTCGAGAATGAACGGGTCATTGGGCGCAAGCTTGTGCGCGGCCTCGATCAGCGTGCGCGCCTCCGGCAGGCGCTGGTTGCGGTCCGCCAGGGTGTACCCGAGCGCGTTATAGGCATGGGCATGGTCCGGCTGCATCGCGATCACGCGGCGCAGGTTGGCCTCGAGCACGTCCAGCCGGTTGACCTTCTCGGCCGCCATCGCATGGTCGTACAGCAGGTCGGCGCTGTCAGGCGCGCGCGCCAGCGCCTCGCCGAGGAAATCGAAGGCTTCCTGGTAGGCTTGCGCGTCGCGCAGCAGGCCCGCTTCGGCCAGCGTCAGCTGCGTGCGCTGGCGCGCGTCGCCCGCGCTGATGCCGCGCAGGTGCCTGCGCGCGTCCTCCAGACGCCCCTGCTTCGCCAGCACTCCCGCATAACGCGCCTGCGCCGGGATGTACTGCGCGCCGTGGGTGATGCTCGAATACCACTTGAGGGCTTCGTCCGCGCGCTTCAATTCCTCGTTGACCTGCCCGAGGTACATGCGCACCATGTCCGGGTCCTTGGCGCCGATCTCGAGCGCGCGCCGCAACTGGATGTCGGCGGCGGCGTAATCCTTTGCCTGCATCGACAGCGTGGCCACCGCCATCGCGATCTCGGCGTTGTTCGGCGCCTCGCCGAGCAGGATTTCAAACTGCTTGCGCGCCTCCGGATAGCGCTGCGCGCCGACCAGCAGGCGGGCGTAATTCAGCCGCGCGTCGCGCGCGGCCGGATGCGCCCTGACGAAATCGCCGAGGAAAGCAACGGCGGCGTCCGCGGAACCGCGCTGCAGCGCCTGTGCCTGGAACAGCGCGGCAAGTTCCCAGCCCGGGCGCAATTCCAGCGCCCGGCGCGAGGCCTTCAGCGCCGTCGCCACGTCATCCGCGTTCCACGCCGCCTGCGCCAGCGCGAGGCTGGCCTCCGGCACCTGCGGATAACGGGAAGCCAGGCGGTCGATCAGCCGCAATATGGCGGCCTTGTCCTTGTGCCCCGACAGCAGTGAATACAGCTGCAGGAAGTTCTGCCCGGCGTTGTCGGGATCGCTGCCCAGCGATTTTTCGAGATGAGGCAGCGCATCGTCGAGCCGCGACTGGTTGACCAGCAGCGCGATCACGGTCTGCCGCGCGCGCGTCGATTCCGGATCGGCCTGCAGCCACAGCGTCGCCGCCTCGAGCGCGGCCGGCAGGAAACGCGCGTTCCATGCAATCTCGGTGGCGCGGCGCGCGACGCGCGGGTCGCGGGTCTCCCGCGCCACTTCGAGAAAGGCCGGAACCGCGACATGGGGCTGGCCGCGCTGCGCGGCGACTTCGGCCAGCGTGAGTTTGAACAGGATGGACTCGCTCAGCTCGACGGCGGGCAGCGGCACCTCGCGCTGCTGGGGCGCGCGGGTCACTACCTTGGGCAGCGGCGGCTTGACCCCCGCGGCAGGCGCCGGTGTGGCCTCCGGTTTCTGCGGCGGCTGCGCGCATGCCGCCAGGACAAGGCTGACCGACAGGCTGGCCAACAGTGCTGCGGATCGGGTCGGATTCATCGGATCATGGCGCCGCGGCTACGGCGGGTGGCGTGGATTGCGGCGACGCGAAGCGCGTTCGCCTTCATAATGAAGCACATATTAGGTATATTTGATGCCAATCACAAGGCAACGCCGCCGCATCCTTCCATGATTCCCGCCGACCCCGCCCTGACCATCTGTGCCCGGGGTCTGTCCCGCAGTTTCGGCACGCATGTCGCGGTGAAACCGCTGGACCTGGACGTCAGGCGCGGCGAGGTCGTCGGCCTGCTCGGCCCCAACGGCGCCGGCAAATCGACCACCATGCAGATGCTGACCGGCAACCTCGCGCCGGGCGCCGGCGAAATCCGGATCTGCGGCATCGATCTGCTGGAAACGCCGGCGCTGGCCAAGGCGCGCATCGGCTACCTGCCGGAAACGCCGCCGCTGTACCGGGAACTGAACGTCCGCGAATACCTCGACCTCGCCGCGAAGCTGCACCGCGTGTCGAAAACGGAACGCGCCGCCGCGGTCGCCGCCGCGATGGCGCGCTGCGGCCTCGCCGACACCGGCCGCAAGCTGATCGGCGCGCTGTCCAAGGGTTACCAGCAGCGCGTCGGCATCGCCCAGGCCATCGTCCACGAGCCCGACGTGATCATCCTCGACGAGCCGACGGTCGGGCTCGATCCCAACCAGATCCTCGACATCCGCAGGCTGATCCGCGAACTGGGCGAGCGGCACAGCGTGATCCTGTCCACCCACATCCTGCCCGAGGTCGAGGCCGTCTGCGACCGCGTGCAGATCATGCATCACGGCGAAATCGTGTTCAGCAACACCATCGCCGGCCTGCGCGAATTCCAGAGCGGCCGCACGATGATCGTCGGCCTGCAGAACCCGCCGGCAGCCGGCGCGCTGGCCGCCATTCCCGGGGTCGAGCACGTGGAGACGGACAGCGAAGGACGCTTCCGCGTCCGCTTTGCCCGCGACAGCGATCCGTCCGCGGCGCTGGTCGGCGCGGCGGCGGCGCACAACTGGGGGCTGCAGCAACTGACGCCGGCGCGCAGCAGCCTGGAGGACGTCTTCGTGCAGCTGACGCGCGATGACGCGTCCGGAAACAGTGCGGCGGCATGAGGAACGCGGAATGATATTCACCATCGCCGGCAAGGAACTGCGCGCGCTGTTCGCCTCGCCGCTGGCCTGGCTCGTCCTTACGGTCGTGCAGGTCGTGCTCGGCTACGGCTTCCTGCGCCGGCTCGACGATTTCCTGCAGATCCAGCCGCAGCTCGCGCAGATGGCCAGCCCGCCCGGGCTCACCGAGCTGGTCGCGGCGCCGACCTACGCCACCGCCGCCGCGGTTCTGCTGTTCGCGGTGCCACTGCTGGCCATGCGCATGATCGCCGAGGAACGGCGCAACCAGACGCTGACGCTGCTGCTGTCGGCGCCGGTGTCGATGACCGAGATCGTCCTCGGCAAGTTCGCGGGGCTGATGGCCTTCCTGTCGATCATCGTCCTGCTGGTGCTGGCCATGCCCCTGCTGCTGATGACCGGCACCCGGCTCGACTTCGGCCTGCTGGGCGGGCTGACGCTGGCGCTGCTGCTGCTCGCCGCCGGATTCGCGGCAGTCGGCCTCTATGCCTCCAGCCTCACCGCGCAGCCGATGGCCGCCGCGCTGCTCGGCTTCGGCATGCTGCTGGCCATGCTGTTCATGGGCGAAACCGCCGGCGACAGCCTGCGCGCGCGCGGCTGGCATCTGCCCGCGGCCTTCATCCAGGTGTTCTCGCCGCTGAAAAATTTCGAGCCGCTGGGACGGGGCATGATCGACAGCTACGCCATCGCCTGCGCGCTGCTGCTGACCGCCGGCTTTCTGGTGCTGGCCATCCGCCGCCTCGACGGCCGGCGACTGCGGGGTTAGGCGATGCAGATCACCCGCAGGCTGCGCTGGCAGCTGAGAATCCAGAGCGGAGTATTCGTGATCCTGCTCGCCGTGATCACGGCGCTGCTCGCCTACCTCGCCCACCAGTACCGCTACGAAAAGGACGTCACCCGCAACGCGCGCAACACGCTGTCGGCGGCGACGCTGGGCGCGCTGCAGCAGATGCAGGGGCCGCTGCGCGTCACCGCCTACGCGGTGCGCCAGGACGCGGGCGGCAGCAACGTGCACCGCATGATCGAGGAGCGGGTGCACAACTACCAGCGCGCCAAGCGCGACCTCGAACTGCGCGTCATCGACCCGCGCGAACAGCCGAAGGCGGCGGCCGAGGCGGGGCTGCGCTCGCCCAATGCGCTGGTCATCGAATACCAGCGCCGCTCGGAGCAGATTCCGCTCGGCGAGTTCAACGAGCAGAACTTCGCCAATGCGCTGGTGCGCCTGCTGCGCGGCGCCAACAGCCTGGTGCTGTGGCTGGACGGCCACGGCGAACGCAAGCTCGACGGCCCGGCCAACCACGACCTCGGCAGCTTCGGCCAGCAGTTGCGCGAAAAGGGCTTCAGCACCAGCAGCATCAATCTCGGCCTGGCCCAGGAAGTGCCGGCCAACGCGGCGCTGCTGGTGGTCACGCATCCGCAGGTCGAGCTGCAGTCCGCGGAAACCGACAAGCTGCTGTCCTACGTTGACCGCGGCGGCAACCTGCTGTGGCTGATCGACACGGAGCCGCTGCGCGGCCTGCAGCCGCTCGCCGAAAAGCTGGCCCTGGTGCTCACGCCCGGCACCGTCATCGATCCCGCCCTCGCCCCGCGCAGCGGTCCCCCGGTGTTCGCCGTCGCCGCCAACTACGCGCGTCATCCCGTGGCCGGAGCGCTGCAGTACAACACGCTGTTCCCGCACGCGCGGCAGATCGGCGCCGACGACGGCGCCGGCTGGCGCGTCACGCCGCTGATCGACGTGGCGCCGCGCGGCTGGGTGGAAACCGGAAAGCTCGACGCGAAGTCGACCTTCGACAGGTCGCGGGATTTCCCCGGCCCGGTCAACATCGCGACCGCGCTGGAACGCACCGTCGGCGACCGCGAGCAGCGCGTCATCGTCGTCGGCACCGGGCATTTCCTGTCCAACAGCTTCATCGGCAACGGCGGCAACCTCGCGCTCGGCGTGAGCATGATGAACTGGCTGGCCGGCGAGGACGCGCTGGTCACCATCGATCCACGGCCGGCCGCGGACACCCTGCTCGAGGTCGGCACCATGCACCTGTACGCCATCGCCGTCATCGTGCTGCTGTTGCTGCCGCTGGCCTTCGCCGTCACCGGAACCGTGGTCTGGTGGCGCCGGCGCAATGCCGCCTGAGGGCGCATGAAACGCGGCTGGCTGTCCCTGCTCGCCCTGCTTGCGGTCGCCGCCGGACTGGGCCTACTGGCCTGGTTCGCGCCGGCGCGCGACGACAGCATGCCGCCGCTGTCGACCCTGCCGCCGGCGCAGGTGCAGCGGGTCAGCCTGGCGCGCCCGGGACGGCCCGCGATCGAGCTCGAGCGGCATGACGCGCAATGGCTGATCACCGCGCCGCTGCGCGCGCGCGCCGATGAATTCCAGGTGCTGCGCATGCTGGCGCTGCTTGAAGCCAGGCCCGCCGCGCGGCTGCCGGCCACCGACCTCGAGCGTTTCGACCTGCAGATGCCGCTGGCGCTGCTGACGATCGACGGCAGCGAATACGCCTTCGGCGGCATCAACACAGTCACCCGCGAGCAGTACGTGATGCGCGGGGATACCGTGTACGTGGTGGCGCTGCGGCATGGCGCGGCGCTGCCGGCGGACCCGGCGGCACTGATCCGCCGCGTGCTGCTGCAGGAACGGGAAATTCCGTCGGCGATCCTGCTGCCGGATTTCAGCGTGCGGCAAACCAGCGGGCGCTGGACGCTGACGCCCGCCGCCGCCGAAGCCGGTCCCGACGAACTGCAGGCCTTCGTCGACCGCTGGCGCCAGGCCTCCGCCGCGCGCGCCGAACCCCATGACGGGCGCAAACCGCTGGCCGAAGTGCGCATCGAACTGCGCGAAGGCGCGCCGCTGGTGTTCTCGGTGCTGCAGCGCGAACCCAACCTGGTTCTGCTGCGCCAGGACAACGGCCTGCAGTACACCTTCCTCGCCGGCGCCGGACAGGCGCTCCTGACGCATCCCGGACGTCCGGTATCCGTCAAAAATAATCAATAAAAACAAATACTTATAAATGCCGGAATTGCCGGAAGTCGAAACCACCCGCCGCGGACTGGCGCCGCTGGTGGAACAGCGGCGCATCCTGCGCGCCGTGGTGCGCCATCGCGGCCTGCGCCAGCCGGTGCCGCGCGGACTGGAGCAGCGGCTTGCCGGCGCCCGCGTGCGCACGCTCTCGCGCCGCGGCAAGTACCTGCTGTTCGATTGTAAAACGGCGGATCGCGAAGCGGGCACGCTGCTCGTGCACCTCGGCATGTCGGGGCGGCTGTGGCTGGTGGATGCGAAAACTCCGCCGGAAAAACACGACCACTTCGATCTCGTCTTCGACAACGGCCGCGCGATCCGCCTGCGCGACCCGCGGCGCTTCGGACTGGTGTTGTGGCTGAAAGACGATCCGCTCGCGCATCCGCTGCTGGCGTCGATCGGGCCGGAACCGCTGACCGCGGATTTCGACGGCGCGGTCCTCCACCGCGCGACACGGTCGCGCAGCGCGGCGATCAAGCTCGCGATCATGGACGGCCATGTCGTCGCCGGCGTCGGCAACATCTACGCCAACGAGGCGCTGTTCCGCGCCGGCATCGATCCGCGCACGCCGGCGCAGCGCGTCAGCCGCGCGCGCTGCGATGCGCTGGCGCGGGAAATCAGGGCCGTGCTGGGAGAAGCAATCGAGGCCGGCGGCAGTTCGCTGCGCGACTATGTCGGCAGCGACGGTATGGCCGGGCATTTCCAGAACCGGTTTTTCGTCTACGGCCGCGGCGGGGAGCCCTGCACGCGCTGCGGCACGGCCATCCGGGAACTGCGGCAGGGACAGCGGGCCAGTTGCTACTGCCCGCGGTGCCAGAAGCGCTAGAGGCGGTTATGAGTTTGCGAAACTCTTCCCTCATCCCCACCCTTCTCCCGGAGGGAGAAGGGCCTTAAACCCCTCACTCCGGAACAAGGAAACACCCGAAGCGCAGCAGAGAGGTGAGGGTGAGGGCAATGGCACGTTGATTCACAACGAATCTTCAGGCCCATAACAAGCTCTGGCGCTCAGGCGACCTTCTGCGCCGTGAGCCTTTCGTACTTGCGCTGCAGTTCTTCCTGCGTTTCGGAACGGTCCGGATCGAGCGGAATGCAGTCGACGGGGCATACCTTCTGGCACTGCGGCTCGTCGAAATGGCCGACGCATTGGGTGCACTTGCCCGGGTCGATGACGTAAATCTCCTCGCCCGCCGAAATCGCCTCGTTCGGGCATTCCGGCTCGCAGACGTCGCAGTTGATGCACTCGTCGGTGATCATCAGCGCCATGTCTTGCTCCGCATCATCTGCTTCCGGGATCCTCGATTTTGGCCCTGAGGCGCGCGGCGATGGCCGGCGACACGAATTTCGTCACGTCGCCGCCCATCACCGAAATTTCGCGCACCAGCGTCGCCGACAGGAACATGTATTCCTCGCCCGGGGTCATGAACACGGTTTCCACCTCGGGATACAGCTTGCGGTTCATGCCGGCCAGCTGGAACTCGTAGTCGAAATCGGACACCGCGCGCACGCCGCGCACCACCACCCGCGCCTTGTGCTCCTGCACGAAATCCATCAGCAGGCCGGAAAACCCCTCGACCGACACGTTTTTGACGTCCTTCAGCGTGTCGCGTGCGATGTCGATGCGTTCCGCGAGCGTGAACAGCGGGCGCTTGGTGCGGCTGTCGGCCACGGCCAGCACGACATGGCCGAACAGGCGCGCGGCGCGGCGCACCAGGTCCTCGTGGCCGAGGGTCATCGGATCGAAGGTGCCGGGGTACACCGCCTTATTGTTCATGCTCCGCTCTTTTCAGCAGTTGGTAACTGACCTGGCCTGCGCGGCCGGCCCTGACGACGCTCCAGCCGGGCAGGGCATCCAGCGCCTCGGCGCGCTCACAATACACCAGCGCGCCGGGCTTGAGGCATCGCGGCAGCAGTTCCAGCAACTGCGCCCAGCAGTCGGCGGCAAACGGCGGATCCAGAAAAACGACGTCATATGACGCCGGATGATGTTGCAGGAATTCTAGCGCATCGGCGCCCAGCACTTCCACCGCATCCGCCTGCAGCAGGGCCTTGCCGGCGTGCAACTCGCGCAGCGCGCTCGCGTCCCGTTCGACCATCAGCACGCGCCTGGCGCCGCGCGACGCGGCCTCGAAACCCAGCGCGCCGCTGCCGGCGAACAGGTCCAGGCATTCGCGTCCCGAGAGATCCTGACCCAGCCAGTTGAACAGCGTTTCCCGGACGCGGTCGGGCGTCGGCCGCAAGCCCGGACGATCGGCAAAACGGATCTTCCGGCTGCGCCAGGCGCCGCCGATGATGCGCAGTTCGCCGCTTTTCCGGGCCATGGCGCGCTTCAGCGCGCCGCCGGCGACATGACCGTCCGGTCGCTGTCGGCCCCCACCACCACGGTGACCAGGCGGTCGGGATCGACGTGACGGGCAAAGGCCGATCTGATGCCGTCGACGGTGACCTTGTCGATATTGCCGACAAAATCCTCGAGATAACCGAGCGGCAGGCCGTAAAAACCGATCAATCCGAGATAGTCGTGGATCTTGCGGTTGCTGTCGATGCGCATCGGGAAGCCGCCGATGATGTTCTGCTTCGCCGCGCGAAGCTCTTCCCCGGTCGGGCCCTTTTCGAGGTATTCGCGCAGCGTGGCGCGCAGCACCGACAGCGCCTCCCCGGCCTGGTCGCGCCGGGTCTGCATGCCGATGATGAAAGGCCCGGTTGCCTGCTGCGGCGAAAAATAACTGTACGCGGAATAGGCCAGGCCGCGCTTCTGCCGCACCTCCTCGGTGATCCGCGACACGAACCCGCCGCCGCCGAGAATGTAGTTGCCGACGAACAGCGTGAAATAGTCCGGGTCATCGCGGCGTATGCCGGGAGCGCCGATCAGGATGTGGCTCTGGGTCGCCGGGTGCGCGACCACGCGGGTCACGCCCTGCGACAAGGATTCAACCTGCGGCAGGAGCGTCGCCTGCCCGTCGCTGCGCGGCAGGCCGGCGGTGAGCTGCTCGGCGATCGCTTCGGCCTGCTGCCGGGAAACGTCCCCCATGATCGCCACGACCGCGCGATCCGCCACGTAATGGCGGCGATAGAAGGCCTGCAGATCCCCGCGCGTCAGCCGGCCGACGGTCGCCACGTCGCCCGAACTGCGCAGGGCATAGGGATGCTCGCGGAACACCATCTGGTAGAACAGGCGCGCGACCTGGGTGTCCGGCTTCAGGTCGGCCTCCTTCAATGCGCCGATCTGGCGCACCTTCTCGCGCTCGAGCACTTCCGCCGGGAACTCCGGCGCCCGCAATATCCGGGAGAACAGCTCGAGAGCCGGGCCGCGCTGCCGGGGATCCGACAGCGTGCGCAGATGCAAGCCCGCGCGGTCGGGATCGAAACGCCCGCCGAGCACCGCGCCGACGTCCGCAAAACGCCGCGCGATCTCGTCCTCGGCGAGGCCGTCCGCGCCGAGGCGGAGCAGGCCGCGCGTCATCGCGGCCGCGCCGGATTTCTCGCGGGTATCGTAGGCGGATCCCGCCGGAAAATCGACGGACACGTCGAGCATCGGCAGATCGCGGTTGGCGACGAACAGCACCTTTGCGCCGGAGGGGGATTGCCACTGTTCGATCGGCAATATCGCGAACGCCGGCTGCGCCAGGCACAGCAGGGCGGCGGCGGCAATCCGCGCGAGGCCGGTTCTCATCTCAGTCGCCATGACGCGCTCCTGCGGGAGGCGCGGGCTTGCGCGCCCCGCCTTCCAGCGGCTGCGGATCCAGGTAGGCGACCGTCAGCCGGTCGTCGACCAGGTACTTCCGCGCCACCGCCTGCACCTGCTCGGAAGTCACGTTCTGCAGCTTCTCCACGAACAGGTCGGGCACGCGGTGCGGCAAGCCCACCGTCTCCAGCCAGCCAATCATCCGCGCTTGGAAAAACATGGAGTCGCGCTGGTAAACCTGCGAGGCGATCGCCTGCGCCTTGGCACGCCCGAGTTCATCGGCGGTGACCCCCTCATCGACGATGCGCCTTATCTCGCGGCGCAGGCCCTGCTCCACTTCCCCGGCGCTGCGGCCGCCGACCGGCGTGCCGCTCAGGAAAAAGAAACCCGGGCCGCGCCCGATGCCGTCATAACTCGCGCCGGCGGACACCGCCATGCGCCCGGTCTTGACCAGGGTCTGCGGCAGGCGCGCGGCATCGTTGCCGCTCAGGATGCTTTCGAGCATGTCCAGCGCGTACGGCTCCCAGTCTTCATCCGGATTCCGCAGCTTCGGCACCCGGTAGGCCATCAGCACCTGCGGCAGTTCCGCCGGCACCTTCACGGTCAGGTGCCGGATGCCCAGTTGCGGCGGCTCGTCCTGCGGCTTGCGCGGCGGCAGGGCCTTGCGCGCAATGCCGCCGAAATGGCGCTCGGCCAGCGCAAACACCTCGGCAGGAACGACATCGCCGACCACCACCACGATGGCGTTGTTGGGCGCGTACCACTGCTCGTAGAAAGTCCGCGTGTCTTCGACGGTGAGGTTCTCCAGATCGCTCATCCAGCCGATCACGGGATTGCGGTACGGGTGGGCGGTCAGGGCCGCGGCCATCAGCCGCTCGTAGAGCACGGATTGCGGCCGGTCGTCGGTGCGCCAGCGCCGCTCCTCCATCACGACCTTGATTTCCTTCGCGAATTCCTCGGACGACAGCACCAGGTTCGCCATCCGGTCGGCCTCCAGCCGGAAGGAGAGCGGCAGTTCCGATTTGTGCATCGTCTGGAAATACCCGGTGTAATCGCGGCTGGTGAAGGCATTGTCGCGCCCGCCGGCGGCCGCAATCCGTTTCGAGAACTCGCCCGGCGGCACGGTCTTCGTGCCCTTGAACATCATGTGTTCCAGCACATGAGCGACACCGGTGGTTCCGTTCTGCTCATCGACGCTGCCGATGCGGTACCAGACCATGGTGACGGCGACCGGCGCGCGACGGTCGGGCTTGACGATCACGCGCAGGCCGTTGGCGAGTTCGTGCTCGGCCACGGCCTGCGGCGCGGCCGCGGCGGCATGGCCCGCCAGCAGCAGGCAGGCGGTCAACGCCGCCTGCAGAAAACGGATGGCTGGATTCATCATGTCCTGTCGAAACGGGGCATGTCGACCGATGGCCCCTGTTAGAATTGTAACCAATTCAATTCATCGTCTCCGGCGCAAAAGCTGCGCGCGCCGCCGGAGTCAGACCGCCTCATCCATGTTTGGTTTCGGCAAAAAAGACGAAAAGGCCGCCGCGGCCCCGGGCTGGCTCGGACGGCTGCAGCAGGGGCTGGGCAAAACCCGCGCCCGGCTCGGCGAGCGCCTGGGCAGCCTGTTCAGCCCCGGCCGCAGGCTTGACGAGGCGTTCTACGAGGAACTGGAAACCGCGCTGCTGACCGCGGACGTCGGCGTCGCCGCGACCGGGCACCTGCTCGAGTCCCTGCGCGCCCGCGCCCGCCGCGAGCGCTATACCGAGGCGGCGCAACTGCGCTCGGGCCTGCGTGAAACGCTGCTCGAACTGCTGCAGGGCGTGGCGCAGCCGCTGGACACCGCCGGCCACCGCCCCTTCGTCATCATGCTCGCGGGCGTCAACGGCGCCGGCAAGACCACCTCCATCGGCAAGCTCGCGCATCATTTCCAAACCCAGGGCAAATCGGTGCTGCTCGCCGCCGGCGACACGTTCCGCGCCGCCGCCCGCGAACAGCTCGCGGCCTGGGGCGAACGCAACAACGTCGCGGTGATCGCCCAGGCCTCGGGCGACGCCGCGGCGGTGATTTTCGACGCGGTCAACGCCGCGAAGGCGCGCGGCACCGACATCGTGCTGGCCGATACGGCGGGCCGGCTGCCCACCCAGCTGCACCTGATGGACGAAATCCGCAAGGTCAAGCGCGTCATCGACAAGGCCCTGCCGGGGGCGCCGCACGAGGTGCTGCTGGTGCTCGATGCGAACACCGGGCAGAACGCGCTGGCCCAACTGGCGGCCTTCGATGCCGCCATCGGCGTCACCGGTCTCGCGCTGACCAAGCTCGACGGCACTGCGAAGGGCGGCGTGATTGCCGCCATCGCCCACAGCCGCACCGGGGGCAGGACGATTCCGGTGCGTTTCATCGGCGTCGGCGAGGGCATCGAAGACCTGCGCCCCTTCGCCGCCGAAGACTTCGTCGCGGCGCTGCTCGACGCGTGAGCCACATCGCCCTCAGCAGCGTCAGCAAGCGTTATCCGGGCGGCAACGAGGCCCTGAGCGGGGTTTCCCTGGACATCGATTCCGGCGAAATGGTGTTCATCACCGGCCATTCCGGCGCCGGCAAGAGCACGCTGCTGAAGCTGATCGCCGCCATCGAGCGCCCGACCGCGGGCTCGGTCGTCGTCAACGGCCAGAACGTCGGCGCGCTGCGCGCCCGGGGCATTCCCTTCCTGCGACGCCACTTCGGCCTGGTGTTCCAGGACCACAAGCTGCTGTTCGACCGCAACGTGTTCGACAACGTAATGCTGCCGCTGGAAATCACCGGCTTCGACCGCCGCGAAGGCGCGCGCCGCGCGCGCGCCGCGCTCGACAAGGTCGGCCTGCTGCACAAGGAAAAGGCGCGCCCGATCACGCTTTCCGGCGGCGAGCAGCAGCGGCTGTGCATCGCGCGCGCGATCGTGCATCGCCCGTCGATCCTGCTCGCCGACGAGCCCACCGGCAACCTCGATGCCGGTTACGCCGCAGACATCGGCGAGCTGTTCCGCGATTTTCACCAGGTTGGCGTCACGGTGCTGCTGGCCACGCACGACATGCAGCTGGCGGCGCGCCTGCAGCCGCGGCTGGTCGAAATCCGCGGCGGCAGGGTCCATCATGAATAGCTGGCTGTCCGCCCACCGCCGCGCCTGCACCGGCACCCTCGCCCGCCTGATCCGCGCGCCGCTCGCCAGCCTGTTCAACATCGCGGTGATCGGCACCGCGCTGGCATTGCCGCTGGGCTTCTACGTGGTGCTCGCCAACCTGCAGGGGCTGGCGCGCGATTATTCCCCACAGCCGCAGCTCAGCGTGTTCCTGGCAACGGACGCCACCGCCGCCGACGCCCGCGCCGCCGGCGACCGCCTGAAAGGCCGCGACGGGATCACCGCAAGCCGCTTCGTGCCGCGCACCGAAGCGCTGGAAACGCTGAAATCGCGCACCGGCCTCGCCGACATCATCGCCGGCCTGCCCGGCAATCCGCTGCCCGATGCCTGGGTCGTGACCGCCGCCGGCGCCGATGCCGCGACGCTGGAGGCGCTGCGCGCGGAAATCCGGCAATGGCCGAAAGTCGCCGAAGTGCACGTCGATTCCGACTGGGCACGGCGGCTCGACAACCTGCTCGCCCTCGGCCGCCATGCCGTGCTGATGCTGGCGACCGCGCTGGCCTTCGCGCTGGTCGCGGTGACCTTCAACACCATCCGCCTGCAGATCCTGACCCAGCGCGACGAGATCGAGGTCGCCAAGCTGATCGGCGCCACCGACGGCTGGATCCGCCGGCCCTTCCTCTATTTCGGGGCAATCACCGGCGCTGCCGGCGGCGCCACGGCATGGCTGATGATCTGGGCGGCCCTCGCGATGTTCAACGGCCGGCTGCAGCCCCTGTCGGCGCTTTATGGCATCCCGCTGCAACTGAACCACCTCAACGGCGGTGACAGTGCTGCGGCCCTGCTCTTTGCCGCCGCGCTGGGCTGGTTCGGTGCCTGGCTGTCCGTCAGACGCCATCTCGGCGCCCATGATCCTCTATAAGTATTTGATTTTATTGATATAATTTGACATTCGTCAGTGGGAACTCCGGGCATCGTTGGCACTCTTATGACGAGAGTGCTAAACTTTCAGCCATGAGGAACATGACCATGAACGCCATGACCAACGCCATCGCACTGCCCGTGCCATCGGCTTCGGGCAGCCTGGAAAGCTATATCCAGACGGTGAACCGGTTCCCCCTGCTGACACCGGAACAGGAAACCGAATACGCGCGCCGCCTGCGCGACAGCGACGACCTCGAAGCCGCGCGGCAGCTGGTGCTCTCCCACCTGCGCCTGGTGGTGTCGATCGCCCGCGGTTATGCCGGCTACGGCCTGCCGCAGGCCGACCTGATCCAGGAAGGCAACATCGGCCTGATGAAGGCGGTGAAACGCTTCGACCCGGAGCGCGGCGTGCGCCTGGTGTCGTTCGCGATGCACTGGATCCGCGCCGAAATCCACGAGTTCGTGCTGCGCAACTGGCGGCTGGTCAAGATCGCCACCACCAAGGCCCAGCGCAAGCTGTTTTTCAACCTGCGCAGCATGAAGCAGGAGCTGGGCACGCTGGGTGCCGGCGAAGTGAAGAACATCGCGCGCAAACTCGGCGTCAAGCCCGAGGAAGTGGTCGAGATGGAAACCCGGCTCGGCGGCCAAGACATGGCGCTGGAACCGGCGGGCGACGACGAGCGCGAACAGTATGCGCCGATTGCCTACCTCGCCGCGGACAATGCGGAACCGGCCGCCTTGCTCGAAGCCGAACAGACCGCCCGCCTGCGCGGCGAAGGCCTCGAAAAAGCGCTGGCCAGCCTCGACGCGCGCAGCCGGCGCATCATCGAGGCCCGCTGGCTGACCGAGAAGGAAGCGCTCACGCTGCACGATCTCGCCGGGGAATTCGGCGTGTCGGCGGAGCGTATCCGCCAGATCGAGGCGAAGGCCCTGGGCAGGATGAAGGATTTGATCGCTGCCCCCTGAATCCGTCCGGCGGTCCCGCCGGCACCTCAAAGCCCCGGCAAACGCCGGGGCTTTTTCATTTCAGCAGTTGCCGGATGTCGTGCAGCAGCGTCGGCGCGCCGACGCCGTACTGCGCGAACAGCCGCAGCCGGCCCTCGCCGTCGAGAATGTAGGTGCCGGCGGAGTGATCCATCGTGTAGCCGCCGGCGGGCAGCTTCTGTTTCTGGAAAAAAATCTTGAACTCCTTCGCGGCGTGCGCGATCTCCTCGGCCGTCCCCGTCAGGCCGAGGAAGGACGGATGGAAGGCCGGCACGTAACGCTGGAGCACTTCCGCGGTGTCCCGCTCCGGATCGACGGTGACGAACAGCACCTGCAGGCGCTCCGCACCGGGACCGAGCTCCTTCATCACCGCCGCCATTTCGACCAGCGTCGTCGGGCAGACATCGGGACAGTGCGTGAACCCGAAGAACACCGCGACCGTCTTGCCCCTGAAATCGGCCAGCGTCCGCCGCTGTCCGTTGTGATCGGTCAGCGCCAGTTCCTTGCCGAAGGAGGCGCCGGTGACGTCGGTCAGCCTGAAACGCGGCGTCTCGGGCGCATCCGAACAGCCGGCCGCGAGCGCGGCGGCGGCGGCAAACGCCAGGAAACGGCGCCGTAAACCGGGCATCAGCACGCTCTCACAGGAACAGCTGCAGGTAATGATCGATCAGCAGCGCCGCGAACAGCAGCGTCAGGTAAAGGATCGAATAGCGGAAAGTGCGGCGCGCCAGCGCGTCGCTGTAATCGGTATAGATCTTCACCGCGTAGTACATGAACACCGCGCCCAGGCCGAGCGCCGCGACGAGATACGGCAGGCCGCTCATGCGGGTCACGAACGGGAAGGTCGAGCAGGCGAGCAGGATGATGGTGTACAGCAGCACGTGCAGCCGGGTGAACCGGTCGCCGTGGGTCACCGGCAGCATCGGCACGCCGGCCCTGGCGTACTCGTCCTTGCGGTAGAGCGCCAGCGCCCAGAAATGCGGCGGCGTCCACGCGAAGATGATCAGGAACAGCGTCAACGCCTGCGGCGTCACGTCGCCGGTCACCGCGGCCCAGCCGAGGACCGGCGGCATCGCGCCGGAAGCGCCGCCGATGACGATGTTCTGCGGCGTCATCGGCTTCAGGATCACCGTGTAGATGATCGCGTAGCCGACGAAGGTCGCCAGCGTCAGCCACATCGTCAGCGCGTTGACCCAGTGATAGAGCAGCGCCAGCCCAAGGCCGCCGACGATGCCGGAAAACACCAGCGTCTCCAGCGGCGTGATCTGGCCGCGCGGCAGCGGACGGAACTGCGTCCGGGTCATCAATGCGTCGATTTTCTGTTCGACAAGGCAATTCACCGCCGCCGCCGCGCCGGCCACCAGCGCGATGCCCAGCGTGGCCGCCAGCAGGATCACCGGCGGCACCATGCCCGGCGTCGCCAGGAACATGCCGATCACCGCCGTGAACACGATCAGCGACACCACGCGCGGCTTGGTCAGCGCGTAAAACTGCCGGATGCGGGACGACTGCGGTGTGGGAACGACGGTGGAAGACATCAGGAGGCCGGCTTCTGGCTGAGGGTGAAGTTTATCACCACCATGACCAGCAATAAAATTGCGGCGCCGGCATTGTGCGCGGCCGCGAGCAGCAGCGGCAGGCCGCCCAGCACGTTGGCGACGCCCAGAACGACCTGCGCCAGCAGCACGGCCAGCAGCACGCCCCCCAGCCGCGCGGAAGCGGAGTCGCGCCGCAGGAGCAGCGCGAGCCCGCCGGCCACGATCAGCGTGATCAGCGCGCCGACGCGATGGGTCCAGTGGATGGCGGTCACCGCGTCATAGCTGAGATGCGTGCCGTCGGCGGTCTTGCCCAGTTCGCGCACCAGCTGGAAACCATGCCGGAAATCCATCTGCGGCAGCCATTCGCCGTGGCAGGTCGGAAAATCGGTGCAGGCCAGCGCGGCATAGTTGGTCGACACCCAGCCGCCCAGCGCGATCTGGGCGACGACCACCAGCAGCGCGAGAATGGCCAGGGGCCGCAGTTTCACCACCGCCGACGGCAGGGGCCGCGGCACCTGCTGGCGCAGTGCCAGCCACGCCAGCAGCGCAAGAATCGCCATGCCGCCGAGCAGGTGCAGCGTCACGATCACCGGCTTCAGCAGCAGCGTGACCGTCCACATGCCGAGGGCGGCCTGGAATATCACCAGCCCGAGTATCCCGGTGGCCAGCAGTGGCGATTGCCCGAGTTCGCGCCAGCGCGCCCACGCCGCCACCGCGATCGCGAAAATCAGCAGGCCAAGTCCACCGGCAATATAACGGTGGAACATTTCCTTCCACGCCTTGCCCATCGACACCGGGCCGTGGGTTCCGCCCTGCTCCTCGACCGCCTTCGCAATGTCACCGCGGGCGTGGTGCGGCGTCAACTCGCCATAACAGCCCGGCCAGTCCGGGCACCCGAGACCGGCATCGGCCAGACGCACGTAAGCGCCGACCACCACGACCACGAAGGTGTATGCCACCGCCAACCAGGCGATCTTTCGGTACATGTCAGTGAATCCGGTGAGAACAGACGATGAAAATCAGCCGATGCGCGACACGCGCAGCAGCCTCTGCAGGTCCTTCTTGATGCCCGTCGGATCCGCATCGCGCGGATAACGCAGCACGACGTTGCCCAGCGGATCGACCAGATAAACATGATCGCTCGGCGCACCGGCATGCGGCAGCGCGTCCAGGACGGCGCTGCCGGCGGCATTGACGAACCAGGTGCCTTCGTACTCGCTGCGCTGGCGCTCTCCGGGCATGCCGCCGTCGGTGATCAGCCAGACGCGTTCGATGCGTTCCGGATATTTTCCCTGGGTCTTGCGCACCTGGCGGATTTGCCACAGTTTCTTGTCGCAGTAGGCGTCGCAGGCCGCGGCATCGACGGTGACGAACAGCCATTTGCCGTGGAGCTGGGCGAACGAAAAGGCCTTCCCGTCGGCGAGCTTCAGGGGTGAATCGGGCAGTTGCCTGCCCTCGACGAGTTCACCGTAATTCACCCGCCCGTCGGGCTGATAAAAATAATACATCGCAAACGACAGCACGAAGGGCGCAATGCATACCGCCGCGACCAGCCACAGGGTCTTACGGCTTTGGGGACGTGGTTCTTTTGACATGGATCACCAGGTAATAGACAAATATCGCGAGGCTCAGCGCGTACCACTGGAATGCGTAGGCGAGGTGCGTGTTGCGGCCGAGATCCGGCCGGCTCCACTCCCGCACCAGCCCGTCGCCGGCACCTCCGGTCTGCTGGAGCACAAAAGGCTGCAGTTCGAGACCGGTCGCCTGCCGGTAACGCTCGTAAACCAGGTTCTGCCAGACATTGCCCTCGGCGACCTTGGTCGACAGCTCGAGATAACGGTCGCTCCAGGCGACGGCGATGCCCTGCACCAGCTGTTCGCCCCCGGGCGTCGCGACCTGCGGCAGGCTGCGGTCGCGCGGACCGGCGATCCAGCCGCGGTTGACCAGTACGTAACGGTCGGATCCGGAAATCCGCAACGGCGTGGCCACGTGGAAACCCGGCTGGTGATTGTGGACGCGGTTGTCGACAAACACCGTGTACTTGGGGGCATAGGTTCCGCGCACCTCGACACGGCGCAGCAACACGCCGTCGCGGTCCGTCAAACCGGATCCGAGGCTGACCACGGGCTGGCGCCCCAGCAGATCATGGCGCGACTGCAGTCCTTCCTTGTACTGGGCGCGGCCCACCTGCCACTGGCCCAGCGCCAGCGTCAGCGCGACGCCCGCGATGGCAGCCAGCGTCCACCAGAGGCGGGGCCGGAACTCGAAACCCGCAAACCTGATCGAAAACAACATCTGTTCCCGGTTTCGGCCTGGGTTAAACTCTGACCGCCATGCGCATCGTCGTCATCCTGTTCATACTCATCATCCTCGGCAGCCTGGGATCGGCGCTGTATTACATGCTCAAGGATCGCGGCACCACCGAGCGCACCGCGAAGGCGCTGACCGTCCGTGTCGCACTGTCGGTGACCCTGTTCCTGCTGCTGATCATCGGCTTCAAGACCGGCCTGATCACCACCCACCTTTAACGCACCCGCCCCGGGCGGCACAGGTTCGACCGCTGCCGCCCTGGCACGTTCGCTCCCTGCCGCGGCCCGTCCCGAAAAAAAACGCCGCGTTCCCGCGGCGCCGAATCCCCTCGCAGGGGAACCTCCTCCCCATGCGAACCACGCTCTGACGCAGGTTCCGTTGCGCGGTTCGCGGCCTTTTCCGTTACAGCCAGTACACCACCACGAACAGCAGCAGCCAGACCACGTCGACGAAGTGCCAGTACCAGGCCACGCCTTCGAAGCCGAAATGGCTGTCCGGCTTGAAATGGCCGGCGACGCTGCGGAACAGGATCACCCACAGCATGATCGTGCCGACCGTCACGTGGAAGCCGTGAAAGCCCGTCAGCATGAAAAAGGTCGTGCCGTACGCGCCCATGTTCAGCTTGAGGTTCAGATCGCCGTAGGCGTGCACGTATTCGTAGATCTGGAAACCGAGGAACACCATGCCCAGGGCGATGGTCAGCACGAGGCCCCAGATCAGCTGCCAGCGGCTGTTCTTCAGCAGGCCCCAATGGGCCCAGGTGATGGTCACGCCGGACAGCAGCAGCAGCGCCGTGTTGAACGCCGGAATGCCCCAGGCGCCCATCGGCGAAAAGGTTTCCTTGATGCCGGGGCCGGTCGCCGGCCATTCGGGCTTGAAGCCCGGCCACAACAGTTCCTGATGCTCCAGGGAACCGAGATCGGGCACGGAGATCGCCCGCATGTAGAACAGCGCGCCGAAAAACGCGGCGAAGAACATGACCTCGGAAAAGATGAACCAGCCCATGCCCCAGCGGAAGGACGCGTCGACCTGCTTGTTGTACTTGCCCGATTCCGATTCGTGCGCGACGGTGGTGAACCAGCCGGCGAACATGAAGAACAGGATCAGAAAACCGATGCCGAGCAGCACGTAGCCCAGGGGCATCTTGTTGACCGAGAACGATGCCCCGAAGCCGAGGAATCCGAGCGCGAACGAGGCCACGATCGGCCAGTGCGACGGTTGCGGCAGGTAGTAGTTGCCTGATGCTGGACTGGACATGCTTGTTTCTCCCCTGAATCCCTTTGATCTGTTCCGCGCGCCGGTCAGCGGATGACCAGCTGCACGATGCTCAACACCGTGAGCACAAAAAGCGCCGCCGCCATCACGCCGACAACGATGACCTGCAGCGGCGACACCTCGAGCTTCTCATGCGCCGAGCGCTTGCGTATGCCCAGAAAGGCCGACAGCACCATGCGCAGCACCTGGAACAGCGTGGCCTTGCGCGGCCCCTGGCTCATCGCGCGCGCGCTGTCCATCAGCCCTGCCCGCCGCCATTCGCCGGCGCCGCCGACGCGCCCTTGACTTCGAAAAACGTGTAGGACAGCGTGATCGTGTTGACGTCGGCGGGCAGCGTCGAGTCGACGACGAACTGCACGGGCATGCGCTTGCCCTCCCCCGCCTGCAGCGGCTGCTGCCGGAAGCAGAAGCACTCCAGCTTCTTCACGTAGGGCGCCGAATGCTTCGGGGCGTAGCTCGGGATCGCCTGGCCGACGATCGCCTTGTCGCCGTTGTTGCGCACCTCATATTCGATCTGGATCATTTCGCCGGGATGCACGCGCACGCTGCGCTGCACCGGGCGGAAGTCCCAGTCCAGCCGGTGCGCATTGGAATCGAATTCCAGCGTCACCCAGCGCGACTTGTCGATCTGGGTGTTCTCGACGGCGGCGGCCGGCTTGATCAGGTTGTTGATGCCGGTGACCTCGCAGATCTTCTCGTAGAACGGCACCAGCAGGAAGCCGAAACCGAACATCGCCACGGCAAAGACCGACAAACGGACCAGCAGCCTTTTGTTCGCGCGCTCTTTTTTCATCGGGCAAGCAGGTAGTACTTGATCATCACGCCGAAGAAGAAGCCGGCGACAATCAGCCACAGCACGGCGGCCGTGCGGCGATTGCTGCGCTTGGTCTCGGCAGGCACCATCGGCTTATTTCAGCACCGGCGGCGTTTCGAAGCTGTGCCAGGGCGCCGGGGTCGGCAGATGGGTCCACTCCAGGCTGTCCGCGCCTTCCCAGGGTTTTTCCGGGGACTTTTCGCCGCCGCGGATGCACTTGATCACGATGTAGAGGAACAGCAGCTGCGACAGGCCGAAACCGAAGGCGCCGATCGTCGAAATCGCGTTGAACTCCGCGAACTGCAGCGCGTAATCGGGGATGCGCCGCGGCATGCCGGCCAGACCCAGGAAATGCTGCACGAAGAAAGCCATGTTGAAGAACACCAGCGACAGCCAGAAATGCCACTTGCCCAGCGTCTCGTCGTACATCCTGCCGGTCCACTTCGGCAGCCAGAAATAGATGCCGGCGAAAGCCGAGAACAGCGCGCCCGCCACCATCACGTAGTGGAAATGGGCCACCACGTAATAGGTGTCGTGCAGCTGCACGTCCACCGGCACGATCGCCAGCACCAGCCCGGTGAAGCCGCCGAGCGTGAACAGGAACAGGAAGCCCAGCGCAAACAGCATCGGCGTCTCGAAGGTCAGCGAGCCCTTCCACATCGTCGCCACCCAGTTGAACACCTTGACGCCCGTCGGCACGGCGATCAGCGCCGTCGCGTACATGAAATACAGCTGCGCCTCGACCGGCATGCCGGCGGTGTACATGTGGTGCGCCCAGACCATGAACGACAGGATCGCGATC
>CAZHJU010000032.1:4791-29300 GCA_964533495.1 uncultured Bordetella sp. | reverse complement strand
CACGTCACCGACATCACCGACGCGATGCTGATGCGGCGCCTGCTGGAAGGGCTGATGGACGAGGGCGTGGTGCTGCTGACAACCTCCAATTTCGAGCCGCAGGCGCTGTACCGGCACGGCCTGCAGCGCGTGATGTTCCTGCCCGCGATCGATCTCATCCTCGAGCGCATGGCGGTGGTCAACGTCGACACCGGCACCGACTACCGGCTGCGCGAACTGGAGAAGGCCGGCACCTACCACCTCGGACCGGGGGCCGACGGCCGCCTTGCCGACGTTTTCGGCCACATCGCCAGCGACGCCGGCGACGACGCGCCGCTCGACATCGAGGACCGGCTGATCCGCGTGCGCCGCCAGGCGCCGGGCGTGGCCTGGTTCGATTTTCCCGAGCTCTGCGCCGGGCCGCGCGGCAAGCCGGACTACATCGAGCTGTCGCGGCGTTACCACACGGTGCTGATTTCCGGCGTGCCGCGCTTCACCGGGAGCGACGGCGACATGCTGCGGCGTTTCGTCTGGCTGGTCGACGAATTCTACGACCGGCGGGTCAAGCTGATGCTGGGCGCCGCGGTGCCGGTCGACGAACTGGTTGCCGATGCCACCGACAGCGACGGCTTCCAGGCACACCTCAACGCTTCGCTGAAGGAGCGGCTGGCGAGCCGGCTCACCGAAATGCAGACCCGCCAGTACCTGGCGCAACCGCACCTGCCCTGACCGGCCGTAACATCCGGTCTGGCAACCGTATTCGAGGAGGAGCGACACATGGACCGCTGCAAGGCATACCGGATTCACAACGACGACGACACCGTCGCCGGGCGCGTCGAGGACGTGCCGGTTTCGGAGATCGGCCGCGGCGAAGTGCTGTTCCGCACCGCGTATTCCAGCGTCAATTTCAAGGACGCGCTGGCCGCCACCGGCAGCGGCGGGAAGATCATCCGCAGCTATCCGCTGATCGGCGGCATCGACGCCGCGGGCACCGTCATCAGTTCGGGCGACGCCCGCTTCAAGGCCGGCGACGAGATCATCTGTACCAGCTACGACATGGGCGTCGCCCACGACGGCGGCTTTTCCGAAATCTGCCGCGTGCCCGCCGACTGGGTCGTGCCGCTGCCGCGGGGACTGACGTTGTTCGACGCGATGGCGCTGGGCACCGCCGGCTACACCGCGGGGCTGGCCGTCGAATTGCTGGAACTGAACGGCCTCGCGCCGAACAACGGCAAGGTGCTGGTCAACGGTGCCACCGGCGGCGTCGCCAGCCTCGTCATCGACATGCTGGCGGCCAAGGGCTACGGCGTCACCGCGGTCACCGGCAAGCCCGCGGAGCACGAATTCCTGAAAAAGCTCGGCGCTGCCGAAATCCTCGACCGCAAGGCCATCGACCACGGCAGTCGCCCGCTGGAAAAGCCGCTGTGGGCGGCGGCCTTCGATTCGGTCGGCGGCGAGCAGCTCGGCTGGCTGACGCGCACGCTGGCGCCGCAGGGCCTGATCGCCAGCTTCGGCAACGCCGGCGGCATCGAACTGAAGACCACGGTGTTGCCGTTCATCCTGCGCGGCCTGCGCCTGATCGGCGTCGATTCGGCGGCGACGCCGATGCCGCTGCGGCAGCGGGTGTGGGCGCGGCTGGCGAGCGACCTCAAGCCGCGCCATCTCGCCGACATCGCGCACACGATCACGCTCGATGAATTGCCGGAATATTTCCGGCGCATGCTGAAGGGCGAAATCCGCGGCCGCGCCGTGGTCCGGATGTCGTAAGACCTCCCGGGCGGCGCCTGCGTAAAAGGAAGAAACCCAGAGAGCCGCAGTAATGCTCAAGTGATGTCTGTATCTATAAGTATTTGTTTTTATTGATATTTTTAAATTTCATGGCAATGTGCCCGTGCGGAGCGGAAACCATCGCCGCCCGACCCGGCGACCGGGCCTGGCCGGCGAAGGCGGGCGACATTCCCGTTCCAGATCCCCACATGAATTTCCGGAGCGTCTTTCGATGAACACACGCAGGGACCTCGCCGTGCGCCCGGTGCGCAACGGCAGGGGCATCGTCGCGTTGCGCGATTTCAGGCGCGGCGCCACCGTCTGCCGCATCCGCGGCCGCATCGTCGCCGCCGACGCCGTCTGGGCCTACTGGCAGCGCGGCAACACCCGCCGCGGCGAGAACTGTTTCCGTTTCGACGCCGACCGTTACCTCGATCCCGAGGGCGGGATCGGCGCGTACGCCAACCACGCCTGCAATCCGAATGCCGGCATCGTCAAGGACGCGCGCGGCCTGAAGCTGGTCGCGATCCGGCCGGTCGCTGCCGGCGAGGAGGTCACCCATGACTACTCGACGCTGCTCGGCGCGGACGACGTGTGGACGATGCGCTGCAACTGCGGGGATGCCGGCTGCCGGCGGACGGTGCGCAACGTGGCGAAACTGCCGCCGGCGGCGCTGCGGCGCTATCGCCGGCTGGGCGTGATTCCGCGGTTCATACTGTCGACCCGCGGCTGACCGTGGCGCCGGCCGCGATACACTGGCCGTCCACCCCTCGATGCCATGTGAGAACAAGGAGATTTACATGAACGGAATGATGAGCCGGATGATCCCCGCGCTGGCCGCAGGCCTGCTGCTGGCGGGACTCGCGGGTTGCCAGAAAGAGGAAGGCCCCGCCGAGCGCGCCGGCAAGGCGCTCGACAACGTGGTGCAGGAAGCCGGCAGGAAAATCGAACAGGCCGGCGAAAAAATCCAGGACGCGGCGAAAGAGGCGCAGAAGTAAGTAGGCACAGAAGCGCACAGAAGCAGGCATAGAAGCAGGCACAGAATCAGGCGCAGAAGCAGACGCGACTCGCGGCGGCCCGTGTCAACGGGTCGCGAAACGCACCAACAGCAGCAGCACCGCGATGACCAGCGCGGTCATCAGCAGCGCGCCGGCCAGGATCTGCCGCCAGCTCAGCGTCGCGCCGTCGCGCTCCCAGGTGCCTTTTTTGCCGATCATCAGCAGGCCCCAGAACATCGTGGCCATGACCTGCCCCCAGCCGGCTTTCCGGGGCGCGGGCGGCGGGGCGCCCGAATCGCTGTCGCGGTGACCGTTCATGTGCCGCGCAGGTGCGCCGTGGCTTCCTCTTCCGCGCGCTGCTTGATTTCGTAGGCCATCGGGTTCTTCATTTCCTCGAGGATGTGCCCGACCAGGCCGATCGCGCGCGCCAGCACGCCGATGCCGCGGACGATTTTCCACGGCAGCCGCAGTTCGCTGGCGATGGCGCCGATGGCGCCGGTGGCGTTCACCGGCAGCGACTTGCCGTAGGCCTTCTCGGCCTGTTCGCCGACCTTCCGCATCAGTTTCACGTAGGGGCCGTCGTAACCCTGTTCGGCGGCGATCTGGAACAGCCGCGGCGCGCGCGGGTCGACAGGCTTGTGCAGCGTGTGGCCGATGCCGGGAACGATCTGTTTGCGGCCGCGGAAACCTTCGACGATCCCTGCCGCGAGCGCGTCGAGGTCGGCATCGGCCTCCGGATCGGGCAGGGCCTCCTGCAGCATGCGCGCCGCGGTTTCCATGCTGCCGACGAAGACGCTGCCCAGTCCGCAGAGGCCGGCGGCGACGGCGGCCTGCATTGCCTCCGGCGCGCCGGTGTAGGTCATGCGCGCGGCGATCGAACTCGGCGTCAGGCCGTGCTCGACCAGCGTCACCGCGATGGCGTTGAACATCACCGATTCGCGCGGCGTCGGCAGCCGGTCGGTCATTTCGAGGAAGGCCATGTCGCCCAGCGACAGCCTGCCGAGGATGTCGTTGCACAGGTCGTGGCCCTTGACGGTGATGCGGTCGACGGCGCTCCAGGCGATGTCGGTGCGGATGGATTTGCGTTTGGGCATGGTCGGGTTCCGGTGGACTTCGGGTTTGCGGTGCCCGAACGGGGATTCGGGGGCGGTGATGCGCTTTGATTCAGATCAATGTCGGGAACGATAGTGCGGCCGGGGCGGATTCCCGGAATTCCGGCCTCCGGATTTCATTCTAAAATGGCGCCTCTTTTTGCGCACCATCCGGAGTCCATCATGCAAATGTCCGCCCAAAAATCATCCGCCAAAAAATCCGCCGCCGCCGCCGCCGCGGGCCCGTCGCAGGTCCTCAGCCATTTCCTCGCGGCGATCCGTTACGAGGACATCCCGCAGCCCGTGGTCGCCCGCACCGAGGAGCTGTTTCTCGACTGGTTCGCGTCGGCGCTGGCGGGCAAGGGCGCGCGGCCGGTGGAGACGATCAACGCCTTTGCCGCGGCGATGGGCCCGCAGGACGGCCGTGCCGAGAACCTGCTCACGCGCAAACGCACTTCGCCGTTTTTCGCCGCGCTGGTCAACGGCGCGGCCTCGCATTTCGTCGAGCAGGACGACCTGCACAACAGTTCGGTGCTGCATCCGGGCACGGTGGTGTTTCCGGCGGTGCTGGCCGCGGCGCAGGACGTGGGGGCCGACGGCAAGGCGCTGATCGCCGCGGCGGTGGCCGGCTACGAATGCGGCGTGCGCGTCGGCGAATTCCTCGGCCGCTCGCACTACAGGATATTCCACACCACCGGCACCGCGGGCAAGCTCGCGGCGGCGGCGGGCGTCGCGCACGTGCTGAAGCTCGACGGCGCGAAGATGCAGCACTGCCTCGGTTCCGCCGGCACGATGGCCGCGGGCCTGTGGGAGTTCCTGCGCGACGCGGCGGATTCGAAGCAACTGCATACCGCCAAGGCGGCCGCCGACGGCCTGATGGCGGCCTACATCGCGCGCGACGGCTTCACCGGCGCGCACGCCATTTTCGAAGGCCGGCAGGGCATGGCCGCGGGCATGTCGAGCGACGCCGACGAGCGCTGGCTGACCGACGGCCTCGGCACGCGCTGGGCCACCGCCGAGACCTCGTTCAAGTTCCACGCCTCCTGCCGCCATACCCATCCGGCGGCCGATGCGCTGCTCGCGCTGATGCAGCAGCACGGGCTGAAGGCGGACGACATCGCGAAGGTCACCGCGCACGTGCACCAGGGCGCGATCGACGTGCTGGGGCCGGTGACCGACCCGCAGACCATCCACCAGTCGAAGTTTTCGATGGGCTTCGTGCTGGCGCAGATCGCGGTGCTGGGCCGCGCCGCCCTTGCCGATTTCACGGAAAAATCGTTAATAAACAAAGAGATACGTGAATTTCACGATCGCGTGAGCATGGTTCTCGATGCGGAAGTCGACGGCGCCTATCCGCGGCGCTGGCTGGGCCGGGTGTCGGTGCAAACGAAGGACGGCCGCAGCCTGGAATGCCGCGTCGACACCCCCAAGGGCGATCCCGGCAACACGCTGTCGCGCGCCGAGCTCGAAGACAAGGCGCGGCGCCTGGTCGGCTATTCGCAGGCGGCGACGCCGGAGGAAACGAAGACGTTCATCGCGCGCATCTGGCGGCTGCGCGACGAAAGCGGCGTCCGCGATTTCCTCGCCGGCCGCTGAACGCCGTTTTCCAAACCGGCATCCCGTGCGCCGTTTCCTGCCGTTCATCGCCATCGCGCTGGTCGCGGCGGCTTTCGTTCTCGTCGCGCGCTCGAAACCGCCGGCGGTGCAGTTCGTCACCGCGACCGCGGCCGACATCCAGACCAGCGTCGTGGCCAGCGGCCGCGTGCTGCCGCCGGCGCGGGTCGACGCCGGCGCGACCATCACCGGCCGCGTCGAAACCGTGCGCGTGCGCGAGGGCGCCCGCGTCGCCGCCGGCGAGGTGCTGGTCGAGCTCGAACAGCGCGAGCTGAAGGCGGCCGTCGCACAGGCGCAGGCGGCCCTGAGGCGGGCGCAGGCGCGCGTCAGTTCGGTGCGGACCCTGGCCCTGCCGACGGCGGTGGCGGCGCAACAGCAGGCGCAGGCGAACTTGGCGCTGGCCGAACGCGAAGCGCAACGCGCGCGCGATCTGCTGGCGAAGGGCTTCGTCAGCCAGTCGCGCGTCGACGACGCCGAACGCCAGCTCGAGGTCGCACGCAGCGCGCTGGCGGGCGCGCGCGCCCAGTCCGGCGCGCAGGCGGCGGGCGGCGCCGAGGCGCAGCAGGCGCAGAGCCAGCTCGTCGAGGCGGAAGCGGCGCTGCAGCAGGCGCAGGCGAAGCTGGCGCAGGCGCTGATCCGCGCGCCGGCTCCGGGCGTCGTGCTCGAGCGCGCGATCGAACCCGGCGACATCGCCCAGCCCGGCCGGCGCATGATGACGCTGGCGCTCGACGGCGCGGCGCGGCTGATCGTGCAGGTCGATGAAAAGAACCTGCCGCTGATCCGGGCCGGCGCGGTGGCGACCGCCGCCGCCGACGCCTTTCCCGGCGAACGTTTCGAGGCGGTCGTCAACTACATCTCGCCCGGCATCGACGCCAGCCGCGGCACGGTGGAACTGCGCCTCGACGTGCCGAAGCCGCCGGCCTCGCTGAAATCCGACATGACGGTGGCGATCGACGTGCCGGGGCCGCTGCTGGAGAACACCATCATGCTGCCCGCGGAAGCGATCCGCGAACTGCAGACCGACGCGCCCTGGGTGCTGGTCGAGCGCGAGGGCAGGGCGGTGCGCGTGCCGGTGAAAACCGGCCTGCAGACGCGGGGCCGGGTGGTCATCGGCGACGGCCTCCGCACGGGCGAGCGGGTGATCCTGTCCCGCGACCTCGAGGTCGGCGCCCGCGTGCGCGGCCGGGAATGACCGGCTTCGGCTTCGAGCTTGCCGTCGCGCTGCGTTTCCTGCGCGAGGGACGCATGCAGACGGCGCTGATCATCGGCGGCGCGGCGATCGGCGTCGCGGTGATCTTTTTCATCACCGCCGTGCTCTCCGGCGCGCAGGGCGACCTGATCCGGCGCGTCACCGGTGCGCAGCCGCACGTCGTGGTGAAGCCGCCCGAGGAAACCGTGTCGCCGCTGGTCGCCGGCAGCGATGAAGCGCCGCGACTGCCTTCGGTGCAGGCGCGGCCGCAGCGGCTGACCACCATCGACGGCTGGCCGGTGCTGGCGCGCGCGACCGAAACGACCGAGGGCGTCATCGCCGTCGCGCCGGTGGCTTCGGGTTCCGCGCTGGGCATCAAGGGGGACGCCTCGCGCTCGGTGGTGATCGTCGGCACCGAGATCGAACGCTACCTGCGCGTGGTGCGCCTCGACGACAAGGTCAAGTCCGGCGTGCTGCAGCTCGATCCCGGCGACGCGCTGGTCGGCATCGAGCTGGCGAAGGATCTCGGCGCGGTGCTCGGCGACCGCTTCCGCGTGCAGTCGGCGACCGGCGTCAGCGAGGTTTTCCGCATCCGCGCGCTGCTCGACCTCGGCTCGCGCGAACTGAATCGGCGCTACGTCTACACCGACCTGCGCGCGGCACAGAGCCTGCTCGGCATTCCCGGCCGCATCACCAACCTCGATGTCGCGGTGCGCGACATCATGCGGGCCGACGAGGTCGCGGCGCGGCTGCGCGGGCAGTCGGGCCAGCTGATCGAAAGCTGGATCCAGACCAACAGCCAGGTGTTCAACGCGATCAAGAACCAGGACATCATGACGCTGCTGATCCGCTTCTTCATCACCGTCGTCGTCGCGCTGGGCATCGCCAGCGTGCTGGTGGTGTCGGTGGTGCAGAAGCGCCGGGAGATCGGCATCCTGCGCGCGGTCGGCGCGACGCGCCGGCAGATGCTCGCCGTGTTCCTGATGCAGGGAGTGATCGTCGGCGCCGCCGGCGCGCTGCTCGGTTCCGGGCTGGGCCTGATGCTGGTGGCGCTGTTCAGCCGCATCCTGCGCAGCCCGGAAGGCGAGCCGCTGTTTTCGCTGACCTTCGACTTCGGCCTGATCGGCATCGTCGTGCTGGCGTCGACGCTGCTCGGCCTGCTGGCCGCGGCGCTGCCGGCGCTCAATGCCGCGCGACTCGACCCGGCGCAGGCGATCCGGGGCTGACGCGATGACGCAGCCGCTCGTCCGCCTGCAGGGCCTGCGCAAGACCTACAACGAAGGCCTGCCCAACGCCGAGGAGGTGCTGCACGGCATCGATCTCGAGATCATGCCCGGCGAGTTCACCGCGCTGATCGGGCCTTCCGGTTCCGGCAAGAGCACGCTGCTCAACGCGCTGGGCCTGCTGGAGACCGCTTCCGGCGGCCGTTACGAACTGGCCGGGCGCGATGTGACGGCATTCGACGACGACGGGCGCACCCGGGCGCGGCACGAGGTGCTCGGATTCATTTTCCAGTTCCATCACCTGCTGCCGGCGTTCACCGCGCTGGAAAACGTCATGCTGCCGGGACTGATGCGGCCGCAGGAGAGGGGCGGGCCGGAAGCGATCCGGCGGCGGGCGGCCGGGCTGCTCGAGGCCGTCGGGCTTGCCGAGGCGATGGACAAGAAGCCGCAGCAACTGTCCGGCGGCATGCAGCAGCGGGTGGCGATCGCGCGCTCGCTGGTGCTGGACCCGCGGCTGGTGCTGGCCGACGAGCCGACGGGCAACCTCGACACCCGCACCAGCGACAGCATTTTCGGACTGCTGCGCCGCTTCAATCGCGATTCCGGCACCGCGCTGCTGATCGTCACCCACGATCCGCGGCTGGCGGCGCGCTGCGACCGCATCATCGAACTGGTCGACGGGCAGATTGCCGCCGACCGGCCGAACACGCCGGCGGCGGCCGGCCCCGCCTAGATCATCCTCGAAGATCGCTTCGCGGCGGTCGCCGCGCGAGGTGGGATGATAGAGTGCGCCAGGAAATTACAGCCTGAGCGGGCGGGTCACGAAGGCAAAAGGCAAGACCTCGTATCTTGCCTTTTGCCTTGCCCCTACTTATTCACCGGCGGCGGCCAGTCTCGCCTAGACCGGCCGCTCCCGCCCGCACTGCCAGCAGGCTGTGAACTGGCCTTCGAGGGTTTCCCGGCAATGCGGGCAGGTCCAGCCGGCGGCGGCGTGGAGGCGCGCCGGCGCGCCGCCGAGGAAATCCCGCAGCAGGCGGTCGGCTTCGGCGAAGGCGGCGTCGTCCGTCACCCATACCGCGCAGAGATCGACCGGCAGTTCGCCCCAGCCGCCCGCCAGCAGATCGCCGCGGACCACGGCCTCGATGCCGTGGGATTCGAGGAAGCCGCGGACCAGATGGGCTTCGGCGCCGTGCCGGGCGTTGTGGACGCGTTTCATGCCGGATCGAGCCTAAGTCACGTCCCGGCGTGGTGCAAGCCTCGTGCAAGTTCCGGTCCAAGGATAGGAGACGGCCGGGGGTTGCTGGTAACATGCGACGCTTTCCCCCAACCCTACTGGCAGGAGAAGAAGTCATGGCGGTATTGCGCGTGCTGAGCGCCGGGGCGGCCCAGGCCGTCTGCGAACAGGTGATCGCCGGTTTCAGGCGCGACACCGGGCACCAGGTCGAGGCGGCGTACGGCGCGGTCGGCGCGATGAAGGCGCGCATGGTCGGCGGCGAGCCGGTCGACGCGATCATCCTCAGCGCGCAGTTGATCCAGGATCTGGTTTCCGGCGGGCTGGTGGCCGTGTCCTCGGTGACCGACATCGGCAAGGTCGGCACCGGCGTCGCGGTGCGCGCGGGCACGCCGCTGCCGGAGGTGCGCAACCGGGAGGCCCTGCGCGCGAATATCCTCGCCGCGTCCGTCATCGTCTGTCCCGATCCGGCGACGGCGACCGCCGGCAAGATCGTGATGAAGCTGATGGAGCGGCTGGGCGTGGCTTCGCAGGTCGAGGACCGCATGCAGTTTTTCCCCAACGGCAACGCGGCGATGCACTGGCTGGCCGCGAGCGGCGGCCATTTCGAGCTGGGCATTACCCAGAACACGGAAATCCTGCCGGTCCCGGGGGTGACCCATGTCGGCCCGTTGCCGGACGAATTCCAGATGAAAACCGTCTACACCGGGGGCATCGCCGCGCGCGCGGCGCAACCCGAACTGGCGCGCGAATTCCTGCGGCGGCTGACCGCGCCGGAATTCCGGCCGAGCCTGGCCGCCGCAGGCTACGAGATCGATGGCTGAGTCGATGGCTGAGGCGCGGTGCCGCCGCCCGGCATCCGCAACGATCCGGGTTTGACCCGGCCAGACCACAGGAACCGCGGCAGGACCGGACGCCGGGCTGCCGCTTCCCGCAGGAGGAGGAGCAGGGCATGAAGAGACTGAACGGGGACGTGCTGTCCGGCCTGGTGCTGGCCGCGCTGGGCGTCTATGTCATCATCGAGGCGCGCGGCTGGAACTACATGAGCGAGGAGGGGCCGGGCCCCGGATTTTTCCCGCTCTGGTACGGCATCGCGATGGTGGTGCTGTCGCTGGCCCTGGTGCTCAATGCCGCGATGAGGCCGGCGGCGGGCGCGCCGGTCGACTGGCGTTGCGTGGGCCGCGCGCTGCTGGCTTGGGCGTGTTTCGCGGCGTCCGTCGCGTTGATGCAGCCGCTGGGCTTCCTGCTGGCGCTGGCGCTGCTGACCCTGTTCGTGGTGGCGGTGATGTACCGCCAGCCGCTGAAAATCGCGGTGGCCGCCGCCGTTGGCAACGCGGTCGTGTTCCACCTGCTGTTCGTGCTGGCGCTGGACCTGAGCCTGCCGGTCGGCCCGCTGGGATTCTGACATGGAAGCGCTGATCGGTCTTGGCCACGGTTTCGCGGTTGCGCTGCAGCCGCTCAACCTGTTCTGGTGTTTTGTCGGCGTTTTCCTCGGCACGGTGATCGGCGTGCTGCCGGGCCTCGGGCCGGCGGCGACGATCGCGATGTTGCTGCCGCTGACCTTCAACATGCCGCCGACCAGCGCGGTGATCATGCTCGCCGGCATCTATTACGGCGCCAAGTACGGCGGCTCGACCACGGCGATCCTGCTCAACGTGCCCGGCGAATCGGCCTCGGTGGTGACCTGTCTCGACGGCTACCAGATGGCGCGCAAGGGCCGCGGCGGCGCGGCGCTGGGCATCGCCGCGATCTCGTCCTTCGTCGCCGGCACCTTCGGCGTAATCGGCCTGATGCTGCTGGCGCCGCCGCTGGCGAAATTCGCGCTGACCTTCAGCTCGCCGGAATATTTCGCGCTGATGTCGCTGGGCCTGGCGATGGTCGTGCTGCTCGCCGGCGCATCGATGATCAAGGCGCTGCTGGCGATGCTGGTCGGCCTGTGGATCGCCAGCATCGGCATCGACCTGTTCAGCGACAGCGCGCGTTTCACCTTCGGCACCACGCACCTGCTCGACGGCGTCGATTTCATCGTGGTCGCCATCGGCGTGTTCGCGCTGGGCGAGGTCCTGGGCAACATGGAGAAGCGCGGCGAGGGCACGCTGCTGCCGGTGCCGAAGGGCCTGCGCAACCTGCTGCCGAACCGGGAGGAACTGAAAGCCTGCCGCTTCGCCTTCGTCAACGGCTCGGTCATCGGCTTCATCATCGGCGTGCTGCCGGGCGCCGGCTCGACCATCGCCTCGTTCATTTCCTACGGCGTCGAGAAGGCGGTGTCGAGGCATCCCGAGAAATTCGGCACCGGCGTGCCGGAAGGCGTGGCGGCACCCGAAGGGGCGAACAATTCGGAGACCGGCGGCGCGATGGTGCCGCTGCTGACGCTGGGCATTCCGGGGTCGGGCACCACGGCGATCCTGCTCGCCGCCTTCATCCTGTGGGGGCTGCGTCCCGGCCCGCTGATGATCCAGGACAATCCGGAACTGTTCTGGGGACTGGTCGCCAGCATGTACGTCGGCAACGTCATGCTGCTGGTGCTCAACCTGCCGCTGATTCCGCTGTTCGCGCAGATCCTGAAGATCCGCGAGTACCTGCTGTATCCGATCATCTTCGGCATTTCGCTGGTCGGCGTGTACACGGTGTCGGGCAGCCTGTTCGATTGCGCGCTGCTGGCGATATTCGGGCTGCTCGGCTACGTGATGCGGCGCCTCGACTATCCGTCGGCGCCGCTGATCCTCGGCCTGGTGCTCGGCAACCTGATGGAGCGCGCGCTGCGCCAGTCGCTGATGATGTCGAACGGCGACCTGTCGATCCTCGTGTCTAGACCGATTTCCGCGGTAATGCTATTTTTGGCCGTCGCCCTGCTGTGCCTGCCGCTGTTCCGGAAGGTCAATTCATGGCGGATCAAGGCGCTTGAGGAGAACGGTTGACCCCTGGACCGGGGCAATTCCCTGTGTTGTTCATCGAGGAGGAAGCAGCAATGAAATTGCGTTCATCGATCATTCTCGCGGCCTGCGCCGCGGCGCTGGCGGCCGCGCCGGCCTGGGCCCAGTTCAAGCCGACCAAGCCGGTCGAGTTCATCGTCCACACCGGCCCCGGCGGCGGCGCCGACGTGCTGGCGCGCTTCATCTCGCAGGTCTTCGAAAAGGAAAACCTGGCGCCGGTGCGCTTCCAGGTCAGCAACCGCGACGGCGGCGGCGGCCTGCGCGCGATGGCCTATGTCGCCGAGAAAAAGGGCGACAGCCACGCCATCGCCGTGTTCACCGGCAACTGGCTGACCAACCCGCTGACCCGCGCCGAAGCCAAGTACACCGTCAAGGACATGACCCCGGTCGTCCGCCTGGTGCTGGAGCCGGCGCTGATCGCGGTCAAGGCGGACGCCCCGCACAAGACGCTGAAGGATTTCATCGACGAGGCCAAGGCCAAGCCGAAGACGCTCAAGCAGTCGGGCGGTTCGGTGACCAGCCGCGACAACGTCGTGCGCCAACTGCTGATGAAGGCGACCGGCGCCGACTGGGCCTACATCTCCTTCCCGGGCGGCGGCGAGCGCATCGCGGCGCTGCTCGGCGGCCACGTCAACGTGATGGTGATCGAGCCGCAGGAAGCCGGCGAGCACATCAAGGCCGGCAACATGCGGGTCATCGCGCAGGTGTCCGACAAGCGCCTGCCCGGGTTCCCCAATGTGCCGACGATCCAGGAAGCCGGCTTCAACATTCCGAACGTGGAGCAGGTGCGCGGCATCGTGATGCCTTCGGGCGTCGCGCCGGACGTGATCGCCTATTACGAGGACCTGTTCCTGCGCCTGACCAAGACCGCCACCTGGCGCAAGTACCTCGACGACCAGCAGTTCCAGGACGGCTACATGAAGTCGGCCGAGCTGGCGAAGTTCTTCGACAGCTACACTGACCAGATGCGCGGCATCCTGAAGGAGGCCGGCGCCAAGGTCGTGCGCTGATCCGCGGGCATGACGAATCCCGGCGACGGGGTCCATCCGGCGGGGGTGTGCAGCCCCCGCTTTTTCTTTGACGACTGACAAAACGATGAGCACCGCAAAACTTCCCGAAATCGCCATTGCCGAAAAACTCGCCGCCCAGACCGCGGCGCTGACCGTCGAACAACTGCCGGCCGAGGTCCGCGCCCGCGCCGAGGAACTGCTGATCGACGTCGTCGGCCTCTGCGTCGCCGCGCGCGGCACCGACTACGTGAAGGCGGTGGTGGCCGGCGTCGATGCCGGCGGCCCCTGCACGGCGATCGGGCACGCGCAGACCTTTTCCGCGGAGTCCGCGGCGCTGATCAACGGCACCGCGACCCACGGCGAGGATTTCGACGACACCTTCGAGGGCGGCCCGGTGCATTCGAGCACGGTGATCGGCCCGGCGGTGCTGGCGGCGGCGGAGCGCTTCGGCTGCGACGGCCGCGACGTGCTGGCCGGCTTCGTCGCCGGCGTCGAGACGCTGTGCCGCATGTCGATGGTGATTCCGAAGGCGATCCACAAGTCCGGCTTCCACCCGACCGCGGTGCTGGGAGCGATGGGCGCGACGCTGGCGGTGGCGCGCGCCATGAAGCTCACGCAGCGCCAGACCGTCGACGCGCTGGGCATCGCCGGCAGCATGGCGAGCGGCATCATCGAGTATCTCGCCGAAGGCGCCTGGACCAAGCGCCTGCACGCCGGCTGGTCGGCGCAGGTCGGCATCCAGGCGGCGCGCCTCGGGCAGCAGGGTTTCCTCGGGCCGCGCACGGTGTTCGAGGGCACGCACGGCCTGTACTACGCTTTTGCCCGTTCGGCCGAAGGCAACTACGACGTGCTGACCCGCGATTTCGGCAAGGACTGGTACATGTCGCGCATCACCTTCAAGCCCTATGCCACCGGCACCATGAACCAGCCCTACGTCGATTGCGCGCTGCGGCTGGCGAAGCAGGGCTTCGCCGCCGAGGACGTCGCCGACGTGCTGTGCGAGACCGCCGAAGGTTACGTGCACCGGCTGTGGGACCCGCTGCCGGCGAAGCAGCGCCCGGCGAACGACTACGCGGCCAAGTTCAGCGCGCCCTTCAACGTCGCGGTGGCCTTCGTCACCGGCGGCGCGGGCTTGGCGGCCTTCACCGAGAAGACCGTGCGCGACGAGCGCATCCTCGCGCTGGCGGGCAAAGTCAAATACGTGGTCGATCCGGACAACCCCTATCCGAAGGCCTACACCGGCCACGTGCGCATGACGCTGAAGGACGGCCGCGTGTTCGAGGAGCGCCAGCCGCACATCCGCGGCGGCGCGCAGGAGCCGCTGTCGCGCGCCGAGATCGAGGACAAGTTCCGCCGCAACGCGTTGTTCGGCGGCTGGAATCCGCAGCAGTGTGACAAGTTCCTGAAATCGGTGCCGGGTTTCTTCGCCGGCCGGCTCGATCTGACGGCGCTGCGGGGTTGATAAAAATATCAATAAAATCAATCACTTATTTTTTAATATCCTGGAATTCACGACAGGATGGCCGTCATTCCTGCGAAAGCCGGAATCCAGCGCACCCTGGGTCCCGGCTTTCGCCGGGACGACGACTTTCGGGGAAATCGTTGCCGACTGATGGGGAAGCCTCAATAAGTTCCGGAATCAAGTTCCGGGAGGACAAGCCGGCTTTTTGAAGGAGCAACCATGAACAAGCGTTTGAGCATCGACATCGTTTCCGACGTGGTCTGACCCTGGTGTTTCATCGGCAAGCGCAGGCTGGAAATCGCGCTAAAGCAGTTCGCGGAACTGCATCCCGATGAAACACCGCCGGCCGTGCGCTGGCTGCCGTTCCAGTTGAATCCCGACCTGCCGCCGCAGGGCATTGCGCGCGCGGACTACATCCTGCGCAAGTTCGGCGAGAAGGACAGCGCGCGTTACGGCCGCGTGGCCGCGATCGGGAAGACCCTCGGCCTCGACATGCAGTTCGGGAAGATCGAGGTACAGCCGAACACGGTCAAGGCGCACCGCCTGATGCACCGGGCCGGCGAATCCGGCAGGCAGGATGCGATGGCCGAAGCGCTGTTCCGCGCCTACTTCATCGAGGGCGCGAACCTGACCGACGATGCGACGCTGGCGGAATGCGCGGCACAGGCCGGGCTCGACTGCGCGGAAACGATGGCCTATCTCGCCACCGACGCCGATGCCGATCTGATCCGCGGCGCTGACGTCGAGGTGCGGCAGGTGGGCATCGGGGGCGTGCCCTTTTTCATTTTCAACCGCAGGATCGGCGTGTCCGGTGCTCAGGAACCGGAGGCGTTGCTGCAGGCGATGGCGCAGGCGCTGCGGGACGATCCGGCCTGACGGTGACGGACGTTCAGCCTCCGCGCCCGAGCCGGTCCGCGATTTTTCCGGCGTAATCCGCCTCGACTCGCAGGCCGCCGCGGCGGCCCAGCGGCGCGCGCAGCAGCAGGAAACGCAGGCGGGCGAGCAGCCGGCCGTGTTCGTCCTCATCGCCGGCGGCGCGCAGCAGGGCTTCGATATCGCGGATTTCGGCATGCGTTTCCAGTTCCGGCGGCAGGCAGCCGGCGTTCTTCAGCAAGCGCCAGGCGGCCCGCAGTTCCTCCGGCACCAGTGCATCGTCTTCGAGATTCAGCGGCTCGCCGGTGCCGGGCAGATCGTCGAATTCGCCGCGCGCCTGCGCCTCGCCGATGTGTTTCTCGGCGAGGGCGTCGAGCAGGGGCAGCGCATGCCGCGGCGGGCGTTTCACGGCGCCAGCAGGAAATCGCGCACCGCGCGGATCTGGTCCCCGGCCATCAGCGCCGGGGCGTGGCCGATGCCGGGAAACTCGACGAGCCGCGGCTTCGGCCCGCGGAGGGTCATGTCCAGCGCGACCTCGCGCGGCAGCAGGTCGGATTCCGCGCCGCGCAGCAGCAGCGTCGGGCAGGTCACCGCGTCGTAGTGGTTCCACAGCAGGATGTCGCGGTCCATCGCCTTGCGGAAGGGCAGCGCGATCGCCGGATCGTAGTTGAGCTGCCAGCGGCCGGCGTCGTCGCGCCGTGCCGTGTGTTCCGCGAGATGCCGCCACTGCGCATCGGTCAGCGGGCCGAAGGGCGCCGAGACCTTGCGGATGTAACGCTCCAGCGCCTCGAAGGATTCGAAATCCGGCGCCTTGCCGACGTAGCTGCCGATGCGCGCCATCGATTCCTTCGGGATCACGGTGCCGACGTCGTTCAGCACCAGACGGCGGATCGGCGTATCCGGCTTCGCGGCGAGCAGCATGCCGAGCATGCCGCCCATCGAGGTGCCGACCCAGTAGATCTCGCGCGCGCCGGCGGCGGTGACGCGCGCGATCAGCGCCGCGGCATCGGCCATGTACTGCGGATAGGCGTAGTCCTCGGGGTTCGTCAGCCAGTCGCTGCGGCCGCGGCCGGCCACGTCGGGGCAGACCACGCGCAGCTCGTCCTGCAGCGCGGCGGCCAGCGCGTCGAAGTCGCGGCCGTTGCGGGTGAGGCCGTGCACGCAGATCGCCACCCGCGGATTCGCCGGATCGCCCCGGTCGGTGTAGTGCAGGCGGTGGAAGCCGCGGCTGTTGAGGCCCTGGAACCAGGATTCAATCATAAGTATTTGATTTTATTGATAATTTATTTAAACCCGAACAGGATCAGGCTGCCGGTCCCGCAGCCGGCCAGCACCGCGAGGTGCAGCACGCTCCACCACCAGTAGCGCCGGCCCAGCGTGTCGGGCATTTCGTTGGCGAGCAGGAACAGGCGGCGGTCCTTCGGCCTGCGCAGCAAGTGTACGCCCTCGGTCAGCCGTTTCGCCATCTGGCTGCGGAGCTTCCGCACTTCGCGCTTCGCCTGCATCCGCGCGAGTTCCCACTCCTGCATGTCGATGGTGCCGTCCTGGTTGAGGTCGAAGCGTTCATGCAGCGCCTGCCGATCGCGTTTCCAGTCCTCGATCAGTGCGGCGATGTCCCTGCGTTCCTCGACATCCTCGCGCAGGTTGCCGCTGGTGGTGACGAATTCGCCCAGCGCGTAGAGGATTTCGCCGGGCACCAGCAGCCATTCGGTGTGGCGGTAGGGTTCCTCGTGCCAGGTCCGGTGGTTGCTGGTGACGATTTCCGCGCCCTCCGGGGACACCACGCACTGCCCGGTGTCGTCGACCAGCATGAAATGGGCGACGCTGCTGCCCTGGTCGATGGTCTGCCACTTGTCGTCGGACTTGCGCTCCTCGACCATGTAACGGTACCAGCAGCATTGCCGGCGGCCGAGCTTGCTGATGACCGGCGTGCCGTCGATCAGCTCGCCGCGGCCCAACAGCTCGACGTAACCCTGCGCGGCGGAGGAGACCTTCGAGGTCGGCAGGTCGTGGATCTGGCGGTAGCGGCGGTAGTTGCCGAGCCAGGCGAAGAAGCTGACCGCCGCCATCGCCAGCAGCGCCCAGGGCCAGGCCGCGGCGGATTCCATCTGCGCCGCGACGGCCAGGATGACGACGTGGGCGGTGCCCGTGAGCCACCACGGGCCGTGCATGCGGCTGCGGCCGATCATGCGCTGCGGTGCCGTTCAGCGCCGGCTCAGGAATTGAACAGCTGCTTGACGTCGACGTCCTTTTTCTCCTCCTCGGAGAATTGCAGCAGCTGCGCCTCCCGGAAGTTCAGCAGCCGGGCGACGACCACGTCCGGAAACTGCTCGATGCGCACGTTGTTGACGTTGACCGACTCGTTGTAGAACTCGCGGCGGTCGGCGATGGCGTTCTCCAGCGTGGAAATCCGCGTCTGCAGCTGCTGGAAGTTCTCGTTGGCCTTCAGGTCGGGATAGGCCTCGGCCAGCGCGAACAGATTGCCCAGCGCGCCGCGCAGCATGGTTTCGGCGCCGCCGAGGGCGGGGATGTTCTGCGCCTCGCGCGCCGAGAACACCTTCGAGCGCGCCTCGATGACCCGCGCCAGCGTGTCCTGCTCGAACTTCATGTACTGCTTGCAGGTCTCGACCAGCTTCGGCAGCTCGTCGTGGCGCTGCTTCAGCAGCACGTCGATGTTGGCCCAGGCCTTGGTGACGTTGTGCTTGATCTGGACCAGGCTGTTGTAGATCGTGACGCCGTAGACCAGCAATACGGCGGCGACGCCGAGGGTGATTATGGTGCCGATGCCCATGTGGTTCTCCCTGATTTTTGTGGGTATGACGGGGGGATTGTATAGCAGGGGTGGGGTGGTGGAGGGAGCGTAGGGCGGATAAGCCGCGGAGCGGCGCCATCCGCCGGATGGGTGTTCGGCAACAGGTAATCAAGTGCTGAACAAGCTCAACTTCGCCGGGGGCAGCCCAGCGGCTGCGCAACTCGCCCTCGCAAACAACGCGAGGGCTCAGACAGTGCTCGTCGACTGCCTCCAGTTTAGCTGCGTTGCTCGGTGGCTCATAAGGGGAGGTGGCGTTGCGAGGGTTAGATCTCTCGCAGAGATTTTGAATTAACTTAGAGCTAACCGGCCTTCGCCAGCCTTAGGGGTGAAGGTCCGATTGAGCGCTATGTTCGGCCACTGACGGCCAAAAAGGGAAGAATGTCATGAGTGGCGGTGACCTATACCCACCAACGAATTGCTGCTGCAGGAATTACAGCTTCCGAAATGCCGGTAGCTATTCTGGCTTCTACGGCGGCGGCAGCCCCAAGGAGTTCCGCTTTACCAGCAAGATGGGAACGGACGTCTACGATCTTGCCAGCTCCTTGAGTGCGTTCTTCGAAGATGTCTGCGTAGCGCTTGGCATCGAAGTCAAGGCTGGCGACGTACTCGGAAAGGCGGTCGTGGTCGACATTCTCAGTCAAGAACCTCCAATGCATGGGGTGAACTTTGACTTTGCCATGGGGGACGATAAGCCGCTTAGCTCCGGCTAAGAACATGACGATAGCCATAGACTCTACGTTACCGATACAGTGCATCGTAACGGGAACGGGGAGTGAGCGTAGGAAATGGTACGCAGCAAACCCTTGGTCGTTGGCTCCTCCATCACTCGATATGTGTACGGCAAGCTCAGTTGCCCCTTCTTTCAGAGCCGAGAGCGCGACGTTTTGCAGTCCAGCCAGTGTGTCCGGATTGATGCTACACATGAAATGAATGACATGCAAGGTCATTGGCATTCCTTGACTAGCAGGTGATTGAAATCAAGGGGTTGAACGTGTATTGGTTGACATTTTTAGTTGACATTCTGCACCGGAATTGTGCGCATCATAGGCTACCCCAAACCGTCGCTCAACCACCCGCGCGAACTCCGTTTCACCAGGTATAAGTCACGCTGTACAGCACAACAGCCTCCGCCCCCGCCGCCACCTTCACCGGAAACGTCACCGTCCGCGCATCGTCCTTGCGGTAGTCATGGGTCTTGTTCGTGATGTTCCAGTTCGTCCAGCGGTAGAGATTTTCCTTGACCATCACCGTGACGGCTTCCTTTTTCTGGTTGCGCAGTTTCACTTCGATTTCCTCGGTCATGGTCTTGCGCGCGTTGTCGACCGTGAAACTGACCTGCCGCCGTTCGCCGACGACGTCGAAGGCGGAGCCGAGCTTGACCAGCACCCGTTCGTTGCGCGGGGTGTGGTCGATGCTGTCCTCGCCGATGAATTCGAGCGTGCCGTCGGCGTCGTCGGTCTTGGCGACGCGGATGCGGCCGGCGGGCAGCGGCATGCCCATGTTCTGTTCCTTGTCGTTCTTGAAACCGAGGTAGACGTCGACCTTTTTGTTGCCCTGCATGCCGTAGTTGCGGTCGGTGGCGGGGCTGCCGTAGGGGCGCAGGCCGGCGGCGCCGGTGTAGACCAGCGTTTTTTCGCAGGGCACGGCGCGGGCTGCCGGGAAGAGTTCGAGCTGCTGGGTCGAGTTGTCGGGCAGCGTGGTCGGGCGGCCCAGCGTGTAGAGGTGGTATTCGAAGAAGGCCTTTTCCTCGAAACCCTTGTTGCTCATTTCCGCGGCCATCGCGCGCTGCGCGGCCGGCGCGGCATACACCCGGCCCGGCGGCTGCACGCGCTGCACGTCGCCGGCGACGAGTTTCAGCTTCGCGTCGCTGTAGGACGCGCCGGAGCGGTTGACGATGCTGACCCAGGCGGCGACGTCGAGCGAACAGCTGTTGGCGTTCGCACCTTCGCGGTAGGTCAGGTTGTAGTCGGCCCACCAGGTCAGGCCGCCGGTCTGGTACGACACGCGGGTCGCGTGTTTGCCGGCGCGTCCGGTTTCGAGGTCCCACACCAGAGTCGGCCGCGTGATCAGGCCGCCGGGCAATTCCGGCAGGCGCACGCCGGCGTTGTGGGGCAGGGTCTGGATGCTGCCGTCGTCGAGCTTCAGCACCAGACCGCCGGTGGTGGACAGCAGCGTGCCGGCGAAGGACTCGGTGCCGCCGCCGCGCACCTGGTCAATGGTGATGCGGCGGTCGATGTATTTCTCCAGCAGTTTCTGCGTGTTGACGAGATCGAACTGGAAGTTCTGCGCCAGCACGCGGGTGCCGGCGGGATCGGTCAGGGATTCGAAGCTGACGGTGGTTGGGTCGATCAGCGCGGCGACGTCGCTGAAGCGCGCGCTGTTGCGGCCGCGTTCGAGCTGCAGTTCGCGCTGCTGGCGCACCATCGCGTAGCCGGGGATCGCCGCGCCGCCGAGGGTGCCGCGCAGCAGTTCCGGCGGGATCGCGCCGGGACGGGTGCTGCTGTAGATGGTCAGCGCGGTGCCGCTGTCGGCGGCGAGGGCGGCGGCGGGGAGCAGGGTGGCGAGGACGGCTGCTGCGGCGATGGAGCGGGTGAGCGGGGTCATGTGGGTTCCTTGTTGGTCTGGTAGTTGCCCCTCACCCCGGCCCTCTCCCCGCCGGCCGGCGGGGAGAGGGGGCTTGGGGCGGGATTGTTGCTTCAAACGTGGCGGCGGCGGGTTTGGGGTTAAGGCTGATAACGGAATGGCTGTCCATGCACTAGAATCGTGCGTCCGTAAAAAGTTCATCGGGGAGTGGCGGTTTCCATGCAAAGCATCTGCATTTTCTGCGGTTCCAACACGGGAGGCGATCCGGTCTATGCCGAAGCGACGCGGTCGCTGGTCAGGGCGCTGGCGGGCGCCGGCCTTCGCATCGTCTACGGCGGCGGCAATATCGGGTTGATGGGCGTGGTGGGGCAGGCGGCGCTCGAGGCCGGCGCCCATGTGACCGGCGTCACACCGCGTAAGCTGCTCGAGCGCGAGGTGGTGCACACGGGACTCAGCGAGCTGCACGTGGTCGATTCGATGCACGAACGCAAGGTCATGATGGCGGAGATCTCCGACGCTTTCGTCGCGCTGCCGGGCGGCATGGGCACGCTGGACGAAATCTTCGAGATGCTGACGCTGAACCAGCTGGGGTTGCAGCGCAAGGCCTGCGGCTTCTACAACGCGGCGGGTTTTTTCGACAGCCTCCGCGATTTTCTCGACCACGCGGTGGCCGAGCGTTTCGTCCGCGCCGAGCACCGCGACATGATCGTCGTCGAGGACGAGCCGACGCGCATGATCGCGCGGCTGCGGGAATGGCGGATGCCGGAGGTCAGCAAGTGGATGGACCGCAAGCCGGCCTGAGATTGCGGTACTAATGGGCTCATAAGTAATGGCTTCATAAGTCATGGCCCCATAAATAATTTCGACGCAGGGCGGGGGCCGCCGCGCCTACAATCGGGCACCTGCCCGAATGCGATGCCCGCGACATGAATGCACCCCTCGAAAGTCCGCCCGCAGTCGCCGAAACCCGCAATACCACTTGTTACATGTGCGCCTGCCGCTGCGGCATCCGCGTGCATCTGAAGAATGGCGAGGTCCGCTACATCGAGGGCAATCCCGAGCATCCGCTGAACAAGGGCGTGATCTGCGCCAAGGGCGCCTCGGGCATCATGAAGCAGTATTCGCCGGCGCGGCTGACGCGGCCGCTGCGGCGCAAGGCGGGCGCCGAGCGCGGCGCCGGCGAGTTCGAGTCGATCGGCTGGGACGAGGCTTTCGCCATGATGGAAGAGCGCCTGTGCAAAATCCGCTCGACCGATCCGAAGAAATTCGCGCTGTTCACCGGCCGCGACCAGATGCAGGCGCTGACCGGCATGTTCGCGCGCCAGTTCGGCACGCCGAACTACGCGGCCCACGGCGGCTTCTGCTCGGTCAACATGGCCGCCGGCATGATCTACACCATCGGCGGCAGCTTCTGGGAGTTCGGCGGCCCGGACCTCGACCGCGCGAAGCTGTTCGTGATGATCGGCACGGCCGAGGACCATCATTCCAACCCGCTGAAAATCGCGATCTCGAAATTCAAGCGCCGCGGCGGGCGTTTCATCTCGGTCAATCCGGTGCGCACCGGCTATTCGGCGATTGCCGACGAGTGGGTGCCGATCCGTCCCGGCACCGACGGCGCGCTGCTGCTGGCGTTGACGCACGAGATCCTCGAGACCGGCCTCTACGACCGTGCCTTTCTCGCGCGCTACACCAACGCCGGCTGCCTGATCAACGTCGATCCGGCCAGCGCGGCACACGGCATGCCGGTGACTTCGGGCGAGGCGCCGAGGGGCGACAACCCGGAGCACCGCCACGACCAGCTGTGGTGGGACCGCCTCGGCGGCCGTGCGGTGCCCGACCACACGCCCGGCGCCGATCCGGCGCTGCTCGGCGCATACAAACTCGCCGACGGCACGCTGGTGAAACCGGCCTTCCAACTGCTGCTGGAGCGGGTGAAGGAATACACGCCGGAGTGGGCGGAAGGCGTCACCGGCATTCCGGCGGCGCGCATCCGCCGCCTCGCGCACGAGATGGGCATCACCGCGCGCGACCAGAAGATCGAGTTGCCGATTGCCTGGACCGATTCCTGGGGGCAGGAGCACGACACGGTCACCGGCAATCCGGTGGCCTTTCACGCGATGCGCGGGCTGGCCGCGCATTCCAACGGCTTCCAGACGGTGCGCGCGCTGGCGGTGCTGATGTCGGTGCTGGGCACCATCGACCGCCCCGGCGGTTTCCGCCACAAGGCGCCGTTCCCGCGGGCGATTCCGCCGATGGCGAAGCCGCCGAAGGGGCCGGAAGCGGTGCAGCCGGACACGCCGCTCGCCGGGCTAGCGCTGGGCTGGCCGGCGGGGCCGGACGACCTCAGCGTCGACGCCGACGGCGGCCCGGTGCGCATCGACAAGGCCTTCTCCTGGGAATACCCGCTGGCGGTGCACGGCATGATGCACAACGTGATCACCAACGCCTGGCGCGGCGATCCGTACCGCATCGACACGCTGATGATCTTCATGGCCAACATGGCCTGGAACTCGACGATGAACACCGTCGAGGTGCGCAGGATGCTCAACGACCGCGACGAGCGGGGCGAATACAAGATCCCGTTCCTGATCGTCTGCGACGCCTTCCAGTCGGAGATGACGGCCTTCGCCGATCTCGTGCTGCCGGACACGACGTACCTGGAGCGCCACGACGTGATGTCGATGCTCGACCGGCCGATCTCGGAATTCGACGGCCCGGTGGATTCGGTGCGCATCCCGGTGGTGCCGCCGAAGGGCGAGTGCAAGCCCTTCCAGGAAGTGCTGATCGAACTCGGCACGCGGCTGAAGCTGCCGGCCTTCGTCCACAAGGACGGCGCGCGCAAGTTCCGCGACTATCCGGATTTCATCACCAATTTTGAGACCGAGCCGGGCTCGGGCATCGGCTTTCTCGCCGGCTGGCGCGGCCGCGGCGGCGAGAAGTCGATGGTCGGCGAGCCGAATCCGCGGCAATGGGAGATGTACGAAAAGAACAACTGCGTGTTCCACCACGAACTGCCGCGCTCTTACCAGTACATGCGCAACTGGAACCAGGGTTATCACGAGTGGGCGCAGCGCACGCGGGTGCGCCGCTACACCGACCCCATCGTGATCCAGATCTATTCCGAGGTGCTGCAGAAATTCCGCATGGCCGCCGAAGGGCGCGGGCCGTCGCGGCGGCGGCCGCCGGAACACCTGCGCCAGCGCCTGATGACGTACTGCGATCCGTTGCCGTTTTACTATGCGCCGCTGGAAGTGCAGGCCACCAACGCCGCGCAGTATCCGCTGGCCGCGATCACGCAGCGTCCGATGGCGATGTACCACTCCTGGGATTCGCAGAACGCCTGGCTGCGCCAGATACATACTCATAACTACTTGTTTTTAAATGAAAAAACGGCATCCACCCACGGTATCGCCGACGACGACTGGATCTGGGTCGAGTCGATGCACGGCAAGGTGCGCTGCCAGTGCCGGGTCAGCGAGGCGGTGGAGCCGGGCACGGTGTGGACCTGGAATGCCATCGGCAAGGCACAGGGGGCATGGCGCCTCGCGCCGGATGCCAACGAGGCGCAGCGCGGTTTCCTGCTGAACCACGTGATTGCCGAGGAACTGCCGGCTGCCGAAGGCCGGCGCCTGTCCCCAGAGCGCGTAGTAGGCCTCGTCCTGCACGACGGGGAGCAGCGCCGCCGCCAGCAACCAGAACCCGACCAGCGCGGCGAGCCACGGCCAGAGCCTCACCGCTCGTCCG
>CAZHJU010000032.1:0-4781 GCA_964533495.1 uncultured Bordetella sp. | reverse complement strand
GATCCGGTGACCGGGCAGGCGGGCTGGTACGACGTACGCGTGCGCATCCGCAAGGCCGCGGCCGATGAGCCGGCGGAAAGCTGGCCGCAGTTCGCGCCGCTGCCCGCGGCGCCGGGCACCGGTTCCGTGCGCCGGCTGTGGCAGGCTTTCGTCGCCGGCAAGGGGGAATTCAAATGACCCGGCTCGATCAGCGGGAGTGCTCGCGATGACCCAGCTCGCGTTGGTCATCGACCTCAACGTCTGCGTCGGCTGCCATGCCTGCGTGACCAGTTGCAAGGAATGGAATACTTCGGGCGCGGCGGGCTTCATGTCCGACGACAAGCCGTACGACCGCGACCCGACCGGCACCTTCTTCAACCGCGTGCAGACCTTCGAGGTCGGCGAGTTTCCGAACACGCAGACCGTGCATTTCCCGAAGTCCTGCCTGCACTGCGAGGATCCGCCCTGCGTGCCGGTGTGCCCGACCGGCGCCAGCTACAAGCGTCCGGAAGACGGCATCGTGCTGGTCGACTACGACAAGTGCATCGGCTGCAAGTACTGTTCATGGGCCTGCCCCTACGGCGTGCGCGAGATCGACGAGCACCAGAAGGTGATGAAGAAATGCACGCTCTGCGTCGACCGCATCACCGATACGAAGCTGCCGGAAGCCGAGCGCAAGCCGGCCTGCGTGCTGGCCTGCCCGACCAGCGCGCGGCTCTACGGCGACATCCACGACGAAGAGTCGGTGGTGTCGAAGGCGATCCGCGAGGCCGCGGGCTACACGCTGATGCCGGAGTGGGGCACCCGGCCGGCCAATCACTACCTGCCGCGGCGGAAAACGGAAATGCGCATCCACGAGGACGAGCTGGAACGCGCCGACAATCCGCTGAAAATCGACGGTCGCCTGCCGAAACCCGGCGTACGCGATCCGTCGCTCGACGACGTGACGTCATGGTAGTCGCGGTGCGCCGGGTGGTGGACGTCAGTTCGAGGGCGGATCCCGACCGTCGTCCCGGTTGCGTTCATCGTTCATCACTCATCGTTCATCGCTATTCGCCATGAATCCCGCTTTTTCCGTAATTTTCCTGACCACGCTGATCGGCTTGGGGCAGGGCCTGGTGCTGGGCCTGTTCGTGGTCGAGGCACGTGCGAAGGCGGGGCTGCTCGCCGCGCCCTCGGCGACGCTCTATGTCGCGGGCTGCGCGCTCGCGCTCCTGCTGCTGGCGGCAGGGCTACTGGCGTCGTTTTTCCACCTCGGGCACCCCGAGCGCGCCTGGCGCGCGGCGGCGATGTGGCGCACGTCCTGGCTGTCGCGCGAAGTGATCGTGCTGCCGGCCTTCATGGCAGCGGTTGCGGCCTACGGCTGGGCGCACTGGCAGGGCTCGCCCGGCAGCCTGTGGATCGGCGGGGCGGCCGCGGCGCTGTGCCTGACGCTGTTCCTCTGCACCGCCATGATCTACGCCTGCATCCGTTTCCTGCAGGAGTGGGCGACGCCGCTGACGCTGGTGAATTTCACGCTGATCGGCAGCGCCTCGGGCGTCGCGCTGCTGGCGGCGCTGGCCGGCGCGCTGGGTGAGCCGCCGGCGGAAGCCGTCGGCGCCTGGGCGGTGGCCCTGACCGTGGCCGCCCTCGTCGGGCGCGCGGCCTCGCTGTGGCGCAACGCGCGGCTGAAGCCGCGTTCCACCCTGCAGACCGCGATCGGGATCAAACATCCGCGGGTGCGGCAGAAGGCCCAGGGCTTCATGGGCGGCTCCTTCAATACCCGGGAGTTTTTCCACGGCCGGGGGCCGGGCACGCTGCGGGCGGTGAAGTGGTTGTTCATCCTTGCCGGCTTTGTGTTGCCGGCGCTGCTGCTGGCCGGCGGCCTGGCGCTGGCCTCGCCGCCGCTGCTGTGGCTGGCGGTGCTGCTGCAGTTCGGCGGTCTGGTGGCGGAAAGATGGTTCTTTTTCGCGCAGGCAAATCATCCGCAAAACCTTTATTATCAGGCGGTCTCCTGAATCCAGTGAATTCCGCCGTTTGCGCAGTGCGATGCCGCCGCTCCAGATCATCACCTACCGGGTACGTCGCACCTATCATTCGGTCCGCAGCCTGACCCAGCGCGAGAAGGACTTCCTGATCGGCGAACTGCAGCAGGCCCGCGGCCTGATGCCGATCCTGATGAAGCAGCGCAACGGCCAGCGCTGGACCCCGGAGGAGCGCGCCGAGCTGCGCGGCCATTTCGGGCGCCTGTCGCGGCTGAGCCCGTACCTGGTGCTGGTGGTGATGCCCGGCGGTTTCCTGATGCTGCCGGTGTTCGCCTGGTGGCTGGACCGGCGGCGCCTGCGCCTGCGCCGGCCTGCGCAGGGCTGACCGTGAACGGCCGGCGGCTGCCGGCTTTCGTTTTTCCCGCCCTTTTTCCCGCCCGAAAGGCTGTCATGGTTGCTTTCTGGTACCTGCTGATCCTCGCGCCCTTCATCACGATTCCCGTGCTGTGGTGGAACTACCGCCGCAAGCTGGCGCAGAGGGAGGAACTGTCGGGCATGCGCTGGGAGCAACTGGCGAAGGACGGGGATGGGGCTGCCGCGCCCGTCGTTCCCGGAGTCATGCCGGAATACCGGCGGCGCGAACGCCTGCTCGATGCCGGGCAGACCCTGGTTTACCTGTTGCTGAAGCAGGGCCTGCACGATCATGAAATCTTGGCCAACGTGGCGCTGGCCGATCTGCTCGACCTGCCGGCAGGCGATGCCGGACGCGAGCAGCGGCGCCAGCTGCTGCAGCACAGCGTCGATTTCGTGGTCTGCGGCAAGGTCATGCAGCCGCTGGTCGCGGTGGACCTGCTCGACGCGGAACCGCCGGCGGTGCTGTCGGCGGCGCCCGGCTTCAAGTCGAAATGCCTGCAGCAGGCGGGGATCCGCCATGTCCGGCTGGTCCGCGGCGCATTGCCCGCCCGGCAGGCGATCCGTGCCCGTGTGCTGGGCGGCTGAGGGGTTTCCCGTCAGAGTTTTGCACTGATTTCGCGCAGCCAGCTGCCGCCGCCGATCATGATCATTTCCACGGCGATGGTGCCGATCAGCAGCGCCGAGATCCGGCCCACGACTTCCATGTAGCGGTCGATCAGCCGCGCGTTGCGTTCCTTGACGTAGTCGTGGGCCAGCTTCAGCGCGACCACCAGGGTCATGGTCAGCGTCAGCGTGCCGAAAATGACCAGTCCGGAGATGGCGATGTCGTGGCGGGAGCCGATGACCACCGCGGCGCTGACCGTGCCCGGGCCGATCAGGAAGGGCATCGCCACCGAGCCGGCGAGGTGCTCCGGGGCGCCGCGGGTGGCGCGGATGGCGTCCACGCCGCTGAACACGAAGCGGATGCCGATCATCAGGAAAATGATGCCGCCGAAGAGCTGGAAGGAGGCGAAGCTGACCTGCAGGTAATTGGTAAAGATGGCTTCGCCGCCCCAGGCGAACAGCCAGAACACCATGCCGCTGATCAGGGAGGCGCGAACCAGCACCCCGGTGAACACCGGGGTTTTGAGATCCGTAATCAAATCAAGGAGATAGATACTCAACAGGAAGGGGTTGAGAAGGGCGAAGAAGAGAGTGAAGGATTGCAGCAGGGCCTGATCGCTCAACATCGTGGAAAAAGCTCCGGAAATTAAAAAATTAATATCTAACTCATTGAATATAAAGGGAGATACGGTTTGACCTCAAGGCTGAAGTCTATTATAGTAGACGTCCTGTAAAAATTCCCATCGTCAACTTAACTCTTTGTTTTAAAAGACATATAGGTGAAAACGCTGTCCACTGCATCACGAGTGGCGCCAGCGTCGTCAAATTCCTCTCTTCTACGAGAACCCCGCATTACCGACGGCGCGGCCATCCACAGGCTGGTCCGCGCCTGCCCGCCGCTGGACCTGAATTCCCCGTACGCCTACCTGCTGCTGTGCGCCCACCATGCGGACAGCTGCGTGCTCGCGGAGCAGGATGCCGAACCCGCGGGCTTCGTTTCCGCCTACCGCCCGCCGGCCCGGGCCGACACCGTGTTCGTCTGGCAGGTCGCCGTGGCGCCCGCGGCGCGCGGCCGGGGCCTGGCACTGCAAATGCTCGAACACCTGCTGGCGCGGCCGGCGCTGGCCGGCTGCAACCGGCTGGAAACCACGGTAACCCCTTCGAATGCCGCCTCGCGGCGGGTATTTGAAACACTGGCAACACGCTTGAACGCGCGCTGCGCCGAGCGCAGCTTTTTTTCCAAGGAGGACTTCCAGGATCCGCATCACGAGCCCGAGATGCTGATTTCCATCGGCCCATGGTGACATGAGCCGGACTGGACAAACAGGGCAGAGGAGAACCAGACCATGAGCCTGAAAATTTTCGACCGCATGGAATCGGAAGTGCGCGGCTACATCCGTTCCTTCCCCACGATATTCGACAAGGCGCGGGGATCGAAGCTGATCGACGAGGCCAACAACAGCTACATCGATTTTTTCGCGGGCGCCGGCACGCTCAATTACGGGCACAACAACCCGGTGATCAAGCAGGAGCTGCTGAACTACCTCGAGTCGGACGGCGTGATCCACGGCCTCGACATGGCCACCGTCGCGAAGAAGGAGATGCTGGAAGCCTTCGAGCGCATCATCCTCAGGCCGCGCGGCATGAACTACAAGCTGCAGTTCCCGGGCCCCACCGGCACCAATGCCGTGGAGGCGTCGCTGAAGCTGGCGCGCCTGGTCAAGGGACGCAGCAACATCGTGTCCTTCACCCACGGCTTCCACGGCGTCAGCAGCGCTTCGCTGGCGGCAACTGCCAATGCCAAGTACCGCGATGCGGCGG
>CAZHJU010000031.1:0-29635 GCA_964533495.1 uncultured Bordetella sp. | reverse complement strand
GCTCGACGAACCGTCGAACGACCTCGACGTCGAGACGCTGCGCGCGCTCGAAGACGCGCTGCTCGAATTCGCCGGCTGCGTGCTGGTGATCTCGCACGACCGCTGGTTCCTCGACCGCATCGCCACGCACATCCTCGCTTTCGAAGGCGAATCGCAGGTGGTGTTCTTCAGCGGCAACTACCAGGAATACGAGGCCGACAAGAGGAAGCGGCTGGGCGAGGAAGGGGCGAAGCCGAAGCGGCTGCGGTTCAAGCCTTTGAAGACATAATATAAGTAATTGATTTTATTGAATATTTTTGCAACACTGCCAGCGGACAAAAAACAACCTGATTCCGCCGCAGGGATCGCGGATGATCATCGATACCAGGCGCTGGCAGTAACAAGCGGACAATAAAAACGGCGGCTTTCCCTCAAGGGAACTTCCTTCGCAGCGTGCAGGCATGACGAATGGAGGCACCGGCAGGCACCGGCAAAAGCTGACGGTGAACGGCTGACGCTTGCTTCACGACCTGTCATTCCGGCGCAAGCCGGAATCCAGGTTTTGTTCTGAGGTTTCCTTCACGAAACTTCTTGCATCTCATCGACCGCATGATTCGTGGGTAAGATCACACTGATCCTACTTAATTAACAGGTGGAAGCCGCGCTGGGCAGGCGGGTGATGCCGAAGCGGTGAGGGCGGCGTGCCCGGCGCGGTAGTGCTGATCCGGCGGATCAACTGGTGCTGGGTTTATAGAGAACGGGAGAGTGCGATGGGAAAGAAATCGACTCTGGAATTCCCAAGATTTAGTGGACACACGTTAGCATGAATTGAGAAATTCATAAGGAACGTTCATGGTCACTACACGGGTGAATTCCAGGAAGGTTCTCCGCATTTATGAGTTCATCAAGGCGAACCAGCATCTCCATAGTATTGAATCGATGTGCCGATTGCTTGGAGTGGCCCGCAGTGGCTATTATGAGTGGCTGCGAGCCCCGGTTTCCCGTCGTGCGCAGGAGGATGTCAGGCTCCTGCGTTTGATTCGTGTGTCATTCGTGGCAAGTCACGGGGTTTACGGCGCACCGCGCGTGTTCCTCGACTTGCGTGAAGCCGGAGAGATTTGCAGCAAGCATCGCGTTGCGCGGCTCATGCGCATCAATGACATCCGCGCACGCTACGGCTATCGCACCAGATAGTCCACTACAACGAAACCACCGGCGCTAACGCCAAATGTCCTGGAGAGAAATTTCAATGTTTCCAGCCCCAATAAGTCTTGGGTGACGGATATTACCTATATTCGAACGTGGCGGGGATGGCTCTACCTTGCCGTCGTGATGGATCTTTTCTCTCGCAAAATCATTGGATGGTCTACGAAGCCGACGATAGGTCGCGAACTTGTCCTTGATGCCGTAATGATGGCCATGCGACTAAGGCATCCGGATCCAGCCATCATTCACTCCGACCAGGGGTCGCAGTACGGTAGCGACGACTGGCGACGCTTTTGCCGAACCAATCACTTGGAGCCCAGCATGAGTCGACGGGGCAATTGCTGGGACAATGCGGTTGCCGAGTCTTTCTTCGGCAGCCTGAAGAAAGAGCGTATCAAAAAACGAATCTACAAGAACCGGGAGATCGCCCGGATGGATATCTCCGACTATATCGAATCGTTTTACAATCGAGCACGTCGCCACAGCTACTTAGGTGGTGTTAGCCCGGAGGAGTTCGAAGCGGCGGCTAAACGGGATCGCAAGCGTGTCCACTGAATCCTGGGAATTCCAGAGTCGTTTTTCTTCCCGGCAACATGAAATATCCAAAAGCCAACGGATCACATCGTTTCCTCTCGTCGAACCATGCGCGGCACTGTCGCGATGTGTCCGTCCTGTATTCAGGCATCATGACGATCCCCGCGTGCTGCCACCCGTTGCCGCCGAAAGTGGCGGAGCCATTGCCTGCGAAGAATTATAAAACTCAATAAAATCAACAACTTATAATTTATCCCGTAATCCGCGCCGCCGGCCGGCGCCAAGCCCGCCGCCCGCTTCCGTTATGATCCCCGCGTCATGGCGCAACGCCGCTTCCAGCCCGCGCGGCGCACGTGACCCGTCTTCGGCAACACCATCCGGAAATTCTCAATGACTGAAACGCCGCGGCACGCCGCGCCGATCACGCTGCCGCTGCTGGCGGTGATCCTCGCTGCGCTGGCGATGATCGGCCCCTTCACCATCGACACCTATCTGCCGTCGTTTCCGCACATCGGCAGCGATCTGCGGGTGACGCCGGCGCAACTGCAGCAGACGCTGAGCCTCTACCTGTTCACCGTGGCGCTGATGACGCTGTTCCACGGCACGCTGTCCGATTCCTTCGGGCGCCGGCCGGTGATTCTGGCGAGCCTGTTGCTGTACGTCATCGCCGCCGCGGGCTGCGCGCTGTCCACCAGCCTGCCGCAACTGCTGTTCTGGCGGGCCGTTCAGGGGCTGGCGGCCGGCGCCGGCATCATCGTCGGGCGCGCCATCATCCGCGACAGTTTCGCCGGCCACGAGGCGCAGCGCCTGATGTCGCTGGTGACGATGATTTTCGGCATCGCGCCGGCGATTGCGCCGGTGATCGGCGGCTGGCTGCAGCTGGCGTTCGGCTGGCGCGCCATTTTCTGGTTTCTCGCGGGGTACGGCGCGCTGCTGCTGCTGGCCTGCCTGCGCCGCCTGCCGGAAACGCACCCGGTCCCGGCGCGCCAGCCTTTCGCCGCCGCGCCGCTGCTGCGCAGCTATCTGCGGCTTGGCGGCGACCCGAAGCTGGTGCTGCTGTGCCTGCTGGTGGCCATGAATTTTTCCGGCTTCTTTCTCTACGTGGTGTCCGCGCCCGCGGTGATTTACGATCTGCTCGGCCTGGGCGAGAGCGACTTTGCCTGGCTGTTCGTGCCCGGCATCGGCGGCGTGATGTTCGGCGCCTACCTGTCGGGGCGGCTCGCCGGACGCCGGACGGCCCTGCAGACCGTGTCCACGGGTTACCTCGTCATGGCCATCGCGGCCCTCGTCAACATCGTCTACTGCGCCCTGTTCCCGCCGGCCCTGCCCTGGACCGTCCTGCCGGTGATGATCTACACGGCCGGCATGGCTCTCGCGATGCCCAGCGTGACGCTGCTCGCGCTGGACCTGTATCCGAAGCTGCGCGGCATGGCGTCGTCGCTGCAGGGTTTTGCCCACAGTTTTTTTGCCGGCGTGGCGGCCGGCGTGGTGTCGCCGCTGTTGTCCGGCAGCGCGCTACTGCTGGCCTGCGGCATGGCCGGCTCGCTGGTGCTCGGGTGGCTGTGCTGGAGGGGCTATCTTCGTCTGTTGAAACAGCCCTGAACGATTCATCCCGCCGATTTGCAGTGCAGCAAGCGGAATATCCGCCGCTGCTTTTGCCGGAACGGGTGATGGATAAAAGCGGCGGATGAAAGCGGCGGGGCAACCGTCCACATCGTATCGACAATTCCGGCATCGGGCCCGTGGTGGTAGCCTGACTGGCGTTTCCATTCCAATACATCAGAAATCGTGCCGCGCGCAAAGCCGGCACTCCCGTCCGATGAACCCGGAAGACTCCGCCGGAGAACGTTTTCCCTATTTTGCCGAGGCGTTCGGCCTGTTCGCCTGCGTGCTGGTGATTGCCGCGGTGACATCGGCGGCATGGCTGTCCTACCGCAGCCACGGCGATTCCGAGCACGAGTTCGAGGTGCGCCGTGCCGAGGACATGGCACGGGTGCTGAAAACGCATACCGGGGATACGCTGCGCAGCGTCGACGACGCGATACTCCAGATGAAACGCGCGGCGGAACGCGACGGCACCGGCACCGCCCTGCAGCGGCTGATCAGCGACCACGCCGACATCCGGGGCTACCTGGCGGTCGCGTCCATCGCCGATGCCCAGGGCCGGCTGGTCAACAGCACCCTGCCGATTCCCGCCGATGCCGGGATCGCGGATCTCGCGCATTTCCGCGTCCACGCCGGCGAGGACGGCGGCGCCCTGTTCATCAACCGGCCGGCGCTCGGGCGGGTTTCCGGCAAATGGTCTTTCCACCTGAGCCGCCGCATCAACCGGCCGGACGGATCCTTCGGCGGGGTCGCCGTCATCGCCGTCGATCTTTCCTACTGGCAGCGCCTGCTGCGCGAGGGGCGCTTCGGCGAATCCGGGACCATCGCGCTGATCGGCCTGGATGGCGCCGCCCGCGCGGTGTTCGGGCCCGACCCGGAGCGCAGCGCCGCGCTGATCGGGACCGACTGGGGATTTCTTGCCGGCCATGCCGCCACCGGCGGCCCGGATACGGGGCGGGTGATCGCCGGGCCGGGGGATTTGCGCGGCGCCTGGGCCTACCACCGCGTGGACGGATTCCCGCTGCTGGTCGCCGTGGCCGCGGACGACCGCGCGCTGGCGGCGCGTCTTGCCGTCATGCGCAACCGGTACGTGGCCGGCACGCTCGCGATCGGCATGCTGGTCTGCCTGTTCACCGCGGCCATGCTGCTGGCGTTCTGGCGCCGCCGGCAGCACGCCGCCGAGCGCGCGCGCATGGCCGAGTCGTCGCGGCAGAGCGAGGAACGCTTCCGCACGATCTTCGAGCACGCCGGCATCGGCATCACGCTGCGCGCGGCGCACGACCGGCGCCAGCCGTGGCTCGAGGTCAACGACCGGTTCTGCGAGATGACCGGCTACAGCCGCGAGGAGCTGCTGCGCATGAACACCGCGCAGGTCACGCTGGCCGGGGAAAACGCGGAGGCCGACGCCAGCAACGCCCGCGTGGCGCGCGGCGAAGTCACCGGCCATGCCCGCGAGAAGTGCCTCGTGCGCAAGGACGGCAGCCTGTTCTGGACGGCGCTGGTCGTCACGGCCCTGCCGGATGCCAGTGGGCGCCCGTACCGCGTGATCTCGATCTATCAGGACATCAACGCCCGCAAGGCGGCCGAGGGGCTCGCGCGCGAAAGCGACGCGCGCTTCAAGGCCATGTTCGAGCACGCGGGGGTGGGCATGTCCCTGCGGCCGGCGCGCGACCGCCTGCTGCCGTGGACCGCCGTCAACGACAAGTTCTGCGAAATGACCGGCTACCGCCGCGAGGAGCTGCTGCGCCTGAGCACGGCCGAGCTGACGCCGCCGGAGGGCCATGATGAGGCGATCCGCGACAACCGGCGGCTGCTGCGCGGAGAGGTCGCGAACTATGCCCGCGAGAAGCCCCTGCTGCGCAAGGACGGCAGCCTGCTGTGGGTCCAGCTTTCCGTCGCCTCGCTGCCGGGACCCGACGGCATGCCCCTGCAGATCGTCAGCACCTATCAGGACATCAGCGCGCGCAAGCAGGTCGAGGAGCTGCTGCGCAAGAGCGAGCAGCAGTTCAAGGCGATATTCGACCACGCGGGCATCGGCATCACGCTGCGGCCGGCCGGGGACCGCGGCAGCCACTGGCTGGCGGTCAACGACCAGTTCTGCGAGATGACGGGGTACAGCCGCGAGGAGGCTCTGCGCCTGGGTACCATCGACATCACCGCGCCGGAACGCACCGAGGGCGCGATCCGCGACAAGGAGAGGCTGCTGTCCGGGGAGACGCGCAGCTACTCCGTGGAAAAGCGCATCCGCCGCAAGGACGGCTCGTGGATCTGGATCGCGCTGTCGGTGGCGGCCCTGCCCGACGCGCAGGGCAACGCCGACATGGTGATCGCCACCTACCAGGACATCAACGCGCGGCGGCTCACCGAGGAGCGCCTGCGCGCGATCATCGCCGCCGAACCCGAGTGCGTGGCGATCGTCTCCCCGGAGGGCATGCTGGTCGACATGAATCCGGCGGGGCTGCGCATGCTGGAGGCCGGCAGCCTCGACGAGATGCGCAGGCGTCCGTTCCTGATGCAGGTCGCGCCGCGGTTCCGGCGGGCGTTCGTGCGGCTGCAGCGGCGGATACTGGCCGGCGAGTCGGGCATGCTCGAGTTCGAGGCCGAAGGCCTCGCCGGCAACCGGCGCTGGCTGGAAATCCACGGGGCGCCGCTGCACGACGCTTCCGGCGCGATCACCGCGCTGCTCGGCATCGCGCGGGATGTCACCGAGCGCCGCATGGCGAGGGAGGCGCTGGCCGCCGAACGCAACCTGCTGCGCACGGTCATCGACAGCATGCCCGACCGCATCCGGGTCAAGGACCGGGATCTGCGCTACATGCTCGCGAACAGGGCCTGGCTGGCGCTGCGCGCGCCCGGGCTGGCCGACGTCGGGGGGCGGAGCAACTACGATTTCCTGGCCGGGGAGGAGGCGCACAGGGTGGAGGCCGAGGATCGCGCCGTGCTGGAAACCGGAATCCCCAGCCGGCCGCGCGAGGTGTTCCATGACACGCCCGACGGCCCGCGCTGGTACATCACCACGAAAACCCCGCTGCGCGGCGCGGACGACGCGATCATCGGCGTCATTTCCATCAGCCGCGACGTCACCGACCTCAAGCTGCGGTCGGTCGAAGTGGAGAAACTCAATGCCGTGCTCGAGGCGCGGGTCGCGGAACGCACCCTGCAGCTGACGACCGCCAACGAGGAGCTGGAGGCTTTCGCCTTCTCGGTGTCGCACGACCTGCGGGCGCCGCTGCGGCAGATCGACGGCTTCGCGGCCGCGCTGCACGAGGATTACGCCGGGCGTCTCGACGAGACCGGCGGCGGCTACCTCTCGCGCATCCGTGGGGCGGTGTCGCGCATGGGGACGCTGATCGAAGACCTGCTGCGCCTGTCGCGCGTGACCCGGGCGGAACTCCGGCTGGCCAAGGTCGACCTGAGCGGCCTGGTGGCGGCGATCGCCGCCGAGATGCAGCGCGAGGATCCGTCGCGCCAGGTGGATGTCCGCATCCGGCCCGGCCTGCACGCGGAGGCCGATCCCGGACTGCTGCGCGTGGCCCTGGCCAACCTGATCGGCAATGCCTGGAAGTTCACCGGCAGGCGGCCCGCCGCGGTCATCGAGTTCGGCGCCGGCCTGCATCGCGGCGTGCAGGCCTATTTCGTGCGCGACAACGGCGCCGGCTTCGACATGGCCTGGGCCGACCGTCTCTTCGGCACCTTCCAGCGCCTGCACGCCGACAGCGAATTTCCGGGCACCGGCATCGGCCTGGCCATCGTCCGCCGCGTCGTGCGCCGCCACGGCGGGGAAATCTGGGCCGAGTCGGCGGACGGGCAGGGCGCGACGTTCTACTTCACCCTCGGCCAGAGGCCGGCGCTTCCCGCGCCGGCGGACATGGCCGCACCGCCGGACGCCGCGGAGGCGTCCGCGCCGGCGCCCGCGGCGGACCCGGACATCCCCGCCGTGCTGCTGGTCGACGACGATCCCGACGTGCTGGTGCTTGCCGGGCGCGCGCTGCGCGAAGAAGGCTACGAATTGCTGACCGCGGACAGCGCGGAAGCGGCGCTCGACCTGCTGCGGCGGCGCAGCGTCAGCGCGGTGGTGTCCGATTTCTCGATGCCCGGCCGGAACGGGGCCGAACTGCTCGCGGAGGTGGCGCGGCTCGATCCCGGCACGCTGCGCATCATCGTCAGCGGTCAGGCGCTCGACGGGGTCATGCAGGCGGGTTTGGACAGGGGGGACATCCACCGGTGTTTCCGCAAGCAGACCGACCACGGTCCCCTGCGCGACTGCCTGCGTGAAGGTCTCGCGGCGCGGGGTCTCGCGGCGCGGCGCGGGCACGCCGGCGCCTGACGGCCGGCGGCCGCGTCAGCACTGTTCCCAGGGCAATCCGTCGAAGCGCCAGCCGGTTTTCGAGCCGCGGTGATGGTCGTCGTCGAGCTCGCCCTCGAAGCCGTGCAGTACGTTGCAGACCTGCGTGAACCCGGCTTCCTCCAGCGCGCGGCCGGCGTCGAGCGAGCGGTTGCCGCTGCGGCAGATCACCACGATCGGCCGGTCCACGCTGGCGGCCTTCCTGACGTGGGCGACGAACTGCGGATTGACGTCCCAGTTCGGGCCGTCGTTCCAGGCGACGTGGATGGCGCCCACCGGATGGCCGACGAACAGGTACTCCATCTCGCTGCGGCAGTCGATGAACACCGCGTTCGGATGCTGTTTCAGGAACTCAAAAGCCTGCTTGGGTTCGAGGTGTTTCATGATGCGTGCCGGTGGCGGGTGATCGGGGAAGGCGCATTATAGGCGCCGCCGGGGCGTCACGTAAGCCCATGATAAAATTCGCGCTTTCGATCGAATCGTCACGCCGCTCCGGCGCCTGCCTTTTTCCATGAATCCCCGCATCCGGCAACTTCCCGAACTGCTCGCGCACCGCATCCTGATCCTCGACGGCGCGATGGGCACGATGATCCAGACCTACAAGCTCGACGAGGCGGCCTACCGCGGCACGCGCTTCAGGGATTTCCCGCACGAGGTCAAGGGCAACAACGACCTGCTGGCGCTGACCCAGCCGCAGATCATCCGCGAGATCCACGAGCAGTACCTCGACGCCGGCGCGGACATCATCGAGACCAACACCTTCAGCTCGACTTCGGTCGCCATGGCGGATTACCACATGGAAGACCTGGTCTACGAACTGAACGTGGAAGCTGCGAAGATCGCGCGCGCGGCGGCCGACCGCTACGAGAAGAAGGACCCGTCGCGGCCGCGCTTCGTCGCCGGCGCGCTGGGGCCGACCACCCGCACGGCCTCGATCTCGCCCGACGTCAACGATCCCGGCGCGCGCAACACCACCTTCGACCGGCTGGTCGAGGCCTACAGCGAGGCGGTGAAGGGGCTGGTCGACGGCGGTGCCGACCTGTTCCTGGTCGAGACGATTTTCGACACGCTGAACGCCAAGGCCGCGCTGTTCGCGATCGACCGCTACTGCGCGGACAACGGCCTGGAAATCCCGGTGATGATTTCCGGCACCATCACCGACGCCTCGGGCCGCACGCTGTCCGGCCAGACGCCGGAAGCTTTCTGGAACTCGGTGCGCCACGCGAAGCCGCTGACCATCGGCCTGAACTGCGCGCTGGGCGCGAAGCTGATGCGGCCGTACATCGAGGAACTGTCGAACATCGCCGACACCTTCGTCTGCGCCTATCCCAATGCCGGCCTGCCCAATCCGCTGGCGCCGACCGGCTACGACGAGCTGCCCGACGATACGGCGGCCTACCTGCTCGATTTCGCGAAAAGCGGCTTCGTCAACGTCGTCGGCGGCTGCTGCGGCACGACGCCGCCGCACATCCGCGCCATCGCCGACATCGTGAAGGACATCGCGCCGCGCCGGGTGCCGGTCATCGAAAAGAAGATGCGCCTGTCGGGGCTGGAGCCGCTGAACATCGGCGACGACTCGCTGTTCGTCAACGTCGGCGAGCGCACCAACGTCACCGGCTCGCGCGCCTTCGCCAAGCTGATCCTCGCCGGCAACTACGCCGAAGCCGTGTCGGTGGCGCGCCAGCAGGTCGAGAGCGGCGCCCAGGTCATCGACGTCAACATGGACGAGGCGATGCTCGATTCGAAGGCGGCGATGACCACCTTCCTCAACCTGATCGCTTCCGAGCCCGACATCTCGCGGGTGCCGGTGATGATCGATTCCTCGAAGTGGGAGGTCATCGAGGCGGGACTGAAGTGCGTGCAGGGCAAGGCCATCGTCAACTCGATCAGCATGAAGGAGGGCGTCGAGCCCTTCAGGCAGCAGGCGCGGCTCGCCAAGCGCTACGGCGCGGCGGTGGTGGTGATGGCCTTCGACGAGCAGGGCCAGGCTGACACGCTGCAGCGGCGCACCGAGATCTCGAAAAAAGCCTACGACATCCTGGTGGACGAGGTCGGCTTCCCGGCCGAGGACATCATCATCGACCCGAACATCTTCGCGATCGCCACCGGCATCGAGGAGCACAACCGCTACGCCATCGATTTCATCGAGGCCACGCGCTGGATCCGCGAGAACCTGCGTTACGCGCGGATCAGCGGCGGCCTGTCGAACGTGTCCTTCTCGTTCCGCGGCAACGACCCGGTGCGCGAGGCGATCCACACCGCCTTCCTGTTCCACGCGATCAAGGCCGGGCTGACGATGGCCATCGTCAACGCCGGCCAGATCGGCGTCTACGACGACATTCCGAAGGACCTGCTGGAGCACGTCGAGGACATCCTGTTCGACCGCCGGCCCGACGCCGCGGAGCGCATGGTGACGTTCGCCGAGACGGTGAAAGGCAAGGGCAAGGTTGCGACCGAGGATCTGGCCTGGCGCGCCGCGCCGGTGCGCGAGCGGCTGACGCACGCGCTGGTCAAGGGCATCACGCAGTGGATCGTCGAGGACACCGAGGAAATGCGGCGCGAGGTCGAGGCGCGCGACGGCCGCCCGATCGAGGTCATCGAGGGGCCGCTGATGGACGGCATGAACGTCGTCGGCGACCTGTTCGGCGCCGGCAAGATGTTTTTGCCGCAGGTGGTCAAGTCCGCGCGCGTGATGAAGCAGGCGGTGGCGCACCTGGTGCCGTTCATCGAGGCCGAGAAGGCGAAGTCCGGCGACACCAAGCCCAAGGGCAAGATCGTGCTGGCCACGGTCAAGGGCGACGTGCACGACATCGGCAAGAACATCGTCGCCGTCGTGCTCCAGTGCAACAACTACGAAGTCGTCAACATGGGCGTCATGGTGCCGTGGAAGAACATCGCCGAGACGGCGGTGCGCGAGAACGCCGACATCATCGGCCTGTCGGGCCTGATCACGCCGTCGCTGGAGGAAATGGCGCACAACGCGCGCGAGATGCAGCGCGCCGGCATGACGGTGCCGCTGTTGATCGGCGGCGCGACGACCTCGCGCGTGCACACCGCGGTGAAGATCGCGCCCCATTATTCCGGCCCGGTGGTGTGGGTGCCGGATGCCTCGCGCAGCGTCAGCGTCTGCACGAGCCTGCTGTCCGACGGGCAGCGCCAGGGCTATCTGAACGACGTTTCCGCCGAATACGAGCGCATCCGCGAGCAGCATGCGGGCAAGAAGGGGCCGGAGCTGATTCCGCTGGCGGAAGCCCGCGCCAACGCCCACGCGACCGACTGGGCCGCGTACGCGCCGCCGAAGCCGCAGATGCTCGGCCTGAAGCCGCTGAAGAACTACGACCTTGCCGAGATCGCGCGCCACGTCGACTGGGGGCCGTTCTTCCAGACCTGGGATCTGGCCGGCCCGTATCCGGCGATCCTCGACGACGCGGTGGTCGGCACGGAGGCGCGCAAGGTGTTCGATGATGCGCAGGCGATGCTGAAAAAGATCATCGAGGGCCGCTGGCTGACCGCCAACGGCGTGTTCGGCCTGTTTCCGGCGGCGCGCGTCGATCACGAGGACATCGCGGTCTACGCCGACGAGTCGCGCCAGTCGCCGCTGATGACCTGGCACAACCTGCGCCAGCAGAACCGGAAACCGACCGGCCGCGCCAACCAGTGCCTGGCCGATTTCATCGCGCCGGCCGGTTCGGGCGCGCGCGACTGGATCGGCGCCTTCGCGGTCACCGCGGGCCTCGGCATCGAGAAGCACCTGGAACGCTTCGAGAAGGCGCACGACGACTACTCGGCCATCCTGCTGAAGGCGCTGGCCGACCGGCTGGCCGAGGCCTTCGCCGAACTGCTGCACCTGCGCATCCGCCGCGAGTTCTGGGGCTACGCGCCGGACGAGTCGCTCGACAACGACGCGCTGATCGCCGAGAAATACCGCGGCATCCGCCCGGCGCCCGGCTACCCGGCCTGTCCGGATCACACCGAGAAGGGCGCGCTGTTCGACCTGCTGCAGGCGCCGCGCGTCGACATCCGGCTCACCGAATCCTATGCGATGTGGCCGGCGTCCTCGGTCAGCGGCTTCTACCTGTCGCATCCGGACGCGCGCTACTTCGCCGTCGGCAAGATCGACCGCGACCAGGTCGCCGATTACGCGCGGCGCAAGGACATGACCGTCGACGACGCCGAACGCTGGCTGGCGCCGGCGCTCGGTTACGATCCGGCTTGAGCACGCCCGCGGCGCGTTATCTCGCGCTGGCCGGTGAAGGCCGCGGCGCCTGGTGGCGTTACGCGCTGGGCATCGCGCTGCTCGCCGCGGCGTGGATGATCGGCGGGGCTTACGCCTACGCCGTCGCGCTGCGGCTGCCGCTGGGCGACGTCACGGAATTCGTCGCGATCAACGCCAGCATCCTGATGCTGCTCGCCGGTGTCGTCGCCGTGACCGCGCTGCTGCACCGCCGTTCCTGGCGCACGCTGGTGACGCCGCTGCCCGCGGTGGCCTGGAAGCGCATCGCGCAGGGGGCCGCGGCGTGGATGGCGCTGGCGGCGCTGTTCTCGGTCCTCGAAAGCCTTCTTTATCCCGGCCGTTACGCGTGGAGCTTCGACCTGCAGCGCTGGCTGCCCTTCGCCGCCGCCGCGCTGCTGCTGACCCCGCTGCAGTGCGCCGCCGAGGAACTGGTGTTCCGCGGCTACCTGATGCAGGCTTTCGGCCGGCTGTGTCGCCATCCCGTGGTGCCCGCCGTGCTGGGCAGCGCGGCATTCACGATTCCGCATCTCTACAATCCCGAGGTGGCGGCCTACGGCCTCGCGATCATGGCCGCCAACTATTTCGCGATGGGGCTGTTCCTCGCCGCGGTGGCGCTGCGCGACGGACGGCTCGAACTGGCGATCGGGGCGCATGCCGGCAACAACCTGCTGCTGGTGCTGTTCATCCACTACGAGGACTCGGTGTTCGACACGGCGTCGATGTTCACCGCCGGCGCTTTCGATCCCGTATATTCGCTGGTGACGCTGCTGCTTGGCGCCATCCTTTTTTACGGCTGGTTTTTCGGCGGATCGCGGGCCAGGGAATGACGGAAATTTTTTCGCAGGACGAAGTCGCGCAGTTCGCGCGCGACGGCTACCGGATCGTGCGCGGCCTGCTGCCGGCCGCGGCCATCGCACAGATGCGCGCGGTCGCCGAACGCGACCTTGCCGCGGCGAAGCCGCCGGTCGAATACGAGGCCGACACCCGGTATCCCGGCGCGCCGGAATCGCGCGACGCACCCGGCGGGCGTACGGTGCGCCGGCTGCTGCAGGCCTACGCCCGCGACGCGGTGTTCCGGGAGTGGGCGGTCGCGGCGCCGGTGGCCGGACGGCTGCGGCAGCTGCTCGGCCCGCGGATCGCGCTGGCGCAGGCCCATCACAATTGCGTGATGACCAAGGACCCCGCCCACGGCAGCCTGACCAGCTGGCACCGCGACATCCGCTACTGGTCGTACGCGCGCCCGGAACTGGTGTCGGTCTGGTTCGCGCTGGGCGAGGAGCGCATCGACAACGGCTGCCTGCTGCTGCTGCCCGGATCGCATGCCATGGATTTCGGCGCGGCGCGGCTCGATGCGGCGCAGTTCCTGCGCACCGATGCCGCGGAGAACGCGGCGCTGCTGCGCACGCAGATCGCCGCCGAGCTCGAACCGGGCGACGCGCTGTTTTTCCACTGCCGGCTGTTCCATGCCGCGGGACACAACCGCAGCGTGCAGACCAAGTTCTCCGCAGTATTCACCTACCGCGCCAGCGACAATGCGCCGCAACCCGGATCGCGCTCGGCGGGCAGCGCCGATGTTCTTTTATAAGTATTTGATTTTAAAGGATATTTAGTGCAACTTCACGCGGGGCTCGGTGCGCCGCGTGATCGTCCGCGCCAGCGTGTCGAAAAACACCTTGGCGAAGCCGTGCAGCGCATGCAGGTGCATGCGGTACAGCGACACGTACATGAAACGCGCGAACAGGCCCTCGACGAACAGGCTGCCGCCGACCAGCGCGCCCATCAGGCTGCCGACCGTCGAGTACTCGCCCAGCGACACCAGCGAACCGAAGTCGCGGTAGACGAAGGGCCGCAGCGGCCTGCCGGCGAGCCGGCGTTCGAGATTGTCGGCCATGCGCGTCGCCTGCTGGTGCGCGGCCTGCGCGCGCGGCGGCACGTCGTGCCCGCGGCCGGGCCAGGGGCAGGCCGCGCAGTCGCCCAGCGCGAAGACGTCGGGATCGCGCGTGGTCTGCAGCGTTGGCGTCACGACGAGCTGGTTCAGGCGGTTGGTTTCCAGTCCGGCGAGATCCTTCAGGAAATCCGCGGCCTTGATGCCCGCGGCCCACACCGTCAGCTCCGCGGGGATTTTGCGGCCGTCGGCGAGCTGCACGCCGCCGGCTTCGACCGCGGTGACGCGCGCGCCGGTCAGCACCTGCACGTTCAGCGAGGCCAGCAGCCTGTCGGTCGATTGCGACAGCCGTTCGGGCAGCGCCGGCAGCACGCGCGGCCCGGCCTCGATCAGCGTGATGCGGATGTCGCGGCCGGGATCGATCTTTTCCAGGCCGTAGGCGACGAGCTCGCGCGTCGTGTGATGCAGTTCCGCGGCGAGCTCGACGCCGGTGGCGCCGGCGCCGATGATCGCGACCTGCAGTTGTTCCGGCCGCAGCGGTCCGGCCTGCGCGTTGGCGCGGATGCAGGCGTTGATCAGCCGGTCGTGGAAGCGTTCGGCCTGCGTTGGCGTGTCGAGGCTGATGGCATGATCTTTCGCGCCCGGCGTGCCGAAGTCGTTGGTGCGGCTGCCGGTGGCGACGACCAGCGTGTCGTAGGGGATTTCGCGTTCGCCGATCAGCAGCCGGCCCTCGTCGTCGTGGGTCGGCGCCACGCGCACCACGCGCCGTTCGCGGTCGAGCCCGTGCATCGCGCCGAGCTGGAAACGGAAATGGTGCCAGCGCGCCTGCGCGAGGTAGTCGAGCATGTGCCGGTCGACGTCCATGCTGCCGGCGGCGACTTCGTGCAGCAGCGGCTTCCACAGGTGGGTGCGCGAACGGTCGACCAGCGTGACCTGCGCGCGGCCGTGGCGGCCGAGACGGTCGCCCAGCCGCGTCGCCAGTTCGAGGCCGCCGGCGCCGCCGCCGACGATGACGATGCGGTGGGGCGATGCGGATGCGGCGTTCACGCGGGCACCGCCGGAACGACGCGGCGCACCACCGCGGCGAGGCCGACGGCATGGGCGAAACCGGCCGCGCGCAATTGCGCCGCGCCGTCATCCGTCGCGGCAACCGCGGCATCGGCGGCGGCGATTTGCCGCAGCAGGCGTTCGCGCGCCGCGTCGGGCAGCGCGGCCAGCCATTGCGGCGGGGCCACGCAGAGGCGCTGCATGATCGTGATCGCGCCGGCGAGTTCCGGCTGGCGCAGCAGTTGCCCGAGCGCCTCCGGCTCCGCGCTGCCGTCGACGGCGACGATCAGCCGTTGCGGCCGGGCGCGGCGCAGCAGCCGCACCAGGCCGGCCTGCAGCGCGACCCGGCCGCTGCAGCAGGCGCAGCCGCTGACGGTTTCGACGGCGATGCCGTCGCGCGCGAGTGCCTGCGCGCTGCCGCCGCCGTCGTTGTCGAGCAGGGCCCAGGCCGCATCGCCGGGGCGTGCTGCCGCGAGCGCGGCGACGAGCGCGTGTTTGTCGGCGCCGGGCAGTCCGGTGATCAGGCAGGCTGGAACCATGGGCCGATTATAGGGCCGGATATATTTTGTGTCAGAATAGGCTCGTAAAAAATATTAATTAAAACAAGGAGTTATGATATGACCTCGCTGCCGCCCCTGCTGACCACGGCGTTGCTGCTCACCGCGTCGAACGTGTTCATGACCTTCGCCTGGTACGGTCATCTGAAACATCTCAACAGTTCGCCGTGGTGGATCGCGGCCTTCGTGTCCTGGGGCATCGCGCTGTTCGAGTACCTGCTGCAGGTGCCCGCCAACCGCATCGGCTACACGGCGCTGAGCCTCGGGCAACTGAAAATCCTGCAGGAAGTGATCACCCTCGTGGTGTTCGTGCCTTTTGCAATTTTTTACATGGGACAGGGTCTGAAGATGAATTACCTGTATGCGGGACTGTGCCTGCTGGGCGCGGTTTATTTCATTTTCAAGACGTAGGGAAAGAGAAGAGCGAGACGTGAGAGGGGAGAGGTTGGCTCTTTAGCGGAATCATTGCGCGTTCCCGGTGTCCGCGCTCATCGCTCATCGCTCATCGCTCATCGCTCATCGCTCATCGCTCATCGCCACTCTGTTATCCTCCGCTCCCATCATGCACATCCACATCCTCGGCATCTGCGGCACCTTCATGGGCGGACTCGCCGTGATCGCGCGCGCGGCGGGCCATACCGTCACCGGCTGCGACGCCAACGTCTATCCGCCGATGAGCACGCAGCTCGAGGCGCAGGGCATTGAACTGATCGCCGGTTACGAGGCGGAGCAGGCCGACCTCAATCCCGATGTGTTCGTGATCGGCAACGTCGTCTCGCGCGGCAATCCGCTGATGGAAGCCATCCTCAACCGCGGCCTGCCCTATGTGTCCGGCCCGCAGTGGCTGCGCGAGCACGTGCTGCAGGGGCGCTGGGTGCTGGCGGTCGCCGGCACGCACGGCAAGACCACGACCAGCTCGATGCTGGCCTGGATTCTCGAACATGCGGGACTCAACCCCGGCTTCCTGATCGGCGGCGTGCCGCAGAACTTCGGCGTGTCGGCGCGGCTCACCGAAACGCCGTTTTTCGTGATCGAGGCCGACGAGTACGACACCGCGTTTTTCGACAAGCGCTCGAAGTTCGTGCACTACACGCCGCGCACCGTGGTGCTGAACAATCTCGAATACGATCACGCCGACATTTTTCCGGATCTCGCCGCCATCGAGACCCAGTTCCACCATCTCGTGCGCACCGTGCCCGGCAACGGCCTGGTCGTCGCCAACGGCGCGGAGCCCGCGCTCGACCGCGTGCTGGCGCGCGGCGCGTGGACGCCGGTGCAGCGCTTCGGCGGCGAAGGCGAGTGGCGGGCCGGCGAGCCCGACGACGGCGGCGCCTTCGAGGTGTTCCACGAGGGGGCCTCGCGCGGCCGCGTGATGTGGGACCTGCTCGGCGCGCACAACCGCATGAATGCGCTGGGCGCGATTGCCGCTGCGCGCCATGCCGGCGTGCCGGCCGCCGGCGCGGTCGACGCGCTGGGCCAGTTCAAAAACGTGCGCCGGCGCATGGAAGTGCGCGGCACGGTGCGTCGCGTCACGGTCTACGACGACTTCGCCCACCATCCGACGGCCATCGACACCACGATCGCCGGGCTGCGGCGCAAGGTCGGCGCCGCGCGCATCCTCGCGGTGATCGAGCCGCGCTCGAACACGATGAAGCTGGGTGTCATGAAGGCCGCGCTGCCCGGCAGCTTGAAGGACGCCGACCTTGTGTTTTGTTACAGCGGTGGTCTGGGATGGAATGCCGCCGCCGCGCTGGCACCGCTGGGCGACAGGGCCGCGGTGCACGAAGACCTCGACGCGATGGTGGCCGCGATCGCGGCGGCGGCCCGCGGCGGCGATCACGTGCTGGTGATGAGCAACGGCGGCTTCGGCGGCATCCACGGCAAGCTGCTGCAGAAACTCGCGCCGTGACGAAAGACATTCCCGGCGACGCCCTCGGCGCCTTCTGCCGCCACACCCATGTCGCGCTGAAGGGTTCCGGCGGCGGCCCGCTCGCCGGTCTGACTTTCGGTGCCAAGGACATCTACGACATCGCTGGCCACAGGACCGGCTTCGGCAGTCCCGACTGGCTGGCGACACATGAACCCGCAATACGTACCGCGCCGGTAGTGGCTGCATTGCTTGCCGCCGGCGCCGATCTGCTCGGCAGGACCCAGACCGACGAGCTGACCTACAGCCTCAACGGCGAAAACGCGCATTACGGCACGCCGAAGAACGTCAACGCGCCGGGCCGCATCCCCGGCGGTTCCTCCAGTGGTTCCGCGGCGGCGGTGGCCGGCGGCCTGGTCGATTTCGCGCTGGGCAGCGACACCGGCGGTTCGGTGCGCGCGCCGGCCAGTTTCTGCGGCCTCTACGGCATCCGGCCGACGCACGGCCGCGTGTCGCTGGAAGGCGCCTGCCCGCTGGCAAAAAGTTTTGACACGGCCGGCTGGTTCGCGCGCGACGCGGAGATGCTCGAACGCGTCGGGCGCGCGCTGCTCGGCGACGAGGCCGTGCCGGCGCCCGGCGTTGTGCTGCTGGCCGAAGACGCATTCGTGCTGCTGGATTCCGCAGTGCGCGCCGCGCTGCAGCCGGCGCTGTCCCGCACGGCCGCCGTGCTGGGTGCGCTGCGCGTGGTGACGGTCAGCGCCGAAGGCCTGCCGCAATGGTTCCAGGCCTTCCGCGTGCTGCAGGGCGCCGAAATCCATGCCCAGCTCGGCGGCTGGGTCGCGCGTGTCAAGCCGAAGCTCGGCCCCGGCGTGAAGGAGCGCATCGAGTGGACCGCGACGATCCGTCCGGAAGACGTCGCGCAGGCGCAGGCCGTGCGCGACGCGGCGCGCGCGTGCATGGATGCGCTGCTCGTGGACAACGCGGTGCTGCTGCTGCCGACCGTGCCCGACATCGCGCCGCTGCTGAACACGCCGGCCGCCGCGCTCGACGATTTCCGCGCGAAGGCGATGAGTCTGCTGTGCATCGCCGGGCTGGCCGGGTTGCCGCAGGTGAATCTGCCGCTGGCGACGCTCAATGGCTGCCCGCTGGGGCTGTCGCTGGTGGCGGGGCGGGGCAACGATGCGTTGCTGCTGGCGCTTGCGCGCGGGATCGGCCGATGAGTCCGGACTCCGTGCTGCACGCGATCCAGCTGGCGGTGGCGCCGGTGTTCATGCTGGCCGCGGTTGCGGCCATGATCGGCACCGTGGCGACGCGGCTCGCGCGCATCATCGACCGCGCCCGCCAGCTCGAGGAACGGCTCGAACTGGGCACCGCGCGCAGGCCCGAGGAGGCTGTGCGGGAACTGCGGCGGCTGAAGCTGCGCGGCCGCATCTGCAACTGGTCGGTGGCGCTGCTCGCGATATGCGGCACGCTGATCGGCGCGACCGTCATGGCGCTGTTCGTCGGCGCGTTCAGCATGCCGCATGCCGAACTCATCGTGCCGTGGACCTTCCTCGGCGCGGTGGGGATTTTCGTGGCGGCGCTGCTGCTGTTCCTGGCGGAAACGCTGCTGGCCACGCATGCGCTGCGCTTCGGCGGGCAGCCGCTCCGCTGAAACTGCCGGTGCCCGCGCCTGCCGGGCGACGTTGTGCATGCAGGATGCGGATTCCGAATCAAAACAAAAACCCGGCATGCCCACGCAGGGCATGCCGGGTTTCGCGGGGTGCTGCCGGTTACTTGACCGAGAACTTCTTCGTGCCCGCCGGCTTGTCGTCGAGCGTCACGTCGAGCTGATAGTCGCCCAATGGCCAGCCGTCGGGCTTGCTGATGTGAAACTCGGTGGTGGCGGGGCCCGTGGACGCGATGGTCGCCGAGTCCTCCTTGACCGTCGCCACCTTGCCGTCCCTGTGATAGGTCCATTTCACCTTGAGCGTCGCATTGCCGCTGCCGGTGGTGTCGATGGCGGCGTAAATGGTGTCGCTTTTCGCGAAAGCCTCGGCAGGCGCGGTGACCTTCTTGCTGGCGTCGATGGCGCTGCCCAGCGCGATGTTGCTTACGGCCACTGCCGCGGGGGCGGGCGCCGGTGCGGGAGCGGGGGCGGCCGCGGGCGGCGGAGGCGGCGGAGGCGGCGGAGGCGCTTCCTCCTTCTTGCAGGCGGCGAGTACGAATGCGGCGCACAGCGCGCAGATCACGGTTCTGGTCATGAGTTTGTCTCCGGTATGGTGGCTACAGGGGGTGATGTCGTTCACTTGGGCGGAATTTTCAGTTTCTGACCCGGATAGATCTTGTTGGGGTCTTTCAGGATGTCCTTGTTCGCCTCGAAGATTTTCGGCCACGCGTTGGCGTTGCCATATTCCCTTTTCGCGATCTTGGACAGGCTGTCGCCCGAAACGACCTCGTAAATCTTGGTCGCGGTCGAGGATGATCCACTCTGCACGTTGGAAAAATCCGGCATATCGTTGTCGGCGGTCATACGAAACTCCTTCCGGTGGGTGATGCGGGCAATGGGGGGCGGCCGTGTTTATTATAACGGGGCGCGACCGAAGGTTCCGGAGCGGCGAGGGCGGCGTGCCCAGGCCGGCGACAGTGTCGATCCGGCGGATCAACTGATATTGGGCTTATGGGGAACGGGGGATTGCGATGGGAAAGAAATCGACACTGAGCTGCTCCGGTTAGTACGGACATTGCAATGAATATTCCTGTATCACGGTCACCGATGCTGATCTACGTCCACGGCTTCAACAGTTCCGCGCTGTCCTACAAGGCTGGCCTGCTGCGCGAATACCTGGCAAAGCTCGGCCTGGCCGACCGCTATGCCTGTCCCGAACTGTCCCATCGGCCGAAGCAGGCGATGGCGCAGCTCGAAGCCCTGATCGCGCCGCTCGATCCGCGCGGCGTGACGTTGGTGGGCTCGTCGCTGGGCGGCTTTTACGCGACGTCGCTGGTCGAGCGTTTCGGCGCGCGCGCGGTGCTGGTCAATCCGGCGGTGCGGCCTTATGAATTGTTGGCGCCGTACACCGGCCCGCAGAAAAATCTCTACACCGGAGAAACCTATGAATTCACGCCGCGGCACATCGAGGAGCTGCGCGCGCTGGAAGTCGATGCGGTGACGCCGGATCGTTATCTGCTGATTACCGCCAGCGGCGACGAGGTGCTGGATTACCGTGCCGGCGTGGAGCGCTATGCCGGCTGCGAACAGATCGTGGTGCCGGGCGGCGACCACGGTTTCCGCGAGTTCGCCGCTTACCTCGATACCGTCGTCGCGTTCTGGCGGCGCGGGCGCGTATAATTCGCGGCCCTGCTGCGGCTCATGATCAGGCGCTTGTCCGATAGCGCTTGGGCAGCCCCTCACCCCCGGCCCCTCTCCCAATGGGAGAGGGGAGACATTGGCAGCGCGCGGCCTGATGGCCGCGCGCCGGGAAACTGGAATGAACGTCTTTTACGAAGAACACGGCGAATTCAAGGTCGGCCTCGTGCTGACCGACAACGAGGCCTCGCTGCAGGTCGAGGCGCCGCACGGCAAGCGCTCCAAAGTGAAGGCTTCCGCGGTGCTGCTGCGCTTCACGTCGCCGGCGCATACCGCGTTCATGGCGGCCGCGCAGCAGGAGGCCGACGCCATCGACGTCGATTTCCTGTGGCAGTGCTGCGGGGCGGACGAGTTCGGCTACGAGGGGCTGGCCGCCGAGTATTTCGGCCATGCGCCGTCGGCGGTGGAATCGGCGGCGGTGCTGATGCGCCTGCACGGCGCGCCGATGTATTTCTACAAGAAGGGCCGCGGCCGTTACAAGGCCGCGCCCGAGGATGCGCTGAAGGCGGCGCTGGCGAGCGTCGAGCGCAAGAAGTTGCAGGCCGAGGCAAAGGCGGCCTATGTCGCCGAGCTGGCGGAAAACCGCCTGCCCGAGGCTTTCCGGCCGCTGCTGGACCAGTTGCTCTACAAGCCGGACAAGAACGGCATCGAATGGAAGGCGCTGGACGAGGCCGCGGCGGCGGCGAAGCTGACGCCGGTGCGCCTGCTCGAGCGTTGCGGGGCCCTGCCCGACATCCATGCCTGGCACCTGAACCGTTTTCTGCACGAGCATTTCCCGCAGGGCGCCGGTTTTCCCGAGCTGCCGCCGGTGCCGCTGCCGGAAGGATTGCCGCTCGCCGAAGCCGAGGCCTACAGCATCGACGACGCGGCGACGACCGAGATCGACGACGCGTTTTCACTGCAGGCGCTGCCCGGCGGCGCGCGCCGGCTCGGCATCCACATCGCCGCGCCGGCGCTGGGCATCGTGCCGGACTCGCCGCTGGAGGCGGTGGCGCGCGAACGGCTGTCGACGGTGTATTTCCCCGGCGGCAAGATCACGATGCTGCCCGATGCCGCGGTCGGGGCTTACACGCTGGCGGCGGGACGCGAGTGCCCGGCGCTGTCGATTTACTTTGATGTTGCGCCGGATTTTTCGATCCTGTCGCACGAAACCCGCGTCGAGCGCGTGCGCATCGCCGCCAATCTGCGCCACGATGCGCTGGAACCGGTGTTCAATGCCGCGACGCTGGCCGCCGGCGGTCCCATCGACCATCCGCAGGGCGAGGCGCTGGCCTGGCTGTGGCAGTTCTCGGGCAGCCGGCTGCACGCGCGCAAGGGCGACGCGCCGCCGCAGGAGGATCGCCCGGAGTTCACGTTCCAGGTCGATGCCGACGGCCGCGTGACCATCGGCCGCCGCGCCCGCGGCACGCCGATCGACCAGTCGGTGGCCGAACTGATGATTCTCGCCAACAGCACCTGGGCCGGCGAGCTGCACGCCGCCGGCCAGCCGGCGCTGTATCGCGTGCAGAACGGTGGCAAGGTGCGCACCAGCACCGCGGCCGGCCCGCACGACGGGCTGGGCGTTGCCCAGTATCTGTGGGCGACCTCGCCGCTGCGGCGCTACGCCGACCTCGTCAACCAGCGCCAGCTGGTCGCGCGCGCGCGCGGCGAGCCGCCGGCCTATGCCGGCAAGGACACCGCGCTGCTGGCGGCGATGCGCGATTTCGAGGCGGCGTATGAAATCTACGGCGAGTACCAGCGCACGATGGAGCGTTACTGGAGCCTGCGCTGGCTGCTGCAGGAGCGGGTGGCGACGGTCACGGGCGTCGTGCTGCGCGAGAACCTGGTGCGGCTGGATGCGGTGCCGATCGTCCAGCGCATTCCGTCGCTGCCGAACGCGGCGGCCGGTGCGCGCGTCGAACTGGCGGTGGGCGATATCGACCTGCTCGACTTGGGCGTGCTGCTCGAATTCAGGACGGCCGTCGATGGCGCCTGATGTGAGTGAACGCCAACTGCAGAAACAATGCTGGATTCGACTTTAAGCAATGTGCTTAATTGCATGATATTTAAGTTCTTATTGCTATTTGCGAGGCCTTGACTAGAATACCCGGCATGATCCGCAAACCCGCCGCCCAGGTCGTCCAGTTGCCGCGCCGCGCGAAGCATCCGCGCCGCGGATCGTGGGCCGGCGCGGTGGACCGGCTGGATGCCCGCGTTGCCGAACTGGAACGGCGCATCGACGATTTCGACCGCCGCTACGCGCAAATGACCGTGCGCACCCGCTTCGGGGCGGCCGGCACGGTTTCGCTGCTGTTCCACGCCTTCGTCATTTTCGGCCTCACGTTCACCGTGCCCGACCTGCGCGAACTGCAGAATGCGGCGCCGCCGCTGGAAGTCGTGCTGGTCAACGCCAAGTCGCAGGCGCGGCCGGCGAAAGCCGACGCGCTGGCCCAGCATAACCTCGACGGAGGCGGCAACACCGACGCCAAACAGCGCGCGCAAAGTCCGCTGCCGGCGGTTACCCGCGACAACCAGACCGCCGAACTGCAACTCGCGCAGAAGAAGGTGGCGGAACTGGAGCGGGAAGCCCGCGAACTGCTGACCAAAAAGGGCGCGAAGAGCGAAGTCGCCACCAGCCCGGACAAGCCGTCGCCGCCGGCGAACGAGACGGCGCCGACGGTGAACGCCACGGACTTGGTGCAGCGCAGCCTCGCCATCGCCCGCCTCGAAGCGCAGATCAGCAAGGACTGGAACGCCTATCAGGAACGGCCGCGCCGCAAGTTCGTCGGCGCGCGCACCCAGGAATACCGCTTCGCGCGCTACGTCGAGGACTGGCGGCAGAAGATCGAGCGCATCGGCGAACTGAATTATCCGCAGGCGGCGCGCGAGCAGCGCCTCTACGGCAGCCTGGTGGCCACGGTGTCGATCCGGTCCAACGGCAGCCTGGAGCGGGTGCAGATCGACCGCTCCTCCGGCAACAAGCTGCTCGACGAGGCGACGGTGAACATCGTCACGCAGGCGGCGCCGTACTCGGCCTTTCCCGAGAACATCGCGCGCGACACCGACGTCCTGCACATCACCCGCACCTGGACGTTCACGCGGGCCGACCAGTTCGTCAGCCAGTGAGTGCGCGGTGAGCGACCGCTACGCGGTGATCGGCAATCCGGTCAGCCACAGCAAGTCGCCGCTGATCCACGCGGCGTTCGCGCGCCAGACCGGCCAGGACATCCGCTACGACCGCCTGCTCGCGCCGCTCGACGGCTTCGGGGACACGGTGCGCCGGTTTTTCCACGAGGGCGGCCACGGCCTGAACGTGACGGTGCCGTTCAAGCGCGAGGCCTGGGATCTCGTCGACCGCTGCGAGGGCGGCGCGCTGGCGGCGGAAGCCGTGAACACCATCAGGCGCGAGGGCGGCGGGCTGGTCGGCTGCAACACCGACGGCATCGGCCTGATCACCGATCTCGAACGCAACCTGGGCATCGCGGTGGCCGGCCGCCGGGTGCTGCTGATGGGCGCCGGCGGCGCGTCCCACGGCGTGCTGCAGCCGCTGCTCGAATGCCGTCCCGGACGGCTGGTCGTCGCCAACCGCACGCCGGCGCGGGCCGAAGCGCTGGTGCGTCACTTCCACAAGTTTGCCGCGCTGGCGGCGCAGGGGCTGGCCGCGCAGCCGTATGACGCGCTCGCCGGATCGCAGTTCGATCTGGTGATCAACGCCACCTCGGCCGGCCTCGACGGTGCGCTGCCGCCGCTGCCGGACGACCTGTTCGCGCCGGGCGCCCTGGCCTACGACATGATGTATGGCCGGGAGACGCCGTTTCTCGCGTTCGCGCGCGCGCGCGGCGCGGCCTGCGCCGACGGCCTCGGCATGCTGGTCGAGCAGGCGGCCGAATCCTTCCGCATCTGGCGCGGCGTCAGGCCGCAGACCGCGCCGGTGATCGCGCAGTTGCGCGGCGACGCCTGATTCTTTTTCATGCGATTCCTGCTGTGTTGGGTCGGGCGCATCATCCTGCTGGCGCTGATCGCGCTGGCCGCGCTGCAGTTCTGGTTCCTGGTCCACATCTGGTACTGGAACAGCCACAACCCCGAGTCGACGGCCTTCATGCGCGCGCGCCTCGAAATCCTGCAGGAAGACGACCCCAGGGCGAGGTTGCGCCACCAGTGGGTGCCCTATCAGCGGATTTCCGGGCATCTCAAGCGCGCGGTGGTGGCGGCCGAGGACGCGAAATTCGCGGATCACCGGGGCTTCGACTGGGACGGCATCCGGAACGCCTACGAAAAAAACCTGCGCGAAGGCGAAATCGTCGCCGGCGGCTCGACGATCACCCAGCAACTGGCGAAGAACCTGTTTTTTTCCGGGGAACGCGCGTGGTGGCGCAAGGCGCAGGAAGCCGTGGTGGCGGTGATGCTCGAAACCGTGATGAGCAAGCGGCGGATACTCGAGATCTATCTCAACGTCATCGAATGGGGCGACGGCGTGTTCGGCGCCGAAGCGGCGGCGCGTTATCACTACGGCAGCACCGCCGCCGCGCTGTCGCCGGAGCAGGCGGCGCGACTGGCCGCGGTGGTGCCGAGTCCGCGCCGCTACGGGCCCGGCAGCAATACCGGCTATCTGCAGCGCCGCACCCAGACCATACTGGCGCGGATGAATGGCGCGCAGTTGCCTTGAGATGGTGTCGACTGAGATCGGGCCGGCCGCGTACTGCGCGGCCGGCCCGAAGCTGCCGGGAAGCGTTGCGTCCCGGCGGGATTGCAGATTACTTTTTGCAGCTCTCGTGGTCCGGCGTTTTCTTGCAGTCGACGGGTCTTTCCGCGGACTGTTCCGGCGTGACGGCATGGGCGGTGCCCAGCGTGAACGCGAACGCGAGTGCGGCGGCGACCGGGGCGACGAATTTGCGGACGGTGTGTTGAGTGGACATGTAGTACTCCTTTGCAGTCAGGGAAAACAGGCCGGCCGGCCTGTGCGTGAAGATCATGCGGGTTCCGTGCCAGATCATTTTATTCAATAAAATCAAATACTTATGAATATTCTCTGGCGGCAGTCCTGTCGGGTGAGGGCGACGGAGGGAGAGCGGACATCGTCAAGGCATTGAAAAATATGAATCTTTCCGGGTCGCTGATCCGCAACAGGCCAGTTCCGTGTCTGCGCAATCGCCGGCGCTCTCAATCGCATCGGGAGGAATGCGCATGAACCGCGAACGATGGTGGCGTTGCAGCGTGTGTCTGGCGGCATTGCTGTTGGTCGCCGCCTGCGCGCAGTTGCCGGGCGGCTGGATCACGCTGATCGACGGCGAACGCGGGCTCGCGAATTTCGCGCGCAGCGGCGACGCCAACTGGCGCGCCGAAGGCGGCGCGATCGTCGCCGACCGCGGCAGCGGCATGGGCGGTTATCTGGTGACGCGGGAGTCCTATGCCGATTTCGAACTGCGCGCCGAGTTTTTCGCCGGGGCCGCGACCAACAGCGGCATCTTTTTGCGCCTGTCCGATCCCGCGAACATCACGCCCATGCACGGTTACGAAGTGAACATCTACGACGACCGTCCCGGCCCCGAGTACGGCACCGGGGCCATCGTCGGATTCGCGCGCGCGCCGGTGCCCAATCCGCACCGGGCCGGCGGGCGCTGGAACCTGCTGGAAATCCGTGCCGAGGGTCCACGGATCACGGTGCGGCTCAACGGCGTGCAGACCGTGCAACTGCACGACGGCCGTTTCGCCGCGGGACCGGTCGCGCTGCAGTTCGGCAACGGCTTCGACGGTCGGCCCGGCGGCCCGATCCGCTGGCGCCGGCTGGAGATCCGCCGGCTCTAAGTCTGCGGCGCGCCCGCCGCCGCGGAGGCCATGCGGGCGAAATCTTCGTAAAGCCCCCAGTCGAGGGCATGGGCTTCGAGGGTTTGCGGATGCCACATCCGCCGCGGCAGCCGGAAAATGTCGCCGCCATAGACGTGCAGCCCGACGGCCGGATCGGCGCCGACGCATTCCGCGACATGCGCCGTCTCCGCGCGCATCGCCAGCACCGAGCCCCGCGCCAGCGTGACTTCGCTCGCTCGCCGCAGCGCGCCGTCGTCGGTGCGGTAGAGCGTGTTCTTCTCACCACCCGACAGCAGCAGGATCGAGGCCCAAGTGCCGTGGTCGTGCGGCGGCGTGCGCCGGCCGGCGGGGAAACGCACCTTCAGCAGCGTCAGGTCCGGCGCGCGATAGAACACCTGGTTGGCGTTGCCGCCGGTGCCGGGGATGTAGTCCAGCGCCTGCTCGATCTCGTCCACGCGCTCGCGCAGGCTTTCCAGCACCTCGCGCATTGCCGCCAGCGGGTCGGCGCTTTCGCGGGTGAGGGCGCAAAGGGTTACAAGTTCGTGAATTTTCATTTGCGCCTCATTCGTCGGAATAAAAGGGAGCTCGATCTCTTCTACGCATATGCTTAATGCCAACGGTCTAGTCGTTCGACTAAATTCTGCATTGATGTTGAAAATGCCTTGGAGCGCGCTTTCAAAAGCTCGCGACGCCCGTCGGGACCGCGTACATAGATTAGTTCCGTGGGACCTACCCGCCGCAACCACGCCTGCTGCAAGATATCTGCGGATATCTTTTTGGCACCTAAAGGCTGGGGTACCGCATGATAATCGCGACGGCCAGAGGTATTTCCGCTTCGATATCGTGTGAGCAAATAGCGTGGATTTCGAATGGGGCCAAGAATCTCGTTTACGCAGTCTGCGAAAAGTGATCTTTCGTAGAAAGATCCGCTGGTTAGGCTAATGCTTACGCTGCCATCCTCATGTCTTGTGGTAACGACTGGAAAGCGTGAGGGAGAGCCGAGAATAAGATCTGTTGCACACAGGCTATCGCGTACCGCAAGCGCTATTTGTTGGACTGTTCCGTCAACAGGTAGATGTTTTAGAAAAATCCAAAATGCTTTAACAAGTCTTGGAAACACATAGGCTGTCGCTGCAGCTCCAGAAATTAAAATCGTCATGAAAAATATCATTGGCCGATCAGTAGAGGCAGCAGACTGGATGCTCGGAGCAAAAAAGTTACCAAAGATAATGAGGAAGCTCGCTACGATCTGTAGTAGTAAATACTTGAGTGTTCTTTTGAACCAGATTGGTGCGACTGTAAGTGGCGTCACAATTTTCACGGTCGGTGTTACATGGCTGGCTTCTCCAGTTTCAATCGCATTTTTCCAACGGGCGGAAATTTCGTCGATACGTCGCAGTCTATCCACGACGTAATCATTATTCGCCAAATTTTTTAATGACGACTTAGTGATTCGCCCTTGTCCATCGAGGTAGGGAAGCTTTAAGCGGTTATCTTCGCTGCCTTCCTGCTCCTGAGCGGTATTGTCATTGTCGCGATAATGCGAATGTAGAGCTTGATATGTGACGGATGTAAATATCGCAGGTTTTGAAAGGTCAGTGCTAGTCCAGTCGTATGACCATGCTGTTGTGTCGGAGACAAAATCTCTCAAACGATGGATCCACTGATCCCGGATTGTGCGGGTGGGCGAAAGTACCAGTGCGGGTTTTCGTAGCCGCCGAAAGATTTCTAAGCCTAAAGTGGTTTTTCCAGACCCTGGGGCTGCAACAATATGCAATTTTCTGTCCAGCAGGTGTTGGTCAATCGCATTGAGCACCCTTTGCTGGTAGGGTCTCCAGGTGTGGCGGAATTTAAGGTCGCTATAGATTAAATTTGCATCCATTCTTATGCCGCCGATTTTCAAAACTCGGGTGCGACCTAAATGGTGTATTTTTTAAGTAGGGAAGAAAATCACATTTCGCCAATGAAGTTAAGGCGTTTCATTCGCCGTCTCTAACCGAGGTTGTTATGCTCAACGCAACCCGGCGTTGATCTTCTCCAGCGCGGCCGAGCCCGGGCACAGATCCTTCGTGCCGAGCTGGTTCAGGGGAGTGGGCACGGTGTTGATGTACTGGTGCAGGTCGCCGGCTTCGGGCGACAGGTAAAGCAGGCCGGTGACGATTTCGCCGGCGGCCGCGTGTTCCTGCACGTAGTTCATCGCCTTGATGCGGTCGGTCGGATCGTAGTCGGCGGCGAGTTTGCGCAGCTTGAGGATGGAGCCGTCGTGCTGGGTGATGTTGGCCAGTTCGCCCGGCTCGTAGTCGGCGGTGATTTCCTCGCGGCCTTCGATGAAGTCGAGGCGGTTTACCGCGGCGTTGTGCTGGCGCACGTATTCGTAGGACTTGGTCGAGCCTTCGTGGTTGTTGAAGGCGACGCAGGGTGAGATCACGTCGATGAAGGAGGGGCCGGGGTGCTTGATCGCGGCCTTGATCAGCGGCACCAGTTGTTTCTTGTCGCCGGAGAAGGCGCGGGCGACGAAGGTCGCGCGCAGCAGCAGCGCCATGCCGATCAGGTCCACCGGCTCGTCGGGGTTCAGCACGCCGCGCTTGGATTTCGAGCCCTTGGTCGCGGTGGCGGAGAACTGACCCTTGGTCAGGCCGTAGACGCCGTTGTTCTCGACGATGTAGACCATGTTGACGCCGCGGCGGATGCAGTGCGCGAACTGGCCGAGGCCGATGGAGGCCGAATCGCCGTCGCCGGAGACGCCGAGGTACAGCAGGTCGCGGTTGGCGAGGTTGGCGCCGGTCAGCACCGACGGCATGCGGCCGTGCACGCTGTTGAAGCCGTGCGAGTTGCCGAGGAAGTAGTCCGGAGTTTTCGAGGAGCAGCCGATGCCCGACAGCTTGGCGACGCGGTGCGGCTGGATGTCGAGTTCCCAGCAGGCCTGGATGATCGAAGCCGAGATCGAGTCATGGCCGCAGCCGGCGCACAGTGTGGAAATCTTGCCCTCGTAATCGCGGCGGGTATAGCCGGCTGCGTTATGCGCCAGCGACGGGTGATGCAATTTGGGTTTTGCGAGATAGGTCATGATGTTTTCAGGGTCAACAAGCTGTTATGACGCTTTTTTCAGCGGCACCACGGAACGCGCGCCGGCATGCTGGGAAATCTGATCGACGATGAACCGCGCGGTAATCGGCGTGCCGTCGTAATGCAGCACGGAGATCAGCCGCGCCGGATTGATCTTGGCATCGGTGACCAGCAGGGTCT
>CAZHJU010000030.1:0-33182 GCA_964533495.1 uncultured Bordetella sp. | reverse complement strand
TCCCCACTGTGTGCCAGATTACGACTCACAGTACAAGTCCATAACACGCTCTAGGGTTACTCTGAAATAATCTTGTTTAGCAACATCTTTTCTCGGATTTTCCCGTTGATAGTGCTCAATTGCTTGCCGCAGAAAATTAGCATCGCCGAATTCGAGTCGCCGCACTCCTTTGTCTTTGTTGTACCGTGATTCAATAAAACGATATCTACCGGATTTGACAAGCTCTAAGGATCCCGCGACTGAATCGCCATAAAACCCTTCCACTTCCACCGTTCTGTTAATCACGATGCCCGCGTCCTTTCGGCAAAGCTGCCCGAAATTCCACGCAATCCAGAATTCCTCCAGCCACGGCAATACCAGCACCAGCGCCACCACTGACAACGCGACCGGTCCGCTGAACTTGCGCTTGTAAATCCTGACCCAGATGAACCGGAACGCGCCCAGAACAATGGCGTAGAAGACCGCGATGAAAATCAGGCTAAAGATGCTCGGGTAATAGAAGCGCATGATCGGTCCAGTCAGCCCAACAATAGGGATCAATCTGTTCCCCATCATCCTGAACGGCGGTTGGCGATTTTAGTTATTCATTTATAACTATTTAATTTTATTGAATTTTTATATTGCCGGTGTTCGGATTCTGCCTGTCGTGCCCTGAAGCGGCCCGAATGAGGGCGCCGGCCCGGGGCGCGGGCGCCGTCAGCCGCGCCCGGCGTAGGGCATGTTGGTGGCCATCACCATCAGGTGGTAGATGTTCACGTCGAGCGGCTGGTTGGCCATGAACAGCACCGATTTCGCCACGTCGGTGACGTCGATCATCGGTTCGGCCTTGACCGTGCCGTCGGCCTGCTTGACGCCCTTGGCCATGCGCGAGGCGAGGCCCGTCATCGCGTTGCCGACGTCGACCTGGCAGCAGGCGATGCCGTACTTGCGGCCGTCGAGCGAGATCGTGCGGGTCAGCCCCGAGATGCCGTGCTTGGAGGCGGTGTAGGGCGCCGAGTCCGGCCGTGGCGCGTGCGCCGAGATCGAGCCGTTGTTGATGATGCGGCCGCCCTGCGGGGTCTGGCTTTTCATGATCCTGAACGCGGCCTGCGCGCAGAGGAAGGCGCCGTTGAGGTTGGTGTCGACCACCGACTTCCATTTTTCCCAGGGCAGATCCTCGAAGGGCACGCCGGGCGCGTTCTGGCCGGCGTTGTTGAACAGCGCGTCGACGCGGCCGAAGCGCGCCAGCGTTTTCTCGAACACCGCGGCGACGGCGGCAGGATCGCCGACGTCGGCGGACACGGCCAGTCCGCGCGGGGCATCGGCGCCGGCTTCGGCCAGCGCGGCGTCCAGCGCGTCCTGACGGCGGCCGACGAAGGTCACCTGCCAGCCGTCCTTCAGGAAGGCGTGCGCGGTGGCCTTGCCGATGCCGCTGCCGGCGCCGGTGATGACTGCGACTTTGCGTGTTGTGGTCATGACGGGGATCCTTGTGTGCGGGTTGGGATTGTGTACGGGTCGATCATGCGCGGGTCGATGTGCTGCGTCATGCCGCCGGGTTTTCCGGCGTCATGGTCCAGCGGTTGCGTCCGCCGGCCTTGGCGGCATACATCGCCGCGTCGGCCAGCTCCAGCAGTTTTCCGGCATTGTCGGCATGCAGCGGGCAGCAGGCAATGCCGATGCTGGCGCTGACTTCCACGCTGCCGCCGGCCAGCGTCACCGGCTGGCGGATGCGGGCGACGAGTTTCTCGACGATGCCGGAGGTGTCCTCGGCCGGGCGCATGTTTTCCAGCATGACCACGAATTCGTCGCCGCCCAGCCGCGCCACGGTGTCCGTCTCGCGCACGCATTCGCGCAGCCGGTCGGCGATCTGCACCAGCAGCTCGTCGCCCGCGGCGTGGCCGTGCAGGTCGTTGACCTGCTTGAATCCGTCGAGGTCGATGACCAGCAGCGTGACGCTGCTTCTGGCGCGCCGCGCGCGGGTGATGGCGTGCTCGATGCGGTCGTTGAGGAACAGGCGGTTGGCGAGCCCGGTCAGCGGATCGTGCCGCACCAGGTGCTCGAGTTCGCGTTCCTTGTCGCGCAGCCGCTGGTTCAGCGTTTCCAGGCTGCGGGTGCGCTCGGCGACGCGCTCCTCGAGGCGCTGCTCGGAGCCGCGCAGCGCTTCGACCATTTCCTGTTTTGCCGCCAGCGCCGCTTCGTTGGCGCGGTCCTTTTCCCTGCGCATCACGTTGATGCGGTCGGCCAGCGCGAAGGACAGCAGCAGCACTTCCAGCGCCGAGCCGATCTGCATGGCGTTGAGCGTGAACCCGTTGGTCGGCAGCCAGCCGAGGTTGCGCATGGCGAGCACGGCGACGCCCGCCAGCAGCAGCGACCAGGCCAGCAGGAAATAGCGCGCGCCGGGATGGCCGTGCCGCAGGCAGTGCACGCCGCCGGCGACGGCGATCAGCGAGAACGCGATGCCGAGCAGGGAGACGAGGATGGCCACCGCCTGGTACGGCAGCAGCAGCGGCCCCAGCGCGGCCAGCGCGAACAGCACCGCGCAGCCGAGGATGGCGCGGTCGAGCAGCTTCGAGCCCTTGCGGGTTTCGAGGAACAGGCGGGTGAACAGCGCGCCGAAGAATCCGGTGGCGGCCATGCCGGAGGGCAGCGCGACGTTGCCCCAGGCCGGCCAGTCCGGCCAGATGAACTGGTTGCCGAAGCCGTTCATCGAGGCCTGGCCCACCGCCATCGCCGCGGTGAACGCCACGTAGGCGAGGAAGTTGACGTCGCGGGTGGTCATGAACAGCAGCAGGTTGTAGAGCCCGAGCGCGAGCAGCATGCCGTAGTACAGGCTGAGCACCGTGTACGCCGTCTGGTCGTGGCGGGCCAGCGCCTCCGGCTGCCACAGCGTCAGGGGGATCGTCAGGTTGCCGGCGGAGACCACGCGCAGGTAGACCGTCTGCGCCTGCCCGGGCTGCAGCATGACCGGGAACACCAGGTTGCGGTGGGGATAAGGGCGCGCGGAGAAGGGCTGCAGGTCGCCCGCGACCACGCGGCTGAAGCCGCCGCCGGCGCGCGGGACATGGACTTCCACCCGGTCGAGCGAGGGATAACCGATTTCGAGCAGCCAGCGCGCGGGCGCGTCCTTCCCGACCTGCAGCGGCAGCGCGAGCCACCACGCTGACCGCGAGTAGCCGAAATTGATGTCGCCGTGCCCGCCGTCTCCGAGCGCCTGGCGGAAGCGGCCCGCGGCATGGGCCCTGGCGGCATCCTCGACCTGCAGCGCGTGTTCCGGATCCTCGAGCGCCTGCGCGATCTGCGCCGCCGGGCTGCTGCCGGTGGCGCCGTCCAGACTGAGCGGCTCCGCCCGTGCCGGCGTCGCGATGCTCCAGAGCAGCAGCGCGGCGGCCGCGCCGATGTACTGCCGCCGGCAATCCGGCGCTGGCCGCCGCGGGATCATTTGCCCCAGGAGTCGCGCAGCGTCACGGCACGGTTGAATACCGGCGCGTCGGCGCGGCAGTCGGCGCGGTCGGCGACGAAGTAGCCGTGGCGTTCGAACTGGAAACACTGCCCCGGCGCGGCGGCGCGCAGGCCGCCTTCGACGCGCGCGGTGACGGTCCTGCGCGATTCCGGGTTGAGGTCGAGCAGGAAGTCGCGGTCGCCCGCGCCGGGATGCGCGGCGCGGAACAGCCGGTCGTAGAGCCGCACCTCGGCCGGCGCGGCGTGTTGCGCGCTCAGCCAGTGGATGTTGCCCTTGACCTTGACCGACTCGGCGCCGGGCGTGCCGGACTTCGTGTCGGGCAGGTAGCTGCAATGCACGGTGACGATGTTGCCCGCGGCATCCTTGTCGCAGCCGGTGCATTCGACGACGTAGCCGTAGCGCAGGCGCACCTTGTTGCCCGGAAACAGCCGGAAATAACCCTTCGGCGGCGTTTCGGCGAAATCCTCGCGCTCGATCCACAGTTCGCGCGTCAGCGGCAGCGCGCGCTTGCCGAGTTCCGGTTTCTGCGGGTGGTTGGGCGCGAGGCAGTCTTCCTGCTGCCCTTCCGGATAGTTGTCGATGACCAGTTTCAGCGGATCGAGCACCGCGATGCGCCGTTCGGCCGCCTCGTTGAGGTGCTCGCGCATGCAGTCCTCGAGCACCGAGTAATCGATCCAGGAGTCGGCCTTGGACACGCCGATGCGCTCGGCGAAGCGGCGGAACCCTTCCGGGGTGTAGCCGCGGCGGCGGGCGCCGGCGAGCGTCGGCATGCGCGGATCGTCCCAGCCGTCGACGTGTTTTTCCGCGACGAGCTGGATCAGCTTGCGCTTGGACAGCACGACGTAGGTCAGGTTGAGCCGCGCGAATTCGATCTGCTGCGGCAGCGGGCGCGCGAGCAGGCCGCCGTCGGCGAGTTTGCCGAGCAGCCAGTCGTAAAAGGGGCGCTGGTCCTCGAATTCCAGCGTGCAGATCGAGTGCGTGATCCGCTCCAGCGCGTCCTCGATGGGATGCGCGTAGGCGTACATCGGGTAGATGCACCAGGCGTCGCCGGTGCGGTGGTGGGTCGCCCGGCGGATGCGGTAGATCGCGGGATCGCGCAGGTTGATGTTGGGCGAGGCCATGTCGATTTTCGCGCGCAGCACCATCGCGCCGTCCGGATGCTTGCCGTCGCGCATTTCGCGGAAGCGGGCGAGCGATTCCGCGGCCGGGCGCTCGCGCCAGGGGCTCACGCGGCCGGGCTCGGTCAGCGTGCCGCGGTTTTTGCGCATCTCCTCGGCGCTTTGCTCGTCGACGTAGGCATGGCCGGCGCCGATCAGGTGTTCGGCGGCCTCGTACATGAAGCCGAAATAGTCGCTCGCGAAATAATCGTGCGGTCCCCAATCGAAGCCGAGCCAGCGCACGGTGTCGCGGATCGAGTCGACGTATTCCTGTTCTTCCTTCTCCGGGTTGGTGTCGTCGAAACGCAGGTGGCAGGCGCCGCCGTAGTGCAGCGCGAGGCCGAAGTTCAGGCAGATCGACTTGGCGTGGCCGAGGTGCAGGTAGCCGTTCGGTTCCGGCGGGAAACGCGTGCGGATCTTCGCCGGATCGGCGGCCGCGCCGGCATGCGATTGCGCGGCGCCGGGTTTGCCGGCCCAGCCTCTGGCGGCGTATTTCCCGGCGGCGAGATCGGCTTCGATGTGACTGCGGATGAAGTTCGAGGTGGATGCCGCGGCGGGTTCAGCGCCGGGCTTCGCGGCGGTTTTGGACATGCTGGAAGAGGAATGTGTGGGGTAAGAGGATAAAGGAGGGCAAGGTGCAATTTTAACCCGCGCCTGCGGCGCCGGACCTCAGCCCGCGCCCAGGTAGCGGGTCGGCAGGGCGCGTTCGATGGCGCGCCGGCCGGCGCGGACCAGCCGCCAGCCGCGCGCCCGCCGCCGGCCGGAGACCGTATGCGCGAGGCGGCCGTCGATGAAGTGCAGCGCGACGCCGTCGTCCGCGGCGTAACCGTCGCCGATCCGGCCCTGCGCGACCAGGCGGCGGAAGGTCGGACGGCGCTGCGGCTCGCTGTCGTAGTGCGGGCAGTTGCTGCCGGCAAGGAAGCCGAGGCCGGGCAGCACGGTCAGCGGTCCGGCGACGGAATCGGTGATGCCCTGCTCGAACCAGCAGATCGAGCCCGCGCTCCAGCCGCCGAATGCCGCGTTCCCATGCGCGGCGCAGATGGATGTCCAGTCCCCAGTCGCGCCACACCGCGAGCATGCTGCGGGTGTTGCCGCCGCCGACGAAGATCGCATCCTGTTCGAGCACGAAGGATTCGAGGTCGCGCGGCGTGCGCGCGAACAGCGGCAGGTGAACGGGCGTGCAGGAAAACCGGCTCATGCCGGCGTAGAAGCGCAGCCGTCCGGCTTCCGCGTCGCCGTGGGCGGTGCCGATGAAGCAGACCTTCGGCTTGCGCCGGCCGGTCTGCTTCAGGAAGTAGTCGATCAGCGGCAGGTTGCCGGGTTCCTGCGGCAGCGCCGCGCCGCCGATGGCGATGATCTGTGTTTTCCGGGTCATGTGCGTGATTGCGGGAATCGGGTGAACGGACGCGAAGCGTAGCGATATCCGGCCGTCGTTGCCACTGCCGGCGGAGGCCGCCGCCCGGAGCGGTGATCGATCGGCTATGCTTGGCCCCATGAACACGATGGCTTTCCGGACCCTGCGCGCGCTGGCCGACGGCGCCTTCCATTCCGGCGAGGCGATCGCGGGAACGCTCGGCGTGACCCGCAGCGCGGTGTGGTACGGCATCCGCGACATCGCCGCGGCGGGTTTCGACATCGAGAAGGTGCGCGGCCGCGGCTATCGCCTGTCGCGCGCGCTGTCGCTGCTCGATGCCGCCGCGGTGGCGGGCCTGCTGGGGCCGGCATCCGGGAAATTCGCGCTCGAGGTGCTGGACCGCGTCGATTCGACCAACACCCGGCTGATGCTGCGCGCGGCCGAAGGCGCGCCGTCGGGGCTGGTGCTGGCGGCCGAGGCGCAGACCGCGGGGCGCGGCCGCCGCGGCCGGGCCTGGCAGTCCGCGGTCGGCAGCACGCTGACTTTTTCCGTGTTGTGGCGTTTCGCGCAGGGCGCGCGCGAGCTCGCCGGCCTGAGCCTTGCCGTGGGCGTGGCGCTGGCGCGGGCGCTGCGCGCGTCCGGCGCCTCCGGCGTCGCGCTGAAATGGCCCAACGACGTGCTGCTGCCCGCGGGCAAGCTCGCCGGCATCCTGATCGAGATGCAGGGGGACGTGCTGGGGCCCAGCGCCGCGGTGATCGGCATCGGCGTCAACGTGCGCGCCGATCCGCGGGTGGCCGCGGCGGTCGATCAGCCGATGGCCGATCTCGAGTCGGCGGCCGGGACGGCGGTCGACCGCAATGCGTTGCTGGCGCGGATGCTGGCGGAGCTTGCCGGCGTACTGGAGCAGTTTGCCGGTTCCGGGTTCGCGCCGCTGCGCGCGGAGTGGCAGCAGCTGCACGCCTGCCAGGATCGCCGGGTGAGCCTGCTGCTGCCGGACGGCGAATCGCGTCCCGGCATCGCGCGCGGCGTGGCGGAGGACGGCGCGCTGCTGCTCGAGACCGCCGCCGGCCTGCAGCGCTGCCACAGTGGCGAAGTGGGCGGCGAAGTGAGCCTGCGTGGGGCGGCGGCATGAACGTGCTGGCCATCGACGTCGGCAACACCCGCATCAAGTGGGGCTGCGGCAGCGAGGGCGGTTGGCTGCGCCAGGGCTGGGTGCCCACCGCGCAGCCGCAGGCGCTGGCGGCGGAGTTCACCGGATTGCCGGCGCCCGGCCGCGTCGCCATTGCCTGCGTCGCCGGCGACGCGGTGCGCGCGGCGGTGGCGGCCGCGCTGCCCGCGGCCGCCGGATCGCCGCTGTGGCTGGCTGCGTCGGCCGTGCAGTGCGGCGTGCGCAGCGGTTATGCCGATCCCGCGTCGCTGGGGCCCGACCGCTGGGCCGCGCTGATCGGCGCGCGGCGGCTGACCGGCGCGGCCTGCGTCGTGGTCAACGCCGGCACGACGATGACGGTCGATGCGCTGGGCGGCGACGGCGTGTTTCTCGGCGGCTGCATCGTGCCGGGCGCGCGGCTGATGCGCGAGGCGATGGCCCGCGACACCGCGAACCTGGCGCTGCGCGACGGCGCCTTCAGCTATTTTCCGGACAACACCGGCGATGCGCTGTTCAGCGGCGCGGTCAACGCCCTGGCCGGCGCGGTCGAGCGCATGGCGCGTTATCTGGAGGAAATCACCGGCGCGCCGCCGCCGGTGATCCTGTCCGGCGGCGATGCGCCGCTGGTGGAGAAACGGCTTAACGCGCAGGTCACGGTTGTGGATAATCTGGTGCTCGAGGGACTGCTGCACATCGCGACGCAGTCCGGGACCTGAAGCCGTACATGAGAACCCTGCTCCTTCTGCTGTTGCTCGCGAACCTCGGTTTTTTTGCCTATCACCACCTGACCGGCGCAAACGACGAGGCGGCGGCGCAGATCGCCTTGCTGCAGATCAGCCCCGAACGGATCGGCACGGTGGCCGCGGGTACGGTTTCTCCGGTGCCGGGGAACGCCGGAGAAACCGTGCCCGCGGCCTGCGTCGAATGGGGGGTGTTTGGCGGCGCCGAGGTGGCGCGGGCCGATGCCGCGATTGCCGCGCTGGCCCTGCCGGCGGATGTGCTGCAGCGGCGTGTTGCGGACGTGGACGGTTACTGGGTGCACATGCCGCCGCTGAAAACCCGTCCCGAAGTGGACCGCAAGATCGGCGAACTGAAGGCGCTGGGCGTCGAGGAGTTTTTCGTGGTGCAGGATGCCGGGCCCTGGCGCAACGCGGTGTCGCTGGGCCTGTTCAAGAACGAGGAGGCGGCAAGGGCCGAACTCGAGCGCCTGCGCCAGCGCGGCGTGCGTTCGGCGGTCGTCGTGCGGCGGGAGAAACTGCTGAAGCAGGTGACCTTCTACCTGCGCGAACCCGATGCGTCCACGGTGGCGCGCCTGACGGAATTGCAGCGTGATTTTCCGGCGACGGAGATCAGGGCGGCTTCCTGCCCCATTCCGGCAAAATCATAAAATACCAATAAAAACAAGTACTTATAAACTACTGGGGGGTGAGTTTCTAGAAGTTGGTGGGCGCTCGCTCAACTTGGGGTGCTAGCACGCACCCGTTCCAGCAAGGCCGTGGTCGAACGCTGGTGGGTGAAGGCGATGGCATGCACGCTGCCGCCCCAGCCTTTCACTTCGCGGGCGCCGACGATGGCCTCCGGCGCCCAGTCGCCCCCTTTTACCAGCACGTCCGGCTTCAGCGCGAGGATCAGTTCCAGCGGCGTGTCGGTGTCGAACCAGGTGACGAGATCGACGCAGGCCAGCGCGGCGATGACCGCGGCGCGGTCGGCCAGCGTGTTGACCGGGCGGTCGGCGCCCTTGCCGAGACGTTTCGCGGAGGCGTCGCTGTTCAGCGCGACGACCAGGCTCGCGCCCAGCGCGCGGGCCTGCGCCAGATAGGTGACGTGGCCGCGGTGCAGGATGTCGAACACGCCGTTGGTGAAGACCAGCGGTCGCGGCAGCTTTGCTGCGCGTGCCGCGGCGTCGGCGGGGGGGCAGATGCGCTGTTCGAATGCGGGTGTGTCGTGCATGGGCCCGCAGTCTACGCGGGCAGGGCGGCCGCGACAAACGCCGGAGCCCGCGAAATTCAGGCGGCGGCGATTTCCCTGCGGAAGCGGTTGAGGTCCTTCACCGATTCGAAGCTGCGGCCGAACAGCAGCGACAGGTTGTGCAGGATGACGGTCACCACTTTCTGTTCCCAAGCGCGATCGAAGCGGATCTGTTCGTCGAGCCAGCGCTCGAGCCAGGCCGGGTCGGGCAGGCGGCTCTGCACGGTGTCGTTGGGGAACAGCGCCTTGCTGACGTGCAGGTTGGTCGGATGCAGCGGCTTGCCGCTGCGCCCCGGGCTTGCCATCAGCACGCCGACCCTGGCGAAGGCGGCGCGCGCCGGCTCGCCGACGGTGTTCAGCGCGCGTTTCATGTACTGCAGGTAGGCGCCGCCGTGGCGCGCCTCGTCGCGCGCGATCAGGTGGTAGATCTGCCGGATCACCGGCTCGGTGTGCCATTCCATCGCGCGGCGGTACCAGTGGTTCAAGCGGATCTCGCCGCAGAAGTGCAGCATCAGCGTTTCCAGCGGCGGCGCCGGGTCGAAATCGAAGCGCACGGCATGCAGCTCCTCCGGCGTGGGCGCGAATTCCGGGCGGAAGCGGCGCAGGTAGTCGATCAGCACCAGCGCATGTTTCTGCTCCTCGTAGAACCAGACCGACATGAAGGCCGAGAAATCGCTGTCGTGGCGGTTGTCGCGCAGGAACATTTCGGTGGCCGGCAGTGCCGCCCATTCGGTGATCGCGTTCATCTTGACCGTCAGCGCCTGCTCGTCGGAGAGCAGGCCGCCGTCGAAGCGGTCCCAGGGCACGTCGTCGGCCATGTTCCAGCGGATGCGTTCCAGGGACTTGAAGATTCCGGGGTACAGCATGTGCCCGGTGGTGATGAATCCGGCATGGGGCTGCATCGGGTGCTCCGGTGACAGGACGGTTCCAGCCTCATCCTGGCCGCGGATTGTTGCAGGAATGCGGTCGGCGGCTGTTGCTGCGCGCGGGAATTCGCGCGGTGCGTGTCCGGCGTGCCGGACGGGGAACCGTGTCCCGGATGCCGATGCGGTGGTCTGAAACGCCGGGGGCGCCCGCAGGCGCCCCCAGATACTTTTATAAGTATTTGATTTTATTGAATAATTCTACAAACCCGATATTCAGTCCAGGTATTCGAACACCCGGACGACCTTGCGCACGCCGCCGGTGGTGCGGGCCACTTCGGTGGCATCGGCGGCTTCCTGGCGCTTCACCAGGCCGAGCAGGTAGACCACGCCGTTTTCGGTGACGACCTTGACGTGCAGCGGGCTGAACTTGCCGGCATCGACGAAGCGCGCCTTGACCTTGGAGGTGATCACCGTGTCGTTGGTGCGCGCCTGCAGCGAGCTGTTGCCCGAGACCTGCAGTTCGTTGAACACGCTGCGCACGTTTTCGACGGCGCGGGTGATGCGCTCGGCGTCGCCTTTTGCGGCTTCGCTGGGCACCTCGCCGGTCAGCAGCACGGCGCGGTTGTAGCTGGTGACGTTGATGTGCGCGTCCTTGACCTTTTCCTCGATGCGGCTCGCGGCCTTCAGTTCGATGCCCTGGTCTTCGGTCATGGTGCCGACCGTGCGGCGGTCTTCGGCGACCATCACGCCGGTGGCGACGCCGCCCGCGGCCACGGCGAGGCAGCCGGAGAGGATGGGCAGCAGTGCAATGCAGCTTGCGGTGATGAGGTTGCGCATTTATTCGACTCCCAAAAGTAGACAATCAATGCCGTCGCACAGGCAATGCAGCGTCAGCAGGTGCACTTCCTGGATGCGCGCGGTGCTGCTGGCGGGAACGCAGATGTGCACGTCCTCGCCGGTCAGCATTTCGCCCATCCTGCCCCCGTTGCGCCCGGTCAGCGCGACCACATGTACCCCGCATTCATGCGCCGCTTCGATGGCGGCGATCACGTTGGGCGAGTTGCCGCTGGTCGAAATCGCCAGCAGCACGTCGCCCGCATGGCCCAGCGCGCGCACCTGTTTCGAAAACACCTGGGTGTAATCGTAATCGTTGGCGATGGACGTCAGCGTCGAGCTGTCCGTGGTCAGCGCCATTGCGGCCAGTCCCGGGCGTTCGACCTCGAACCGGTTCAACAGTTCCGCAGAAAAATGCTGGGCGTCCGCGGCGGAGCCGCCGTTGCCGCAGGACAGGATTTTGCCGTCCTGCTGCAGGCAGCGCACCATCAGCTGCACGGCGGCGGCGATGGGCACGGCAAGCGCATCCATGCTCTGCAGCTTGAGGTGGGCGCTTTCCGAAAAGTTTTCGCTGATGCGGCTGATCAGGTCCATGGTGGGCCGCATTCTACTCCGAACGGATGTCCGGATCGTTACGGCGGCCCGTTGCGGCGACCCGTTGCAGCGACCTATTCCTCGATGACGTTGCGCAGCCATTCGATGCGCGGCGGCTCGCCGGTGAGCAGCACCGCGTCGAAGCGGCAGGCCGGCGGGTCGGTGAGTCCGGCGAGGTAATGGCGGGCGGCCTTCAGCAGCCTTCCGCGCTTTGCCGCGCCGATGCTGGCGGCCGCGCCGCCGAAGCGGTCGTCCGCGCGATGGCGCACCTCGATGAACACCAGCGTGTCGCCGTCGCGCGCGACCAGGTCCAGTTCGCCGTGGCGGCAGCGGTAATTGCGGGCAAGGATGCGCAGGCCCCGGCCTTCGACGAAGGCGGCGGCCAGCGCCTCCGCCCGTTCACCGCGCGGGTTCACGCCCGGGTGGCGATGCCTGGGCGCGGCCGCCGGTGTAACGTCCGGTGACCAGCTCGCGCTCGATGAGGCCGTCCTCGCCCAGCCGCAGCCGTCCGGTGACGCCGTTGAGCCGGATGTCGCGGGTGCCATCGAGCAGTTGTTTCGCGATGCGCCAGGCGTCGATGCCCAGCGCGTACAGCCGGTCCAGTTCGGCGCTGACCGGAGTGCCCGACCGGGGGTAGGCCGCGATTTGCGGATGCTCGGGTTCGAGCAGCCAGGGCATGTCGACGAACTGGACGCCGTTGAGGTCGTGTCCGGCAAGAGGGCCGAGATCGCCGCCATGCACGCCGGACGTGGCGTAAACCGGCAGGTTGCCGAGATAGGGCCGCACGTTGCGCGCTTCGGCGTGGCCCAGCGCCAGGAAGACTGCATCGACATTCAGGCCGCGGCCCGCGCTCCGCAGTTTTTCCGGATGGGAGGCCAAGGGAATGTCGGCTGCGACGGTGCCGCCCGCCCGCTGGAATTCGGCGGCGAAGGCCGCCTGCATGCGGCGCTGCACCGGTCCGCCGCCGCTGATGGTGGCCGCGGTGCGGTGGCCGGCTTCCCAGACCAGCCGCGCGACCTGCCGCGCTTCGGTTTCGACCTGCAGGCCCAGGATGTACAGATTGCCCGGCATGCGCCCGACGTCGTCGGGCATGCTCAAGGCCAGCGTCGGCACCGGCACCGGCTCGCCGAAGGCCAGCGCGGTGACGGCATCCCGCGTCAGCGGACCGACGACCACCTGGGCGCCGGCCGCGACGGCCGTGCGGAAACCTTCGAGGTTGCCGGCGACGTCGCCGGATACCGCGTACTCGCGCACCGGCAGCGGCGGGCGCTCCTCGACGCCGGCCGCCGCCCGGAATCCGTCGCGCACCGCGGCGGCGTGGCGCGCGAATATTTTCGAGTTGACCGGCAGCAGCAGCGCGATGTGCGGCACCTGCGCCGTCGTTGCCGCGGCCGGCGCGGCGTCGCTGGCCAATGCCGCACCCGCTCCGTATAGTAGGAACAGGCAACTGAAGGCCACGGCGACCTGGTGTCGCAACAATCGATGAATCATCCGAAAAGTCCGGGAATCGAAGAGGGTTTGGGTGCGGGCGGCGCTGTTTCCGCCGTCATTCCCGGAACATTATATGTAGTCGCGACCCCCATCGGGAATCTCGGCGATGTCACGCTGCGGGCGCTGGAAGTGCTGCGCGGCGCCGATGTCATCGCCGCCGAGGATACCCGGGTCACTTCGAAACTGCTCAACCGCCACGGCATCGCCGGGCGGCTGATCGCCGTGCACGAACACAACGAGCGGCGCGCCGCGGACACGGTGGCCGGGCTGCTGGCGGACGGGAAAGCCGTGGCGCTGGTCAGCGACGCCGGCACGCCGGGCATCGCCGATCCCGGTGCGCGGGTCGTGGCAGCGGCGCGCGCGGCCGGGCATGCCGTGGTGCCGGTTCCCGGCGCCAATGCGGCCGCGGCGGCGCTGTCGGCAAGCGGTTTCGAGGCCGGACGTTTCCTGTTCTGCGGTTTCCTGCCGGCACGCGCCGCCGAGCGGCGCCGGGTGCTGGCCGGACTGGCCGGGGAACGGGCACTGATGGTGTTCTACGAGGCGCCGCACCGCATCGCGGACTGCATCGCCGATCTTTGCGCCGCATTCGGCGGCACGCGGGAAATCCTCATCGCGCGCGAACTGACCAAGCTGCATGAAACGCTGCACCGCTGCCGGCTTGAAGCCGCCGGCGCATGGCTGCAGGGGGACGATCACCGGCGGCGGGGCGAATTCGTGCTGGTTGTCGAAGGGGCGCCGGAGGCGGCGCAGCAGGCATCGGCCTGCGCCGAAGCCGTGCTGAAAGTGCTGCTCGGCGAGCTGCCGCTGAAGCAGGCGGTCGCGCTGGCGGTGAAACTCACCGGCGGCAACCGCAACGAACTCTACGGGCTGGCGCTGAAGCTGAAAGGGGAAGGCTGAGTGCCCGGCGGCAATTTACGCCCGGCGGTGCAGCGATTACCATGCTTGCCGACATGAAGACGATCACCATCACCCGGCCCGACGACTGGCATCTGCACCTGCGCGACGGCGCTGCGATGCGCGACGTGCTGCCGCATACCGCTGCGCGTTTCGCCCGCGCCATCGTGATGCCCAATCTGAAGCCGCCGGTGACCACCACGGCGCTCGCGCTGGCGTACCGCGAGCGCATCCGCGCCGCGCTGCCGCCGGGCAGCCGCTTCGAACCGCTGATGACGCTGTACCTGACCGACAACACGCCGCCCGCGGAAATCGCCCGCGCCCGGCAGAGCGGCATCGTGCATGCGGTCAAATACTATCCGGCGGGCGCGACGACCAATTCCGATTCCGGCGTGACCGCGCTGGAGAAATGCTTTCCGGTGCTGGCGGCGATGGAGGAGGCCGGCATGCCGCTGCTGGTGCACGGCGAGGTCACCGATGCCGGGGTCGACGTGTTCGACCGCGAACGCGTGTTCATCGAGCGCACGCTGGCGCCGCTGGTGGACCGCTTCCAGGGGCTGAAGGTGGTGATGGAACACATCACCACGCGCGAGGCGGCGGCCTTCGTGACGGCGGCGCCGCCGCGGGTCGCCGCGACGCTGACGCCGCAGCACCTGCTGCTGAACCGCAACGCGCTGTTCACCGGCGGCGTGCGCCCGCACCACTATTGCCTGCCGATCCTGAAGCGGGAAGTGCATCGCGCGGCGCTGGCTGCCGCGGCGACCGGCGGCAATCCGAAATTTTTCCTCGGCACCGACAGCGCGCCGCATGCGCGGCACACCAAGGAGAACGACTGCGGCTGCGCGGGCATGTACACCGCGCATGCCGGCATCGAGCTTTATGCCGAAGTGTTTGACGCCGCCGGCGCGCTCGACCGGCTGGAGGCCTTCGCTAGCCATTTCGGCGCGGACTTCTACGGCCTGCCGCGCAACGCTGAAAAAATCACGCTTCTGCGGGAACCGTGGAACGCGCCGGCCAGCGTGCCTTTCGGCGCGGATACGCTGGTGCCGATGCGCGCCGGCGCCGCGATCCAGTGGAGGATTGCCGGCACTTGAGCGCCTCCGGGACCGGTCATTCCGCTGACGCCGCATGGGCGCCGCTGCCGCGCGACGATCCCTTCCATTACAGCCGGCTCGATCTGCCGCGCGACGAGCTGTGGATATTCGCCTACGGCTCGCTGATGTGGGATCCCGCGTTCCGTTTCGAGAATTCGGCGCCGGCGCTGCTGCGCGGATATCACCGCGCGTTCTGCATCTACTCCAGCCGTTACCGCGGCACGGCGTCCGCGCCGGGGCTGGTGCTCGGGCTGGATCGCGGCGGGGCCTGCAGGGGCAGGGCGTACCGCGTGGCCGCCGCGGACATTCCCGAAGCGCTGGAAGCGTTGTGGCTGCGCGAGATGCGGCGGCGGGTGTACGTGCCGCGCCTGTTGCCGGTCGGTATGGGCAGTGAGCGCCGGATGGCGCTGGCATTTCTCGCCAATCGCCGCCACGACGGTTACGCCGGGCGGCTCGGGCTCGAGGCCGCCGCCGCGATCATCGCCGCCCGCCGCGGCGAGCGCGGCCCCAACGTCGATTACCTGGTGAACACCCTGCGCCACCTCGATGCGCTGGGCGTGCATGACCGTCATCTGCACGATCTGCTGGCGGCCGTGCGCGCACGCGGGGCGCGCTGATCCGGATTGCGCCGGGTGGGCGATGTCCACATGATAAAATCCGCGGCGAAGCTGGCCAGGCAGCCGCTGTGCGCGGAGCAAACCGGACAAGGCGACTTGTACGTGCCGCGCATAGAGGAAAGTCCGGGCTCCACAGGGTAGGGTGACGGGTAACGCCCGTCCGCCGCGAGGCGAGGAACAGGGCCACAGAGAACGAACCGCCGATGGCCGTCCGGCTGGCGGCGCGCAAGCGCCGCAAAGTCTCCCTTGAATGGGAAGGGGGCGCGCAAGCGCCCGCGCAGTTCGCGCAAGCGGATTGCGCCGGATCAGGCAAGGGTGAAAAGGTGCGGTAAGAGCGCACCGCGTTCGCGGTAACGCGAATGGCACGGTAACCTCCACCCGGAGCAACACCGCATAGGCAAGCGATGACGCGTCCCGCCGAGCTTGCGGGTAGGTGGCTTGAGCCGGCCAGCAATGTCCGGCCCAGAGGAATGGCTGTCCACGACAGAACCCGGCTTACCGGCCAGCTTCACCCTTCCTCCTCCTCCTGAAAATGACATCAGGCCCATTGTCGTCACCCGGCGACGCAGCGAATTTCTGTAATTGCCTGATTTTTAAGCATAATTATTTAATGCGTCACTTTCAGTACACGCAATATCCTGTTGTTTTAATTGATTTATTTCGAAGCAAAAAAATCATAAAATCGGGCATCAACAAGTCGCCGTAAGTCATTGTCATTAAAAAGGAATTCCGGAATTCGACCCTTGACCCGCATCCTCCAGTTATTTATAGTGGGATGAAGTGGTAGAAAGTGGGAGAAATGCCTGCCGCATATCCGGCAAGGCGTGGCTTTCACGGGCAAAGGGGGAACCGTGTTTCGCGGGGTCGCACAACTCAATCTCGACAGCAAAGGCCGGCTCGCGGTACCCGCGCGCCATCGCGACACTTTGCTCGAGCGCTGCGCGGGCCACCTGGTCATCACCGCGGATGCCGACCGCTGCCTGCTGATCTATCCGCTGCCCGACTGGGAACTCATCCAGCAGAAACTCGAAGGCCTGTCGAATCTCGATCCGCGCGTGCGCGAGCTGCAGCGCCGCCTGATCGGTTTCGCCGTCGACGTCGACATGGACGGCGCGGGCCGCGTGCTGATCACGCCTGAATTGCGCCGCTACGCGCAGCTCGAAAAGAGCGTCGTGCTGGTCGGGCAGGGCAAAAAATTCGAGCTGTGGAACGACGAACGCTGGACGCAGCTCATCGACGGCGCCGGCGGTTTCGGCGCCGGCGGATTGCCGGCGGAGCTGGAGAATTTCTCCTTGTGACGCACGGCGCGCATGCCGCGGTGCTCGCGCAGGAAGCCATGGAGGCATTGAACATCCGGTCCGGTGGCGTTTACGTCGATTGCACCTTCGGGCGCGGCGGGCACAGCCGGCTGATCCTCGAGCGGCTGGGCGGCGACGGACGGCTGCTGGCGCTGGATCGCGATCCCGAGGCGGTGCTGGCCGCGGGCGCGATCAGGGATCCGCGCTTCACGATGCTGCACGGCGCTTTCAGCGGTGTGGCCGAAGCGTTGCGCGGCGCGGGGGTGACGGAGGTGGATGGCCTGCTGCTGGACCTCGGCGTGTCGTCGCCGCAACTTGACGATGCGCGCCGCGGATTCAGCTTCAGGGGGGACGCGCCGCTCGACATGCGCATGGATCCGGGGCAGGGCATCAGCGCGGCGCAGTGGCTTGCCACGGCAGAAGAAGCGGACATCAGGGGGGTCATCAGGGACTATGGCGAAGAACGGTTTGCTAAACAGATTGCAGCAGCGATTGTTGCGGCTCGGGCGCGGGGACCTGTTGACACCACACGAAAACTTGCCGCGCTCGTGGCAGAAGCCGTTCCCGCGCGCGAGCCACGCCAGGATCCGGCGACGCGCACGTTTCAGGCTCTACGGATTCACGTCAATCAGGAGCTTGAGGAGCTATCGGTAGTGCTGCCCCGGTGCGTGGCCCTGCTGAATCCGGGCGGACGCCTGGTGGTGATCAGCTTTCACTCGCTCGAGGACCGGATCGTCAAGCGCTTCCTGCGCGCCGAGTCCCAGGCCGACACCCTGCCGGCCCGGCTGCCTGTGCGCGCCCGCGACCTGCCGCCGCCCCGGATGCGGCTCGTCGGCCGCGCGCGGCGTCCCGCGGCATCGGAAGTGACCGCGAATCCGCGGGCGCGCAGCGCGGTGATGCGGGTCGCGGAACGCACCGGAGCGGAGGCGGCTTGAGCGCGCGTCTTGCATTCATCCTGTTCGTCGTGCTGATCGCCTGCGCGTTCGTGCTGGTCACCTCCCAGCACAAGGCGCGCAAGCTTTATGTCGAACTGCAGAAGGAGCAGTCGGCGGCGAAGCAGATCGACGACGAATGGGGGCAGCTGCAGCTCGAGCAGGGCACCTGGTCGACCCACGGGCGGATCGAACGCATCGCCACCCGCGAACTCGGCATGCGCCTGCCGTCTTCGGGCCGCATCGAAGTGGTGCCCGCGGCGCGTCCGGAGATGGCGCAATGAAGCCGCAGGCCGCGCGGGAGCAGTCGCCCAGCCTGCCGCGCTGGCGCGCGAACCTGCTGCTGCTGCTGTTCGGCGCGTCGTTCATCGGGCTGGCCGGCCGGGCGCTGTGGCTGCAGGCCCTGAACAACGATTTCCTGCAGCGCAAGGGGGAATCGCGCTATTCGCGGGTCGTCGAGATCGGTGCCAGCCGCGGCATGATCGTCGACCGCAACAACGAGCCGCTGGCGATTTCGACGCCGGTCGAATCGGTGGCCGCCAGCCCGGCCGACGTCGACGCGGATCCGGCGGCGCTGCGCCGGCTCGCGCAACTGCTGGGCATCGGCAACGAAGAACTGCGCACCCGCCTGGCGGACACGCGGCGCGAATTCGTCTATCTCAAGCGCCAGCTGCCGCCGGACCAGGCCGAGCGCGTCGTGCAGCTCGGCATCCCTGGCGTGTTCCTGCAGCGCGAGCACCGCCGCTATTACCCCGCCGGCGAAGTGATGTCGCACATCATCGGCTTCACCGGCGTCGACGACCGGGGCCAGGAAGCGCTGGAGCTGGCCTTCGAGGAGTCGCTGGCCGGAAAACCCGGCAGCCGGCGCGTGATCAAGGACCGCCTCGGCCGCATCGTCGAGGACGTGGAGAGCATCCGCGTGCCGCAGAACGGCCAGCAGCTGCGCCTGTCGATCGACGCGCGCATCCAGTACCTCGCGTTTCGCGAGCTGAAGTCGGCGGTGGCGGCCCATCGCGCGAAAGCCGGCGGGATCGTCGTGCTCGACGTTGCCACCGGGGAAATCCTGGCCATGGCCAACCTGCCCGCGTACAACCCGAACAACCGCGGCCGGCTCGATGCGCAGCGCACCCGCAACCGCGTGGTGACCGACCTCTTCGAGCCCGGCTCGACGCTGAAGCCGTTCACCGCGGCCGCCGCGCTGGAAGCGGGGCTGTTCAAGCCGGGGACGGTGATCCAGACGGCACCGGGCCAGTTGACCATCGGCAGCCGCACCATCCATGACGCGCATCCGCAGGGCGCGCTGACGGTGGCCCAGGTCATCCAGAAATCGTCCAATGTCGGCACCGCCAAGATGGGGCTGGCGATGCCTTCCGAGATGCTGTGGAGCCTGTTCAGCCGCGCCGGATTCGGCACCCCGCCGCGCTCCGGTTTTCCCGGCGAGGTCTCGGGACGGCTGCGCGCGCACAGCACCTGGAAGCCGATCGAGCAGGCGACGATGTCGTACGGCTACGGCATTTCGGTGTCGCTGCTGCAGCTGGCCCGTTCCTACACCATCTTCGCTTCCGACGGCATGCTCCATCCGGTGACGTTGCTCCGGCGCGACGGCCCGGTGCAGGGGACGCGGGTGGTTTCCGCGCAGACCGCGCTGGCGGTGCGCCAGATGCTGGAAATGGCGGCGCAGCCCGGCGGCACGGCGCCCGGCGCCCAGGTTTCCGGATACACCGTCGCCGGCAAGACCGGCACCGCGCACAAGCTCGAAGGCCGGGGATATGCCGCCAACCGTTACGTGTCGTCGTTCGTCGGCATGGCACCGGCATCGCGGCCGCGGGTGATCGTCGCGGTGATGATCGACGAGCCTTCCGCGGGCCAGTACTACGGCGGCGCGGTGGCGGCGCCGGTGTTCAGCCATGTCGTTGCCGGCACGCTGCGTTTCCTGGCGGTGCCGCCCGACGCGCCGGGCAGGACGACGGTGCTGGCGCCTGAGGACGCGCCGCTGGTGCGGGAGGAGGTCTGATGGCCGCCGATCTTCAGGCCGTGCGCCGGCTGGGCGTGCGCCGGCTGACCGTGGACAGCCGCGCGGTCAGGGCCGGGGACACCTTCGTGGCCTATCCGGGAGAGTCGCGCGACGGCCGCGATTTCATCGCGCAGGCGGTCGCCAACGGCGCCGCCTCCGTGCTGTGGGACTCCGGGGGTTATGCCTGGAACCGGAAATGGCGGGTGCCGAATCTCGGCATCCCCGATCTGCGGCGGGAAGCCGGGGTCATCGCCGCCGAAATCTACGGCAGGCCGGGCGCGGGACTGTGGACCGTCGGCATCACCGGCACCAACGGCAAGACCTCGTGCAGCCAGTGGATCGCGCAATCGCTGACCCGGATGCGGCGCAAATGCGCGGTGGTCGGCACGCTGGGCAGCGGTTTTCCGGGAAAGCTGGATGCCCATGCCAATACCACGCCGGATGCGGTGACGCTGCAGGCGCGCATGCGCGGCTTCGCCCGCGCGGGAGCGCGCGCGGTGTGCATGGAGGTGTCGTCCCACGGGCTCGATCAGGACCGGCTCTCCGGCGTCGAGTTCGACGTCGCGATGCTGACCAACCTGACCCGCGACCATCTCGACTATCACGGCACGATGCGCCACTACAGGGCGGCCAAGGCGAAGCTGTTCCGCTGGTCGACGCTGGGCCGCGCCGTGGTCAACCTCGACGATGCCTTCGGCCGCGAGCTCGCGCAGCGCTGGAAACACCGCCGCGCGGAACTGGTCGGTTACGGTTTCGGCCGCGCCGCGGCGCGTTCGCGCAAGGCCTGCGTCGAAGGGCGCAATCTCCGGCTCGGCCTCGACGGCGTGGCTTTCGAGATCGCCTCGCCCTGGGGCAGGGCGAAGTTGCGCAGCCCGCTGATCGGCGGCTTCAACGCGGCCAACCTGCTGGGTTCGCTGGCGGTGCTGCTGGCGAGCGGCATGGATCTCGAGCGTTCGGTGGCGGCGCTGGAAAAGGCCGGCCCGGTGCCGGGGCGCACCGAACGCTACGGCGGCGGCCGCGCGCCGCTGGTGGTGGTCGATTACGCGCATACGCCGGACGCGCTGGAAAAGGTGCTGCGCGCGCTGCGCGGCATCGCCGGCGTGAAGGCCCGCCTGTTCTGCGTGTTCGGCTGCGGCGGCGGCCGCGACCGCGGCAAGCGGCCGCTGATGGGGGCGGTGGCATCGCGCCACGCCGACCGCGTGATCGTCACCAGCGACAATCCGCGCGACGAGGATCCGGTGGCGATCATCGGCGAAATCGCCGAAGGGGTGCGCGGCGCGCACCGCAAAATCACCGACCGGCGCGAGGCGATACGCACGGCGCTCGCCGAGGCGCGGCGCGGCGACGTTGTCCTGGTTGCCGGGAAGGGCCACGAGAATTACCAGGAAATCCGCGGCCTGCGCCGCCGTTTCAGCGACGCGGCCGTGGTGCGGTCCGCGCTGGCGGGGAGGGCGCAGTGATGACGCTGGCCGCTGCCGCAGCAGTCCTCGACGGCGAATTGCGCGGGCCGGACGCGCGGTTCTCAGGCGTGTCGACCGACAGCCGCGGCATCCGCAAGGGCGAACTGTTCGTGGCGCTGCGTGGCGAGCGTTTCGACGGTCATGATTTTCTCGCCGGGGTTGCGGCCGCGGGCGCGGCCGCGGCGCTGGTCGATCGCGCGCACGCCGCCGCGGCGCCACTGCCGGTGGCTGCCGTCGCCGACACCACGGCGGCCCTTGCCGCGCTGGCCGCGCACTGGCGGCGGCGGTTCCGCATTCCGCTGATCGCGGTGGCCGGGTCCAACGGCAAGACCACGGTCAAGGAGATGATCGCCGCCTGCCTGCGCGCCGGTTTCGGCGATGCCGCGGTTCTCGCGACGCAGGGCAACCTCAACAACCACATCGGCCTGCCGCTGACGCTGCTCGCGCTGCGCGAGGCGCACCGCGCGGCGGTGGTGGAAATCGGCATGAACCATCCCGGCGAGACGGCGCGGCTGGCGGACATCGCCGCGCCGACCGTCGCGCTGGTCAACAACGCGCAGCGGGAACACCAGGAATTCATGCATTCGGTGGCGGATGTCGCCGAAGAGCATGCGAGCCTGATCCGCGCCCTGCCGGAGGACGGCATGGCGGTGATCAACGGCGACGACGCCCATGCCGGCGTCTGGAAAAAAGCCGCGGCTTCGCGGCCGCTGCGCGACTTCGGCCTCGGCGGCGGCGCCTGCGTGCGCGCGCGGCGCCGGCCCGGGCCCTCTTCGTCGATCCTCGAGGTGACGACTCCGGAGGCGCAGGCCGTTTTCGAACTGCCGCTGGCCGGCGAGCACAACGCGCGCAACGCGCTGGGCGCGATCGCCGCGGCCACCGCGGCCGGCGTGCCGCTGGCGGCCTGCACCGCGGCGCTGTCGCGCTTCGCCGCCGTCAAGGGGCGGCTGCAGGTGAAGGCCGGCCTGCGCGGCGCGATCCTGATCGACGACAGCTACAACGCCAATCCGGATTCGGTGCGCGCCGCGATCGACGTGCTCGCGGGCACGCCGGGCCGCAGGCTGCTGGTGCTGGGCGACATGGGCGAGGTCGGCGTCCAGGGCAGGGCGTTCCACGAGGAGGTCGGCGCCTACGCCAGGCAGTCCGGCATCGACGCGCTGTACGCGCTGGGCGATCTGGCCGCCGCTTCGGCGCGGGCCTTCGGCAGCGGCGGCCGCCATTACACGCGCATCGAAGACCTGCTGGCGGACGTCGGCCGGGACCTCGGTCCGCAGACCGCGCTGCTGGTCAAGGGGTCGCGCTTCATGAAAATGGAACGCGTCGTGCGCGATTTCGAGATTCCGGGGGCGGAGGCCTAGACGATGCTGCTCGAACTGGCGCAATGGCTGGAACAGCATGTCCGCGCGTTCAGCGTGCTCAATTACCTGACGCTGCGCGCGGTGCTGGCCTGCCTCACCTCGCTGGTGATTTCGTTCATCGTCGGTCCCGGATTGATCCGCAAGCTCGCCGCCTACAAGATCGGCCAGGCCGTGCGCGACGACGGCCCGCAGACCCATCTCGCCAAGGCCGGCACGCCGACCATGGGTGGCGCGCTGATCCTGGTGTCGATCATCGTCACCACGCTGCTGTGGGCCGACCTGCAGAACCGCTTCGTCTGGGTGGTGCTCTGCGTGACCGTCGGTTTCGGCGCGATCGGCTGGGTCGACGATTACCGCAAGGTGGTGCACCGCAATCCGAAGGGACTGTCGGCGAAGGCGAAGTTCTTCTGGCAGTCGGTGATCGGCCTCGGCGCCGCGCTGTTCATCGCGCATTCGACCAACCTGCCGGCGCAGACCGAGTTCATCGTGCCGTTTTTCAAGCAGGTTGCCTACCCGCTGGGGGTGATCGGCTTCGTCGTGATGACCTATTTCGTCATCGTCGGCACCAGCAACGCGGTGAACCTGACCGACGGGCTCGACGGCCTTGCGATCATGCCGACGGTGATGGTCGGCAGCGCGCTGGGCATTTTCGCCTACGTCGCCGGCAACGCGGTGTTCGCCAAGTACCTCGGGTTTCCGTTCATTCCCGGCGCGGGCGAACTGGCGGTGATCTGCGGCGCGATCGCCGGCGCCGGCCTCGCCTTCCTGTGGTTCAACGCCTATCCCGCGGAAGTGTTCATGGGCGACGTCGGCGCGCTGGCGCTGGGCGCCGCGCTGGGCACGATCGCGGTCATCGTGCGCCAGGAAATCGTGCTGTTCATCATGGGTGGCGTGTTCGTCGTCGAGACGCTGTCGGTGATGCTGCAGGTGGCCTCGTTCAAGCTGACCGGCAGGCGCATCTTCCGCATGGCGCCGCTGCACCACCACTACGAGCTCAAGGGCTGGAAAGAGAACCAGGTCGTCGTGCGCTTCTGGATCATCACGATGATGCTGGTATTGATCGGACTGTCGACGTTGAAGCTGCGATGAGATGCCCATGTCGATGCCCGGAATCCGCGATGCCAGTCACAGCCGAGATGCCTGCGGCGCGATGGTCATGGTGCGGGTCCGTTGCGAAGGCACGGAGGTGCTGCTGATGCTCGACCTCGCCGGCGCGCGCGTGCTGGTGGTCGGGCTTGGCGATACCGGGCTGTCGATGGCGCGCTGGCTGCGCCGCCGCGGCGCCGAAGTGCGCGCCGCCGATACGCGGCCCGCGCCGCCCGCGGCGGAGGCCCTGCGCCGCGAATGCCCCGGATTGCCGGTGCTGCTCGGTGGCGTGCCGGAGGCGGAAGTGTCGGGCGCCGACATCATCGCGGTCAGTCCCGGCGTCGACCGCCGCCGCGGCCCGGTCGCCGATGCGGCGAAACGCGGCGTGCCGGTGGTCGGCGACATCGAGCTCTTCGCGCAGGCGCTGGCCGCGCGCGGCGACATGCCGCCGCTGCTGGCGATCACCGGGTCCAACGGCAAGAGCACGGTGACGGCGATGGCCGGGGAAATCTGCGGCGTGGCGGGCCTGCGGCCGCTGGTGGCGGGCAACATCGGGCTGCCGGTGCTGGACGCGCTGAGCGGCATCGAGGACGGCGCGGAACCGCCGGGAGCGATCGTGCTCGAGCTTTCGAGTTTCCAGCTGGAAAGCACGGCGTCGCTGCGCCCGCGGGCCGCCACGGTGCTGAACCTGTCGGAAGACCATCTCGACCGCTATGACGGCCTGCGCGATTACGCCGCGGCCAAGGCGCGCATTTTCGCCGGCGACGGACTGCAGTTGCTGAACCGCGACGATGCGTGGAGCCGCGGCCTGGCGCTGGCCGGCCGGCGCCAGGCGACCTTCGGCCTCGATGCGCCGCGCGGTGACGAGGACTGGGGACTCGGCGGCGCCGCGACGACGCTGCAGCGCGGCGATGTCGCGCTGGCGTCGCTCGATGCCTTGCGCGTCGCCGGGCTGCACAACGCGGCCAACGCGCTCGCGGCGGCGGCCCTGTGCCGCGCGATCAATGTTGGCGACGGCGCCATAGTCGGCGGCTGGCAGCGATTTGAGGGGCTGCCACACCGCGTGAAAAATATCAATAAAATCAATGAGATAAGTTTTTACGACGATTCCAAGGGGACCAATGTCGGGGCCACGGTCGCCGCGCTGACGGGTTTGCGCGAGCCGGTGGTGCTGATCGCCGGCGGCGACGGCAAGGGTCAGGATTTCGCGCCGCTGGCCGCGGCCGCCCGCGGCCGGGCGCGGATGATCGTGCTGATCGGACGGGACGGGCCGCGCATCGCGGCCGCGGTCGGCGGCGACGTGCCGCTGTGCCATGCGGGCGACATGGTGGAAGCGGTGGCACTTGCCTTCGGCGCGGCGTGGCCGGGCGATGCCGTGCTGCTGTCGCCGGCCTGCGCGAGCTACGACATGTTCCGCAATTACGTGCATCGCGCCGAGGTGTTCGCCGACGCGGTGTCGGCGCTGCAGCGGAGGTGCGCGTGAGCCAGTACTACGCCACGGTCAACCAGCGCGCGGCCGTCGACGAATACGACGGCGCGCTGATCTGGGTGACGCTGCTGCTGCTCGGTTTCGGCATGGTCATGGTGTACTCGGCCTCGATCGCGATCGCCGAGGCGAGCCGCAGCACCGGCAACAGCGCCGTGTACTACCTGACCCGGCATGCCGCCTACATCCTCGTCAGCTTGGTGGCGGCCGCGATCGTGTTCCAGGTGCCCCTGCGCGTCTGGCAGCGCGCGGCGCCGCTGCTGTTCGTGCTGGGCATGGTGCTGCTGATGCTGGTGCTGATCCCGGGCATCGGCCGCGAGGTCAACGGCAGCCGGCGCTGGCTGCCACTCGGTTTCGTCAACCTGCAGCCGTCGGAACTGATGAAGCTGTGCGCGGTGCTCTACGCCGCCGACTACACCGTGCGCAAGGCCGCGTTCATGCACAGCCTGCGCAAGGGTTTCCTGCCGATGGCCGGCGTGATGCTGCTGACCGGCGGGCTGCTGCTGCGCGAGCCCGATTTCGGCGCGTTCGCGGTGATCACCGTGATCGCGATGTGCATCCTGTTCCTCGGCGGCATAAACGGGAAGCTGTTCGCCGGCCTGATCGCGATGCTGGTGGCCGGCTTCCTGCTACTGATCTGGAGCAGCCCGTACCGCATGCAGCGGGTGCTCGGCTTCATGGACCCCTGGGCCGATCCCTACGGCAAGGGCTACCAGCTGTCGCACGCGCTGATCGCCTTCGGCCGCGGCGAATGGTTCGGCGTCGGCCTCGGCGCCAGCGTCGAGAAGCTGTTCTATTTGCCCGAGGCGCACACCGACTTTCTGCTGGCGGTGATCGCCGAGGAGTTCGGCTTCGCCGGCGTGCTGGCACTGGTGCTGCTGTTCGCGTGGATCGTCGCCCGCGCCTTTGCGATCGGCCGCCGCGCGGCCGATCTCGATCGCCCGTACGCGGCGCTGGTGGCGCAGGGCATCGGCCTGTGGATCGGCGTCCAGGTGGCCATCAACATGGGCGTCAACATGGGCGTGCTGCCGACCAAGGGGCTGACGCTGCCGCTGCTGTCCTTCGGCGGCAGCGCGATTCTCGCCACCTGCTGCGCGCTGGCGGTGCTGTTGCGCGTCGATTGGGAAAACCGGCAGCTCGCACGGGGATTCACAGTATGACGCGCACGGACATCTTGATGGTGCGGGAAGTCGTGATGGGCTGCCGGTTTCGGCGCAGCCACAACCGGCAGATGCAGCGGGGGTTCACGGTATGAGCCGGACCATCCTCGTCATGGCCGGTGGTACCGGCGGCCATATTTTCCCGGCGCTCGCCGTGGCCGACGTGCTGCGCGGGCGCGGCTGGCAGGTGGTGTGGCTGGGCGCGCGCGGCGGCATGGAAGAGCGGCTGGTGCCGCCCCGCGGCTACGTCGCGGAATGGATCCGTTTCGGCGGCGTGCGCGGCAAGGGCTGGCTGCGCAAGCTGTTGTTGCCGGCGGCCCTGCTGGTGGCGTTCTGGCAGAGCGCGCGGGTGATCTTCCGGCACCGGCCCGACGTGGTGCTGGGCATGGGCGGTTACGCCTCTTTTCCCGGCGGCATGATGGCGGCGCTGCTCGGCAGGCCGCTGCTGATCCACGAACAGAACGCGGTTCCGGGGCTGGCCAACCGCGTGCTGGCGGGCGTGGCCGATCGCGTGCTGTCGGCGTTTCCCGATGCCTTCGAAGGACGCGTCGACGTGATCTGGTCGGGCAATCCGGTGCGCACCGACATCGTCAACCTGCCGCCGCCGGAAGCGCGGTTCGCCCACCGTGGAGGCCCGTTGCGGCTGCTGGTGATCGGCGGGAGCCTCGGCGCAAGGGCGCTCAACGAAACAGTGCCGCAGGCGCTGGCCCTGATGGCTGCCGGCGAGCGCCCGCTGGTGGTGCACCAGGCGGGCGCCGCGCATGCGGAGCGCCTGCGCGAAACCTATCGCGTGGCGGGGGTGGAGGCCGAAGTGCCGGCCTTCATCGATGACATGGCCGCGTGTTACGGCGAGGCCGACCTGCTGGTCTGCCGCGCCGGCGCCACCACGGTGACCGAACTGGCCGTCGCCGGCGTCGGCAGCATCCTCGTTCCTTTTCCGCACGCGGTGGACGATCACCAGACGCGCAACGCGCGTTATCTCGCCGATCGCGGCGCCGCATTGCTGATGCCGCAGCAGGAGCTGACGCCGCGCGCGCTGGCCGACCTGCTGTGCGGCCTGACCCGGGGCAAGCTGCTGGAAATGGCGCGCGCCGCGCGTGCCGCCGGCAAGCCGGATGCCGCAGTGCGGGTGGCCGACTACTGCATGGAGCTGGCACCGGCATGAGGCACAAAGTCAGACAGGTGCATTTCGTCGGCATCGGCGGCGCCGGGATGAGCGGCATCGCGGAAGTGCTGCTCAACCTCGGTTACGCGGTCAGCGGTTCCGATCTCAGCGAGGGCAACGCCACGCGGCGGCTCGCCGGGCTCGGCGCGCAGGTGCGCATCGGGCACGATGCGGCGCATGTCGCGTCCGCCGACGTGGTGGTGATCTCCAGCGCCGTGAAGCCGGACAATCCCGAGGTGGTCGCCGCCCGCGCGCGCCATGTGCCGGTGGTGCCGCGGGCGCTGATGCTGGCGGAACTGATGCGCCTGAAACAGGGCATCGCGGTGGCGGGCACGCACGGCAAGACCACGACCACCAGCCTCGCGGCCAGCGTGCTGGCGGAAGGCGGGCTCGATCCGACTTTCGTGATCGGCGGCCGCCTGGAGAGCGCGGGGGCGCACGCCCGGCTCGGCGCGGGCGAATTCATCGTTGCCGAGGCGGACGAATCAGACGCCTCGTTCCTGCACCTGCAGCCGGTGATTTCCGTGGTCACCAACATCGATGCCGACCACATGGAAACCTACGACCACTCGCTGGACAGGCTGAAGCAGGCGTTCGTCGACTTCGTCGAGCGCCTGCCGTTCTACGGCGTCGCGGTGCTGTGCAATGACGATGCCAACGTGCGCTCGGTCATGCCGCGGCTGACGAAGACGGTCGTCACTTACGGTCTCGGCGAGGGCGCGCAGATCCGCGCGCGGTCGGTGACGGCCGATGCGGGACGCATGCGTTTCCAGGTGCAGCGCATGAACGGCAAGTGCCTGCCCGATCTGGACATCGTGCTCAACCTGCCCGGCGTGCACAACGTGCAGAACGCGCTGGCGGCGATCGCGGTGGGCATGGAGACCGGCGTCGCGGACGAAAAAATCGTCAAGGCGCTGGCCGACTTCAAAGGGGTGGGGCGGCGTTTCCAGCGCTGCGGCGCGATTGCGCTGCGCGGCGGCGGCAGTTACGACCTGATCGACGATTACGGGCACCACCCGGTGGAAATGGCGGCGACCATCGCCGCGGCGCGCGGCGCGTTTCCCGGGCGGCGGCTGGTGCTGGCGTTCCAGCCGCACCGCTATACGCGCACCCGCGACTGCTTCGAGGATTTCGCGCGCGTGCTGTCGAGCGTGGATGCGTTGCTGCTGACCGAGGTCTATCCGGCGGGCGAGGCGCCGATCGTTGCCGCGGACGGCCGCGCGCTGGCGCGCGCGGTGCGGGTGCTGGGCAAGGTGGAGCCGGTGTTCGTCGAGCAGGTGGCCGATCTGCCGGCGGCGATCGAAGGGGCGGCACGCGACGGCGACGTGGTGCTGGCCATGGGGGCCGGGTCGATCGGCGCGGTCGCCGCGCGGCTGGTGCGGCTGGAAAAGGGAAGCGCGTGAGCGGACATGCCGCCCCGGGACAGCAGAACGACATGGACATGAGCGAACAGGCAAAAATCAGCCGCAACGGATTGCGCGGCGAACTGCGGCGCGACGAGCCGATGGCGAAGCACGTCAGCTGGCGTGCCGGCGGTCGCGCGCGTCGCAGTTATGCGCCCGCGGACCTCGAGGACATGGCCGCGTTCCTGCGCGGCCTGCCCGGAGACGAGCCGGTGTGCATGGTCGGACTGGGCAGCAACCTGCTGGTGCGCGACGGCGGTTTCGACGGCACGGTGATCTTCACGCACTGGGCGCTGCGCGACCTGCGGGTGGCGCGCAACGCGGACGGCGGCGGCGAAATCCATGCCCAGGCCGGCGTGGCGAGCCCGAAGGTGGCGCGCGTCGCGGCGCTGAACGATCTGGCCGGCGCCGAGTTTCTGGCGGGCATCCCGGGCACGGTCGGCGGCGCGCTGGCGATGAATGCCGGCTGTTACGGCGGCGAGACCTGGAATGTCGTGGCCGGGGTGGAAACGGTCGACCGCACCGGCGTGCTGCGCCGGCGCACGCCGGCCCATTACAACATCGGCTACCGCAGCGTCGAGCGGCGCTGCCGGCAGATGTCGCCGGTGTCCGGCGCGGCGCGGGGCGGCGGACATGCCGAGGAATGGTTCGTGTCGGCGACGTTCCGCCTGCCGCAGGGCGACGGCGCACAGTCGCGGGCCCGGATCAAGGCGCTGCTGTCGCAGCGGATCGCCTCCCAGCCGCTGGGCGAGCCGAACGCCGGCTCGGTGTTCCGCAATCCGCCGGGCGACCATGCGGCGCGCCTGATCGAGGCCTGCGGCCTCAAGGGGAAGGCCGTCGGCGGCGCGGCGATCTCGGCGAAACACGCCAATTTCATTGTCAACGCCGGCGGCGCCAGCGCGGCGGACATCGAGGCGCTGATCGCGCTGGCACAGCAGGCGGTGGCGCAGCGTTTCGGCATCCGGCTCGAGCGGGAAGTGCGCGTGATCGGGGAGGTGGCATGAGTGGCCACGGAAAAATCGCCGTGCTCTTCGGCGGCCGCAGCGCGGAGCGCGAGATTTCGCTGATGAGCGGCGGCAACGTGCTGCAGGCATTGCGCGGCGCGGGGCTGGATGCCCATGCCTTCGATCCGGCGGAACGGGAAATCTTCGATCTGAAGCGTGAAGGCTATGCCCGCGCGTTCATCGCGCTGCACGGCCGCTACGGCGAGGACGGCACGGTGCAGGGCGCGCTGGAGCTGATGGGCATTCCCTACACCGGCAGCGGCGTGATGGCTTCCGCGCTGTCGATGGACAAGGTGCGCACGAAGATGGTGTGGGCCTCGGCCGGCATTCCGACGCCGCGTTTCGAGGTCGTGGACGCCGGCAGCGACTGGGCGGGCGTGGCGCGGCGCCTAGGCCTGCCGCTGATCGTCAAGCCGGCGCGCGAAGGCTCGACCATCGGCCTGACCAAGGTTGTCGACGCGGCCGGACTGCCGGAGGCTTTCGCGCTGGCCGCGCGCCACGATGCCTTCGTGATGGCCGAGGAGTTCGTCGCCGGCAGCGAACTGACCGCGGGGTTCCTCGGGGATCGGGCCCTGCCGCTGATCCGTATCGAGGCGCCGCAGGACAACTACGATTACCAGAACAAGTATTTCAGCGACGAAACGAAGTACCACTGTCCCTGCGGACTGCCGGAGGCGGAGGAACTGCGCCTCCGCGAACTGGTGATGCAAAGCGCGCAGGCGCTCGGCTGCGCCGGCTGGGGGCGCGCCGACCTGATCCGCCGGGCGGACGGCAGCGTGCAGTTTCTCGAGATGAACACCTCTCCCGGCATGACCGGGCACAGCCTGGTGCCGATGGCGGCGCGCCAGGCCGGACTGTCCTTCGAGGCGCTGGTGCTGCGCATCCTGGAGCTTGCCCATGTGGGATAAGCCCGCCGCGCTGAACCTGGCCGCCGACCTGCTGTTCATCGCGGCATTGCTCGCCGTGCTCTATGCCGGCGTGTCCTATGCCGTGAGGCAGCCGGTGTTCTCGATCACCCAAGTGCGCGTGGTGACGCCGGTCGCCCATGTCACCCGCCAGCAGGTCGAGGACATCGTCCGGCGCGAGGTTGGCGGAACCCTGTTCACCCTGCGCCTGGACACGGCGCGCGGGGCATTCGAGAAACTGCCCTGGGTGCGCAGCGCCAATGTGCGCCGGCAATGGCCGGGCGGGCTGGAGGTGGCGCTGACCGAGCATGTGCCGCTGGCGCGCTGGGGCCGCGACGCGCTGGTCAACGTGCAGGGCGAGGTTTTCGCGGCGGCCTTCGACGGAAACCTGCCGGTATTCAACGGGCCACCGGGGGCGGCCAAGGAAATGGCCATCCAGTACGACCACTTCCGCCGCAGCCTCGAGGGCATCGGCAGGGCGCCCGGGGAAATCAACATGTCGCCGCGCCGGGCCTGGCAGGTCAGGCTCGACGACGGCATGACGCTGGATCTCGGCCGGGAGCAGGTCGAGCAGCGGTTGCGCCGTTTTGTCACCGCGTATCCGAGAACGATCGCGCGCATGACCCGTCCGGCGGACCGGGTCGATCTGCGTTACGCCAACGGATTTGCGGCACGGGTGCCGGGCTTGCCGGCGATTGCGGACGATGTCCGGCGCAGGAGCGGCGCATAGGGCGATGCACGGGGAATGACAGGACAGATGAACAAGGCCAGGGAAAACAGGAAGATCGTGGTGGGGCTCGACATCGGCACGTCGAAGATCGTCGCCATCGTCGCCGAGCTGAAATCCGAAGGCGGCTTCGAAATCATCGGCATGGGCAGCCATCCTTCGCGCGGCCTGAAGAAGGGCGTGGTGGTCAACATCGAAACCACGGTCAACGCCATCCAGCGCGCGTTGGAGGAAGCGGAACTGATGGCCGACTGCAAGATCCGCGAGGTCTACACCGGCATCGCCGGCAATCACATCAAGAGCTTCAACTCGCAGGGCATGGTCGCGATCAAGGACAAGGAAGTCGCGCAGATGGACATCGACCGGGTGATCGAGACCGCGAAGGCGGTGCAGATTCCCAACGACCAGCAGATCCTGCACGTGCTGAACCAGGAATTCATCATCGACGGCCAGGAGGATGTGCGCGAGCCGCTCGGAATGTCGGGCGTGCGCCTGGAGGTCAAGGTGCACATCGTCACCGGCGCGGTGTCGGCGGCGCAGAACATCGTCAAGTGCGTGCGCCGCTGCGGCCTCGAGGTCAACGACCTGATCCTGCAGCCGCTGGCCTCCTCGGTCGCGGTGCTGTCGGAGGACGAGAAGGACCTCGGGGTCTGCCTGGTCGACATCGGCGGCGGCACCACCGACATGGCCGTGTTCACCCACGGCGCGATCCGCCACACCGCGGTGATCCCGATCGCCGGCGACCAGATCACCAACGACATCGCGATGGCGCTGCGCACGCCGACCAAGGACGCGGAGGACATCAAGCAGCGCTACGGCTGCGCGCTGTCGCAGCTCGCCGATCCCCAGGAAATGGTCGACGTGCCCGGCGTCGGCGACCGCAGCACGCGCCAGCTGTCGCGCAAGACGCTGGCCGAGGTCATCGAGCCGCGCGTCGAGGAGCTGTATTCGCTGGTGCAGGCGGAGCTGCGCCGCAGCGGCTACGAGGAGTTGTTGTCCTCGGGCGTGGTGCTGACAGGGGGATCCAGCGCGATGCAGGGCATGGTCGAGCTGGGGGAGGAGATTTTCCACATGCCGGTGCGCATCGGCATGCCGCAGTACGCGGGCGGGCTGGCCGAGGTCGTGCGCAACACGCGCTACGCGACCGGCGTCGGCCTGCTGATCGCGGGCGCCGACGAGCATCGCCAGCGCGACGCGGCGCGCATGCATGTCAGCAGCTTCCAGCAGGTGCTGGAGCGGATGAAAAACTGGTTCACGGGGAATTTCTAGCGGGGGAGATGCAGGACATTCGGTTTTCTGGTTTCGGAATTGCGGGATTTTTCAACATTACTTCGTTTGCGGAAAAAAGGAGACTCACATGATTGAACTGATCGATGCACAGGCGCAGGAAGCGGTAATCAAGGTGATCGGCGTCGGCGGCTGCGGCGGCAACGCGGTGGATCACATGATCGTCCAGGGCGTGCAGGGCGTGGAATTCATCTGCGCCAACACCGATGCCCAGGCGCTCAAGCGCAACCAGGCGAGAACGCAGCTGCAGCTCGGCGATGAAATCACCAAAGGGCTCGGCGCGGGCGCGAACCCGGAGATCGGCCGCCAGGCCGCCCTCGAGGACCGCGAGCGCATCGCCGAGCTGATTTCCGGCGCGGACATGCTGTTCCTGACCGCGGGCATGGGCGGCGGCACCGGCACCGGCGCCGCGCCGGTGGTGGCGGAAATTGCCAAGGAGTTG
>CAZHJU010000029.1:0-36580 GCA_964533495.1 uncultured Bordetella sp. | reverse complement strand
GTTGCCGAACATGACGCCGATCTTCATGCGGATCTGGTTGATGAAAATCACCAGCGTGTTCGAGCGCTTGATGTTGGCGGTCAGCTTGCGCAGCGCCTGCGACATCAGCCGCGCCTGCAGGCCCATCTGCGGCTCGCCCATCTCGCCCTCGATCTCGGCCCTGGGCACCAGCGCCGCCACCGAGTCGATCACCACCACGTCGACCGAACCCGAGCGCACCAGCATGTCGGCGATCTCCAGCGCCTGCTCGCCGTTGTCGGGCTGGGAAATGATCAGTTCGTCGACCTTGACGCCGAGCTTGGCGGCATACTGCGGATCGAGCGCGTGCTCGGCGTCGATGAAGGCCGCCGAGCCGCCGAGTTTCTGCATCTGCGCGATCACCGACAGCGTCAGCGTGGTCTTGCCCGAGGACTCCGGACCGTAGATTTCGACGACCCGGCCGCGCGGCAGCCCGCCGATGCCGAGCCCGATGTCCAGGCCCAGCGAACCGGTCGACACCGCCTGGATGTCGCGGGCGACGTCCGACTCGCCCATGCGCATCACCGAACCCTTGCCGAACTGCTTCTCGATCTGCGACAGCGCCGCTGCCAGCGCCTTGGTCTTGTTTTCGTCCATGGTGTCCTCTTCTTCCTCTTCTCTGTCCTGTGTTGTCCGGTGTGCTGCGATTCAGCCGACGGTTCGCATTATACACATTCTTCGGCAAAAAGCTGTTTATTTATACAGTAGTGTGTAAATAGACAGATGATTGATAAAAATATGTTTAAAATTAAATAGTTATATTATTTGATCGTCGCCGGTAATAGGCCCAGCACCCCTTCCAGCGCGGCCCGGACCGCGGCCCGCCGCACCGCCTCGCGGTCGCCCGGAAAATGCAGCGTCGCGCTTTTCGGTTCGCCGTTTTTCACGCCCCAGGCGAAACACACGGTACCCACCGGCTTCTGCGGCGTGCCGCCGTCGGGCCCCGCAGTGCCACTGATGGCGACCGCGATCTGCGCATGGCTGTTGGCCAGCGCGCCGGCCACCATTTCCCGCACCACCGGCTCCGACACCGCGCCATGCGCGCCCAGCGTGTCCTGGGACACGCCCAGCATTTCGCGCTTCGAGATATAGGTATAGCTGACAAAACCGCGCTCGAACCATTGCGAACTGCCCGGCACCGCGGTCACCGCCTGCGCCACCCAGCCGCCGGTGCAGGACTCCGCCGTCGCCAGCATCAGGCCCTGCGCCTTCAGCGCCTCGCCCACCTTCACCGCCAGTCCATACAAAACCCTGTCCGGCATGCATCACCTCCTTCCTTCTAGCCAAGCCATGCGTAAGCGCCGGCGATCACCAGCAGGGTATAACCCGCCGCCAGCAGGTCGTCCCACATCACGCCGAAACCGTTCTTCAGCACGCGGTCATAGTAACGGATGGGCGGCGGCTTGAAGATGTCGAACAGGCGGAACAGCAGGAACGCGAAAGCCTGCCAGTAACCGGTCGCCGGCACGAAGAACAGCACCAGCAGGAAAGCCACCGTCTCGTCCCACACCATGCCGCCGTGGTCGGCCACGCCCAGCGCATGGCCGGTCACGGCGCAGGCCCATGTGCCGAGCCAGAACAGCGCGACGACCAGCACCAGGAAACTCCAGGGATCGAGCAGCGGCGACAGCACATGGAACAGCGGCAGCGCCAGCAGCGTGCCGAAAGTGCCCGGCGCCGCCGGCGACAGCCCGGCGCCGCCGCCGAAAGCGATGAAATGCGCCGGGTGGCCCAGCACGAAACGCCACGACGGGCGCGTTACCGGATCAGCCAAAATAATCAGACTCCCGCCGCACAGACATCCGCGGCGCTTTGATCACACTGAAAAAGTGCCGGCGGATCAAATCGGATCCGGAGCACACATTGCCGGCAGCAACCAGTGAATACAGCACAGGAACGAAACAACCGGAATGGGCCAATGTTCCCATATTTGCGCCGGTATCGGCAGACATGCAGGACGCGCCCGGATTGCCAGTCCGCCCCGTGCCGGCTTCGCCGCAGAAGATTACCTGGCGCGCGACATCCGGACGACGCATGGCCGCTCGCCCAGCGAGCCACGTCCCACGTAGAGCCCGGCCTGCAGCACGCCGATGAATTGCGCCTCGTATGGCGTGCCCGGCTGTTTGCCCTGTCTGCCCGTCCTGCCATGGCCGGTCAGCACCAGCCTGCCATCCGGCGCGGGAACGCCGCGCAACAGCACGTAGCCGGGCATCTCCGGATAACCGCGCGTCAATTCGAAACCCGCGCTGCCAAACGAACTGCGCAGCGGAAAATTCACCGCACCGACAGCACGCCACGGATCGCAATGCAGCGATGCCGACCACCTGCCGCCATCCGGAGACGCCGTTGATTCCTGTGCGAGCGGCGACGGCGCAACGGTCGCCCCGGATGCAGCCGGCGACGGCTGCTGCAGCTTCGCGGCAGCGAGCCGCTCGCGTTCCGCGCGCTCCAGGGCCTGTTTTGCCGCATTCAGATCCGCTTCCGCCTTGCGCCTTGCCGCCTCGGCTTCGGTACGCACACGGGCCAGTTCCGCGGCGGCGGCGGCTTTTGACGCCGCGGCGCGCTGCGCCTCCAGCGCACGCCGGGCGTCGGCCGCGGCGGCCGCCTCGGCTTCAGCCCTGCTTTGCGCCGCCTCGGCTGCGGCCCGGGCACGCTCCAGATCGGCCGCGATTGCGGCCCGCCGTTCGGCATCCGCCGCAGCCTGCCGCTGCCGCTCCGCCTCCCAGGGCATCTGCGGCAAAATATTCCAGCCCCATGCGGCGGCCAGCAACGCGACCGCCGCGGCTGCAGCCGCGGCACCGACGGCCCGCATCCGCGGGGCTTTCCGCCCGCCCCCGCCGCCCGCCGGCTTCATGCCATCCCGGTCCACCCGGTAGACCCGGATCGGATGCTCGATGTTCTTCAGGCTCTGCTCGCCGATGTCGACGAACCCGAGGTCCAGCTTGCCGCGAATGAGGTCATGAATGCTCGACGAGATGCAGATGCCGCCCGGTTCGGCGATGCTTTCGAGCCGCGCGGCGACATTCACGCCATCCCCCAGAAGATCAGCGCCCTTGACCATGACGTCGCCAAGATTGACGCCCACCCGGAATTCCAGGCGCTGTTCCTCCGGCAAGCTGTCGTTGCGGGTGCGCAGCGCATCCTGGATCTCGACCGCGCAGCGCACCGCCTCCACCGGACTGGCAAATTCGGCCAGCACGCTGTCGCCAGCCGTATTGGCGATGCGGCCATCGTGAAATTCGATGATGCCGTCGATCACCGCGCGATGCGCGGACAGCACGCGCATCGTGCCTTCTTCGTTCCTGGACATCTTGCGGCTGTAACTGACGGCATCCGCCGCGAGTATTGCCGACAATTTTCTTTTCAGCGGACTGGCTGGCATGACATTTCCCCTCCCCGGAGCACTGCGCCGTGTCGTCCCGAATCAGATTGACTGCGCTTTCTTCTGCCGCACCGTCAATCTGCAATTTCAGCCAAAGTGGTCAAACCCCCTGCGCGCGGGTATCAGCGGCAGACCATCCCGATCCACCACCGCCACGCTGCACACGCCCTCGGGCGCGCGGATCACGCGCCCGATGCGCGTCACCCGGGTCCGGGCGCGCAGCGCCGCACGCTCGACCGCCGCGCGCCTCGACGGCGCCGCGGTGAAACACAGTTCGTAATCGTCGCCACCGCCGAGCAGCGCCGACTGCGCAACCGGCGAGCGCAGATGACGCCGCAGCAATGCCGACACCGGCAGGCGCTCGAAGGCCACCACCGCGGCGACTTTCGAACATTCGCAGATGTGGCCCAAGTCCGCGACCAGCCCGTCGGACACATCGATCGCGCTGCGCGCGACCCCGCGCAGGGCCAGCCCCAGCGCAATGCGCGGCTGCGGCCGGTCGAGGCGCCGCAGCGCATGTTTCAGCTCGGCAGTGCCGAGTCTGATGCGTTTTTTCCTGGCGGCCACCGCCAGCGCGGCGTCCCCCAGCGTGCCCGACACCCAGATGTCGTCGCCGGGTTTCGCCCCGTCGCGGCGCAGCGCGCCCCGCGCCGGCACCTCGCCGATGATCTGCACGCAGAGGTTCAGCGGCCCGCGCGTGGTGTCGCCGCCGATCAGGTCGACGCCGTGTTTGCGCGCGAGTTTCATGAATCCCCGCGACATCGCCGCGATCCAGCGTTCGTCGGCCTGCGGCAATGCAATCCCCAGGGTCGCCCAGCGCGGCACCGCGCCCATCGCCGCCATGTCCGACAGGTTCACCGCCAGCGCCTTGTGGCCGACCGCTTCCGGATCGGTGTCCATGAAGAAATGCCGCCCGCCGACCAGCATGTCGGCCGCGACCGCGAGCGCCTGTCCGCGCGACGGCCGGATCAGCGCCGCATCGTCGCCGACGCCGAGCAGGGTGCGCGGCGCGGCGTGGGTGAAGTATTTGCCGATGAGCCGGAATTCGGAAGTCATGGGCCGTATTGTGCCCTGAACGCGCCTGCGGCGACGCCGGCGACGGCGTTCCATGATCCGGAAACCGGCGGACAGCCGCCGCCCGCAGGACTTACAATTCGCGGCCGCATCGGCAACAGCGGGCCGCGCCTCCTTCCGAAATCTCCAGTGTCGATCACTTTTCCTTACACCATCAGCGTTCTCAACAGCCTGGGCGTGGTCGCGACGCAGGTCGTGGTGTCCCTGTACGCGCTGCAGCTCGGGGCCGGGCCGCTGACGATCGGCCTGATCGCCGGCAGCTTTTCCCTGTTCCCGATGCTGCTGGCCGTGATCGCCGGCCGCCTGGTCGACCGCCACGGCGCGCGCTGGCCGATGACCTTCGGCATCGTCTGCGGCGGACTCGGCGTGCTGACGCCCTGGGCCGCGCCGGGGCTGCCCGCGCTGTACGCCGCCGGACTGCTGACCGGCCTGTCGGTGATCTTCATCAACCTCTCCACGCAGAACCTGGTCGGGCTGCTGAGCACGCCGGACAACCGCGCGCGCTATTTCGCCAACTACACGCTGACGATGTCGGCGGGCCAGCTCCTCGGGCCGCTGCTCGCCGGCTTCTCGGTGGATCACATCGGCTACAGCGGCGCGCTGCTCGCCCTGGTCGCCATTTCGCTGACGCAGATGGCCCTGATGGCGCTGCGCGGCGGCACGCTGCCCGGCGGCACCCGCAAACCCGGCAGATCGGGCGGCGGCATCCGGGCCATGCTGGCCGATCCGCTGGTGCGCCGCATGCTGGTCACCGGCTGCCTGCTCAACGCCGGCCTCAACCTCTACCAGGTCTACATGCCGGTCTACGGCCATGTCGTCGGCCTGTCGGCCTCGGCCATCGGCATCGTGCTCGCGATGAATTCGGCGGCCGCCTTCATCGCCCGCTTCGCGCTGCCGCGGGTGATCCGCCGCTTCGGCGACCAGCGCGTGCTGGTCTGCGCCTTCGCCGCCGGCGCCGCCGGTCTCGCGCTGATCCCGCTGTTCCGCGACGCCGTGCCGCTCGCCCTCGTGTCCTTCTGCTTCGGGCTGGGCATGGGCGGCGGCCAGCCGATCATCCTGATGATGATGTTCAGCAATTCGAAGGACGGCCGCTCGGGCGAAGCGCTGGGCCTCAAGTTCACCACCAACCAGTTCACCAAGATGATCAGCCCCGTGCTGTTCGGCGGCATCGCTGCCGTGGCGGGCCTGTTCGCGATGTTCTGGATCAATGCCGTGCTGATGGCGGCCGGCGCGCTGATCAGCCGGCCGCCACGCGGCAAACCGCCGGACTGAACGCAACCCCGCAGCCCGGCATCAGATTCGGATAAACCGCACCGCAAGGAGAAAGACATGCCCACCGCCCGCATCAACGGCGTCGAAATCCCCCACGAAATCCTCGGCGGCGGCGGGCCGTGGGTCGCGCTGTCCCCGGGCGGCAGGCGCGGCATGGACGAAATCCGCCCGCTGGCCGCGCGCGTCGCCGCCGGCGGCTTCCGTGTGCTGATCCACGACCGGCGCAACTGCGGCGCCGCGGAAGCCTCGGTCGGCAGGCCGGGCGCCGAGCATGAAATCTGGGCGGACGACCTGCATGCGCTGCTGCGGCACCTGGACGTGCTGCCCGCGTTCATCGGCGGCAGTTCCTCCGGCTGCCGGATGTCGATCGATTTCGCGCTGCGGTATCCGGGATCGACACGCGGCCTGCTGCTGTGGCGGGTCACCGGCGGCGCGTTCGCGGTGTCGCGCCTGACCGAAAAGTACTACGGTGAATACATCCGCGCGGCGCGGGACGGCGGCATGGCCGCGGTCTGCGAAACAGAACACTTCCGCGGACTGATCGCCGCCCGCCCCGCCAACCGCGCAGCGCTGACGGCGATGGATCCGGCGCGGTTCATCGCCGCGATGGAAGCCTGGGACCGCCAGTTCCGCGGCGGCATGGACCAGCCGGTGATCGGCGCCGATGAGGCGCAATTGAAATCGATCGCGCTACCGGCCTGCATCGTGCCCGGCAACGACAGGACCCATCCGCAGGCCGCCGCCGCAACGCTCGCCCGGCTGATGCCCGACGCCACGCTGCATCCGCTGATGGGCGCAGACCTCGACGTCGACGTCGATGCGCCCGCGAACTGGGACCGGAAGGAAGAGGAACTCGCGGCGATACTGACCGGCGGCCTGCGCAGGATGGGCGCCTGACCGCGGCGCGGTCAGACCTTCTGCCCGCCGGAAGCGGTTTTCTGCGCCTGCTCCCGCTGCATGCGCAGGGTTTCGGCCTGGAATTCGGCGTATTTCTTCTTCATCTGCTGCGGCATCCAGAAGTCCACCGCGGCGAAGCCGAAGAAGAACAGCATCATCACCGTGCGCGTGCCCTGCTCCAGCTCGCCGCCGTAGAACAGCACCCAGCAGCCGAGCACCAGGTTCAGCAGCCCGGCAAAATAGAACACGTAAATGCGCTTCTTGAGTTTTTCGTCCAGTTGGTTCATCACCCGTTCTCCAGTCTTCAACCGCGTCCGGCGGCCTGCACCTCCGGCGCGCGCAGCTGCGCCGCCATCCTGTCGAGCACGCCGTTGACGTACTTGTGGCCGTCGGTGCCGCCGAAGGACTTGGCCAGCTCGATCGCCTCGTTGATCACCACCCGGTACGGCACCTCCGGGCAGTGCATGAACTCGTAACCCGCGAGCAGCAGGATGCCGCGCTCCACCGGCGACAGGCTTTTGTAGGCGCGGTCGAGCAGCGGCGCGATGCGCTGCTCCATCTCGGCCGCGCCGTCGACCGCGCCGTCGAGCAGCTTCGTGAAGTACTCGGCGTCGACCTTGCCGAAATCCTCGGCTTCGCCGAGTTGCGCGGCGATGGTCACGGGGTCGGTGCCCGCGAGCTGCCACTGATAAAGCCCCTGCAGCGCAAATTCACGCGAACGGCGGCGATTCGATTTCATCATCTTCCGGTGTGCAGCCACACACCGTGCGGCATAAAATTATCGTTTAAAAACAAATACTTAAAGTAATCAAACATTTTCCGCGTCGCACTTCAGGCGCTGCATCAGCCGCGCCATCTCCACCGCGGCGAGCGCGCAGTCGGCGCCCTTCTGCGCCATGCGCGCCTCCGCCTGCTCGTCGTTCTCGGTGGTGAGGATGCCGTTGGCCACCGGCACGCCGGTCTCGAGTTGCACGTCAGTGATGCCGCGCGAGGATTCGTTGGACACGATCTCGAAATGGTAGGTCTCGCCGCGGATCACCGCGCCCAGCGCCACCAGCGCGTCGTAATGGCCGCTGATCGCCATCGCCTTCAGCGCCAGCGGGATTTCCAGCGCGCCCGGCACACTGACGATGCGCATGTCCTTTTTGGCGACGCCCATCTTCGCCAGCGCCGCGGTGCAGGCCGACAGCAGCCCGTCGCCGACGTCGACATTGAAACGCCCCATCACGATGCCGATGCGCAGCCCCGCGCCGTCGTGCTCCGGTTCCAGTTCCTCGATGTCGTCGTAACGCGCCATGTCCTTGTCCAGTCCTTACCCAACCACTTGTTGTTTACCGAATCGCCGGCTCAACCCCTGTCCGGCGGCTGCATGTAACCCGTCACCTCGAGATCGAAACCCGCCATGCTCGGCATGCGCAGCGGCTGCGCCAACAGGCGCATCTTCTTCACGCCGAGGTCGCGCAGGATCTGCGCGCCGATGCCGTAGTTGCGCAGCACGATCTTCGCCGGGCCGCCGCGCTCGTGCTGCGGCCGCGCGCGCTCGAGCAGCTCCGCCGCCGTTTCCTGGCGGTGCAGCAGGACGATCACGCCGCGGCCCTCGCGCGCGATCGCCGCCATCGCGTCGTGCAGATTCCAGGAATGGCTGGTCGCGCCGGTGTCGAGCAGGTCGATCAGCGACACCGGTTCGTGCACCCGCACCGGCACCTCGTCCTTCGCCGTGAAGCTGCCGCGCACCAGCGCGAGATGGGTCTGCTGCCCCGCGGTTTCGGTGTAGGCGACCAGCCGGAACGGCCCGTGCGCGGTCTCGATGTCGCGCCCGGCCGCGCGCTTCACCAGCGATTCGGTGGCGCTGCGGTACTGGATCAGGTCGGTGATGGTGCCGATCTTGAGATTGTGTTCCGCGGCGAAGGGTACCAGGTCCGGCAGCCGCGCCATCTCGCCGTTGTCCTTCAGGATTTCGCAGATCACCGCCGCCGGCGTCAGGCCCGCCAGCCGTGCGAGGTCGCAGCCCGCCTCCGTGTGTCCCGCGCGCACCAGCGTGCCGCCGTCCTGCGCCATCAGCGGAAAGATGTGGCCCGGCTGCACGATGTCCGCGGGACTGGCGTCGGCGCGGATCGCCGCCTGCACCGTCTTCGCGCGGTCGGCCGCCGAGATGCCGGTGGTGACGCCCTCCGCCGCCTCGATCGACAGCGTGAAGTTGGTGCCCATCGGCGAGCGGTTGTTGCTGACCATCAGCGGCAGGTTCAGTTGCCGGCAGCGCGCCTCGGTCAGCGTCAGGCAGATCAGCCCGCGGCCGTAACGCGCCATGAAATTGACGGCCTCGGCCGTGGCGAACTCCGCCGCCAGCACCAGATCGCCCTCGTTCTCGCGGTCTTCCTCGTCGACGAGCACCACCATGCGCCCGGCGCGCATCTCGGCGATGATTTCCTCGGTGGGGCTGATCGCCACGTCGTCTTTTCCCGATTTCAAGATCCTGTTTCCTTGCCTGCGGCCGTTTCGTGCAGCCGCTCCACGTACCGCGCCAGCATGTCCACCTCGAGGTTGACCTTCGCGCCCGGCCGCAGGTCGCGCAGCGTCGTCGCGCCAAGGGTATGCGGGATCAGGTTCACCTCGAAAACGTCGCCGTCCACCGCGTTCACCGTCAGGCTGACGCCGTCCACCGCCACCGAGCCCTTGCGCGCGATGTAACGCGCGATGGCCCGCGGCGCCTCGACGGCGAGGCGCCGATTATCCCCCACCGCGTCGAAGCGCGATACCGTGCCGGTGCCGTCGACATGCCCGGTCACCAGATGGCCGCCGAGGCGGTCGGCGAGCCGCAGCGCCTTTTCGAGATTGACCGGCGCGCCCGCGGCGAAGCCCGCGACCACCGACAGCGTCGCCTGCGATACCTCGGCTTCGAAATGCGCCCGGTCGAAGGCCACCACGGTCAGGCAGACGCCGCCGACCGCGATGCTGTCGCCCAGCGCAACATCGCCCATGTCCAGCCCGCCGGTGTCGATACGCAGGCGCAGGCCGCCCGGTGCCGGATCGATTTTCGCGATGCGGCCGACGGCCGCGACGATGCCGGTGAACATTATGCGGGCCTCGCCAGAATGCGCAGGTCGTCGCCGACCCGCGCCACGTCCATGATCTTCAGTTGGCGCCGCCCACCGAGATTTTCCAGCGGCGGCAGGTGGAACATACCCTGCGCGGTGTCGCCGAGGATGCAGGGCGCCATGTAGACCAGCAGTTCGTCGACCAGCCCCTCGTCGAGCAGCGAGCCGTTCAGCTTGTGACCGGCCTCGACGTGCACTTCGTTGCAGCCGCGCCGCGCCAGTTCCTGCAGCAGCGCCGGCAGTTCGACCTTGCCTTCGTGGTTGGGCAGCACCACGACTTCGGCGCCTTTCGCGCGCAGCGCCACCGTGCGCGGCACGTCGGCGCCGGCGGCGGCGATGATCGTGCCGGGACCGAGCACCTTCGCCGTCAGCGGCGTCTGCATCCTGCTGTCCACCACCACGCGCAGCGGCTGGCGAGTGGTCTGCACCTCGCGCACGTTGAGCTGTGGATCGTCGTCCTTGACCGTGCCCACGCCCGTCAGCACCGCGCAGGCGCGCGCGCGCCAGGCATGGCCGTCGCAGCGCGCATCGGGGCCGGTGATCCACTGGCTCTGCCCGTTGGCCAGCGCGGTGCGGCCGTCGAGGCTCGCCGCGACCTTCATCCGCACCCAGGGCCTGCCGCGGGTCATGCGCGACACGAATCCGATATTGAGTTCGCGCGCCTCGTTCTCCATCAGCCCGACATCGACCGCGATGCCGGCGGCGCGCAGCCGCTCGAAACCCCTGCCCGCGGTTTCCGGATTGGGGTCCTGCATCGCCGCCACCACCCGCGCCGGCTTCGCCTTCAGCAGCGCATCGACGCAGGGCGGCGTGCGGCCGTGGTGGGCGCAGGGTTCGAGCGTGACATATACCGTCGCGCCGGCCGCCTGTTTGCGCGCGAGCTCCAGCGCGATCGGCTCGGCATGCGCGGCGCCGGCCTTTTCATGCCAGCCCTCGCCGACCACCCGACCGTCGCCGACGATCACGCAGCCGACGCGCGGATTCGGCGTGGTCGTGTACAGGCCGCGCGCCGCGAGTTCCAGCGCATAAGCCATATGGCGGTGATCGTCGGGCGTGAACATGTCGGGGTCGGCGGCAGCGAAGCCGCCTACTTGCGGCCCGGCTTGCGCACTTCCTTGATCGCGTCGGTGAAATCGTCGACGCCCTGGAAGCTGCGGTAGACGGAAGCGAAGCGGATGTAGGCCACTTCGTCGAGTTTCTTCAGCTCGCGCATGACCATCTCGCCGACGCGCCGCGCCGGCACCTCGCGCTCGCCCAGCGACAGCAGCTCGTTGGTCAGCGTGCCGATGGCCTCGTCCACCAGCGGCGTCGGCACCGGCCGCTTGTGCAGCGCGCGCATGAAGCTGGTGCGCAGCTTGGCAAGGTCGAATTCCGCGCGGCTGCCGTCCTGCTTGACCACCTGCGGCATGCGCAGCTCGACGGTTTCGTAGGTCGTGAAGCGCTTGCTGCAGGCCACGCACTTGCGGCGGCGGCGGATGGTGTCCCCGTCATCGCTCTCGCGGGAGTCGATGACCTGGGTTTCGTCCGATTTGCAGAAAGGACACTTCATGAGGGCAGCGATGAACGATGAACGATGAGCGATGAACGGGGGCGCTCGGCAATGCGGCGGTTTTCATTCATCGCTCATCGCTCCGCGCTCATCGCTATCACTTATAAACCGGAAATCTGTCGCACAGCGCCTTGACCTCGCCGCGGACGCGGGCGATGACGGCTTCGTCCTGCGGCGCGTCGAGCACGTCGGCGATCAGGCCGCCGAGTTTTTCGGCTTCCGGCGCGCCGAAGCCGCGGGTGGTCATTGCCGGCGAGCCGATGCGCACGCCGCTGGTCACCGTCGGCGGGCGGGTGTCGTCGGGCACCGCGTTCTTGTTGACCGTCATGTGCGCACGGCCCAGCGCCTGTTCGGCCTCGATGCCGGTCACCGGCTTGTCGCGCAGGTCGAGCAGGAACAGGTGGCAGTCGGTGCGGCCGGAGACGATGCGGTATCCGCGCTGCTGGACCACCTTCGCCATCGTGCGCGCGTTGTCGAGCACCTGCTGCTGGTAGGCGCGGAACTCCGGGCTCATCGCCTCCTTCAGCGCCACCGCCTTGGCGGCGATGACGTGCATCAGCGGGCCGCCCTGCGAACCGGGGAACACCGCGGAGTTGAGGATCTTCTCGTGCTCCGCGGCGGCGAGGATCAGTCCGCCGCGCGGGCCGCGCAGCGTCTTGTGCGTGGTCGTGGTCACGAAATCGGCGATGCCCACCGGGCTCGGATAAAGCCCCGCGGCGACGAGGCCGGCGTAGTGCGCCATGTCGGCCATCAGCCGCGCGCCGACGCTGTCGGCGATTTCGCGGAATTTTTTCCAGTCGATCGCCAGCGCGTAGGCCGAGGCGCCGGCGACGATCAGCTTCGGCTTGTGGGTTTTCGCCAGTTCGGCGACCTCGTCGTAGTTGATGGCCTGGGTCTTCGGATCGAGGCCGTAACTCACGGCGTTGTAGTACTTGCCGCTGACGTTGACCTTGGCGCCGTGGGTCAGGTGGCCGCCGTCGGAGAGCCGCATGCCGAGGATGGTGTCGCCCGGCTTCAGCACGGCGAGGAACACCGCGGCATTGGCCTGCGCACCGGAATGCGGCTGCACGTTGGCATAACCCGCCCCGAACAGCGCCTTCGCGCGCTCGATCGCGAGCCTTTCCGCGATGTCCACGTATTCGCAGCCGCCGTAGTAACGCTTGCCGGGATAACCCTCGGCGTACTTGTTGGTCAGCACCGAGCCCTGGGCCTGCAGCACCGCGGGGCTCGCGTAGTTCTCCGAGGCGATCAGCTCGATGTGGTCTTCCTGGCGCTGCGCTTCCTGGCGGATGGCCTGGAACAGTTCGGGATCGGTGGTTTCGAGTTTGCTGTTGGAAAGGGACATGGGGGATATGGGGGGAATATGAAAAATGCTCGACGGTGACCGGATTGGGCCGAAATGGCCGGAACAGGCCCGGATTTTATCATGCGGAACCGTCGCCTCCCCCTGCTGGCGCCGGCCCGAAGCCCTTATGATGTCGGCTTCCGCAAGGGGGGGCATCCGCATCATGAAACCGCTGCTGGCGCTGTCGCGCGCCATCGACGCACTGAACGAAGCCATCGGCCGCGGCGCCTGCTGGCTGGTGCTCGCCTGCACCCTGATCAGCGCCGGCAACGCGGTCTCCCGCTACGGCTTCAGCTACAGCTCCAACGGCCTGCTCGAAATCCAGTGGTACCTCTACACGCTGGTGTTCCTCGGCGCCGCGGGCTACACGCTGAAGCACAACGCCCACGTGCGCATCGATCTCGTCTGCGGCCGCCTGTCGCCGCGCGCGCAGGCCTGGATCGACATCTTCGGGCATGTCTTCATGCTGCTGCCAGTCAGCGCAATCATGCTCTGGTTCGGCTGGGCGGCGTTCCTCGAATCCTGGCGCATCGGCGAAGTCTCCACCGACGCCGGCGGCCTGCTGCGCTGGCCGATCAAGCTCGCGGTGCCCGTGGCCTTCGCGCTGCTGATCCTGCAGGGCGCCTCGGAAACCATCAAGAAGTTCGCGCTGCTCGGCGCAACGCCGCCGGCCGGCGGAACAGACGGCCTCGCGGAACGCTGACATGCCGGCCGCATTCACGAAACGCCCGGCCGTCATTCCGGCGCGGATCGCCCCCCTGGACCCCGGCTTTCGCCGTGGTGACGGCAGATCAAAGGCTGGCGTCACCACGGCCAACCCCTGCAAAAGCCACATGCACGTCATTCCGGCGCAAGCCGGAATCCAGCACGGATCGACGCAAAACCCCTGGACCCCGGCCTGCGCCGGGGTGACGGCAGAATAGGGGCGGACGCAAATCATGGCCTTCGAACTGATGGCGCCGCTGATGTTCCTCGGCCTTGCCGTGTTCCTGCTGCTGGGCTACCCGGTGGCTTTCGCGCTCGCCGCTAACGGCCTGCTGTTCGCCTTCATCGGCTTCGAGCTCGGCATGCTGCAGCCGGAACTGCTGCAGGCGCTGCCGCAGCGGCTCTACGGCATCATGTCCAACCCGCTGCTGCTGGCGATTCCCTTTTTCACCTTCATGGGCCTCGTGCTCGAGCGCAGCGGCATGGCCGAGGACCTGCTCGACGCCATCGGCCAGTTGTTCGGGCCGCTGCGCGGCGGCGTCGCCTACGCGGTGATCTTCGTCGGCGCGCTGCTCGCGGCGACCACCGGCGTGATCGCCGCCTCGGTGATCGCGATGGGGCTGATCTCGCTGCCGGTGATGCTGCGCTACCAATACTCGCCGCGGCTCGCCAGCGGCGTCATCTGCGCCTCCGGCACGCTGGCGCAGATCATCCCGCCGTCGATCGTGCTGATCGTGCTCGCCGACGTGCTGGGCGCGCCGGTCGGCGACATCTACGCCGGCGCCGTGCTGCCGGGACTGCTGCTGGTCGCGCTGATGGCGGGTTACGTGTTCATCATCTCGATGGTCAATCCCGCGGCGGCGCCGGCGCTGCCGCCCGAAGCGCGCCGCCTGCGCGGCGCGGCGCTGTACCGGCACGCGGCGCTGGTGATGGTACCGCCGCTGGTGCTGGTCTTTCTGGTGCTGGGCTCGATCTTCGCCGGCGTCGCCACGCCCTCCGAGGGCGGCGCGCTGGGCGCGGTCGGCGCGCTGGCTCTGGCGGCGGCCAAGCGCAGGCTCAGCCTGAAGATGCTGCGCGAAGCGCTCGACTCGACCACGAAGCTCTCCAGCTTCGTGATGTTCATCCTGATCGGCTCGACCGTGTTCGCGCTGACCTTCCGCGCGGTCGACGGCGATCTCTGGGTCGAGCGCCTGTTCACGCTGATCCCCGGCGGCGAGGTTGGCTTCCTGCTCGTCGTGCACCTGATGATCTTCGTGCTTGGCTTCTTCCTCGATTTCTTCGAGATCGCCTTCATCCTGCTGCCGCTGCTCGCGCCGGTGGCCGCCAAGCTCGGCATCGATCCGGTGTGGTTCGCGGTGATGATCGGCGTCAACCTGCAGACCTCCTTCCTGACGCCGCCCTTCGGCTTCGCGCTGTTCTACCTGCGCAGCGTCGCGCCGAAACAGGTCAGCACCGCCGACATCTACCGCGGCGTCCTGCCCTTCATCGTCGTGCAGCTGATCGCGCTGGCGCTGGTGATCGGTTATCCGCAACTGGTCAGCGCCTTCGGCGACAAGCCCGCGGTGAAAGACATCGGCAACGTCGAAATCAACATCCCCTCCGACGGCGGCGCGGGCACGCCCGGCGCCGACGGCCTGACGCCGGAAGAACGGTCGGCCGCCGAGATCGAGCGCATGCTGCGCGAGGGAAAATAAAAATATCAATAAAATCAAATACTTATAGAACAGCAGTAAAACACCGTATTACAGGGCTCGCGACACGGCGCGGTAAAATCCGCGGCCAATCCCTTCCGCGCAACCGACCATGATTCCCTTCCCCGACCTGCTGCTCTTCGCCGGCGCCGCGCTGCTGATGGTGCTCACGCCCGGCCCGAACATGATCTACCTGATCTCGCGCTCGATCTGCCAAGGGCGCGCCGCCGGCGTGCTCTCGCTGTTCGGCGTGATCGCGGGATTCTTCGTGCACATGCTCGCCGCGGCGATCGGGCTGTCGGCGATCTTCCTTGCGGTGCCGCTGGCCTACGAGCTGCTGAAATGGCTGGGCGCGCTGTACCTGCTGTGGCTCGCCTGGGAAGCGGTCAGGCCCGGCGCGCGTTCGCCCTTCGAGCCACGCGCGCTGCCGCCGGATTCGCCGCGCCGGCTGTTCCTGATGGGATTCCTGACCAACCTGCTCAACCCCAAAGTCGCCGTGTTCTACCTGTCGATCTTCCCGCAGTTCATCGATACCGCGCGCGGCGCGGTGTTCCTGCAGAGCCTGACGCTGGGCGTGACGCAGATTTCGGTGAGCTTCGCCGTCAACCTGCTGATCGCGCTGTCGGCCGCGGGCATCGCCGGCTGGTTCGCGCGCAATCCCTTCTGGCTGGCGGCGCAACGCTGGGTGATGGGCGGCGTGCTCGCGGCGCTGGCGGTCAGGCTGGCGCTCGAGCCGCGGCGCGGCTGAGTTCACGCGGCATGCGACCTGCGACGCTGCGCGTCACCTCCTGCATGGCCGACAACGCCGAGGCCACCTGCCGCGCGATCAGCGCCTGGCTCGGCGGGCGGAAGGCATCCCGCTCGCCCCGGCGCAATCCGCGAACTGAACGCGCCACGCATGAGCGGCCCGGACTGGTTCAGGGCTCCAGTATTCCCTGGTCCTGGAGGAAGAAAGGCTTTTCATCCCTCTCCCTCCGGGACAAGGGAACACTTGGAGCGCAGCAGAGGGACCGAGGGTGAGGGAAAGTTGTTGCCGCGGTAAAAATCATTTGTCAGGCACTCCTGGCTGAACTACACGCTGAAGGAAACCTCCCTCTCATCGAAGCCACAACGGGCGAAGTGAATTTCACACCCGCAGAAACAAAAATATCAATAAAATCAAATATTTATAAATATACGCCTTGGCAAGACATTCATTCCAGCAGCAGGTTCGGCCGCCCCAGCTGCAGCAGCACGCCCAGTTCGTCGGCAAAGGTCCAACTGCTGACGATATTGCCGGCGTCGTCGAAATCGAGCAGCGCCACGGCATTGACGCCCATGCGCCGGCCGGTCGCCGCAATGCCGCAGAACGGGCCGCCGTGGACGCCGCCGACGTTGAAGCGCAGCCACACCTGATTGCCCTCGGCCAGCAGCACGTCGAGCCCGTAACCGCGGCCGGCAAAGGCGGCGTCGAGATCCAGCGCGCCGTGGCCCCGCGCCTGGCTGAATGCACGCGTATGCTGAAAGCCGTGGCGCAGATTGCGATGACCCGCGGCCAGCCCGTCCTTCGCCTGCGTCGACAGGCGCGTGCGCGCGGCGACGATCCGGTTGCGCATCAGCGCGTCCGGCGGCTGCGCTTCCAGTTTTTTGATGAAGCCCGCCGCATCGTCCGTCCGCGGCAGCGGCGGCGCGATGATTCTGCCGTCGGCGCGCGGCGGCAGCTTCGCGCCCAACTGCCGCAGCAGTTCCGCCTCGTCCATCATGAACCAGCCCTCGACCATCTGCCCGTCGACGATGCGCAGCAGCGCGACCTCGTAGACGTCGACGCGTTTCCCGGTCGGCTCGATGCCGAAGAAATTGCCGGTATGCGTGCCGGTCACACGGAACAGCAGCCCCACGCGGTCGCCGTCGGCGATCACCCGCTCGATGACATCCACCCGGTCCGGAAACGCCGCGCGCAGATACAGCGCCGGATGCGGCCAGCCTTGGTCGCGGGCGTTGTTCGCCAGATGCAGGTTGCCGCCGCGCACGCGGTCGTAGTGCGGCGCGAGCACCTCCTTCTCGACCTGCGGCATTTCGGGCGTGCCCTGCTTCTGCTTGAAGCGGAGGGCGATTTCTACGTTGCGGGCGAGTTGGCCGGAGCGGTTGGGGTTGGCGTGGTTCATCGATAGTTACTCCCTCACTTTCAAGTGAGCCGAGTATGGGCAGCACTCAAAGATTCGATGAACTTCTCAATAGGCTGCGCCGGTGCGTATGTTATCGTCTCATCCGTTTCTTCAACAGACAGCAATTCGTGCCAATCGTGATCATCCTCGTTCCTGCGGAACCCAGGCTTATCGAACAAAAAAGCGGTCGGCAATCCAACTAATTCTGGTTTAAAAATAGGCTGCTCGTTAAATAGCATGACCCCGTGCAGCGCCTCGTTTATTCGCACCCAAAGCTCAGGAGCACTCACACCTCGAGGATTCTCAAAAACTACCGTTTCGTGAGATTTGTAATTACTAGCATCTCGATACATATAGTGAATAGCGACGTTCTTCAACTGTGCCCGCTCATAACTAGAGCTTGATGACGAGGTACCGGAAAATTTATGCAAAATACTAATACTCATATTTTCCTCACGGTCAGTTATTCAGTTCAGGAATGTCACGGGATTACTGGAATGCCAATCTCAGCGAGATAAGTGAAAGTCGAATCGTAATAATCGGATAAACGCGTCGCATCACCATCATCTCCAGTCGGCACAAAGATGACCATGCCCTGACGGGCACGCGTCAGCAAAACGCGATATGCATTTCGCAAATACTGCTGACGCTCCTCTTTTCTAACAGATGTCCATCTTGCCCCTACAAACGAATGGTAAAGCCACCCGCTTTTATCGTAACGAAGGTCCGCGTCCCATGTCATACAGACCCAGTCTAACTCCAAGCCTTGAACTTGAAATTCAGTAGCAGCATCTTCCATGTAATAACTAGATCGGGTGTCCTCGGCATTATTCAAAAACCAATGGATAGGATCAATATCAACCCGAACGTCAATCGCATGCGGCTTTAACCGCAGAGCTCCAGAAGATGCGACCAATCCAAATCGCTCAGAACCACGCGCATGCTCACGCACCCACTTCTTTGCAAGATCTAAATCACGCGTAAGCGCAATAGGATAGCGGGACAACATTTTGGCCAAAATCTCGCGCGCCCTTTCGCCCTCGCAATCCAGAACAGCTTTTACGAAAGTTGAAACATTTTCCGCTCGAAAGGACCGCATGGACACGGCAAGGTGAAGCCCATCATCCTTAAAAACGTTAATACGTCCCGCAAGAGATTCCAAAGCATGACCCGCGGCGTATTCGCTGTCAGTTATATCTGGCGAAACAAAAACATCCCAAGATTGATAATTAGACTTTATCGCCTCAAACCACGCCGAAATCCCCGCCTCTCCACGGTTGATTTCTTGTCCACCACCAACAAGGCAAATAACCACTGCCCAGTCATCATGTCTATCTAAGTATGAAATTAGAAATTCCGGCTCCGACTGATCAAAGGTCGCCCGACCCTTTTTTCTTCGCATAAAACTCGATGTCATTTCTTGATTCCACGCACGTTGCGCCTCATCAAAAATAACCACATGATCCGCGGGTGGCCCATCACTCCGCAATCCATCATCGCGAAAATGATGAACATTCTGAATAAAAGCCTTAACTTTTTGGGAAACTTCTCCCTTACGAGTTTTATCCGAACGACTGCGAAGCCTGTTTACTTCATCTCGGGTTAGTGCCTCCCTGAGGACCGTGACAAGTGGCCCATTCCCAGACAAAAATACTGCATGAGTAGGTTGATCTGGGTCTCTTTTTTTGGTGGCTACATTTAGGCCAACAAGGGTTTTCCCGGCCCCCGGAACCCCTGTCACAAAGATGATTGCCTTGCGCCTCTTTTGCCGCGTACATTCAACGAGACTATCGATTCTTTGCGACGTTATTTTTAGATTTCTAGCACCCGCATCGTGCCGTGAAATGGCTTCCACAGAATGCTGAGAATAAAGTGCTTGGGCGGCCTCAATAATCGTAGGCGTTGGAAGATATGGAGCACTAATCCATGCACTTGGATCAATTGCAACACCTCCAAGACCATTGAGTGCCTTACGAATAATCGAACCAAGCCCCGTGGAATTACTTTTAATGGGATTAAAAACATTGTCTTGATACCGCAAACCCAACTCAGAATCTGAATGGGTGTAATTTGTGACGACTAAAATCGGAATAATCGGCGAATGGTGGCTACCCTTATGAAAATTCTTCAAGTCCAGAGCGTAATCCCATACTTGATTTAAATCGTCACGCTTTATATGTTTCTCTCCAACCTTAAATTCAACAACAAATACTAGCGGCCCAATCAATAGAACAACATCAATTCGACTTCCGATGCGAGGAACAATAAACTCGAGAAGAATCCATCCACTTAGACCTCTAAGCGCACCCTTTAAAACTTCAATCTGTTCCACCCACGCATCACGTTGTCCCGTTTCAACTGAAAAAGCACTATTTGCAGCAAGCGTACCAAGAATGCTTTCATGTTCAGCATCAATAAATGCAGAGATGTCCGCAGAGTAATAGGCATTTAATGGCATTGGGAGCGACGTTGTAAGCGTTTCGGTTTAAAGACCAAATTCAAAAAATAAGAATAGGTGCCCTATACATCGCGCTGACGGTAGTTCTAAGCTACTTTTTTAGCTGGAATTTAGCCAACGCCCCACCCCCCAGCATAACCGCTGCCAGCAACCAGAACACCCCCGACACCCCCACCATCGTCCCCAGCGCGCCGAAGGCCATCGGCCCGCTCATGCGCACGAAGTTGTTGACGGTCAGGCGCAGGCCCAGCGTCTGGCCGGAGCGGCCTTCCGCCGAATTGGCGTACATCAGGATCACCGTCAGCGGAATGCCGATGCCCATGCCGAGGCCGAAACCGAAGGCGATGGCGCCGAGCACGTAGGCGTTGCCGGCGAAGGGCACCAGCGCGAAGCCGGCGGCGCCGGTGAGGAAGACCCAGGTCAGCAGTTTCTCGCCGGGGTATTTGTCCACCAGCTTCGCGAGGAAGGTGCGCACGACGAACACCGCGATCGCCAATGTCGCCAGCACGCCGCCGATGGACGAGGCCGAGAGGCCCAGCTTGTGGCCGTGGATCGGCACGTAGAACTGGAACAGGTCGTAGCCGAGCTGCACCAGCCCGCCGGTGACCAGCATGACGACGACGCCGCGGTCGAGCAGCGCGCGCGGCGCGGCGTCGCCCTTGATGCGGCCCCGCGCCGGCGGCAGGTGGCGGCCGAAGGCGAACAGCAGGCCGATCACCACCAGCGACAGCGCGGCGGTGGCGAGGCAGGCCCAGCCGTAGCCGAAGTGGTCGATCGACAATCCGGCGATCAGCGGCCCGGAGAAACTGGTCGCCGCGCCGATCATGCTGAAGTTGGCGAAGTTGCGGGCGCGGGTTTTCTGAGTGCTGAGATTGCCGATCAGGTTCTGCAGCGTGACGTGGAAGAAGGACAGCGCCAGCCCGTTGAGCGCCGCGGCGGCATAAAACACCGCGAGCGACGGGAAAAAATAGATCAGCAGCAGCGAGGCCCCCGCGCAGCAGGCGGCGAACAGCAGGATGCCGCGCGCGGCCTTGCGGTCGGCGAGCCCGCCGATGAACCAGGACAGCAGCACCGGGAACACGAACAGCAGGCCGCCGATGAGGCCGACGGTGGTGGCGGAGGCGCCGAGGTGCAGCGCGTAGAGCGTCAGCAACACGCGCATGGCGTTGTTGCCGGTGAAATTGAAGAAAGTCAGCGCGAGCGTGAGGTAAATCGGCAAAGCGGAAAGCCGCGGGCACGGGGCCGCGGCGTGCGGTTGTTCAGGGTCGCGCTGTTATATCACGCCGGCGCCGCGAACGGCGGCGGCGCAAATCATGCCGCCGCAAGGCGGGATCTCAGCGCACGGCGACCGGTTTGCCGCTCTCCGCGGAAGCGACGATCGCCTCCAGCGTCGCCACGCCGTTGACCGCCTCCGCCGCCGGCACGACGCAGGGCCTGCCCGCGGCCACCGCGTCGGCGAAGGCTTCCAGCGTCAGCCGCTCCTTGTCCACCGCCGGCAGCGACAGGCGTTCGCCCTTGCCGTCGTTGCCGAGGAATTCCAGCCCGGTGTCGCCGCGCATCTCCAGCCAGCCCCGGCTGCCGAAGACATGCACCCGCCACAGGCTGGCGGTGACGCCGATGGTAGTCAGCTGGCCGGTGGCGCCGCCGGCGAAGCGGAACAGCATCGCCGTGGTGTCGTCGACCTCGATGTCGGCGGCGAGCGCGCGCCGGCCGCTGTGGGCGCAGACTTCCGCCACCGGTCCGGCGATCTGGATCATCGCGTCGAGCGTGTGCACGCCGCGCGGCGTCATGCCGCCGGCGGGTGACTCGGCGCGCGACGCGCGCCAGGCGCCGGGCCGGAGCTGCCAGTCCGAGGGTCCGGAAAAATTCGCCTCGACGTGCAGCACCTCGCCGATGTCCCCGGCGGCGATGCGCTTGCGCATCTCGACGAAGGCCGGCGCGTGGCGGCGGTTGAAGCCGATGCCCAGCGTGACGCCGGCCCCGCGGCAGACCTCGACCGCCTCTTCGGCGTGGGCGCGGGTCAGCGTCAGCGGCTTCTCGACGAAGACGTGCTTGCCCGCCTTCGCCGCGGCGACGATCTGCGCATGGTGCCGGCTGTGCGGCGTCGCCAGCACGACGGCGTCGATCCGGGGATCGCGCAGCGCGTCCTCGTACGAGGCGACGACCGGCGCGCCGTATTTCTGCGTGAATTCGCCGTGGCGCGACGGGTCGCGCGAGATGCCCCTGACGATGCGGATCCTGTCGCTGGCCCTGACCGAGTCGGCCAGGCGATTGCCCCAGCGCCCGAGGCCGTAGAGTGCTGCGTTGAGCATGGCGTCCCCTTATCCTGCGCCTCCCTGCGGGGCGGAGGCGCCTATTTCTTCACCGCCGGCCGCATGGGGCTGTTGAAGGTGAAGTTGTCATAGCCCATCTCGGCGACGCGGAACCACAGGAACTGGTCGTTGCGGAATTTCAGCCACTGCGCGTAGATGCGGCGGAAGTGTGCGCTTTTTGCCGCGGCCTCGTCGTAGATTTCGAAGGCCGCCTTCTGCGCCGCCTCCATCACCGGTTTCGGGAACTGGCGCAACTGCGCGCCGCCGGCGACGAGTTTTTTCAGCGCCTCGGGATTCTTCGCGTCGTAGTGCGCCAGCATGTGCACGTTGGCCTCGGCGCAGGCCGACTCGAAAATCGAGCGGTAGTGCTTCGGCAGCGACTCCCACTGCTTGATGTTGACGACGGTCGACAGCTGCGGGCCGCCCTCCCACCAGCCGGGGTAGTAGTAGTACTTCGCGACCTTCTGGAAGCCGAGCTTCTCGTCGTCGTAGGGACCGACCCATTCGGCGGCGTCGATGGTGCCGCGCTCGAGGGCCTGGTAGATCTCGCCGCCGGCGAGCTGCTGGCCGACGACGCCGAGTTTCGCCAGCACCTGCCCGGCGATGCCGGCGACGCGCATCTTGAGGCCCTTGAGGTCGGCCAGCGACTTGATCTCCCTGCGGTACCAGCCGCCCATCTGCACGCCGGTGTTGCCGCTGGGAAACTGCACGCAGCCGTATTCCCGGAACAGTTCGGCCATCGCCTCCCTGCCGCCGCCGTAGTACATCCAGGCGTTCTGCTGGCGCGCATTGAGCCCGAAGGGCACCGCGGTGGCGAAGGCGAAGGCCGGATCCTTGCCGATGTAGTAATAGGGCGCGGTGTGCCCGCACTGCACGGTGCCGTTCTGCACGGCGTCGAGCACCTGCAGGCCGGGCACGATTTCGCCGGCCGCGAAAACGCGGATCTGGAACTTGCCCTCGGTGCCTTCGGCCACGCGGCGCGAGAGGATTTCGGCGGCGCCGTACAGCGTGTCGAGGCTTTTCGGGAAACTCGATGCAAGCCGCCACTGGATGTTGGGCTGCGCGTGCACGATCGCCGGCGCCGCCGCCGCGCCCGCGGCGAGGCCCAGCCCCGCCTTCTTCAGGAATGAACGCCGTTGCATGTGTCCTCCAGTATCAATTTATATAAGTATTTAATTATAAATGATATTTTTATATTTCAGCTGCCGGCGAGGGTCATCCCCTCGACCAGCACCGAGCCGCACTGGCGCGAGCTGCGCCGCGACACGTCGTTGCCGATGGCGACGATGTGCCTGTACATGTCCTTCAGGTTGCCGGCGATGGTGATCTCCTGCACCGGATAGGCGATGACGCCGTTCTCCACCCAGAAGCCGGCGGCGCCGCGCGAGTAGTCGCCGGTGACGGCGTTGACGCCCTGCCCCATCAGCTCGGTGACCAGCAGGCCGCTGCCCATTTTTTTCAGCAGCGCGGCGAAGTCCTCGCCGGTGTCCTGCATGACCAGGTTGTGGTTGCCGCCGGCGTTGCCGGTGGATTTCATGCCGAGCTTGCGGCCGGAATAGGTGGCGAGGAAATAACCCTGCACGACGCCGTCCTTCACGATGTCGCGGGTCTGCGTCGCCACGCCCTCCTCGTCGAAGGCGCCGCTGGCGATGCCCTTGGGAATCAGCGGCAGGTCGCGCATCTGCACGATCGGCGCGAACACCGCCTGGCCGAGGCTGTCGGGCAGGAAGGAGGACTTGCGGTAAAGGCTGCCGCCGGACACCGCCGACACGAAATGCCCCATCAGGCTCGCGGCGACGCCGGATTCGAACAGCACCGGCACCTGCCGCGTCGCGATCTTGCGCGCCTTGAGCCGCGCGATCGCGCGTTCGCCGGCCCTGCGGCCGATGAATTCCGGCGCCGGCAGGTCGGCGGGGTCGCGCGAGGTTTCGTACCAGTCGTCGCGCTGCATGCCGTCGCCCTTGCCGGCGATCAGCGCGCACCAGATGCTGTGGCGCGAGCTCGGGTAGCCGGCGAGGAAGCCGTGGGTGTTGCCGTAGATGAAATGCGACTGCTGGGTGGACACCGTCGCGCCTTCGGAATTGCTGACGCGCTTGTCGACGGCGAAGCCGGCGGCTTCGCAGGCCTTCGCCATGTCGATCGCGCGCTCCACCGGCATGTCCCAGGGATGGATCAGGTCGAGGTCCGGAAACTCGCGGGCCAGCGTGTCGGGATCGGCGAGTCCGGCGCAGTCGTCGGAGGCGGTGTATTTCGCGATCGCCAGCGCGGCATCGACGGTGTCGCGCACCGCCTGCGGCGAGAAATCGGAACTGCTGGCGTGGCCGCGCTGTTTTCCGATGTAGACGCTGACGCCGATGCCCTTGTCGCGGTTGTACTCGATGGTTTCGACTTCGCCCTGGCGCGCGGTGACGGTCTGGCCGTAGCCCTCGCTGGCCTCGGCGTCGGCGGCGCTCGCGCCGCGGCTGCGCGCGTAGGCCAGCGCGTCGCTGACGAGCTGCCGCAGCGCGGCTTCGTCATGGGAGAAAGGCCTCGATGCGGGCGGGGATGCGGGTCGTGATGCCATGGCTTTGCGGGGCGCCGCCGGCGAGCGGGCGCTGAAAGGGCGTTATCATAACAGCTTCATTTTTGACGCCGCCCAAGTGGAAGACACGCCCGATTTCGACGACCTGCCGAGCAAAAGCCGGCGCAAGCGCGACATGACCGCGCTGCAGGACATCGGCGCCGAGCTGGTCGAACTCGGCGACGCGCAGCTCGCCGGCATCGACCTGCCGGAAAACCTGCGCGAGGCGGTGGACGAGGCGCGCAGGCTGCGCGCGCACGGCGCGCGGCGGCGCCAGCTGCAGTACATCGGCAAGCTGATGCGCCATGTCGATCCGGCGCCGATCCGCGAAAAACTCGAAGGTTTCCGTTCGACCTCGGCCGCGGAAACCGCGCGGCTGCACCGCATCGAGCGCTGGCGCGAGCGCCTGCTCGACGAGCCGGGCGCACTCGCCGAGTTCATCGCCGCCCATCCCGGCACCGACAGCCAGCAGCTGCGCACGCTGCTGCGCAATACCGCCGGGGAACGCGCGCGCGGCAAGCCGCCGAAACATTTCCGCGCGCTGTTCCAGATGATCAAGGCGGTGATCGAGGCCGCGGAGCCCGCGGGCGACTCCACGGCCTGAAGTTATAATCCGCGCCATGTCGAATCCCGCAGAACTGCTCATCGGCCTCGTCTCCGTCAGCGACCGCGCCTCGCAGGGCGTCTACAAGGACGAAGGGCTGCCGGCGCTGGAAGAATGGCTCCGGCAGGCGATCAGCGACCCGCCCTGGCGCGCGGTCACCCGGCTGATTCCCGACGAACGGCCGGCCATCGAAGCGGCGCTGAAGGAACTCGTTGACCGGGAAGGTTGCAGCCTCGTGCTGACCACCGGCGGCACCGGCCCGGCGCTGCGCGACGTCACGCCCGAGGCCACGCTGGCCGTCGGCGACCGGGAGATGCCGGGCTTCGGCGAGCAGATGCGCCAGGTCAGCCTGAAATTCGTGCCGACCGCGATCCTGTCGCGGCAGGTCGCGGTGATCCGCAAACAGGCGCTGATCATCAACCTGCCCGGCCAGCCCAAGGCGATCAGGGAAACGCTGGAGGGCCTGAAGGACGAACAGGGCAAGCCGCTGGTGCACGGCATCTTCGCCGCCGTGCCCTACTGCATCGACCTGATCGGCGGACCGTACATCGAGACGAACGATGCGGTGTGCAAGGCATTCCGGCCGAAATCGGCGATACGGGAAAAACAAAAACCTTAGCCACAGAGGACACAGAGAGCACAGAGGCTGCCTCTGGGTTTTACATGGCTGGTTTAATGGTTGTCCGAGTTGGACTGGGATAGAGATTGTTGCTTTGGTTTTTCTCTGTGCTCTCTGTGTCCTCTGTGGCTAAAGCTTTTGACTTTTAATTTCCAACAATGACCCCTACCCTAGAAACCATCGAACTCGAAACCACCCAAAACCCCACCGCCGCGGTGATCTGGATGCACGGCCTTGGCGCCGACGGCAACGACTTCGTGCCCATCGTCAACGAGCTCGACCTCGCCGGCGCGCCGGGCATCCGCTTCGTGTTTCCGCACGCGCCGGTGCGCGCGGTGACGATCAACAACGGCCACCGGATGCGCGCCTGGTACGACATCTCCTTCGGCGATCTCGAGGGCCACACGCGCAAGGCCGATGAAAAAGGCCTGCGCGAATCGCAGGCGCAGATCGGGGAGCTGGTCGCGCGGGAAAACGCCCGCGGCATCGCCGCCGGGAAGATCGTGCTCGCCGGTTTCTCGCAGGGCGGCGCGATCGCGCTGCAGACGGGACTGCGCCATCCGGAGAAACTCGCCGGCGTGATGGCGCTGTCGACCTACCTGCCGCTCGCCGACAGCTTCGCCCGGGAGGCGGCGCCGGTCAACGCGAAAACCGCCGTCTTCATGGCCCACGGCACGCACGACCCGGTGGTGCCGTACGCGATGGGCCGCAACTCCTGCGACCTGCTGGAGAAGGCCGCCTACGCCGTCGAATGGCACGAGTACCCGATGCAGCATTCGGTGTGCCTGGAGGAAGTCGCCGACATCGGCCGCTGGCTGGTGAAGGTGCTGGGCTGACCGAACCCGCAACGAGGAGGAACTTCATCATGAACATCGCCGCCCTGCTGGCCGCCGCGGCCGTTGCCGCGGCCGCACCTGTCGCGACTGCCGCCGACTATCCTGCGCGGCCGGTGCGCATCATCGTGCCTTTCGGCGCGGGCAGCGCCACCGATGTCGTCGCGCGCACCGTCGGACAGAACCTCGCCGAAGCACTGGGCCAGGCGATGGTCGTCGACAACCGTGCCGGCGCCAACGGCACCATCGGCGCGGAACTTGCGGCCCGGGCGCCGAAGGACGGCTACACACTGCTGATGAGCACCAACACGCCGAGCGCCGCCGCGCCCAGCCTGATGAAAAGGATCAACTACGATCCGGTCGGGGATTTCGCTCCGATCGCCCGCATCGGCACCATCGCCTTCGTGCTGGTCGTGAACCCCTCGCTGCCGGCGAAGAACATGGCGGAGCTGATCGCGCTGGCGAAGAAGCAGCCGGGCAAGCTCGCCGCGGGCTCTGGCAGCGCCGGCAGCCTGGTGCCGGTGTTCATGCTGCAGCAGATGGCGGGCATCGAGCTGAACCACATCCCGTACAAGAGCATCCCGCCCGCGCTCACCGACGTGATGAGCGGCCAGATCCACATGGTCTATGCCGACATGGTCACCGGCGCGCCGCAGGTGAAATCGGGCAAGGTGCGCGGCCTCGGCGTGACGTCGCTGAAACGCGATCCGCTGCTGCCGGACGTGCCGGCGATCGCGGAAACGGTGAAGGGCTTCGAACTGATCGCCTGGTTCGCGCTGTTCGCGCCGGCGGGCACGCCGCCCGCCATCGTCGACCGGCTCGCCGCGGAATCGGCGAAGATCCTCGCCCGCGGCGACGTGCGCGAACGCTTCGCGGTGATGGGCATCCAGGTCGCGCCGCAGTCGCCGGCGGAACTGCGGAAATTCCAGCAGAGCGAGCTGGAAAAATGGGCGCGGCTGGCGAAGGCCGCGAACATCGTGCCCGAATGACCGCCACCGGGCGACGGCCCGACCCCGGAACCCCCTAGAACGAGAATTTCAGCTTCGGTGCCACCGTCGGCGCGGCGGTGGGCTCCGGCTGCGGCTGCGCGACGGCCCCCGGCCTGAGGTAAATGTCGTAGAGCAGCAGCCAGCGCCGGCAGTCCGGATCGGCCACCGGCTCGACGCCGTGGAAGGAATTGTCGGTCTTGAAGAAGGCGAACAGCGTGTTCGGCAGGAAGGGATTGGTGTGCAGCAGCGAGAACTTCCCGCGCTCATGGTGCGGCCCGCCCTCGCAGGTGAACGCCGAATCGTTGGGCAGGTACATCGAAGTGCCCAGGTGTTTCTGCGAGTCGTCGGCCGGCAGGTAGAACAGCATCGTCACCACCTTGCGCGGCGCGTCGGTGTGCGGCCCGAGCTTGTAGTTGGTGACGTCCTGCACCAGCAGCGCCTCGTCGTAGACCTCGACGCCCGGCTGGCCGGCGAAACGCTGGTCGATGAAGGACTGGAACTTGCGCAGCACCAGCGAGCGGAAATTCGAGCCCACCAGCCAGCCGGCAAACTCCGACCAGAACACGTGCTTGTCCGCGGGCAGCGCCGCCAGGTCCCTGTCGTTCAGCCCGAGCACGAACCGCTCCTTGTAGCCCTTGACCGCGCGCACCTCCTCGATCGGGCGCATCGCCGCCGGGTCGGGCAGGTTCTGCTGCAACTGCCGGTAGAAATCGGCCGGAAACACTTCGGGAATATAGAAATGCGGATACGGAAACATGCCGAAGGGCACGTTCCCGACCTTGTAGGCCAGCTGCAGCTCAGCGGCGGAATACATGCTCGGCAACCCCCTTGAAAGCCCCGGACTTGCGCTCGGCGCGCTGCACTTGGGCCGGATCGTGCTTCAGGCCCAGCGCGTTGAGCTCGCGCACCATCGCGCGGTGCTCTTCCAGGTTCTGGTTGGTCTCGATCAGCACCGAGCGCAGCGCCGGATTGCGCAGGGTCTTCGCCGCGCCGGCGACGACCTTGTGCTCGAAACCGTCGACGTCGATCTTGAAATGGTTCGGCACCGGAACCGCGCCCCCGGCCACCAGCTCGTCGAGCGTGGCGGCGATGCAGCCCTGGCTGAACACGGTCTTGAGCGGGCGCAGATAGGCGTCCAGCGCCTCGTCCACCGCGTGGCAGGAGCCGCCGACGCGCATGTCCGCCATGTGCAGGTCGAACAGGCCGGCCTTGTCCGACAGCCCCATGCAGTAGGCCTTGACCCTGTCCTGCAACCCGTTGTTCTGGATGTTGCGGTTCAGCAGCGCGTAGTTCTGGGATTCCGGCTCGAAGGCGTACACCGTGGCGCCGCGGGTCGCCGCGGCCCAGATCGTGTACATGCCGACATTGGCGCCGCAGTCGACCAGGATGTCGCCGGGCGCGAAGCCGGCGATCCACTCCAGCGTCCACGGCTCCTTGGTATGGATCGATTCCACGCGCCAGCGGGTCAGCGCGCTCGGCGTCGAAAACACCATGCCGACGCCCCCGTGCTCGATTTCGCAGCGCGGGTTCAGCTTTTCGTACTGTTCGAGGGTCAGGTCCATGGCCGTGTCAGGGCGGGCCGGATGCCCGCGTCGCCGCCGATTCTAGCGCATGCCCCGCCCGCCCCGCGCCCGACGCGCAACGGCGCCGCAATTTTGTAGAATCGCGGAGTTGTCCGATCCGGCATCGCACCGGCATCGGAACCCCACACTGGAGAGAGACCGGATGACCCAACCCCTGGACGGCGTGCGCATCATCGACCTGAGCTCGGTGGTGATGGGCCCCTTTGCAACGCAGCTGCTCGGCGACCTCGGCGCCGACGTCGTCAAGGTCGAGCCGCCGGACGGCGACATCCTGCGCCACATCGCGCCGATGAAGAACCCGGCGATGGGCCACATCTACCTGCACCACAACCGCAACAAGCGCTCGATCGTGCTCGACCTGAAGAAGCCGGAGGGCCTGGAAGCGCTGCAGAAGCTGCTGAAGACCGCCGACGTGCTGTTCTACAACGTGCGGCCGCAGGCGATGAAGCGGCTGAAGCTGTCCTACGAGGACGTGGCCGCGGTCAACCCGCGGATCATCTACGTCGGCGCCTACGGCTTCAGCCAGCGCGGGCCCTATGCCGCCCAGCCCGCCTACGACGACCTGATCCAGGGCATGTCGGCGATGCCGGCGCTGTTCCACGAGGCCGGCGCGTCCAGCCCGCGCTACGCGCCGCTGGCGATCGCCGACCGCATCACCGGGCTTGCCGCGGTCAACGCCGTCACCACCGCGCTGTTCGCGCGCAGCCGCACCGGCAAGGGCCAGTCGGTGGAGGTGCCGATGTTCGAGACCGTCACCCAGATGGTGCTGGCCGACCACATGGGCGGCTTCACCTTCGACCCGCCGGAGGGCGGCTACGGCTACGCGCGCATGCTGGCCGAGCACCGCGCGCCGTACCGCACGAAGGACGGCTACATGTGCGTGCTGATCTACAACGACAAGCACTGGCGCGCCTTCCTGAATCTGGTCGGCCGCGGGGAAATGTTCGAGCAGGATCCGCGCTTCGGCAGCCACGAGGCGCGCTCGCGCAACATCGCCGAGGTCTACGCCTTCGCCGCGGAACATCTGAAGCAGCGCACCAACGCCGAATGGGAAAAACTGCTGCGCGAGGCCGACATCCCGTCGGCGCCGATGAAAACCGTCGGCGACGTGCTGAGCGATCCGCACCTCGCGGCCACCGGCTTCTTCAAGGAATCGGAGCACCCCAGCGAGGGCCGGCTGCGCGAAATGACGCTGGCCAGCCACTGGTCGGGCGCCGATCCGATGCCGCACCGCCCGGCACCGCGGCTCGGCGAGCACAGCGCGGAAATCCTGCGCGAGGCCGGTTATGACGACGCCGACATCCGGAAACTGGCGGCGGCAGGCGCGACCAAACTCGCCTGAAGCATCCTCCGTCCTGCAGGTCCTGTAGTCCTGTAGCCCGGATAAGGCCGAAGGCCGCCATCCGGGGAATGCCCCTGCCCCGGTTCAGAGCTGGCGGCGATACTGAATGAAGCCCGAACGCTCGGCGACCTGGTCGTAAAGTCTGCGTGCCGTGGCGTTCGATTCCTGCGTCATCCAGTACACCCGCGGCGACCCCGCCGCCTGCGCGCGTTCGTACACCGCCTCGATCAGCGCACGGCCGACGCCCTGCCCGCGCGTCTCCGCCGCGGTGAACAGGTCCTGCAGGTAACACACCGGCGCCAGCATCGCGGTGTTACGGTGGAACAGGTAATGGACCAGGCCGATCAGTTTTCCGTCGCGCTCGGCGACCAGCGCGTGCATCGGCTCGTAGGCATCGAAAAAACGCGACCAGGTGGTGCGCGTCACCTCCGCCGGCACCGTGCGCTCGTAGAACGTGTTGTAACCCTCCCACAGCGGCAGCCACTGTTCGAAATCGGCAGGCACCGCGGGACGGATCCGGAATGCGCTCATCGCATGGACTCCATCAGGCGCTGCGCGCCATGACCTTGAACATCGCCCAGTCGAAATCCTCGCCGCCCTCGGCGAGGCGCGAGGGCATCAGCAGGTACGGCTTGCCGTTGACGACCATGTCGAGGCTGTCGCGCGCGTTGTAGCTGCTCTCGCGCAGCACCAGCCCCACTTCGCCGCGGCTGTCCGGCGTCGTCGACAGCAGCAGCGCGGAATCCGCGGTTTCCGCGGGCGCCGACGAAAAGGCGCCGCCGGACCTGCCGGTGCGCACCGGGATCGCGATCTTCGACAGCACCTGCACGCCGACGCGGCGCTGCTGGTGCTCGTCCCGGGTCACGCGGCGGATGATGCCGACGCCCCAGTGTTTGGCGACCTCGGTCTTGACGCCGACCAGCGCGCCGACGCGCACCCAGTCGCTTTTTGCCGCCGGGATGATCGCGCCGCAGCCGCCGTCGCTGACGTTCTCGACGATCCAGCTCTCGGCGGTGCTTTCCGCCGTGTCGGGCGCGCTGAAATCGAGATCGTCGCTGTTCGCGGGATCGAGCACGCGCAGGATTTCCGCCATGCCGTGCAGCACCGTCATGCGCGTGGCCGTGTGCCGCCGCTCGGCGCCGCGCGCCGGCGCATCGTCGGACCAGTACGCGGCAAGGTGGTGCAGCACCGGCAGCACGGCGGCCTTGTCGTAGCTGCCGCCGAGGTGCACGCCGGAGGGAATCGCGCCGGTTTCGCGGATCGCCGCCTCGACTTTCTGCAGTTGCGCCAGCGCGTCGCCGGCGCCGAAAAAGCGGACGGTGGCCGGCAGCGCCTTGCCGCCGATCACGCGGAACGGCGGTTTGCCGCCGGCGATATCGAAGCCGTAGCCGCAACCGGGACCGGGCTGCCGCGCGATGCGGAAATCGCCGGAAAAATGCGCCACCGCGCGCTCGGCGAGTTCCTGGCGCATGGGATCCAGGCCGTCGGTCGACGACACGCCCAGCATCAGCGCCTTCAGCAGTTCCTGCCGCACCGAACCGCTGCCATGCGAGCCCGGATAGACCTGTATCGTCAGGTCGGCGAAACCGGTGGCCTCGGCCACCTGGTAGAGGCGGCCGATGTCGGACCATACCCGCGGCTCCACCGGCCCGTAGCGCACCAGTATCCACTTCAATTGCAGCGTCAGCGTGCGCAGCGTGCGGGCGACGATCACCGGCAGGCTCTTGCGGATCGCGGTGCCGGTCTGGCCGGACTCGAAGCGCGCGACGCATTCGAGATAGGCCTCGCTCAGCGCCTTCCAGAAGGCGTAGCTGCCGCTCCACAGCCGGTGCTCCTGGAATTTCTGCTGGCGCGCCGTGCCGAAATAATCCTGCGCCAGCCTGCGCTGGTGATTCTTGGCCGCGGCATCGAGCAGATCAACGTTCTCGAACAATTTTTCCGTGCGAAACGCCCTGGTGTCGCGCAACGTCTCCAGCCAGTGCGTGATCTCGGTCAGCGCCTTCAGCGGATCGGCCGGCAGTTCATCGACGATCTCCCGGGCTTTTTTCGCGTCGGCCATCGGATGATCGATCTTCTCGCCCTTCAGGAAGCTGAGCATTTTCCTTTTCCCCTGTCCCTATCCGTTTCTTTGCATCCGTTTTGCGTCCGCCGGTCGGTCTTGCGGCCGCCGCGGATCGTTTGAATCCATTCTATCGGCCGGCCCCGCCGCCGCCAATCGCGGACTGGCCGGTGGCGCGCCCCCTGGCCGCATCGACCCCGGCGACGAGCAGAATGCCGACGACGAAATAGATGCCGGTGATCAGGATCGCCAGCCGGTGGTCGCCGCCGGAGAGCCAGGTCACCGCGCCGTAGGTCAGCGGTCCGAGGATCGAGGACAGCTTGACCGCCAGCCCCCACAGCCCGAAAAACTCCGCCTGCCGTCCGGGCGGACTGAGATAGCCGACCAGCGCGCGCCCAGCGGACTGGCTGGAACCCAGGCACAGGCCCACCAGGTTCGCCGCCACCCAGAACAGCGCCGGCCCTTCGGCGCGCCAGGCCAGCAGCACGGTCAGGATCCAGCCCGCCAGCGTCAGCATGATCGTCGGCACGTGGCCGAGGCGGTCCTGCACGTGGCCGAAGGCGAAGGCGCCGACCGCGGCGGTGACGTTGACGACCAGGATCAGCAGCAGCGTGTCGCGGGTGGTGAAGCCCATCGCCTGCTGCGCGTAGATCGCCGCCAGCGCGATCACCGTCTGGATGCCGGCCTGGTAGAACACCAGGCAGACCAGGAAACGCCGCAGGTCGCGGTAACGATGCGCGCTGCGCAGCGTCTCGCCGAGGCGCGCGAAGGCCGCCCGCACCGCCGCGCCGGCAGCGGCCTGCGGCCGCGCGCGTTCGCGCAGGAACAGGAAGGTCGGCAGGCAGGCCAGCGCGAAAATCGCCGCGGTGATCAGCAGGGTCACCGGCACGAATTCGGCGGCGGACGCGCCCCGCCCCTGGGCATGCGTGACGTAGGCGAGGCAGATGCCCAGCGCCACCAGACCGCCGAAGTAGCCGAGGCTCCAGCCCCAGCCCGAGACCCGGCCCAGCGCCTCGCCGTCGGCGATCTCCGGCAGGAAGGCGGCGATCAGGTTTTCGCCGGAACCGAAAAAGAAATTGGACAGCACGATCAGCGCCATGCCGGCGGCGACGTCGCCGCGGCCGATGCAGGCGAGCGCCGCGGTGAAGGCGATGCAGCCCAGCGTGGTCGCGCCGAGCAGGCGCTTCTTGGCGGCACGGGCATCGGCCCAGGCACCGATCACCGGCGCGGTCAGCATGATCAGGGCATAGGACAGCGCCAGCGCCGCGGTCCAGGCAAAGGTCGCCCACGGCGCGTTGCCGGCCACCTCGGCGACGAAATAGGCGCTGAACACCGCGGTGATGACCACCGTGGTGTAGCCGGAGTTGGCGAAGTCGTACATCGCCCACGCCCACAGCTCGCGACGGCGCACCCCGGGCGCAAGGCTGCTGCGGGCGGTTTCAGTCACGGAGCACGATGCGGCGCGGCGGCATGGTGGCCTCGATGGTAACAGCCGCGCGGGAATGCCCGGTTTCGGCGAAAGTCTGGCGCAGCCGTTCGCACAGCGTCCGGCACAACCGGGCGCCCGCCCACAGGGCGACGATGCCGAAATAGGCCAGCAGCAGAATCAGCAGGATGTTCATCACGCACCTCCTTCGCATTTTCGGGTGTTGCAATGGAAGCTGTTGCACAAGCCGTACCCGCGGCAGTGCCGACCGGCGCGATGCGGCAACCGACCGGCGGTCCATCCGGGCCGGAAAGCGTCGGAGTCCGGACAAGCGCGGCGATTTCGCGGCATGGAAAAAAGTCACAGCGCGCCAGCCAGCCAGCCGTCTCCGCGAAGAGACAAAAATATCAATCCGAATCAGCAGCTTATGCAATCCGGGTTATCGACTGTTGCCATCCGGCGACAACCGTTGCCTGCCGATAATCCATAACTATCTGTTTTTATTTATGTTTTAAGGCTGGCACGAAGCCTGCACCTGTAGCACCGGCAAGATCAACAACAAGAGAATGCGCATGAACAAACGTCTGATCGCTGCAGTGATGGCCACCGGCGCGCTGGCGCTGGGCGGCTGCTCAACCACACCGACCAACGCCCAGGTGGGCGCCACCGCCGGCGCGGTGATCGGCGGCGTGGTCGGCTCTGCACTGACCGGCAGCACCGCGGGCACCGTGGTCGGCGCCGGCGCCGGCGCGGCCGTCGGCCACGAAATCGGCAAGCGGGTCAAATGAGAAATGAGATAAGAAACAGCACACCGGATACCCAGGAATCCCGCCATCGGATTCCGTAACTCCCGACTCCTCCAGGCAGGGTCGTGAAAAGAACCCCTGTTTTTCCCCGGCGCAAGCCGGGGTTTTTTTGTACGGCAGTTCAGGCGGGCATCGCCGCGTGCTCGCCCGGCCTGTCCGGGCATGGCGCAGTCCGGAAACTCAGCGCGGATCCAGCGGCGTGCGGCCCGCATGACCGAGCAGCGCCTCGAGCCAGGCCCCGTGCGAAAAAAGCGCGGCCTCCCCGCGCGGACCGCCGATCACCTGCAGGCCGAGCGGCAGGCCGCCGCCGGTGAATCCGCCGGGCAGCGCCAGCACCGGGCATGCCGTCATCGTCACCGCGCAGGTCAGCGCCAGCCAGCCCATGTAGCCGTCGAAAGCGACGCCGTCCCAGCTTTCCGGGTAACGCAACTCCACCGGAAACGGCGGGCACAGGGTCGCCGGACACAGCAGCAGGTCGTGGTCCGCGAAAAACGCCGCGGCGCGGCGGATGATTTCACCCTGCGCGATTTCGGCGGCAACCACGTCCGCCAGTTTCAGCCCCAGGCCGAACTCGGTGTTTTCGATGACCTCCGGCTTCAGCAGGTGGCGGTTGCCGGCCAGCAGCGGCGCAATGCGCGCGATGTAGACGGCACCGCGCAGCGTCAGGAAATGGCGGGCCGCGTCGCGCAGATCCGGATGCGCCTCCTCGACGACGACGCCCTCGCCCGCGAGTCTGTCCGCGACGGCGCCGATCATCGCGCGCAATTCGCGGTCGACCACCGGCGCCACGCCGAGGTCGGCGCTGACGGCCACCCGCCGCGGCTTCCGCGGCTGCGCCGCGCATTGCGCGAAGGACGGCCGCAGCGTACTCGACAAAAACGGCGGCGACAGCGGATCGCGCGCGTCGAAGCCGGCCTCGGCGTCGAACATCAGCGCGACGTCGGCGACCGTGCGCGCCATCGGCCCTTCCACCGACAGCGGGTTGAAGGGCTGTTTCTGCAGCCGCGCCACCATGCCGGGACCGGGCCGCAGGCCGACGACCGAGCAGAAGGCCGCGGGCGTGCGGATGCTGCCGCCGAAATCGTTGCCGGTGGCGAGCCACGCCTGCCCCGCCGCCAGCGCCGCGGCGCTGCCGCCGGAGGAGCCGCTGGCGCTCATGCGCGCATCCCAGGGATTGCGCGTGGCGCCGAACACGTCGTTGAAGGTGTTGCCGCCGGCGGCGAACTCCGGCAGGTTGGTTTTGCCGATGACGATCGCGCCATGCGCCTCGAGCCGTTGCACCACCGGATCCGAAGCCGGCGCGATGCGGTTTTCGAAGACGCGTGAACCCGAGGTGCAGCGCACGCCCCCGACGTCGGTGTTGTCCTTCACCGCGATCGGGAGGCCGTGCAGGAAGCCGGGAGGCCGGTCCTCGCGCGGCCCGTTCATCAGCCGGCGCGCATGGTCGCGGGCGCGCTCGAAGCACAGCGTCACCATCGCGTTGATCCGCGGATTGGTGTCCGCGATGCGCCGTTCCGCGGCATCGATCAGGTCCAGCGGCGACACCTCGCCGCCGCGCAGGCGCGCGACGGCCTCGGTTGCAGTCCATTTTATGAATTCGTGCATCGCAGCCCAGTATAGCGGCCGCGGGAGGCCACGGCCGCGAACGAAACCCCGGGGGCGGAACGGGAGCGTCCATGTTAGGCTTTCGCCCTCCGCGAAATCCCGATCCACACTCCAGGAAACCCATCCAGATGACGGCCAAATCCGCCACGCGCCCGCTGATGCAGACCGGCGCCCAGATCCTCGTCGACTCGCTGATCACCCACGGCGCCAGC
>CAZHJU010000028.1:0-45536 GCA_964533495.1 uncultured Bordetella sp. | reverse complement strand
TCGGCCTCGGCGGCAACGAGAGCTACCCCGACCTGTTCCAGCCCTACGGCGGATTACGGCGAGCATATTCATGACCTGTACGGCGACGGCGAGCGCAGTTTCGCCCATCAGGCGGCAAGGTCCTGCGGCGCTCCCATCGTCGACGTGAACCTGACGCCGCAGCGGTTCGGCGAAATGCACGATACGCTGCTGGCTGCCCATCACATGCCGGTCATCGATGTGTGCGTGCCGGCAAAGTACGCTTTGGCCGCGGTCAGCGCCGGGCGCGTCATCACCGGCGAGGGCAGCGATCCACTGTTCGCCGGGCCCAAGAACAACATGGTGCTGTAGCCGAGCTGCGGCACACGGCCGAGCTGTGGTCCGAGTGGGGCCGTGCCGAAAACTACGCCGCTACGCCGGTGCCAGGCCGAGACGACGTGATCGGGATTGAGCTGCGCAGTCCACGACATTCCGCTCCGGAGGTACAGGAAGCGCTGCAGCGCCATGCCCAGGTTTCGCGAGAGACCGAACTGTGGCTACCCTGCCGATGTTTTCTCGGACCAGGTCTTGGCGCAGATGGAAGATGAAAGTCTGCCTTCAGGCTGGAAGGGAACGAGCATACCAGCGTCAATTGCCGGACTTGTCCAGGCGCACGCTGACCGACTGCATCCTTTGCCAACAGAGTTGGCTCAGAAACTACTGCATGTCTTGGATGCTCTTGTCGATCTGGGAGACCGCCGTAGCGCCGCGCTTCAGCTGAGCGAGTCATTCCGTGGCGTGCGCCTGCCACCTCGTGCCTGAGTGTTGACGCCGATGTTTTCGTTTCTTGATAAGGATGTCTCACGTAGTAATTAGATGGCTATCAAAATACGGATCAAAATCAAACTTTGAGTTTCCAATATGGCGCATAACGAAATCAAGGCTCGGCTCTCTGATAAGGAGGACAATTTTGTCGAGCGAAAGCCGAAGACGGTTAAGAACGCAGAAATCAGGCAAACCGTCGTCGCGTTTGCAAACTCTGTGCCGGAGGGGCGCGAAGCACTTTTGTTTATAGGAATTAGGGACGATGGCACTATCGAGGGGGTGGACAATACAGATGCGATGCAGAAAGCGATCCGCGAAGCATGTGAGCGACAGTGCTATCCGCCAATCAAATACACCGCAGAGGTGGTGAGTGATGGCGGTCGGGATGTTGTGGCTATAAGAATTCCACCAAGCCAGGATCGACCACATTTCGCTGGCCCATTCCTAGTTTCGATACCGACTGATAATGATGGTTTCGTGGGTCGTGCTTGTGATACTGCAGAGTGTCGGCAGTATTTCAAGATATTTGTCTCAGATCACAAGAGCACATTGCATTGCCCGTACTGCGGTCAGGAGTTTGATCACAATTCTTTACTGACAAGTGATCAGATCGACCATGTCCGGCGTGCAGGAATAGAGGAAGCGCGCGCCTACGCCGTGACACAGTTGCAAGACGCACTCAAGAAAGCCTTCCAAGGCTCGAAATCGGTCAAGTATAAGCCTGGTTCACCGCCAAGGAAGCGCACAGTTGCCCCCCGTTACACGGAGAGGAAAGTTGATACGGAATTGCAGTGTGCCGATTGCAATACTCGCTTTCAGGTCTACGGGATATTCGGATATTGCCCAGGTTGCGGCTGCGAGAATTTGCAGCTCTACGATGCGAATTGGATGATTATCAAAAAAAGATTAGTTGGAGCGACGGACGAGAAGCGGCAGTTGCGGCATGCGTATAACGATCTAGTTTCGACTTTTGAGACTTTCTGCAAGCGTAAAGCCAAGCAGCTCACCATAGAAGAAGCGGGGAACTTTCAGGGATTGTTCGACGCACGGAAGTTTTTCAAAGAGCATGGTGGCGTTGATATGCTGGAGAACATACCTCTTGAAGATTTGCTTACCTTGCGACGGGTTTTCCAGAAAAGGCATGTCCTAGTTCATTCCGGAGGAGAAATCACGGATCGATACATCAAGATGATTCCTGAGGATACCGAATCGCTGGGACAGCAGGTTTCATTGTCCGTGCAAGAGCTAGAAAGCGGTGCGCAGGCGCTCCGAACCGCCTTAGGATATCTCGTAAGATCTATCGAGCGACCCGGCAAGTAGAGAGGGCTGCGCATGGAACCTACTAATGGCGATGATAAGGCGTCACAGACTTAAAGCTGGGGGCATTTTTGGGGGCATCAGGGAATTTCTAATTCTAGAAAGTGAAGCATCTATAAATGCTTAGCGCATTTATTGGAATCCCTCCCTCCGCCATACCACGGCACCCCACGCCCTTTCCCAGGCCGCATCCGGCATGCCCCGCTAGACTTCCTCACGCTCCCCCGCAAGCTTCGTGAGGTCGCGGGACCGGCGGTCACGATAGAGCGCGGCCCGCATGATCATCATCGCGACGACCGGCGCCGTCATCAGCACGAAAGCGCTGATCAGCAACTCGTGGATCACCAGCCTCGACTGCAGCACCGTGAAATAGATCATGGAGGCGATCAGGAAGCAGCCGGCCCCGAGCGTGACCGTGATTGCGGGGCCGTGGATGCGCTGGTAGAAATTCTTCAGGCGCAGCAGGCCCGCGGCGCCGGTGACCGTGATCACGCCGCCCAGGATCAGCAGGAAAGCGACCGGGAGCGCGGCCCACCAGGGCAGGGTATCCGCCACGTTCATCATTCGATCACCTCCCCCCGCATCAGGAACTTGGCCAGGGCCACGGTCGACACGAATCCGATCAGCGCGATCAGCAGCGCCGCCTCGAAATAGACCTGGCTGCCGTGCCCGATGCCCAGGACCAGCGACAACAGCATCGAGCACATCCACAGCGTGTCGAGGGCCAGCACCCTGTCCTGCGCGGTCGGGCCGATCAGCAGCCGCAGGGCGCACAGGATCATGGCCAGGATCACGCAGGCCAGCGCGAAGCCGGCCGCGGCGGCAAGCAAAGTGCCGGTGGTCATGCGCCCTCCTTCCGGCCGGCCGGAACACCGGACTCGAACACCTCGATGATGGGCCGCTCGTAATTGTTCTTGATCGTGTCGATCCACCATTGCTCTTCCTGCAGATCGAAAATGTGCAGCAGCAGCTCGTGCCGGTCCGGGATGATTTCCGCCCAGACCGTGCCGGGCGTCGTGTTGATCAGGCAGGACAGCAATGCCAGCCCGTGCGGATCGCGGAGATCGAGCGGCACCCGGATGAACTGCGAGTTCACGCCCTCCGATCTCCGGAAAAGGATGATCTGCCCGACGTTCAGGCACGAGCGGACGATCTCGATCAGCGACAGCCCAAGCAGGCGGAACAGCGCAAGCGGCTTTCTGATGTGCGCATATCCCTGCGGCTGCAGCGGGCGCGCCAGCAGCGGCGCCACGATGCCCAGAAAGCCCCCCATCAGCCAGTGCGCGGGCTCCAGGCTCTGGTTCAGCAGCAGCCACATCAGCAGCAGGCCGGTCGACAGCGCCGGGGAAGGCATCCAGCGTCTCATTGCGCACCATCCTTTCCGGGTGTGCGGGCCACCGGCGGCTCGGCAAGGACACGTTCGGCGTATTGCCCGCCGTGCAGCAGTCCGTCCGCGGTGCGCCCCAGATAGTCCAGCATGCCGCCCGCGCCCGCGGTCAGCGCGACGCAGAGAATGAGCAGCATGCCTATGGGAATCGCCTCGGAAAATCGCAGCTTCGGCGGAACGTCGATCGCCGTGGCCCAGAACGTGCGCACGCCGAAACGCATCAGCGAAATGATGGCCGCCAGCCCCGCAGCGATCAGCAGGACGATGAACAGCCAGGTCATGACCGGCACGCCGTCGCCCGTCGCCGCGGCAGCATCCAGCATCGCGTGAAGCAGGCTGAACTTGGCGACAAAACCGGCCAGCGGCGGCATGCCGCTGATCACCAGCGCGCAGCCGACGAAGCTCAGGGCGAGAAAGGCGATGGTGCCCGGGATGCCGACCCCGACCGGATCCTCCGGGTTGTCCTCGATGGCGAAAGCCTCCATCGTGACGGCAAGCACCGAGATCCCCGGCGGCCGCAGGCGGTCGGTCAGTTCGACCAGCAGCATGAAGGCGGACATGGCCAGCGTCGACCCGAGCAGATAGTAGAGGCCCGCCGCCAGCACCTCCCCCTGGAACTGGCCGATGACGGCCATCAGCGTGCCGGACGAGACGATCGCGCCATAACCGGCCATGCGCGTGCCTTCCTGGCTGGCCAGCATGCCGATCGCCCCGAACACGATGGTCGCCATGCCTGCGACAGCCAGCGCCTGGAAGCCGAACCCGGCGAGCGCTCCGGCCCCGTCCCCGAACACCGCGAACCATACCCGCAGCATCGCGTACACGCCGACCTTGGTCATCAGCACGAACATCGCCCCGACCGGCGGCGACGCCATGGCATAGGTGCGGGGCAGCCAGAAACCCAGCGGCCACATGGCCCCCTTGATCAGGAAGGCCAGCGCCAGCACGCTGGCGCCGATGCACAGCAGATAGGCATCCTGGGCGCCCAGTCCGGCCACGCGGCCGGTCAGATCCGAGAGATTCAGCGTGCCCGTGGCCGCATAGATGAGCGCCACGCCGATCAGGAACAGGAAGGAGGCCACGAGGTTGATCGCGATGTACTGCATGCCCGCCTGGATCCGGCGCAGGTTGTAGGCATGCAGCACGAGGCCGTACGACGCGGCCAGCATGACCTCGAAAAACACGAACAGGTTGAACAGGTCGTTGGTCAGGAAGGCCCCGTTGAGGCCCATCAGCAGGAACTGGAACAGGGAATGGAAGTGAACGCCGATCCGGCCCCAGCTTCTCGCCGAAAACACCTGCGCGGCCAGCGCAATGGCCGCCGTCAGCACCAGCATCATCGCGGCCAGCCGGTCGACCATCAATGCGATGCCGAAGGGCGCCTGCCAGTTCGAAGCCAGGTAGACCCCGATCCCGTTTTCCCAGTGTCCGCCGTCGACCAGCATCAGCAGGACGATGGCCGCCGCGCCCTGGGCGAGGCTGCTCGACAGGCTGATGGCGAGCTTCAGGCCGTGGCGCCGCTCGTCGATGATGATCATCAGGGCGCCGGCCAGCAGCGGCAGCAGGACCGGAAGGATGATCAGATGCTGGAGCACCGGCAGCGCCGTCATTCCTTCGGCTCCCTGCCGTCGACGTGGTCGCTGCCGGTCAGGCCCCGGGCGCCGATCATGATCACCAGGTAGAGCGCCGTCGTCGCGAAACCGATCACGATCGCCGTCAGCACCAGCGCCTGCGGCAGCGGATCGGCGAACTGGGCCGGATCGATGGCGGGACCGGGCGTGATCGGCGGACGGTCGATCCAGAGGCGCCCCATCGCGAAGATGAAGAGATTGACCGCATAGGACATCAGCAGCAGGCCGATAATGAGCTGAAACGTCCGCGGACGCAGGATCAGCCAGATTCCGGATCCGAACAGGACACCGATCGAGATCGCCAGCACCAGTTCCATCAGCCGGCCCCCCTGACGGCGTCCGGCCGCCCCGCCCGCGGGGATTCCTCCGCGGGCTGCCGGTGCGCACGCAGCGACTGGTGCGCGAGCGCGATCAGCATCAGCATGGTGGTGCCCACCACCGTCCCGAACACCCCGAGATCGAACAGGAACGCGCTGGGCACGTGCAATTCGCCGAGCACCGGCAAAGCCAGGTGCGCCGTGTGCGTCGTCAGGAACGGGTGCCCGAAAAACCAGGCGCCGATGCCGGTGAGGCATGCCGTCAGCAGGCCGAGGGCCAGCCACCGGTTCGGCCGCAGATGCAGGCGGTTTTCCACCCAGACGGTGCCGGCCAGCATGTACTGCACCAGTATCGCCACCGCGAAGATCAGGCCCGCCACGAAACCCCCTCCGGGCAGATTGTGGCCGCGCATGAAAAAGTAGACGGCCATGACGCCGATGAACGGCAGCAGCATGCGCAGATAGATCCCCGGAACCATCAGGTAACCGCTGTTGGCCTGCTCCGCCGGACTCTGCCGGGACGCCGGATCGGCCTCATGCCGCTGCTGCGCGGGCACCTCGGCGCTCTCGGGCGCCGGCCGGAAGCGGCGCAGCAGGGCGTAAACGGTCAGCGCCACGATCGCCAGGACCGTGATCTCCCCGAGCGTGTCGAAGCTCCGGAAATCGACCAGCAGCACGTTCACGACATTGCTGCCCCCGCCTTCGCCCAGCGCCCGCAGCAGGAAAAAATCCGAAATGGTGTCGGTGGCCGGATGCACGAGGACCGCATAGGACAGCGCGGCCATCGCCAGGCCGCCGCCGACCGCGATGGACATGTCGCGCCCGCGGCGCATCCAGACGCCGGCCGGCGTGAAGGAATAAAGCTCGGGCACCCTCGGCGGCAGCCAGCGCAGGCCCAGCAGCAGCAGCACCGCGGTCACGGTTTCCACCATCAGCTGCGTCAGGGCCAGGTCCGGCGCGGACAGCCACAGGAAGGTCATGGCCGTGACGATGCCCGTGCCCCCGACCAGGATCAGCGCGGCCAGCCGGTGGAACTTGGCCATCCAGGCGCCCGCGATGGCGCAGCCGCAGCCGATGATCCAGATGCCGGCAAAAAACGGATCGAAATCCTGCAGCGGAATCCGCTCCCATCCGGACGGAAAACCGGCCATGACCAGCGGAACCACGAGCAGCGCCAGCATGATCAGCAGCAGTTGCGGCTGCAGCCGGTCCGTGCCGAGGCGCTGCAGCAGCCACTCCGCCGAACGCGTCAGCACCAGCAGCGCGGACTCGTAGAACTGCGCGCCGCTGAAACGATGCAGCACGGGCGCCCTGGCGCGCTCCCGCAGGTTGAAGTAACGGCGCAGGATGATGTAGAAAATCACGCCGCCGCCCAGCGCCATGATGCTCATCACCAGCGGAATGCTGAATCCGTGCCATGCCGCGAGATCGTAGTGGGGCGAATCCGCCCCGAGGGTGGCCGTGACCGCCAGATCCAGGACCGGGCCGATGCTCAGCGCCGGCATGATCCCCACCACCAGGCAGGCCAGCACCAGCAGTTCGACCGGCAGCCGCATCCAGCGCGGCGGCTCATGGGGGTCGCGCGGCAGGTCCTTCGAAAACTCGCCGAAGAAAATCGAAATGAAGCGCAGCGAATAGGTCACGCTGAATATGCCCATGGCCAGCGCCATGGCCGACAGCCCCCAGTCCTGGCCGCCGCCGTGGGAAAAGGCTTCGGCGAAGAACATCTCCTTCGACAGGAAGCCGTTGAACAGGGGCACGCCCGCCATGGCCGCGCTGGCGCAGATGGCCAGCACCGCCGTGACCGGCAGCTTGCGGCGCAGGCCGCGCAGGATGCGCATGTCGCGGATCCCGGTTTCGTGGTCGATGATGCCCGCCGCCATGAACAGCGACGCCTTGAACGTCGCGTGATTCAGGATGTGGAAGATGGCGGCCACGACGGCCAGCGGCGTGCCCATGCCGATCAGCAGCGTGATCAGCCCGAGATGGCTGATCGTCGAATAGGCCAGCAGCCCCTTCAGGTCATGCTGGAAGATGGCGATGAACGCCCCGATCAGCAGGGTCATCGCCCCCGCTCCGCCGATGATCCAGAACCATTCCGGCGTGCCGGACAGCGCGGGCCACAGGCGGACCAGAAGAAAAACGCCGGCCTTGACCATGGTCGCCGAGTGCAGGAAGGCGGACACCGGCGTCGGCGCGGCCATCGCATGCGGCAGCCAGAAATGGAAAGGGAACTGCGCGCTCTTCGTCAGCGCGCCCAGCGCGATCAGCGCCAGCGCCGCCAGATAGAGATCGTGCCCGCGGATCCGGTCGCCGGCCGCCAGCACGATGTCCAGATCGTAGCTGCCGACGATGTATCCCAGCACCAGCACCCCGGCCAGCAGGCAGAGCCCCCCGGTGGCCGTCACCGTGAACGCCATGCGCGCGCCGCGCCGCGCATCCGCGCGGTGATGCCAGTAGCCGATCAGCAGGAACGACGTCAGGCTGGTGAGTTCCCAGAACACCACGAGTTGCACCAGGTTGCCGGACAGCACGACGCCGAGCATCGACCCCATGAAGGCCATCAGGAACGAGAAGAAACGCGGCACCGGGTCTTCCGGGGACATGTAATAACGCGCGTACAGCACGACCAGCAGCCCGATGGAGAGGACCAGCATGGTGAACACCCAGGCCAGGCCGTCGACGCGCAGCACGAAATCCAGGCCCTGCGCCGGAAGCCAGGCGAACTCCTCGCGCAGGACGGCGCCGGTCGCCACCTCGGCATGCAGGCTGGCCGCCGCCACCAGGGCATACACGCAGACCGCCGCCGCCAGCCAGAACTCGCTGTTGCGCACGCGCTGCGGCAGCACCGCGGCAATGGCGCTGCCCAGGAATGGAATCAGTACGAGAGAAAGGACAAGCATCGATGGCTGGTCGAAAAAATGTCTGTTAACGCGCTGCCGGCGGCTCCCCGGAGATATGCATTAGCACAAACTCCGGCTCTGTCAACATTGCCGCCGCAGAATGGTTTATTTTTTGATGATAAGCGAGAACATCCGCCTCCGGAAAACCAATTGCCGTCCCTGTGACGCCGGAACGGCGGTTTTGTTTCCATCGGCAGGTCCGCCGCGCGGCACCGGCCGCCTGCCGCGGACTATTTCTTCAACTTCGCGAACGCCAGCGCCATGGCGCTCATCGGCTCCGCAGCCCGCCCGGCCCCTCCCGGCCGCGCCGCGGGGCGCCGGCCGTCGGGCTGGCGGCGTCCGGGTCCGGAAGGCGCGGAATCCGCAGGGCGCGAAGAACCTTCCCGCCGTGCCGCCGCGTTTCCGGTCTCGTCCAGACGCATGCTCAGCGCGACGCGCTGGCGCTTGAGATCAACCTCCAGCACGCGCACCTTGACGATCTGCCCCGGCTTCACCACCTCATGCGGATCCTTGACGAAACGGTTCGACAGCACCGAGATATGCACCAGGCCGTCCTGGTGCACGCCGATGTCGACGAAGGCGCCGAAGGCGGCGACGTTGGTCACCGTGCCCTCGAGGATCATGTCGGAGCGCAGGTCGGCCAGCGTCTCCACGCCTTCCTGGAACTCGGCCATGCGGAATTCTGGACGCGGGTCGCGCCCCGGCTTCTCCAGTTCGGCCAGGATGTCCCGCACCGTCGGCACGCCGAAGCGTTCGTCGGCGAAATCCGCCGCCGACAGCGTTTTCAGCAGCGCGGTCTGCCCCATCACTTCGGAAACCGCCTTGCCGATGCGCGCGAGAATGCGTTCGACCACCGGATAGGCCTCGGGATGAACCGCCGAGCGGTCCAGCGGATTGCGGCCGCCGTTGATGCGCAGGAAACCCGCGGACTGTTCGAAGGTCTTGTCGCCCAGCCGTGGCACCTTGCGGATGGTGTCGCGGTCGGGGAACGGGCCGTGGGCGTCGCGGTAGTCGACGATGTTGCGCGCCAGCGTCGCGTTGAGGCCCGACACCCGCGCCAGCAGCGGCGCCGAAGCGGTGTTGACGTCGACGCCGACGGCGTTCACGCAGTCCTCCACCGTCGCGTCCAGCGCCTTCGCCAGCGCGCGCTGGTTGACGTCGTGCTGGTACTGGCCGACGCCGATGGCCTTGGGCTCGATCTTGACCAGCTCCGCCAGCGGGTCCTGGATGCGCCGCGCGATCGACACCGCGCCGCGCAGGCTGACGTCGAGGTCCGGAAACTCCGCCGCCGCGAAAGCCGAGGCCGAATAGACCGAGGCGCCGGCCTCGCTGACGACGATGCGCGCGAGCCTGTAACCGGGTTTCACCGCCGTCACGCGCTTGATCAATTCCCCCGCCAGGCGGTCGGTTTCGCGGCTGGCGGTGCCGTTGCCGATGGCGATCAAATCGACGCCATGCGCGACGACCAGCCGTCCCAGCGCCGCCAACGCACCTTCCATGTCGTTGCGCGGTGCATGCGGATAGATCGTCGCGGTGTCCAGCAGCTTGCCGGTGGCGTCCACCACCGCGACCTTGCAGCCGGTGCGCAGCCCCGGATCGAGGCCGAGCACCGCGCGCGGGCCGGCCGGCGCGGCCAGCAGCAGGTCGTGCAGGTTGCGCCCGAAAATGCGGATGGCCTCGGCCTCCGCACGTTCGCGCAGCGCCACCATCAGTTCCGTGCTCAGGTGCAGTTGCAGCTTCACCTTCCAGGTCCACTGGCAGACGTTCGCCAGCCAGGCGTCCGCGGGACGCTTGCGGTTCTCGATGCCGAAATGCGCCGCCACCGTCGCCGCGCAGGGATGCGGATTCTCCGCCTCCAGCGCCTCACCCAGCCCCAGTTGCAGGCTCAGCACGCCCTGCGCCCGGCCGCGGAACAGCGCCAGCGCGCGGTGCGAGGGAATCGCGCGCAGCGGCTCCGAATAGACGTAGTAGTCGCGGAATTTTTCCTCCTCCGCGGCCTCCTGCCCGGGGATCACCTTCGACACGAGGATGCCTTCCTGCTGCAGCCGCGTGCGCAGTTTCGCCAGCAGTTCCGCGGTCTCGGCGAAGCGCTCGACCAGGATGTCGCGGGCGCCATCGAGCGCGGCCCTGGCATCCGGCACGTTGATCGCCTCGACGCCCTCCTTCGCCGGCTCAACGCGGATGTATTTCGCCGCCTCGGTCTCCGGCTGCAGGCCGGGATCGGCCAGCAGGGCGTCGGCCAGCGGTTCCAGCCCCGCCTCGCGGGCGATCTGCGCCTTGGTGCGCCGCTTCGGCTTGTACGGCAGGTAGAGATCTTCCAGCGCCTGCTTGGTCGCCGCCGCTTCGATGGCCTTGCGCAGCGCATCGGTCAGCTTGCCCTGCTCGTCGATCGAGGCGATGACCGCGGCGCGGCGCGCCTCCAGCTCACGCAGGTAACCCAGCCGCTCTTCCAGCGTGCGCAACTGGGTGTCGTCGAGGTTGCCGGTCACTTCCTTGCGGTAACGCGCGATGAAGGGCACGGTCGCGCCCTCGTCGAGCAGCGCGACCGCCGCGGCGACCTGGCGCGCGGCAACGCCGATCTCGCCGGCGATCAGTCCGTTGATGCGCTCCTGCACGGCTGCCGTGGTGGCCGTGTTGTTGCTGCCGGTGTTGCTCATTCTTCCGCCTGTTCTCCGCCCAGCGCCTTGACCAGGTCCGCCAGCATCAGCGACAGCTCGCCGGTCATCAACGCAAAATCGATTTCGAAACGCTCGCTCTCGTCGCCCGCCTCCGAGTCCGACTCGCGGCGCAGGATGTCGAGGAACGCGAGCCTTTTGACCATCAACTGCTCCGTCAGCACGAAGGAGATGCGGTCGTTCCAGGTCAGGCCCAGCCGCACCACGGTCTTGCCGCCGGCGATGTGGTCGCGTATTTCCCTGCCGTCGAGGTTGTGGCGCGCGTAGCGCACCGTCGCCTTGCTGCCATCCGCCGCGCGCAGTTCAAGGTCCTGGTCGATGGTGAAGCTGCCCGGCGCCTCGCCGCCGATCAGCCATTCGGCCATCGCCGCGGCCGGCGAGCGCCGGGTTTCGAGCCGCAACGCGTGGAGATCGTCGTCGGAACGCCGCAGCGCCTCCATGAACTGCTCGGCCTTCGCGTCGCCCGCGGCATCCACCGCCAGCCAGCGCTGCGCGGTGTCGATCCAGCCGTGGGTCGTGCGCCGGCGCGCCAGCGCGCGCGGCATCAGTTCGTTGGTGACCTGCATCTTCAGGTCGCGCATCTGCTTGCGGCCGACCGGACGCCCCTGCTGTTCGGCGATCCGCACCGCGCGATCCTCCGCCTCCTGGCGGATCACCGAGGCCGGCAGCAGCTTCTGCTCGGTCGCCAGCGCCAGCAGCCACTGGCGCTGCAACTGGTAGAGGAAACGGCCGTCGTCGTGCGGACAGACCCAGCCCGAGCTTTCCATCTGGAAACCGCCGCAGGGCTGCAGCGGCTGCTGCGCGAGTTTCTGCTCCAGCGCGTCCGCGTCGGCGGACCAGTCCGCCGGCAGGCGGTAGATCACGAGATTCTTGAGCCACATGGGAATAGGTAAAGGTAAACCGGGAAGACGGCCGGATCGCTGCAAAGCGGCCGATTATACGGACGCACCCTGCCCCGCAACAGCTTGACAGGCGCGCGATTGCCGCTCCATGACCGACCGCCGGATGCACCGGGAACGCCCCGTTGCCGGAAACGGTATCATCGGGCCTTCGCGTCAACCATCACGCCCTCACCATGACCAGCGTCAGCTATGAAAACGCCGCCACCGCGGCATTGTCTTCATCAGCACCCCGCATCCTGCAGTCCATGCTCGCCCTCGACGACTTCGAGGACGCCGCCCGGCGCGGCATCCCGCGCCCGATCTTCGGCTACATCAACGGCGGCGCCGAAACCAACGCCTCGCTGCGCGACAACCGCGCGGTGTGGGACGAACTGCAGTTCATCCCGCAGGCGCTGGTCGACACCAGCGCCCGTTCGCTGGCCACGACGCTGATGGGCAAGCACTACGACCTGCCCTTCGGCATCCCGCCGATGGGCGGCTCCGCGATGACCTGCGCCGACGGCGACGTCGCGCTCGCGCGCGCCGCGGCCCGCGCCAACATCCCGATGGTGGTCAGCGGCGCCGCGCTGACTTCGCTGGAGCGCGTCAAACAGGAAGGCCGCACCGCATGGTTCCAGGCCTATCTGCCGGGCGAGAGCGACGTGATCAGGCAACTTCTCGAACGCGTCGGGAAGGCCGGCTACGACACGCTGGTGCTGACGGTGGACGTCTCCGTGCTCGCCAACCGCGAGAACAACGTGCGCACCGGCTTCAGCACGCCGCTGCGGCCCTCGCTGCGCCTCGCCTGGGACATGGGCACCCGCCCGCGCTGGGCGCTGTCGATGCTGAAACACACGCTGAAGCACGGCATGCCGCATTTCGAGAACATGGGCCCGCGCGTGCCGATGATCTCCGCGCTGAACCGCCAGGCCGGACGCCGCGACCGGCTGTCCTGGCAGCACGTCGACCTGATGCGCAAGCTGTGGAAAGGCCGCCTGGTCCTCAAGGGCATCCTCGACCCGCAGGACGCCGCGCGCGCGCGCGATGCCGGCGTCGACGGCGTGATGGTCTCCAACCACAGCGGCCGCCAGCTCGACGGCGCGGTGAGCCCGCTGCGCATGCTGCCCGGTGTCAAGGCCAATGCCGGCAACATGGCGGTGATGATGGACAGCGGCATCCGCCGCGGCACCGACGTGCTGAAGGCGCTGGCGCTCGGCGCCGACTTCGTCTTCGTCGGCCGCCCCTTCCTCTACGCCATCGCCATCGGCGCCGAACACGGCGCCCAGCACGTCATCAACCTGCTGCGCAGCGAACTGATGACCGACATGGCGCTGGTCGGCGTGAACTCGCCGAAGGAGATGCGGCCGGAACTGCTGCTCGACTGCAAGACCTGCAACTGGCAGGCTGCAGGCATCAAACAATAATCAATAAAATCAAATATTTACAGATTACCACTTCACCCACACTCAACATCCCGTCATTCCGGACGCGCGCAGCGCGAGCCGGAATCCAGTGCAGTGAATGTGAAAAACCCCTGGATTCCGGCATGCGCCGGAATGACGGGTCAGGTGTTCAGCCCGTCAGCCACTGACGCAATCCCCGAATCAAAAACCCCGCCGAGTCGCGGTCAAACCGCCCCCGCAGCCTTCAACCCGGCAATCTGCGCCGCACCGTAGCCCAGCTCACCGAGGATCGCATCGGTGTGCGCCCCGATCCCCGGCACCGGATCCATTCTCGCCTCGAAGCTCTCGAACGTGGCCGCCGGCAGCAGCGCCGGAATCGGCCCGGCGGGCGTATCGACTTCTCTCCAGCGCTTGCGTGCCTGCAACTGCGGATGGTCCCAGACCTCGCCCGGCGTGTTGAGCCGCGAATTGGCGATGTCGGCCGCATCGAGCTTCGCCACCACCTCCGCGCTGGTCCATGGCGCGAAGGTCTGCTCGATCACCCCCACCACCTCGGCCCGCGCGGCGGTGCGTTTGCTGTTGTTGTCGTAACGCGCATCCTTGGCCAGCTCCGGTCGGCCCAGCACCTTCTCGCAGAAATTCGCCCACTCACGCTCGTTCTGGATGCCGAACAGCACGTCGCCATCCTTCGTGCGAAAACGCCCGTAGGGCACGATGGTCGCGTGGTCCGGCCCGCTGCGCCGCGGCGCCTTGCCCGAGTATTGCGTGTAATACAGCGGATGCCCCATCCACTCCGCCATGGTCTCGAACATCGTCAAGTCGATGTGCGCGCCCTCGCCCGTGCGCTCGCGCGTGTAGAGCGCCGCCAGAATCGCGGAATAAGCATGCAACCCGGTGCCGATGTCGGTGATCGAGATACCCACCTTCACCGGCGACTCCGGTGTGCCGGTCAGCGACAGCACCCCCGCCTCGCCCTGCACCAGCAGGTCGTAGGCCTTCTTTTTAGAATAAGGTCCGATCGTGCCGTAGCCCGACACGTCGCAGACGATCAGCCGCGGATGTTTTTTGCGCAATTCGTCCGCCCCCAGCCCCAGCCGCTTCGCCGCACCCGGCGCGAGGTTCTGCAGGAATACGTCTGCTCCAGAAATCAGCTTCGCCAGGATGTTCTTCGCCTCCGGATGCTTCACATCCAGCGTCAAACTTTCCTTGGAACGGTTCAACCAGACGAAATAAGCCGACTGCCCCTTTACCGACTGGTCATAGTCGCGCGCGAAATCGCCGACCTTCGGCCGCTCGATCTTGATCACCCGCGCGCCGAGGTCGGCGAGCTGGCGGGAACAGAATGGTGCGGCGACGGCTTGTTCGAGGGCGATGACGGTGATGCCGGATAAGGGAAGTTTCGAGTGACTCATGAAATTCTTAATAAAAGAGAATATTTATTATGGCCCAAGAAAATCCGCAGAATTTCACCCAATACACCGAGTACTTTTGCCAAATGAATTTCGCGGACACCCCGAACCAGCCCTAGCCTATAACCGCAATGAACTCCGCCAGAACAACAAGATCACCCGCCACCGCATCATCAAACTCCATTGCCCGATAACCAGGCTCGGTCGTTTCCGGCTTCAACAAAATCCTCGAGTGTCGCCACTGCCCGCCATCGTCAGCAATCTTCGCACTTTCATAGCGCTTGATGGTGTACTGGGCGCCGGTATCCGCATCCCGGATATCACGATGCTGGGCCAGCACAATCTTGCCGTTTCGGGACCCAACCGGATTTGCCCTGAACAGGCACCATGCACCGTTCGGGATCCTCTTGTTCATGGACTCCCCTACGACTTGAGCCACAAAATGCCCCGGCTGGCACCTGAACGAATCCGGCAATTCAACCCATCGGCAACTCTCAACATCAATCCCCGTGCCGCCAGAAACCTCCTCAACAAATTGCGGCCGGCTGAAGGCACCAGCGGCAACCTTCAAATCGTAAAGCGGAACGGCGTTCCTGAAAGGGCGCACATCCACACCATGCACCAGTTTCAGCGGAAAATCCTCCACTTTGATCACGCCCTCTTCGGCAGACTGACGCCCCGCCATGCCGGCAAACCATTCAGCCGTTTCCGGATCAGTGCAATAGACATAACAACCCTTGGCACCGCGAGTCATCAGGGTTCTGTATGTGTTTCTGATAATGGCACCCGCCTTGCTCTTTGCAAGATCCGGATCGGACTGGAGCAAGGATTTATAGCCTTTTACCGAGGAATCCTGACGGGACCGCTTGCCCGCATCAGTGACAACCTTGCCGTTTCTGACGACAAAATCATCACCAATGATCACGCCAACATAATCGACCTCGAGCCCCTGACACGTATGGATGCAGCCAACCTCGGAAACAGATTCAGGCTTGATTATCCAAAGGCTGCCATCCTCGTCGAGATTCCACTTCATCGCGAAATCATGCTCCGGAAACACGATGTCGAATGCCCTTGAATCCTTCTTGCTGACCCAGTCCCAGCAATAACCCGCAACCAAACGAGCTTTGTTGTTGATCTTGTTCTTTAAGAAAATGGCATCCCGGAGCTTTGCAGGGGAATGAAACACCCTGAAATCATAATCAATTCCTTCAAGCGACTCATTGGCTGTCGGCCTTATCTGAAGAACGTTATCGACCCAAGCCAGATACCCGTTCGAGCCATTGCAGCGAAACTGTGATTGCAGCCCCAGCTCATGCACTTTCGCCCCCAAGGCTTGAGCCCAGCTCCGGATTTCCCCCTTTTCACCAACATCCTTGAACGTGACCCGTTGATCCTCATCAACGAAGAAAACACTGCATTTGGCCGCATTGATGATTTCCTTGATCTGGTTTTCGCCTTTGTTCTGGTACATCCCCGAACGGGCGTTCAGGCGGTGTGCCTCATCAACGACCAGCACATCAATTGCGTCCTTTTCGCACTCGACATAGGAACCCGACCCCTTGAACAGGTTATTGATGCGCGTCTTTCTCATGGTGCCCGCAAGCCTGGATTCATAGACGGCACGCGGCGCCGCATTTCTGGTTACGTAATGGACCACTTTTTCACGCTTTGTGATTTCGACCAAAAGATTGATGGCGACCACTGATTTTCCTGTGCCAGGCCCTCCTTCGACAATCAGCACCTGCTTTCCTTCACATTCCGAAATTTCAGCCAGGTGCAGCGCATTTTCATAAACGATTTTTTGGTCGTCGATCATCAGGAATTCATTGTTTCCCTGAAGCAGCGACAGCAGACAGTCGGCAAGGTTTTTCGACGGCCTGATCCTCCCCTGGTCGATCCGGTACATGACCTTGTCGCGATCACCCTGCCTGACATGCCGTTTAATGAACTCAGCCAGCTTGAGAGCATCCTGCTTCAGGAAAGCAGGGGCCTTCTCAAGATGGCTCCGGTAAAAAGAAGAACGAATCACGTCTGCGGAGGCGCAGTTGTGAAGATAGGCGCATGGCTTCAATACAATTCCGTCGCTCCTGACCACCTCATTGAAATCCTCCAGCAATGCCGCGTAGGTCCACGCCTGATACGAAGGATGGCTGACCTCCCGCTCCGCCCGGCCGATCCAGGTGGAAACCACGCCGTCCTTGCCGGTCGCCTTCACCTCGCTCCACTGCTTGAGTTCAACAATAATCGCGGTGTCCACACTGCTCGCGTTTTTTCCGGTCAGGATGAAATCAATTCGCTTGTTGCTGCCGGGCAATCTGTACTCAATCGCCACACCCGCGTCCGCCGGAATGTCATCGTCGTTGAGAACGTTATTCATGAACTGCATGGAATTGCGCCATGCCTCAACCTCGGACGAACTTGTCGAATACCCCAACTGCCGCCGGAATGCAGTCAGAATTTTGTCTTCAATGGAATTCGTCCTGACGTCCTGTGCGAATTCCGCCTTCGTCGAGTTGTAAACCAGCATGCGAGCCTCGCTTAGCCTGTGTACGAATTGACATGACTCCCCGGGGATCGCATCCCCGGTTCGATGCCTTCTCCGTGAAAACGCCTTTTTTCGCAGCTACGCCGTTCTCCACCTTCACTCAATGCACCAGCGGCGGCAATCGGCTGGCGCTGCAGGACCTGCACGGCAAGCGCAAAGCCTGAAACGGGCCATCGATCAGCGCCGGAAACAGTCGGTGCATTCATATTGCTGATCCTGGTGCCGGTTCCGCCATCGCCTGGAGTCGCCCGATTATCTTGGGCACGCGCGCCTGGCTCGCCGCATCGCCGGGCATATGGCCCGGCAAGGCATCAAGAAACCGCGCTTCCTTCAGCAAGGCGATGAAACGGCCTTCAAGATGATTGCGCAGTGTTGGTTCGGACTGCCGGATTTCTTCGGTCACTTCCGGGCGGCCATCAAGCACGGCAACGATGTCCTCCAGATCGTGGCTCGCCACGTAATCACCCTGCCCCCGGCCGTCGAACGCCGCAAGCTTGGTTGCCAGGAAATACGGTGCGGAAACCATGCGAATCCCCCTGCCTGATGGCAGCACGACCCGCACCGCGGCTGCAAAGGCCGGCCGGTACCAGGGATTGCCGAAGCCCAGGATCTCCGGGCTGGTAGGCATCACATCCAGTACCATGCCCTGCGCCTGCCAGCGGCACACGGGCGCTTCGGGACTGCGATCCTCGCGCAATCCCTGGGCACGCAGACGCTTCGACAGCCGCTGATAATCCAGCAGCGAGGCGATTTCGCAAATCACGTCGACATCGTTGGTGGCGCGGATCGGCGGTGCCAGCGGGTCGGTGATCAGCAAACCGGTGGCACAACCGCCGAGAAAGACCATTTCGTCCGCCAGTGCGCCCAGACGGGCGACGGCAATCTCCGTGATCTCGATATTGGGGTTGGCTACCCTAGCCATACTGCGCGAGTCGTTTGCCCAGTTCCTTGATGGCCATGTTGTGCTCGCGCGCGCGGCCACCGCGTATGGCATCCACCAGTACCAGCAGCTCGTACAGCGCCGGATCAGCGCGCGCGGCCTGCGGCGCAAGCTTGTAAAGCGGTGAAAACGCCACACCGCGCACTGTGCCCTCGGGATCCGGCCACACAGGCGGAAGCTCGCCGGTTGACGTGAAATGCTGTGCCAGCGGCGGCGCAGCATGGCTCGTTGGCATGCCACGCGTGGGCTGCCCCAGTTGCGGCACGAACACGTAGCGCAGCCCATGGATCAAAAACTCTTCAAGATTCCGGATATGCGGCCTGATGGCGTCTTCCCTTTTGACGGCGATCTGCGCCTCCAGCGCGCGCCGCACGGCCGAGTGCAGTTGCGACGGACTCATGCCCAGATCGACAGCCAGCCGTGCGTAGGACCACGGCTTCTGGCCCAGCGCTACCAGCTTGAGCATGACCAGCACGTCTTGAGGTTTCAGTGTCATCATCACGCCACCGCTATTCTAGATTCTAGAATAAAGAATATCGGATGGAATGCTGATGTCAAGCGCCGGAAGCGCCCCCTCTCTGGTTCGCCTCAAGTAGGCCGCTTGTCTGGCATCAAGCGAGCTTCCCATCAAGCGGTGGGAAGAAGGAGTCATCCTCGAAGGGTATACCATAAGCATTTGTTTTTATTGATATTTTTAAAACGACCTCGGCATCCCGAGAATGTGTTCCCCGACATACGACAGGATCAGATTGGTCGAGATCGGCGCCACCTGATACAGTCGCGTCTCGCGGAACTTGCGCTCGACGTCGTATTCGGCGGCGAAGCCGAAGCCGCCGTGGGTCTGCAGGCAGGCGTTGGCCGCTTCCCAGGATGAATCCGCCGCCAGCAGCTTGGCCATATTGGCTTCGGCGCCGCAGGGCTGTTTGGCGTCGAACAGCGCAGCCGCCTTGTAACGCATCAGGTTGGCGGCTTCGATGTTGACGTAAGCCTTGGCGATCGGGAACTGCACGCCCTGGTTCTGGCCGATGGGCCGGTCGAAGACGACGCGCTCTTTCGCATACTTGGCCGCGCGGTCGATGAACCAGTAGCCGTCGCCGATGCACTCCGCGGCGATCAGGATGCGCTCGGCGTTGAGGCCGTCGAGGATGTACTTGAAGCCCCTGCCCTCCTCGCCGATCAGGTTCTCGGCCGGCACTTCGAGGTTGTCGATGAACAGCTGGTTGGTTTCGTGGTTGACCATGTTGCGGATCGGCTTTACTTCCAGGCCCTTGCCGATCGCCTCGCGCAGGTCGACGATGAAAATCGACATGCCTTCGGATTTTTTCTTGACCTGGTCCAGTGGCGTCGTGCGCGCGAGCAGGATCATCAACTCGGAATGCTGGATGCGCGAGATCCACACCTTCTGGCCGTTGACGACATACTTGTCGCCCTTTTTGACGGCCACGGTCTTGATCTTGGTGGTGTCGGTGCCGGCGGTGGGTTCGGTCACGCCCATCGACTGCAGGCGCAGTTCACCGGTGGCGATCTTCGGCAGGTATTTTTTCTTCTGCTCGGCCGAGCCGTGGCGCAGCAGCGTGCCCATGTTGTACATCTGGCCGTGGCAGGCGCCGGAGTTGCCACCGCTGCGGTTGATCTCCTCCATGATGATCGAGGCCTCGGTCAGGCTCAGGCCCGAACCGCCGTATTCCTCGGGGATCAGCGCCGACAGCCAGCCGGCTTCGGTCAGCGCCTGGACGAAGGCCTCGGGATAACCGCGCGCGTCGTCGATCTGCTGCCAGTAGGCGCTGTCGAACTGGTTGCACACGGCGCGCACGCCGTCGCGCAGGTCGTCATGGTCGGTGGCTTGAGGGATGGACAGCATGGGATTCACATGATGGAAAAATGACGGGCCCTGATTATAAACCCCGGGCTTTCCACGATCGGGCGGCGCGCGCAATCGTCGCAATCGTTCTACACTCGCGATTCCGCAAATGAGGAGGCCTCGTGCAGACCGACCAGCAGACCCGCGCCACCGTGTGGCCGGACCAGATCTACGACGTGTTCAAGGAAACCGGCATCACCCAGGTGGCCTACGTGCCCGATGCCGGCCATGCCAAGCTGATCGACCGCTGCCACGCCGACAAGGCCATGCGCGCGGTGTCGCTGACCACCGAGGAGGAAGGCGTCGCGATGCTCGCCGGCTCCTGGATGGGCGGCGCGAAGGGCGTGCTGCTGATGCAGTCCAGCGGCGCCGGCAACTGCATCAACATGCTGTCGCTGTTCGAGGAATGCCGGCTGCCGCTGCTGATGATCGTGACCATGCGCGGCGTCTGGGGCGAGTTCAATCCCTGGCAGGTGCCGATGGGTGGCAGCACCGCGAAGGCACTGGAAAACGCCGGCGTGATCGTGCACTCCGTGGACCGCGCCGAGGACATCCGCGAAACCGTGCGCGCCTCCGCGCTGCTCGCCTTCAACACCCACCGTCCGGTGGCGGTGCTGATTCAGCAGCGCGTCATAGGCTTCAAGAACTGGAGCAAATGAATGGATGCCTTTCAAACTCCGGATTTCATCCCGGCTGCCGCGTTGCGAAAAAAATTTCTGGCTTACATATATCCCGATATGCCGCGCTGCGAAATTTTTTTCGCGCCTTGCATCCGAGCGAACTCCGAACTTTTAAAGGCATCCATATGGCCGTGAAAAAATCCCCCGGACTCGACCGCCGCAAGGTGGTCGCCGCCCTGCTCGCCGACCGCGGCGATGCGCTGGTCGTCACCGGCCTCGGCTCGCCGACCTACGATGCCTTTGCCGCCGGCGATCACGATCTCAATTTCTACCTGTGGGGCGCGATGGGCGGCGCGGCGATGGCCGGCCTCGGCCTCGCGCTGGCGCAGCCGAAGCGCCGCGTGCTGGTCATCACCGGCGACGGCGAAATGCTGATGGGCATCGGCTCGCTCGCCACCATCGCCTGCGAAGCGCCGAAGAACCTCAGCATCGCCGTCATCGACAACGGGCACTATGGCGAAACCGGCATGCAGCGCGCGCACACCGCGCGCGGCGTTGACATCACCGGCATCGCGAAGGCCGCCGGCTTCAAGTCGGCAACGACGATTGACAGCATGGCCGGCCTGCAGCGCTGGCTGCCGGAATTCCACGGCAAGGCCGGCCCGGTGTTCGCCGACATCCGCGTCTCCGCGGAACCTGCGCCGATGCGCCTGCCGCTGCGCGACGGCACGGCGATCAAGCACCGCTTCCGCACCGCGCTGCTGGGCGCGGATGCTCTAAAATAATAAATAAAAACAAATACTTATGAACAATCCCGCTCTGCAGCGCTACCGCATGTTCATCGGCGGCGAATGGGTCGGGGCCGCCGCCTGCGAAACCTTTCCCAGCGACAACCCGTACACCGCGCAGCCCTGGGCGGAAATCCCGCGCGGCCGCGCCGCGGACGTCGACCGAGCGGTGGAAGCTGCGCACAAGGCCCTGACCGCCGGCGAATGGCCGAAATGCAATGCCACGAAGCGCGGCGCGCTGCTGCGCAGGCTCGGCGACCTGATCACCGAACACTCGAAGGCATTGGCCGAAACCGAAGTCCGCGACAACGGCAAGCTCTATGCCGAGATGAGCGCGCAGACCGCCTACATGGCGCAGTGGTACTACTACTTCGGCGGCCTCGCCGACAAGATCGAAGGTTCGGTGATCCCGATCGACAAGCCCGACACCTTCAATTACACGCGCCACGAGCCCATCGGCGTGGTGGCGATGATCATTCCCTGGAATTCGCCTCTGCTGCTGCTCGCCTGGAAGCTCGCCCCGGCGCTGGCCGCCGGCAACACGGTGGTGGTCAAGCCCTCGGAATACACCTCGGCCTCAGCGCTGGAGTTCATAAAGCTGGTCGAGGCCGCAGGCTTTCCGCCGGGCGTGGTCAACGTGGTCACCGGTTTCGGCGCGGAGGCCGGCACGCCGCTGGTCGGACACCCGAAGGTCGCCAAGGTCGCCTTCACCGGCTCGGACGCCACCGGCCAACGCATCTACGAGGCCGCCGCGAAGGGACTCAAGCGCGTCAGCATGGAGCTCGGCGGCAAATCGCCGAACATCGTGTTCGGCGACGCGCACATCGACAACGCCGTGAAGGGCGTGATCTCCGGCATTTTCGCGGCCACCGGCCAGACCTGTATCGCCGGCTCTCGGCTGCTGGTGCAGCGCTCGATCCACGACGAATTCGTCGGGAAGCTGGTGGCGCTGGCAAAGACCGCGAAAATGGGCAATCCGATGGACATCAGCACCCAGGTCGGCCCGGTCACCAACGCGCCGCAGTACGAAAAAATCCTGCACTACATCGACGTCGCGAAGAAGGAAGGCGCGCAGGCCGTGCTCGGCGGCGGCCCCGCGAAGCGGCCCGAATGCGGCAGCGGCTGGTTCGTCGAGCCGACGATCTTCACCGGCGTCGGCAACGCGATGCGCATCGCGCAGGAGGAGGTCTTCGGGCCGGTGCTGTCGGTGATTCCGTTCGAGGACGAAGACGAGGCCATCGCCATCGGCAACGACGTGGTCTACGGGCTCGCCGCCGGGGTGTGGACGCAGGACATGCGCCGCGCCTTCCTGATGAGCGAAAAACTGCAGGCCGGCACGGTCTGGGTCAACACCTACCGCGCGGTGTCCTTCATGTCGCCCTTCGGCGGCTACAAGCGCTCCGGCATCGGCCGCGAAAGCGGCCAGGACATGATCCGCGAATACCTGCAGACCAAGAGCGTGTGGATCTCCACCGCGACCGAGGTGCCCAACCCCTTCGTGCTGCGCTAAGCCGGCAACCCGGCCGCAAAAAAAGGGGCGCCGCGGCGCCCCTTTTCATTCCGGACGGATGACTCTCAGGCCGCGGACGGCACGAATCCCGGCGGCAGGGTTTCGACGAAGGACGGCCGCGCGGCGACGCCGGCCAGCCATTTATCCAGCTTCGGCGCGCGGCTGCGCCAGTCATGCGCATAGCGGAAATCGGTGTACTGCATCGCCACGCCCATCACGATGTCGGCGAGGCCGAAACGGTTGCCGAGCAGGAACTCGGTGTTGTCCTTCATGTTTTTTTCGGCAAGGTCGATGGCGCGGGCGATGCGTTTCTCCTCCCGCTCCATTTTCTCCGGCATCTGCTTTTCCGCCGGGCGGCGCGTCTCGAACACCCGGGCAATGCCGGCATCGATGATGCCCTGGCCCAGCGCCTGCCACCACTGCGACTGCCAGTAACCGGCGGGATCGCGCGGGTTGAAGGACTTGCCGTCGGCGTGGTCGAGGTAATGCACCACCAGCACGGATTCGAACATGTAGCTGTCAGCGCCGATTTCCAGCGCCGGCACCTTGGACAGCGGGTTCTTGATGATGATCGGGCTGTCCTCGACCCAGGGATCCTCGACCACAAACTCCACCGGCATGTTTTTTTCGTGGATCAGCACGCGCGCCTTGCGCACATAGGGGGACGTCGTCGAGCCGTACAGCTTCATCGCAACACTCCTGGAAATGGATGGGACGGATGGATAACCGTAATGAAATTTCGCGTGATGCAGCCGCGAATGCCGCTATTTTAGCGGTTTGTCCGCCCCATCGTCATTGCCCGCTCCACCGCCCCGCGGTCGAAGCGCGGCACCACCATGCGGATGAAATCGGTGAGGTAACGCCGCAGGTGGGTGCCGCGGCGCAGGCTGAGGGTCATCACGCTTTCGGGGAAGAGGCCGGTCACGTCTTTCGCATGCAGCCCGGCATCGGCATGGCGGCCGAAGGCGATCGACGGCACCACCGCGATGCCCAGGCCCTGGGCCACGTAGGCCTTGATCACGTCGGAATCGCTGGCGCTGACCACGTGCCGGGCGACGATCCCCGCCTCGCGGAATGCGCGGCCGATGATCTCGCCGCCGCGCGACCGCGGGTGGTAGCCGACCAGCGGATGGGCGGCAATGTCGGCGAGCGACAGGCGCCTGCGGCGGGCCAGCGGATGCCCCGCGGGCATGATCACGCTGCGCCGCAGGGGATCGGCGGCGAGTGCGACCAGGTCCGGGTGGGCCGGGCCGATCTCGGTGCTGATGCCGATGTCGGCTTCCTGCCGGGCCACCAGTTCACGGATGTCGTCGGGCTCGGCCTGCAGCAGGTGCATCTGCACGCCGGGGTGGCGCGCGGAAAACCGCCGCACCGCGTCCGGCAGGGTGTAACGCGCGTGCAGGTGCGTCGTCGCCAGCACCAGTCGCCCGGCGCCGTCGCCGCGCGCCTCCGCCGCGATCTGCGCGATGTTCTCGGCCTCGGCCAGCAGCCGCTGCGCCGCGGACAGCACCCCGCGCCCCGCCTCGGTGAAACCGAGGATGCGGTTGGTCCGCCGCAGCAGCAGGTCCACGCCCAGTTCGCGCTCGAGCAGCTGCACCTGGCGGCTGACCCCCGGCTGCGAAGCATGCAGGGCCGCTGCCGCCGCGGACAGGTTCAGGTCATGGCGCTCGATTTCGCGCAGCATGCGCAGCTGTTTCAGGTTCATCGGATGGTCATCGGAGTGATTGTCGAGGTAATCATGCTTTACCCTCATCATGCTTTACCCGCATGATGATATGCAGAATAATCATTTTATCGCATGACAGGCAGTTGTTAGGATGCCCGCCTGTCCAACCCGCACCGGAACACCGCACCGCCATGATCAATGTCACGCGCATCGGCAAACACATCGGCGCCGCCATCACCGGCGTCGACCTCTCGCAGCCCCTCGACGACGATACCTTCACCCGGGTCAGCCAGGCTTTTTTCGACAACGAGGTCGTATTCTTTCCGGGCCAGAAACTGACGCCGGAGCAGCAGATCGCCTTCACCCGCCGTTTCGGCACGCTGGAGCACCACGTGCGCAAGGAAGCGCGCCTGGCCGATCACCCCGAAATTTTCATCCTGTCGAACAAGCTGGATGCCGGCGGCAAGGCCATCGGCGCGCAGGATGCCGGCCGTTTCTGGCACAGCGACCTGTCCTACAAGCGCGAACCCAGCCTGCTGTCGGCGCTGTATGCGCTGGAAATTCCGCTCAAGGACGGAAAGCCGCTGGGCGACACCCATTTCGCCAGCACTACCGCCGCCTACAATGCCTTGCCGGAAGACCTGAAGCAGCGGGTTGCCGGGCTGCGCAACATCCACAGCTACCGCGATTACCGCCTGAAGAACTACGCGGCCCAGCAGGACGACGAACGCCGCGGCATCCGGACCGTGCAGGAGCACGCGCCGACGCCCGAACAGCTGGCCAGCGTGCCCGACATGGCGACGCCCGTGGTGCGCGTGCATCCGGTCACCGGCCGCAAGGGTCTGTTCGTCAACGAGGGCCATACTTCCCACATGCACGACATGCCGCCCGAGGAAGGCGACGCCCTGCTGCGCCGCCTGTACGACCACATCACCCGGCCGGAATTCATCTATACCCACCGCTGGACGCCAGGCGACCTGCTGATGTGGGACAACATCGCCGTCCAGCACAAGGCCACCTTCGACTACGATCCGCTGCCGCGCCTGCTCTACCGCACGACCGTGCGCGGACCCGCGGTGGCAGACTCGATCGTGCTGCAATGAAGGAAATCCGCGTCCTTTCGGCCACCGGCATCCTCGGCTCGGGCTTCCGCGAGGAAACCCTGAAGCGCGCGATGGGGCTCAGGCCCGATTTCATCGGCGCCGACTGCGGCTCCACCGACCCCGGGCCGCACCACCTCGGCTCCGGCGAACCGCAGTTCTCGGACGCCGCCTGCAAACGCGACCTGCGCCTGATGCTGCTGGCCGCCCGCGCAGCAAAAATTCCGGTGCTGGTGGGCTCGGCGATGACCGCGGGCACCGACGCACAGGTCGAACGCCTCGCCGGCATCGCCCGCGAAATCGCGCGCGAGGAGAAACTCAATTTCAGGATGGCGACGATCGCCTCCGAGCAGGACAAGGCTTACCTGAAAAAACGGCTGAAGGAAGGCCGCATCAAGCCCCTGGCCAACGCGCCGCAGTTCGACGAAGCCGTGATCGACCGCAGCAGCCACATCGTCGGCATGTGCGGCGCCGAACCCTACATCGAGGCGCTCGCCAGCGGCGCCGACGTGGTCATCGCCGGCCGCTCCAGCGACACCTCGATCTTCGCCGCAATGCCGGTGATGAAGGGCTTCAACCCGGCGACCGTCTGGCACATGGCCAAGATCATGGAATGCGGCGCCGCCAGCGTGGTGCTGCGCAAGTACCCGGACTGCAACTTCGCGATCGTCACCGACGATCATTTCATCATCGAGCCGCCCAATCCCGACTACCGCTGCGATCCGGCGAGCGTCGCCTCGCACAACCTCTACGAGAATTCGACACCCTACGAACTGGTCGAGCCCTCGGGCGTGCTCAACACCGTCAACGCCCGTTACGAGGCGATCTCCGACCGCGCGGTGAAGGTTTCCGGCAGCACTTTCAAAAAGGCCGGGCGCTACACCATCAAGCTGGAAGGCGCCGAACTCGCCGGCTACCAGAGCATCGTCCTCGGCTCGGTGCGCGACCCGATCATCCTGCGCCAGTTCGACCACTGGCTGGAGAACCTGGTCAAGGCGGCGCGCGACCGCATCCGCGCGGTGATGGGCGAATCCATCGACAGCCAGTACCGGCTCGACATCCGCCAGTTCGGCCGCAACGCCGCAATGGGCGTGCTGGAACCCGACATGAGCATCGGCCATGAAGTGGGCCTGCTGTTCCAGGTCACCGCGCCGACCCAGAAGCTGGCCAACTCACTGGCGAAATCATTGAGCCACATCGCCGTGCATTACCCGGTGCCGGAATGGACGGGCCTGATCACGTCGGTGGCCTTCCCCTACTCGCCCGCCGAAATCGACAAGGGCGCGAGTTACCGGTTCAACATGAACCACGTCGTCGAGCCGGACACTCCGCTGGAAATGTTCCGCATCCACTACGAGCAGGTGTGAACATGGCAAAGCTCTGGCAAGTCACCAAACTCATCCGCAGCAAGAATTCCGGCCCCTTCGAGCTGACCTTCGACGTCATTTTCAAGGAGCGCGCGGTCTACGAAAAAGTCCGCGACGCGAAGCTGATCAATGCCGACTGGTTCGCCAGAACCTACCGCCTGAAACCCGAAGTCGTCGCCATCATCAACTACGACGCCGCCACTGCAATCAAGATCACCATTCCGCGGCCGGTGATTTCGGGCGACATCGACGACGGAGACGTGTTCGGGGGGCAGCAATACGGGCCATTGGTGGATATTGAAGTGCCCGCCTGATCACGCCAGCGTTTTCGCAGCCCCTCCCCCTGCCCCTCTCTCCGCCAGTTGACGGGTAGAGGGGGTGGTCAAATATGAACTGGCTGTTCAGTCCGCCCCTGCCCTGTGTTATGTGACTTCAAGGTTATTTACATTTGACCACCGACCCCCAAGCCACCGGCCTCATCACCGTCCGCCTCGACGTCGCCCCCGAACACGAGGCCGAGTTCAACGACTGGTACCGCCTCGAACACGTGCCCCAGCTGACCGCGATGCCCGGCTTCGTGCGCACCCGCCGCTATTTCTGCGAAAGCGCGGACATCCGCTACCTCGCCTGGTATGAAACCGCCGACGAGACGGTCGAAGCCGGGCCGGATTTCCGGCATGTCGTCGCCTGTCCGACCTCGTGGTCGCTGCGCATGCGCGCGCTCTACGGCGACAGGCGCGAACGCATGAACTTCAGGCTGATGCGCGAGGCCGGACGGACGGATTTCGGCGATGCGCCGTGGCTGTACATCGTGCATACCGACATCCCGGACCACATCGTCGATGAATACAACGCCTGGTACGACGGCGAGCACCTGCCGCGCTGCGCCGCGATTCCCGGCGTGTTGCGCGCGCGGCGCTTCATGTCGGCCGGCATCCACGGCGGCCGATCGGACGGGCCGAAATACCTGACCGCCTACGAGATGAGCGGCCCCGATGTCTGGGAAAGCCCGGCAGCGCTGCAGGCCCGGAAAACCCCGTGGACCGAAAAAATGCGCTCGCTGTTCAGCAATACGCGGCGCGCATTGTATAAACTTGTCGCGCCGGCGGTGACCCATGAACAGGCGCTGTCGCAAAGCCGCGTCTCCATGCGCTGACCTTCCGAACCGGGAAACCTGAAAACATGTACTTGCTTGAACACGACGCCAAGCAGCTGCTGGCGCGGCACGGCCTGCCCGTTCCGCCCGGAAGCCTGCGTATCGATCCCGCAGATTCCACAGACCTGCCGCCCGGCCCCTGGGTGGTGAAAGCCCAGATCACCGCCGGCGGCCGCGGCAAGGCCGGATTGATCCGGACCGCGGACACGCCCGCCGAAGTCGCCGCGCGCAGCCGCGACATCATCGGCAAAAGCGCGAAGGGCCGCACGGTGCGCGCGGTGCGCGTCGAACAGCAGGTCAGCGGCGCGACGGAAGCCTATCTGTCGATGATGCTCGATCCCGCAGCAGCCGGCGTGCGCATCATCATGGCGGCGCAGGGCGGCGTGGAAATCGAAGCCCTGCCCCGTGAGGCGCTGAAGACGGCGACCGCGGCGCCCGATGCGCAAACGCTCGCCGCCGCAGCCGCGCAGTTGGCGTCGGCGATCCCCGGGGCCGCCGGCAAGGCGCTGGCGGAGGCCGGCCGCGCGATGGCCGCCGCCTTCATCGCCGAGGAGGCGCTGCTGACCGAAATCAATCCGCTGTTCATTTATCCCGACGGCCGCTGGGTCGCCGGCGACGCCAAGGTGGTCACCGACGATTCCGCGCTGCCTCGGCAGCCGGCGCAGCGCGCGCTGCTTGCCGACGTCTGCGGCGCCTATGTCGAAACGGCGCTGAAGGACGGCCACGGCTGCGATTACGTGGTGGTCGATCCCGCCGGTGAAATCGCGCTGCTGACCACCGGCGCGGGGCTGTCGATGATGCTGATCGACGAAATGCGCGGCTCGGGACTGAAACCCTACAACTTCCTCGACATCCGCACCGGCGGCCTGCGCGGTGAGACGAAGCGCCTGGTCAACGTGCTGAAGTGGATGCGGGAAGGCAAAAACGTGAAGGTGCTGCTGATCAACATCTTCGCCGGCATCACCGAACTGGGCGAGTTCTCGCGGCTGCTGGTCAGCGCGCTGAAGGACGTTCCGGAATTCAGGGTGCCGGTGGTGGCGCGGCTGGTCGGCAACGGCATGGAAAGCGCGCGCGGCGTGCTGGCCGAAGCGGGCATCGCGCTGCACAGCGACCTCGACGCCGCGCTGGCGGAAGTGCGCGGGCATCTGGAGGCTGCAGATCGGGAGGCCGCGAAATGACCCTGCCGCGCATCGACCGCTCCACGAAAGTCATTCTGCAGGGCATCAGCGGCCGCGCCGGCCGCCTGCACAGCCGGCTGATGAAGGCATACGGCACTAACCTCGTCGGCGGCGTATCGCCGGCGAAGGACGTGAGGGAAATCAACGGCATCCCGCTGTTCCCGGACTGCGCCGCGGCGGTGAAGGCCACCGGCGCCACGGTCAGCGTCGCGCTGGTCGGCGCCTATGACCTGCTGGATGCGATGCGGGAAGCCGTCGCCGCAGGCGTCAAAATGATCGTCACACCGACCGAAGGCATGCCGGTTCACGATGCGCTGAAAGCCAAACGCCTGACGCAGGACGCCGGCGTATTGTGGATCGGCGGCTCCACGCCGGGCATGGCGGTGGCCGAAGTCGCCAAGCTCGGCTTCCTGCCCGATGTCTCGCTGAAGTCCGGCCCGCTGGGCCTGATGTCGAAATCGGGCACGCTGTCCTACGAATCGGGGTTCCGCCTCGCCCAGCGCGGCGTCGGCACCTCGGTGTGGGTCGGCGTCGGCGGCGATCCGGTCAAGGGCCTGCGTTACTCCGACCTGGTGCCCTTCTACGCACAGGACGCGCAGACGAAGGCGCTGCTGATCATCGGCGAGATCGGCGGCCGCGACGAGGAGGATTTTGCGGAGGCGCTGCAGGCCCGGGCCTTCGCCAAGCCGGTGTTCGCGCTGATCGCCGGGCGCACCGCGCCGGAGGGCGTGGCGATGGGCCATGCCGGCGCGCTGACCTACGGCTCGCATGGCGGTTACGCCGCGAAACGCGCGGCGCTGGAAGCCGCCGGAGTCACGGTCTACGACACTCTCAACGCGATGGTCGAAGGCGTCGCGGCAAAATTGCTGTAGAAGCGCTGCCGCAGGCGCGTTTCAACAACGCGCCTTACATCGGCAGCGGCATCGCCGGCAGCTTCTTGATGACCTTGACCCGCTGCACGGTGTCGCCGGCGAGGTGGGTCCAGACCATCGCGTCGCGCACCAGCTTGTCGACGCGGGCGTGCATCATGCCGCCATCGGGGCCGTGGATCTCCATGTTGGCGCGGGTCACGCGCTGCACGGCCTCCTGCGAGAAGTTCATCACCAGCACGTTGTTGCCGAGATCCGGCAGCTTGCGGTCGCGCTCCCAGGCCGTGCGCAGCACGAAGGCGCGCAGCGCCTCGGTCAGCATGTACATCTCGTTCAGCCGCAACTGCACCAGCTGGTGGTCGATCACCCGTTTGCCGGCGCGTGTCGCGGCCTTGGCGTATTCCATCGCCATGCCGCAGGCGTCCTCGCAGATGCCCAGCGCGTTGGCGGCGAGCTCGATGTCGCCGAACTCGGACTTGTCGTTGGCGCGCGCCTTGACGCCGCCGTTGACCTCGCCCATGACGTTGGACTGCGGCACGCGACAGTTCTCGAATACCAGCTCGCCGTTCTGGTAGAAGCGCCAGCCGCGCTTGTTGAACACCTTGCCGATGCGGAATCCCGGAGTGTCTTTCGGGATGATGAACATCGTGGTGCCTTCGCGGATGCTGACGTCGGGGTTGGTGCGGGCGTCGACGAAGAACAGCTTGGCCACGCTGCCGTTGGCGATGAACATCTTGCTGCCGTTGAGCACCCAGTGGTCGCCGTCGCGTTCGGCGCGCAGCTTCCAGCCGGCCTTGGGATCGTTTTCCGGCGGCATGCGGTTGTCGGAGCCGGCGTTGGCTTCGGTGCCGCCCTTGCCGAGCACGAAGCTGTCGTCGGCCATGAAGGGCTTGAGGAACTGGTCCTTCTGCTCCCTGGTGCAGGAGGCCGCGATCAGATGGCTCCATTTCCAGCACTGGCTGAAAGTCTTCGACACCGAGCTGTCGCCGCGCGCGAGCTCGGCCATCACCAGCGCCTGGGTCACGAAGTCGGCCTCGTGCCCGCCCCACTCGCGCGGCACCGCCAGGGTGCGGAAGCCGAGCTTCGAGCCCTTCTTGATGATCTCCCAGTCGAAGGTGGCCTTGGGATCGGCGATCTGGTCGCGCGCGAGCGACAGCGGGCGGATCTCTTCATCGGCAAAGCGCCGCGCTTCGGCCTGCCAGTGACGCTGCTCTTCGTTGAGCGAAAAATCCATGATGGCCCTTTAAATTTATAAATAAAATCAAATACTTATAAAATCACCGTGCATAACCGGCGATGGCTTCCGCCACCGCCAGCGGCGCAGCGAGGTCGCAATCGACCGAATGCTGCAGCACCAGCGTGTCGTGCACGTACTTCTGCAGCGGCATGTCGCGCATGACGCCCATCGCGCCGAAGCACTCGGCGGACTCCAGCGTGGCGCGGTGCAGCGCCTGCGCGGCGAAGCTGCGTGCGACGACATGCCACGGCAGGTCGCTGACATGGCGCTCGCCGACGGCATCGGGATGGTCGGTGATCCAGGCCGCCTTGAGCACCAGCGCGCGCGCCGCTTCGAGCTGGATCGCGACATCGGCGAGTTTCATGCCGATGGCTTGGTGCTCGACGATGTGGCGCCCGCCCTGCCAGCGCATCTTCGCGTAATCGACCGCTGCCTCGTAGGCCGCGCGGGCGACGCCGACATTGGCCGCCGCGGTCTGCAGCATGCGCCGCGCGGCAAGTCCGGAAAACATGCGGTGCGCGGCGTCGGCGGCGAGCACGTCGTCGGCGCCGACCCTGCAGCCGTCGAGCGTCACCGAAGCCACCGCGCCGTGCTGCCAGCGCGCGCGTTCGCCGCCATCGCCGAAGGACGGCAGCGCCTCGTCGACCGCCAGCCCCCGGGCATCGCACCCGATCAACACGGTCACCGTGCCCGGTTCGCCGTCGATCTTGGCCTGCACGACGAACAGCCCGGCCACCGGCGCGTTCTGCACGAAGGGCGCCAGCCCGCTGACCGTCCAGCCCTTGCCGTCGCGGGTGGCGACGACTTCCGGCTCGCCGGCCATCCCGGCATCCTCCGGCACCGCCTGGTGGTAACTCCAGGCGCGCGCGGCGCTCTCGTCGCGCGCGATCAGCGCGATGTGAAAACGGTCGTCACCCTCGAATTCCGGCATCCGGCGCGCGCGCTGCGCCTCGCTCATCGCGCCATGCACGGCGTGTGCCAGCAGCGCGGTCTCGCCCAGCACCATCGCCAGGTCGACGTCGCCGGCGGCGATCTCCTCCAGCAGCACGCACTGGGTCAGCAGGTCGGCGCCGGCGCCGCCCGCATCCTCCGGCAGCGCCAGCCCACGCAGGCCCATCTGCGCCAACTGGTCGAGAAATCCGGTCATCAGCGGCTTCTCGAAGGGTTCGAGCCGCTTCGGATCGATCGCCGCCGGTTTGATTTCACGCTCGACGAAATCGCGGATCGCGTCGCGGAATTCGAGCTGTTCCGGCGTCAGATGCAGGTCATACATGCGCTGCGTCCTTTCGGTGGCTGTTCAGGAGAAAGTGGTCGGAAATAAGCGGTCGGGAATCGATGATGGCGGTGCGCCGGCCTCACCCGTTTCGGTGTTCCGGTTTCATGCGGGCGTCATGCCGCCCCGGCTGGCCGGATCGGCGTACGGGCCGGCAGCATGCGACAGGCGGAAATTGCGTGCATCGTCCTCCTCGGTGGCGCGCAGTCTGTTTTATTGGGTATTCATGCGCGCCCGCAGATGATGCACAAATCGGCACGCAGCGGCAACCGCAGGCGCCTTCGCCACGATACGGACGCCCTGCGGCGCCCGCATCCGGACCGGGTCGAGCCGCGCGCGATGCCGCCCGTCCTCCTGCCGCCCGTCAAAGGACAGGGAAGAGAGTCGGGCTACACCAGACCCCGTGCGATGCCGCCATCCACCAGAATCGACTGGCAGGTCACGTAGCTGGTCTTGTGCGAAGCAAGGAACACCACCATCGGCGCGATCTCTTCCGGCTTGCCGAAGCGGCCCATCGGGATTTCATGCGTGAACTCCGCGGCGACCTGCTCCGCCGGCACGCCGCGCTCCTTCGAGATTCCGTCGATCCGCTTCGTCCACAGGCCGGTCATGGTGCGCCCCGGCGACACCGAATTGACGCGGATGTTGAAGGGCAGGAACTCGACGCCCAGCGTCTTCACCATCGCGATCAGGCCGGCCTTGTGCACGTTGGACACCAGCTGGTGCGGATAGGGCATGCGCGGGCCCGCCGCGCCGAGGATCACGATGCGTCCGCCCGTGGCCGATTTTTTCAGCGGCTCGAGCGCGGCGCGGATCACGCGCACCGTGCCCATCACGTTGAATTCGTAGTTCTCGTACCAGGCCGCGTCGTCGAGTTCGCCGAACAGCGCGCGCCGGCTGCCGCCAACCGCGGAGACCAGGATGTCGAGATGACCGGCCTGCTGCGCCAGCCAGGCCTGCAGCGCGGCGACGTCCGCCGCCTTCGTCACGTCCGCGGCGAACCAGCGCACCGCGCGCCCGGTGGCGCGCTCCAAGGCGGCAGCCGCCTGTTTCAGGCGGTCCGCGTTGCGCGAACAGATCATCACGTCCGCGCCCTCTTCCAGCAGCGCCCTGGCGCTTTCGTAACCGATGCCCTCGCTCGCCCCCACGACCAGCGCCGTCTCGCCCCTGATGCCCAGATCCATGCCTGCTCCGTTTCCCGAAAAAACCGGGCGCCGCGACCGGACTCCGGTCCGGTGGCGACGCCCGCTGTCGCAGAAAATCCGCGGATGCGGATCCTGCCGGACGTTACTCGATCTTCGCGCCCGTCATCTTGATCAGCTTGCCGTATTTCTCGTAGTCGATTTTCAGCGTGTTGTTGAACTGTTCGACCGTGCTCGGCACGGGATCCAGCGCCTGGTTCTCCAGGGTCTTGATCACGTCGGGCAGCGCCAGCGCCTTGTTGATCTCGGCATTGAGCCGGTCGATGATGGGCTTCGGCGTTCCGGCCGGCACAAACACGCCGATCCACGGGCTCATGTCGTAGCCCGGCACGCCCGACTCCGCCAGCGTCGGCACGTTGGGCAGCGTCTTGCTGGGCTTGGTCGAACCGAGGCCCAGCGGGCGCAGCTTGCCGCTGCGGATGTGGTTGATCACCGTGCCCACGGTCGCGAACGAGGCCTGGGTTTCTCCGGCCACCAGCGCGGTGACCTGCGGCGCGCCACCCTTGTACGGCACATGCGTGATGTTGATGCCGGTCATCGAGATCAGCAGCGCCATCTGCAGGTGCGGCGCGCTGCCGTTGCCGGACGACGAATAGTTGATCTGTCCCGGGCGCGATTTCGCCAGCGCGATGAACTCCCTGGCATTCTTCACCGGCAGCGACGGATGCACGGTGAGCACGCCCACCTGCGACGACAGCATGCCGACGCCGGCGAAATCCTTCATCGTGTCGTAAGCGAGCTTCTTGCCGTACAGGTGCGCGTTGCCGACATGCGTCGTCGAATGCACCATGATCGTGTAGCCGTCCGGTGCCGCCTTGGCGACGATGTCGGCGCCGATGGAACCCGAGGCGCCGCCGCGGTTGTCGACGACGAACTGCTGGCCCAGCGCTTCCGACACCTTCTGCATGACCACGCGGCCGACCACGTCGTTGGAACCGCCGGCCGGCCACGGAATGACCACGCGCACCACTTTGGACGGATAATTCTGCGCCTGCGCCGCGAACGACGCGCCAAGGACGGCGGCCAGCGCGACGCCGGCGGTGCCGAGTACTCTTTTCATGGATTTTCTCCTCCGGTATGAACCCGCCACATCGCGCGGGGTGCCGGTGATTATCCGAAAAACGCCCCTCCTCCACAACGTTCAAGGCAAAAAAAAACCGGCGACGAGCGCCGGCTTTGCACGATGTGGGCATGGATTTCGCTCAGCCCGCCTTCGCGCCGGTTTCCTTGATCAGTTTGCCGTACTTGTCGTAGTCGGCTTTCAGGCGCGCAGCAAACTGCTCGGGCGTCATGAACATCGGGTCCAGCGTCTGCGCCCCCAGCTTCTCGGCCACCCCCTTGTCCTTCATCGCCTTCTGAATCTCCGCATTCAGGCGATCGACGATGGCCTTCGGCGTGTTGGCGGGGGCAAAGGTGCCCACCCATGCGGTGAACTCGTAGCCCTTGATGGTTTCGGCGATCGCCTGCACGTCGGGATACTGCGAAATCCGCTCTTCCGAAGTCACCGCCACCGGGCGCAGGCGTTTCGAGCTGATATGCGGAATGACGGAACCGACCGTGGCCGTCATCGCCTGCACCTCGCCCGAGGAAATCGCGACCGCGGCCGGGCCACCGCCCTTGTACGGCACGTGCACCATCCTGGTATTGGTCATCGAGTTGATCAATGCCATCGCGAGATGCACGAAGCTGCCGTTGCCCGACGACGCATAGGTGATGTCGTTCGGGCGCTTGCGGCCGAGTTCGACGAACTCCTTCACCGTTTTCACCGGCAGCGACGGATGCACCACCAGCATGCCGACCTGGCGTCCCAACGGCGAGATGCCGACGAAATCCTTCAGCGTGTCGTACGGCACCTTGCTGTAGAGATGCGGATTCGAGATGTGGGTCGCCGAATGCACCAGGATGGTGTACCCGTCGGCCGGGCTTTTCGCCACCACGTCGGACCCGACGATGCCGGACGCGCCGCCGCGGTTGTCGATGACGAATTGCTGCCCGACGTTTTCGGTCAGCTTCTGCGCGACGATGCGGCCGGCGATGTCATTGGCGCCGCCCGGCGGCCAGGCGATGATGACCCTGACCGGTTTCACGGGATAGTTCTGCGCCTGCAGCGCGGGGGCGATCATCCAGGCTGCGGCAGCCAGCGCTGCGAGCAGCGGCATTTTGTCTGAGACCTTATCCATCACCTTGTCCATCGTACGCTTCCTCCTCCATTATGGAATTTGTGCCGGTTCCGGGACCGGCAGCGCGCATTATGGACAAAACACCACCAGACCACAAACTGGACGCAAAAAAGCCGGCGCAAGCGCCGGCTTTCTCCGCTCACGGGCCGGTCAGTCGACCTTCGCTCCGGTTTCCTTGATCACCTTCGCATACTTGTCGTAATCCGACTTCAGCCGCACGGCGAACTGCTCCGGACTCATGAACATCGGATCCAGCGTCTGCCCGCTCAGCTTCTCCGCGACGTTCCTGTCCTTCAGCGCCTTGTGGATCTCGGCGTTCAGGCGATCGATGATCGGCTTCGGCACGCCGGCCGGCGCCAGCGCGCCGATCCAGGCCGTGAATTCATATCCCTTGACGGCCGACGAGATCGGCGGCACCTGCGGGAACTGGGAGATCGGCTCTTCCGAAGTCACCGCGACCGGGCGCAGCCGCTTCGAATTGATGTGCGGGATCACCGAACCGACGGTGGCCATCATCGCCTGCACCTCGCCCGAGGCGATCGCCACCGCGGCCGGGCCGCCGCCCTTGTAGGGCACGTGGACCATTTTCGTGTTGCTCATCGAGTTCAGCAGCGCCATGCCGAGGTGGACGAAGCTGCCGTTGCCCGACGACGAATAGGTGATGGCATTGGGCTGCCAGCGGCGCGACGCCGACGAAGTCCTTCATCGTGTCGTACGGCACCTTGCTGTAGAGATGCGGATTGGACACGTGCGTGGTCGAGTGCACCATGATCACGTAGCCGTCCGCCGGGCTCTTCGCCACGATGTCGGAACCGACGATGCCGGATGCGCCGCCGCGGTTGTCGATGACGAACTGCTGGCCGATGTTCTCGGTCATTTTCTGCATGACCATGCGGCCCGCGATGTCGTTCGAGCCGCCGGGCGGCCAGGGAATGATCACCCGTACCGGCTTGACCGGGTAATTCTGGGCGAGAGCCGCCATCGGCAGCGCCACGGCGCCCGCCAGCGCGAGCAGCGCCAGTCGCATGGTGTTGTTCATGATTCTTCTCCTGGTTGCGTTGGCAGTTCCGGATCGATGCGGGAATTCTGCGGGGGCACGATTATCGGCGACTTGCCGTTCCCCGGCAACCTCGGTTTCCCCCGCGGCGTCCGCCAAGATAAAATATGCCGCTGCATCGTTACTCTCTCACTCCCGCGTGATCCGCGCACCGTTCCGGAGCATCCCGCATGGCACTTCCGCTCGAAGGCGTCACCGTCCTGGACCTCACCACCGTGATGGCCGGCCCCTACTGCACCATGGTGCTGGGCGACATGGGCGCCGACATCATCAAGGTCGAAAACTTTCCCGAGGGCGACGGCTCGCGGCGCTTCGAGCCCAAGGTCAACGGCGAGTCGTACTGTTTCGCGGTGCTCAACCGCAACAAGAAAAGCATCGGCATCAACATGAAGGACCCGCGCGGCAGGGAAATCTTCATGAAGCTCGCCGCGAAGGCGGACATCATCGCCGAGAATTTCCGGCCCGGCGTGGTGAAGAAGCTGGGCATCGACTACGGCACGGTCAGCGCCTTCAATCCCGGCGTGATCTACGCCTCGATGTCGGGCTTCGGCCAGACCGGCCCCTACGGCCACAAGGGCGGCTTCGACATCGTCGCCCAGGGCATGTCCGGCATCATGATGATGACCGGGCACCCCGGCGGCCGTCCGGCCAAGGTCGGCATCGCGATGAACGACATCTCCAGCGGCGTCACCGCGCTCTACGCGATCCTCGGCGCCTACATCGGCAGGCTGCGCCACGGCAAGGGCCAGTACGTCGAGACCTCGCTGCTCGAAGCCGGGCTGGCCTGGACCCACTGGGAATCCGGCGCCTTCTTCGGCGGCGGCGAGGAACCGCTCGCCACCGGCACGCGGCACCGCCGCTCAACCCCCTATCAGGCGTACAAGACAAAGGACGGCTACGTCACCGTCGGCGCCAACAACAACAAGCTGTGGGCCAATTTCTGCAACATCACCTGCAACAGGCCGGAATGGCTGACCGATCCGCGCTTCAAGGACCTGTCCTCGCGGCTGAAGAACATCGACGAGCTGGAAATCGAAATCGAGAAGGTGTTCGCCACCGCCCCGACCGCGCACTGGGTGGAAAAGCTCGACGCCGCGCAGGTGCCCGGTGGTCCGGTCTACACCTATGCGCAGATCCTCTCCGATCCGCACATCAAGGCGCGCGACATGGTGGTCGAATACGACCATCCGAAGATCGGCCGCATGAAGTCGCTGGGCATCCCGGTCAAGTCGAGCGGCGAACTGACGTCCATCCGCAGGTCCGCGCCCTGGCTCGGCCAGCACACCGAGGAAACCGTGCGCGGGCTCGACTACAGGGACGCCGACATCGCGGCGCTGTTCGCCGAAGGCGTGCTCTACGACAAGTACCGCGCGGAACGGACCGCCTAGGCGCCGCCATGTCGACCTCGTGGATGCTGCTGCTGGTCGCCGGCCTGCTCGAAGTGGTATGGGCGGTCGGCCTCAAATACACCGTCGGCTTCACCCGGCTGATGCCGAGCGTGATTACCGTCGTCGCGATGATCGCCAGCGTCTGGCTGCTCGCGCTGGCGCTGAAAGGCATCCCCGTCGGCACCGGCTACGCGGTGTGGACCGGCATCGGCGCCGTCGGCACCGCCATTCTCGGCATCGTGCTGTTCAACGAGGCCGCGACGCTGGCGCGGCTGGCCTGCATCGGCCTGATCGTGGCCGGCATCTTCGGACTCAAGCTGGTTTCGAACGGCGGCTGAACGCCGCCTCAGGATGCCGGCGCCGCCTGCAGTTCGGCGGGCTGCCCGCGCAGCACGTTGTCCTCCCCCTCGTCCATCACGCCCTCGAGCTCGCAGCGGTCGCGGCCGCGGGTCACCGTCAGGCTGCCGGTGATCTTGCCTTCCATGCCGCAGAAGCGCTCGCGGTCGATGTCGCGGAACAGGAATTTGACGGCACGGCGGTTGTGGTCGATCAGGAAGGATCCCTTTTCCTCGCTCAGAGTCACCACCGTGACATGCCCCGTGTCTTCCCACTTGCTGAAGGCATCGTCGCGCACGATGTGCACCGAGCAGGTGCGCGGCTTCCACTTGGAGTAGTAGGCGATGCTTTCGACGCGGCCGCCGATCAGTTCGATGGCAATGCGCGCATGGCGGTCTTCGCTCCCCAACCTGCAGGCCAGTTTTTCAGGCCTGCCGCGGCGCGGCGCCGGCTGGCGTTTGTGCTGGGCCGCTTTCGGCGCGCCCTGAACCGCCTTTTTCGGTGCCGCCTTTGCCGCCTCGCCACCCGCGAGTGCAGCCGGTTGTTGCGCCGCAAGAGGTGCAACCAGCCATAATAATACTATATAAGCAATTAATTTTATTGATGTTTTTATCAAAATACCTCCTTGCACTGCCGCCGGCGATCACACGGCGGCGGCAATCGCATCGCCCATCCGGGTGGTGCCGGCCTTGCCGCCGAGATCGCCGGTCAGATTTTTCTCCTCGGCAACCACGCGGTCGACCGCCGCGTCGATCAATGCCGCGGCGGCCGTCGCCTTCGCGTCGCTGCGGGTGCGGCCCAGCCATTCGAACAGCATCTTGCCCGACATGATCATCGCGTACGGATTGGCGATGTTTTTCCCGGCGATGTCCGGCGCCGAGCCGTGCGTGGCCTGCGCCATCGCCTGCTTCTCGCCGACCACCAGTCCCGGCGCGAGGCCGAGTCCGCCGACGAGGCCGGCGCCAAGGTCGGTCATGATGTCGCCGAACTGGTTGGTGGTGACCACGACGTCGTACTGCTGCGGCCGCATCACCGCCTTCATCGCGAAGCCGTCGATCAGCACTTCCTCGAACTCGACGTCCGGGTAGTTCTTCGCCATCTCGCGGCACTCGCGCGCGAACATGCCGCAGACCAGGCGGTAGACCGGCTCCTTGTGCAGCGCGGTGACTTTCCTGCGCTTGCGCGTGCGGGCGATCTCGAAGGCCTCCTTCGCCACGCGGCTGGCGCCCTTGCGCGTGACCACGCGCATGCCGACGGCAACGTCCTCGTTGGGCTGGAATTCGCCGGTGCCGGCGTAGACCACGCTGCCCGACTGCATGCCCTCGGTGGTCTCGCGCAGGAACACGATGTCCACGTCCTTGTGCAGCGACGGCAGGTTGGGATAGGACTTCACCGGCTTGACGTTGGCGAACAGCTCGAACTTCTTGCGCAGCGGCGGATTGATCCAGGTGTTGTCGTTGCGCGGATAGGCGTTGTGGCCGATGGGGCCCTGCACCCAGCCATCGACGCCCTTCAGCGCATCGACGGTGACCTGCGGCATCGTGTGGCCGTGGGATTCATGCCCCTTTCTGCCGATCGGCAGCGGCAGCCACTCGATCCCCACGCCGGCCTTCGCCGCGGCGGCCTTCATCACCTTGACGCACTCCGGCACCACCTCCAGGCCGATGTCGTCGCCTTCGAGTATCCCCAGTTTGTACACTCACCGCTCCTCGCTCGTTGTTGATCCGGCGGCACCGGCCGGTCTGACCGGGTCGCGCGCCCTTCGTTCCCGACTCCCTGGATGCGCCGCCGCGGACGGCGGCCGGCGGCAACGCTCAGCGCGACCGGCGGCGCACCGCCTCCTCGAGCAGCGGGTAGGCGCTGACCGGACCTGGCGTGCCCAGAACCGGCACCGCGCGCAGCCATTGCGGTCCGAGTTGCTTGATCGAGGTCACGCCCATCAGGCCCAGCGCATGGCGGATCTCGACTTCCATCAGTTCCAGCATGCGCGCGACGCCGGCCTCGCCGCCGGCCGACAGCGCGAGGCCCAGCAGCTTGCCCACGCCCACCGCGCGCGCCCCCAGGCACAGCATCTTGACCACGTCGGTGCCGCGCTGCACGCCGCCGTCGGCCAGCACCTCGGCGCGCCCAGCCACGGCTCTGACCACCTCCTCGAGCACCTCGATGCTGCCCTGGGCATGGTCGAGCTGGCGGCCGCCGTGGTTGGACACGTAGACCACGTCGGCGCCGTGTTCGACGGCCAGTTCCGCGTCTTCGGCCGTGGCCACGCCCTTGGCGATCAGCGGCAGCCCGACACGCGCCTTCATCCACAGCAGGTCCTTCCAGTTCAGGCTCGCCTGATACGACTGATCGCCGAAACCCTCCTTCACCGGCAGGCCGCTGACGATGTCGCGCTCGCGGCGGCCGTAATAATTGCGGTCGACGGTCACGCACAGCGCGGCGTAACCGGCGGCCTTGACGCGATCAAGCACGCCTTCGATCCAGGTCCGGTCGCCGCGCACGTAGAGCTGGAACACCAGCCTGCGTTCCACGGCAGCCTGCGCCGCCTCGAGGCTCGGCTTGGCCGCGGTGGCGATGAACGCGGTGGTGCCGCGCGACGACGCCGCGCGCGCCACGGCCGGACCGCCCTCGTGATGCACCTTGCCGAGGAATCCGCCGACCGGCGCCGGGAACACGGGGATGTCCAGCTTCTGCCCCAGCAGCGAGGTGCCCATGTCGATGTTGCGCACGTCGACCAGCACGCGCTGGCGCAGCGCCAGCGCGTCGAGGCCGGCGCGGTTGCGGCGCAGCGTCGTCTCCGAATCCGAACCGCCCATCAGGTGATCCCACACCGGGGGCGGCATCTTGCGGTACGCCTCGAGCGCGATTTCCTGCAGCGTGTCGAACCGGCCCGGCGGTTTTTTTTCCAGGCCCAGGGGATTCGACGATCTTTTCGCCGGCTTCGCGGCAGATTTGCCTGCAACGGCAGGGTTGCCTGCAGTGGCGGTTTTGCGTGCCGCCGCGGTTCTCGTGGCAGCGCGCGGTGAACGGGCTGCGGCTTTTTTCTTCACAGTACTCTTTTTCCTGCTGCTGGCTGCAGCCATGTCCTCAAACTCCGGCGGTTGGCGAACACCAACCTGAAAAATTAAAAAATATGTTCAAAAACAAATACTTATATAAATATGTCCATTACTGCCGATTCTGCATGTAACGCTTTTCCCAGTCCTCCACGATGCCCAGATCGAGAATCTCGTTGTATTCCTTCATCGTCAGCATGCGTTCGCGCACCGCCCTGGTGTTGCCGTCGCGTTTCAGCGTGCCCAGCGCTTCCTGGATCGCGAAGCCGGCGGCATTGCGCGCCAGTCCCGGGAAAATCGCGATGCGGAAACCCAGCGCCTCGATTTCCGGCACCGTCAGTTCGCCGAGCTTGCCGCCGCCGTCGATGTTGACCAGGCAGGGCGCGCCGGATTCGGCGGTGACCCGCTTCAGGTCCTCGAGGATGGTCGGGCTGTTCTTCAGCTCGACGAACACCACGTCGGCGCCCGCCTTGCGGTAGGCCTGGCCGCGGCGGATCGCCTCGTCCAGCCCGAGCCCGGTCGCCGCGTCGGTGCGCGCGATGATGATGAAATCCGGATCGCGGCGCGCCGCCACCGCCGCCTCGATCTTGCCGGCGTGCTCGGCCAGCGGCACCACCGGACGCGAACCCGGCAGGTGGCCGCAGCGCTTGGGTGCGACCTGGTCTTCCAGGTGGATCGCCGCCACGCCCGCGGCCTCGAACTCGCGCACGGTGTGCTTCACGTTGACTGCGTTGCCGTAGCCGGTGTCGGCATCGCAGATCAGCGGAATGTCGACACAGGCCGCGGCACGGTGCGCATGCGCCGCGAACAGCGTCAGGTCGACCATGCCGACGTCGGGCTGCCCGAGCAGGCAGGCCGACACGCCGTTGCCGGTCATGTAGACCGCTTCATAACCGGCCTGCTGCACCATGCGCGCGCCATAGGCGTCGTAAATGCCCGGCGCCACGATCATGCCGCCTTCGGTCAGCCGCCTGCGCAGCCGCTGCCGCACCGATGTTTTTTCACTCATCGTTCATCGCTCATCATTCATCGTTGTTTTCAGAGTCCGAGTTTTTTCTTGATCGCCTCGGTTTCCTTCATGTCCTGCATCAACTGCGCGCGGAACGCGTCCGGCCCCTGGAAGCCGTCGAGCTGGGTGACCCGCTTCAGGTAGCTTTTCCATTCCTGTGTCTGCTGCGCCTTCTCGATGGCCGCGGCCAGCCGGTCCACCACCGGTTTCGGCGTGCCCGCCTTCGCCATGATGCCGCGCCACTGGTAGCGCACCACGTCCCAGCCCTTTTCCTTGTAGGTCGGCACGTTCGGGAAATCCTCCAACCGCTTGTCCGAGGACACCGCCAGCACGCGCACCTTGCCGGCGTCGATCATCGGCTTCACGTTGCCGGGATTGGTCGCCGCGGCATCGACGTGGCCGCCGGCCACCGCGGTCAGGGCCGGGCCGCCGCCCGGATACGGCACCCAGGTGGTCTTGAATTTCGCCACCTCCGAGAACACCTCCCAGGCCACGCGGTGCGAGCTCATCGCGAAGGGGCCGCTGACGTTGATGAATTCCGGCTTCTTGCGGGCAAAGGCCACCAGCTGCTCGATGGTCTTGAACGGCGTGGAAGTGTGCACGATCAGGCCGTAGGGATCGATCTGCGAGCGCGCGACCATCTGCAGGTCGTCGGGCTTGAACTGGGCGTTGGGCTCGCTGAACAACGTCGCCAGCGTCAGCGTGTTGGCCGCGATCGTGTAGCCGTCGGCGGCGCCGCGCACGAGCGCGTTGGTCATGATGATGCCGGAGCCGCCGGTGCGGTTCTCCACCACCACGTTCTGGCCCAGCTCGGGAACCAGCAGCCTGGCCATCGTGCGCGCGTAGATGTCCACGGGGGAGCCCGCGGCCGACCAGCACAGGATGGTCACCGGGCGGGCCGGCCAGGTCTGCGCCGCGGCCTGCGCCGAAAATCCGGCCAGCGCGGCCGTTACTGCAAATCGCATCAATTTCATCATTGTCCTCCTCGAATTCAGGGCGGGAGCCCGTGGGTTGAAGCGGATCAGGCCGCCTTGTTGACTTCGAATTTGTACTGGGCGAGCTTTGCGTCATCCAGCGTCACGCCCAGGCCCGGTCCGCCCGGCAGCGGAATGCTGCCCTTGCTGAGGTCGAGCTTCTGCGTGACGATGTCGTCCTTCGTTTTCAGCGGCCCGACGCATTCCAGGCCGTCGATGACGTTGTCGGAGGTCGCCGCCAGCATGATTTCCGCCATGGTGTTCACGCCGAGGCCGAAACCGTGGCCGACCACGCAGCGGATGCCCGCGGCTTCCGCGGTGGCGATCATGCGCCGGGTATTGAGGAAGCCGCCCTGCTTCATGACCTTGACCTTGACGATGTCCGCGGCGTCGGCGCGGATGATGTCGATCAGGCTGGCATGGTCGATCACCGACTCGTCGGCCATGATCGGCACGCCGACCGCGTTGGCCGCCTTGCGCACCCGCGCCATCCCGGTGACGTCATTGGCAGGCACCGGCTGCTCGAAGAGCTGCAACCCGTAGGGCGCCACCATCTCCGCGAGCCTGATCGAGGTGTCGGCGTCGTAGCCGGCGTTGGCGTCGATGCGGATGTTGAATTCGGGGCCGCAGGCCTCGCGCACCGCCTTGACGCGGTCGCGGTCGGCCACGATGTCGCCGCCGACCTTGATCTTGCAGGAACGGAAGCCCTTCTTCTGCCAGTCCAGGGTCTCCTTCGCCGCGTTTTCCGGCGACTGGATGCTGATCCAGGCGTTGAACTGCAGCGTGTCCTTCATCGCGCCGCCGAGCCAGGTATGCAGCGGCACCCCGGCCACCCGCGCCGAGAGGTCGGTGCAGGCCATGTCGATGGTGGCCTTGGCATCGAGGAAATCGGGCACCACCGATTCCAGCTTCGCGGCGATGCGGTGGAGATTGGTCGGATCCATGCCCATCACCGCCGGCGCCAGCCGCGACTGAATCATCGCCAGGCTGTCCTCGATGCTCTCCTTGGAATACCCCGGCGTCGGATCGATGTTGCCGTAGCCGACCGCGCCGCCCGTCGCGGTGATGCGCACGATGGCGCTCTTGACCACCGACTTCGACAGGTAGGCGTTCTTGAATTCCATGACCAGCGGCATGGCCACGCCGAAGACTTCCACGCGTTCGATCTTGAGGTTCATGCTGCGCTTCCTTTCAGGTTCCAGTCCGGATGTTGTTGCAGGAACGGGATCAGCCCGCCCGCCGCCAGCAGCGCCTGCACCGCCGCGGGCAGCGGCGGCACGGCACGCGCGATGCTGCGCGCGGCGACGGTCACGCTGCCCGAAGACGGATCGATCTCGATCGCGTCGCCGCCGGCGATGCCGCCGGTGTCGCATTCGATGACCGCCAGCCCGTTGTTGATCGCGTTGCGGAAAAACTGGCGGCCGAAGCTGGGGGCCACGATCGCCGCGACGCCCATCCGGTGCATGATGTGCACCGCCTGCTCGCGCGAGGAATTGATGCCGAAGTTTTTGCCGG
>CAZHJU010000027.1:0-45536 GCA_964533495.1 uncultured Bordetella sp. | reverse complement strand
GCGTCTGCATATAGGCGCTGGCGAGGTAGTTGCTCGGTCCCATGCTGATGCCGATCGCGATCACCGTCGAAGGCGCCAACATCCTGACGCGGACGATGATCATCTTCGGCCAGGGCGCGATCCGGGGCCATCCCTGGGTGCTGAAGGAAATCGAGGCCACCCGCGAGGCGGACCCGGGCAAGGCGCTGCGCGACTTCGACCGCGCTTTTTTCGGGCACATCGCGTTCACGCTGTCGAATGTCGCGCGCGTGCTGTGGCTGGGCTTCACCGGCGGGCGGCTGGTGCCGGTGCCCGGCGCGCCCGGGCTGCGACACTATTACCAGCAGCTGACCCGGCTCTCCAGCGCCTTCGCGCTGACCGCGGACATGGCGATGTTCCTCTGCGGCGGCACGCTGAAGCGCCGCGAGCGGCTGTCGGCGCGGCTGGGCGACGTGCTGTCCCAGCTTTATCTCGCATCCGCCGTGCTCAAGCGTTACGAGGACGACGGCCGCCCGCGGGACGACCTGCCGCTGGTGCGCTGGGGGCTGCTCGACTGCCTGCACCGCATCGAGGAGGCCTTCTATTCCATTTTCGAGAACCTGCCCTGGCCCTTCGTGTCCTGGGTGTTGCGCGGGCTGATCTTCCCGGTGCTGATGCCCTATGGCCGGGAGTTCGCCCCGCCGCGCGACCCGCTGGGCCACGAAGTGGTCGGGCTGATGATGGCCCCGGGGCCGGCGCGCGAGCGCCTGACGCGGGGCGTGTTCGTCTCCGCCAGCGAAAACGATCCGGTGCGCACGCTGGAGGATGCGCTGGCCGCGGCGATCGCCGCCGAGCCGGTCGATGCGAAGCTGCGCAAGGCGCAGCAGGAGGGCCGCATCGCGCGGCGCTACGCCGACGAGGCGGCGGCCGAGGGACTCAGGCACGGCGTGATCACGCAGGCCGAGCACGGGCTGCTGAAACGCGCGGCCGATCTGCGCCGCCGCGTGATCATGGTCGACGACTTCCCGCAGGATTTCGGCAGATCGGAAATCCACCAGACCACGCAGCCGGTGACCTTCGAGGCGCTGGCGCGCAAGCCGCGACCGGCCGCGGCCGGAGGATGATCGTGCCGGGCATTCCGCACATTCTCAATCCGGCGCCGCCGCCGGGTTTCCGCCCGGGATCCTCGGGACGGACCGCAAACCGGATATCATGGCCGACGCGGCGTGTGCAATATTCAGGCGCGGCAGCCGCGGCGCCGGCGACCGCTTTCACATCGACAAGGTCGCGTTGCGCGAGGAGAGCGTGACGGGTTTCGACGGCTGCGCGGCGATGCCCGGTGTCGAACCGCGCACCGGCCTGTTTCTCGATGGGCACCGTGAGTCAGGAGGAGAAAAATGAGCAACGGCGGCGATGTATCCCATGTCATTCCGATGGCGGCGGCGGGCACGCTTGACGGGCTGTTCCGTGAGCGGGTCAAACGCACGCCGGAACTGACGGCCTGCAAGGCCTGGAACGAGCAGCACGGCGAATGGCGCGACTACAGCTGGGCGCAGATGGACCGCCAGATCGCGCGCTGGCAGGCGGCGTTGGAACAGGACGGCCTGAAGCCCGGCGACCGCGTCGCGGTGATGCTGCGCAACTCGCCGGAATGGGTGATCTTCGACCAGGCCGCGCTGGGCCTCGGCCTGGTGACCGTGCCGCTGTACACCCAGGACCGCGCCGACAACGTCGCCTACATCCTCAACAACGCCGGCTGCAAGGTGCTGCTGCTCGACGGCCAGGAGCAGTGGCAGGCGCTGCAGGACGTGGCGGGCGACCTGCAGGGCGTCGTGCGCTTCCTCGCGGTCAGCGCCCTGCCGGCGCCCGGCAGCGATCCGCGGCTGAAATGGATCGGCGACTGGCTGCCGGAGGACGACGGCGGCGAGACGCGCCACCTTGCGCGCGATGGCAGGGAACTGGCGACCATCGTCTACACCTCGGGCACCACCGGGCGTCCCAAGGGCGTGATGCTGTCGCACCACAACATCCTGTCCAACGCCGAAGCCGCGCTGAAGGTGCTGGCCACCGGCCATGACGACGTCTTCATGTCCTTCCTGCCGCTGTCGCACACTTTCGAGCGCACCTGCGGCTACTACCTGACGGTGATGGCCGGCTCGGTCACCGCCTATGCGCGTTCCATCCCGCAGCTCGCCGAAGACCTGCAGACGATACGGCCGACGATGCTGATCTCGGTGCCGCGCATCTACGAACGCATCTGGGGCAACATCCAGGCAAAACTTGACGAAGGTTCGCCGCTGCGCAAGAAACTGTTCCTGCTCGCCGCCAGTGTCGGTTATGCGCGTTTCGAACATGCCCAGGGCCGCGGGCCGTGGAAGCCGTCCTTCCTGCTGTGGCCCCTGCTCGACAGACTGGTTGCTTCCAAGGTGCTGGCGCGGCTCGGCGGGCGGCTGCGTTACGCGTTGTCCGGCGGCGCCGCGCTGCCGGCGGAGATCTCGCGGATCTTCATCGGCCTCGGCTTGCCGATCCTGCAGGGTTACGGGCTCACCGAAACCAGCCCGATCGCCACCGCCAACCGCCCGGAGAACAACATCCCGGACAGCGTCGGCCAGCCGATACCCGGCGTCGAGGTGAAGATCGGGGACAAGGGCGCGGTGCTGATCAAGGGGCCGAACCTGATGCTCGGTTACTGGGGCAACGAGGAGGCGACCCGGGCGATGATCCAGCCCGACGGCTGGCTCAATTCCGGCGACACCGGACGCATTGGCGACCAGGGGCACCTGTTCATCACCGGACGGCTGAAGGACGTGATCGTGCTCTCCAACGGCGAGAAGGTTCCGCCGGGCGACATGGAGGCGGCCATCGCGCGCGACCCGTTGTTCGAGCAGGTGATGCTGCTCGGCGAGGGCAAGCCGTTCCTCAGCGTGATGGTGGTGCTCAATGCCGATCACTGGCAGAAGCTGGCCGCTGAGGCCGGCATCAATCCCGATGCCTGGGCTTCCGAGCAGGCCGAGCAGGCACTGCTGGCGCGCATCGCCTCCCAGATCACCGAGTTTCCCGGCTATGCGCAGGTGCGGCGGGCCGCGGCCATGCTGGAACCCTGGACCGTGGAAAGCGGGCTGCTGACGCCGACGATGAAGCTGAAACGGGCCAAGGTGATCGAAAAGTTCAACACCGAGATCGACCGCATGTATGCGGGGCACTGAAGGCAGCGATGAACGATGAGTGATGAGCGATGAGCGGGGATGAGCGCGGGGACAGAACGACTCTGCCCGAGGACAGGCAGCCGACGCTGCGGGTGATTCCGATGCCTTCGGATGCCAACCACACCGGGGACATTTTCGGCGGCTGGATCATGGCGCAGGTGGACCTGGCCGGCAGTGTGCCGGCGACGCGGCTGGCACAGGGGCGGATCGCCACGGTGGCGGTGAATTCCTTCGCGTTCCGCCAGCCGGTGTTCGTCGGCGACGTGGTCAGCTTCTACGCCGAAGTGATCAAGGTCGGGCGCACGTCGATCACGGTGGACGTGCAGGTCTACGCGCAACGCCGGCCGGAGCGCGAGGAATGCGTCAAGGTGACCGAGGCCACCCTCACCTACGTCGCCGTCGACAACCAGCGCCGCCCGCGTGTGGTGCCGCAGCCACAGTCGCCGTCCTGAATCCTTTCCGTTTTGTTGAAATGGCGACGGTCGCGAGTAACATGGGCGGCAGCGCGGGACACATCGCGCGTCATTCAACGGCAGGGGCCCCCAGGAGAGAAGGTAATGGGAAATATCAATAAAATCATATACTTATCGGTTTCTGTAGCGCTGGCGGCGATGTCCGCGCCGGCGGTTGCCGGCGGTTTCGGCATCGGCACCCAGAGCGGCAGCGGCACCGGCAATGCCTTTGCCGGCGGCGCCGCGGCGGCCGACGATTCCAGCGTGGCCTGGTACAACCCGGCGGCAATGACCCTGTTGCCGTCGAACCGGCAGGTCACCGCGGCCGTCCACCTGCTCAAACCCTCGTTCAAGTTCACCAATGCCGGTTCGACCGGCGCGTTCGCGGCGCCGGGCACCGGCAACGGCGGCGACGGCGGCGACTGGGCGGCGGTTCCCAACGGCTTTTACACGATGTCGATCAATCCGCGGCTGAAGTTCGGCCTCGCGGTCAACGTGCCTTTCGGGCTCGCGACCGAATACGACCCGGGCTGGCGCGGCCGTTTCACCGGTGTCGAATCGGCGCTGCAGGCGCTCAACATCAACCCCTCGCTGGGTTACAAGGTCAACGACAACTTTTCCATCGGTGGCGGCATCAGCGTGCAGCATCTGAAGGCGACGCTGTCCGGCGCCAGCGCCGCCGGGCTGGTCACCAACAAGGGCGACGACATCGGCTTCGGCTACAACATCGGGCTGATCGCGCAACTGTCGCCCACGACCCGGCTCGGCGCCACCTACCGCTCGGCGATCAATTACACCCTCGAAGGCACGGTGACGGTGTCCGGCCTGGGAGCAGCCAACGGCAACATCAAGGCCGACATCAAGGTGCCGGATTCGGCCTCGATCAGCCTGTTCAGCACGGTCAGCCCGAAATGGGAGCTGATGGCCGACATCACCTGGACCGGCTGGAGCAGCATCCAGCGGCTCGACATCATCCGCACCTCGGCCTCGGCCGGCGGTCCCGCCGGCAGCACGGTGTCCTCCCTGCTGTTCAACTGGAAGGACACGGTGCGCCTCGGCGTCGGCGCCAACTACAGGCTCAACGAGCAGACCAAACTGCGCTTCGGCGTCGCGCTCGACCCGACGCCCACCAACGACATCGACCGTACGCCGCGCCTGCCCGACCAGGACCGCACCTGGATCGCCGTCGGGGTGCAGCACAAGCTCTCGAAGCAGGGCATCCTCGAAGTCGGCTATGCCCACGAGTTCGTCAAGGACGCGCGGGTCAGCACCACCGTGCCCGCCGCAGGCACGCTCAACGGCAGTTTCAGCAACAAGGCGGACATCATTTCCGTCCAGTATTCGCACGCCTTCTGATCCGGGTCGCAGTCAGGGCGAACGGGCGGCCGGGGCCGCCCGTTTTCTTTTGTGCCGCCGGGCCGCGTAGAATGGCGGTATCGGAGTTTCACCGCTTTTTTTTCACCGTTCCGTCCGAGGTTGCCATGTCCGGAAATTCCCCCCTGCTGGTGCGCAAGGCCGCCGTGCTCGGCGCCGGCGTGATGGGCGCGCAGATCGCCGCGCACCTGATCAACGCCAACGTGCCGGTCGTGCTGTTCGAACTGGCGGCGAAGGAGGGCGACCCCGACGGCAACGTGCTGAAGGCGATCGCCAACCTGAAGAAGCTGGAGCCGAGCCCGCTGGCGGCGAAGGACCGCGCCGACCTGATCGAGCCGGCCAACTACGACCGGGATCTCGGCCTGCTGCGCGATTGCGACATCGTCATCGAGGCGATTTCCGAGCGCATGGACTGGAAGGCCGACCTCTATCGCAAGGTCGCGCCGCATCTCGGCGAACACACGATCTTCGCCAGCAACACCTCGGGCCTGTCGATCAACAGGCTGGCCGAGGTGTTTCCGGAGGCGCAGCGCCACCGTTTCTGCGGCGTGCACTTCTTCAATCCGCCGCGTTACATGCACCTGGTGGAACTGATCGCCTGCAGCGGCACCGATGCCGGCATCCTCGACGAGCTGGAACGCTTCCTGGTCACCACGCTCGGCAAGGGCGTGGTGCGCGCCAAGGACACGCCGAACTTCATCGCCAACCGCGTCGGCGTGTTCTCGATGCTGGCGACGTTGCACCACGCCGAGCGCCTCGGCATCGGCTTCGACACCGTCGATGCGCTGACCGGCCCGCTGGTCGGCCGCCCGAAAAGCGCGACCTTCCGCACCGCCGACGTCGTCGGCCTCGACACCTTCGCCCACGTCGTGCACACGATGCGCGACACGCTGCCGGACGACCCCTGGCACAAATATTACGGAATTCCGGCCTGGATGCAGAAGCTGATCGATGCCGGCGCGCTGGGCCAGAAGACGCGCAAGGGCGTCTACCAGAAGGTCGGCCGCGACATCCAGGTGCTCGACCTCGTTTCCGGGGGCTACCGCGTCGCCGACGGCAAGGCCGACGAGGCCGTGGTCGAAATCCTGAAGAACAAGAACCCGGCGGAACGTTTCTCGCAACTGCACGCCTCGGATCATCCGCAGGCGCAGTTCATCTGGTCGATCTTCCGCGACACTTTTCACTACTGTGCGCTGCATCTCGAATCCATCGCCCACAACGCGCGCGACCTCGATTTCGCGATCCGCTGGGGCTTCGGCTGGGACGCCGGGCCTTTCGAGATCTGGCAGTCCGCCGGCTGGCAGCAGGTCGCCGGCTGGATCGCCGCCGACATTGCCGCCGGCAGGTCGATGGTCGGCGCGCCGCTGCCGGCCTGGGCGGTCGATCCCGCGCGCACGGGCGTGCACCGGCCCGACGGCTCCTATTCGGCGGAGAGCGGCAACTACCAGCCGCGCTCCGCGCTGCCGGTCTACCGGCGCCAGCCGTTTCCCGACAGGCTGGCCGGCGAAAGCCGCAGCTACGGCACGACCATCTTCGAGACCGACGGTGTACGCTGCTGGCACATGGGCGACGACATCGCGATCGTCAGCTTCAAGAGCCGCATGCATGCCATCGGCGACGACGTGCTGCAGGGTGTGCAGCAGGCCATCGACGAGGCCGAGCGCGGCTACGCCGGCCTGGTGATCTGGCAGACCGAGCCGCCGTTCTCGGTCGGCGCGAACCTGAAGAAGACCAGCGGCAGCGGCTCCAAGGCGCCGCCGGCGCCGCCTTCGGCGCTGGGCAGGCTGTTCAAGCAGGCCAGGCGCGAGGCCGAATCGCTGGCGCTGAAAGTGGCGCGCCAGCTCGGCGTCGCCGACCAGTTGATGGCCGGCAGGCTGGCCGAGGTCGAGCACTTGGTCGAGCAGTTCCAGGTGACGACGCAGATGCTCAAGTATTCGATGGTGCCGACGGTGGCCGCGGTCGATGGGCTGGCGCTGGGCGGCGGCTGCGAGTTCATCATGCACTGCGACCGCGCGGTGGCGACGCTGGAGAGCTACATCGGCCTGGTCGAGGCCGGCGTCGGCCTGCTGCCCGCCGGCGGCGGCTGCAAGGAATTCGCGATGCGCGCCGCGGCGGAAGCGAAGGGCGGCGACATCTCGCCCTTCCTGCAGAAATACTTCAGGGCGGTGGCGATGGCCGAGGTCGGGCGCAGCGCCGAGCACGCGCGCGAGATCGGCTACCTGCGCGCGACCGACCGCGTGGTCATGAACCGCTTCGAGCTGCTGGAGATCGCCAAGGCCGAAGCGCGGGCGCTGGCCGCGGCCGGCTACCGGCCGCCGCTGCGCGCGAAGGCGATTCCCGTGCTGGGCCGCAGCGGCATTGCGACCATCCGTGCCTTCGTCGAGAACATGCACGCCGGCGGCTACATTTCCGATCATGACCGGCTGATTGCGCGGAAAGTCGCCACCGTCATGTGCGGCGGCGACGTCGAGGGCGGCAGCCTCGTCGACGAGCAGTGGCTGCTCGACCTCGAGCGCCGGCACTTCATGGAATTGATCGCCACCGAAAAAACGCAGGCCCGCATCGAGCACATGCTCAAGACGGGCAAGCCTCTCAGGAACTGACCATGGCCCGACAAATCCAGGACGCCTACATCGTCGCCGCCACGCGCACCGCCGTCGGCAAGGCGCCGCGCGGCATGCTGAAGAACACCCGTCCCGACGACCTGCTCGCGCACGTGCTGAAGGCGGCGCTGGCGCAGTGCCCGGGGCTGGACCCGCGCGAGATCGGCGACGTCATCGCCGGCTGCGCGATGCCCGAGGGCGAGCAGGGCATGAACGTGGCCCGCATCGGGCTGCTGCTGGCGGGGTTCCCGGACGCCGTGCCGGGCCTGACGCTGAACCGCTTCTGCTCCTCCGGCCTGCAGGCCGTGGCCGACGCCGCGGCGCGCATCCGTCTCGGCGAGGCCGACGTGATGATCGCCGCCGGCACCGAGAGCATGAGCATGGTGCCGATGGGCGGCAACAAGCCGAGCTTCAGCCCGGCGATTTTCGAGCGCGACGAAAACTACGGCATCGCCTACGGCATGGGCATCACCGCCGAGCGCGTCGCCGCGCAGTGGAAGGTGGGCCGCGAGGACCAGGACCTGTTCGCCGCGGAAAGCCACCGCCGCGCGGTGCAGGCGACCGACGCCGGCGAGTTCCGCGACGAGATCACGCCGTACGACATCGTCGAGCGCCTGCCGGACCTCGCCACGCGGGAGATCGCGGTGCGCACGAAAACCGCGATCCAGGATGAGGGGCCGCGCCGTGACACCTCGGTCGAGGCGCTGGCCAGACTCAAGCCGGCCTTTGCCGCGAAGGGCAGCGTCACCGCCGGCAACAGTTCGCAGATGTCGGATGGCGCCGGCGCCGTGGTGCTGATGAGCGAGGCCGCGGTGAAGCGTTACAATCTGAAGCCGCTGGCGCGTTTCGCCGGCTATGCCGTGGCCGGCGTGCCGCCGGACATCATGGGCATCGGCCCCGTGAAGGCGATTCCGAAGGCGCTGGCGCAGGCGGGCGTCGGCCAGGAGCAGCTCGACTGGATCGAGCTCAACGAAGCCTTCGCCGCGCAATCGCTGGCGGTGATTCGCGAGCTCGGGCTCGATCCGGCGAAGGTCAATCCGCAGGGCGGCGCGATCGCGCTGGGTCATCCTTTGGGGGCAACGGGCGCGATTCGTGTCGCGACCTTGCTGCACGGTTTGCGCCGGCGCAAAAAGAAGTACGGCATGGTGACCATGTGCATCGGCACCGGCATGGGCGCTGCGGGCGTATTCGAGGCCCTGTAACGCGTGGCCGTATCCGGCCACAATAAAAATATCAATAAAGACAAATGGTTATTATGTTCCTCCGGGTTTCCCGGAGTGTCGCGCGTATCCGGGCTCGCGAAAAATCTGAACCGGGATCTGCAGCAGGGTCCGCCCGATGATTGCGGATCAGCAGCGGATTTTGGCCAGTGGCCCGGGGTGGGAGATGCCGAAGCCCTGCGCATAGTCAAAACCGATTTCCGTCAGCTTGCTCTGCACGGCCTTGCTTTCAACGCTCTGCGCGATGGCGCGAATGCCCAGGCGCTGGCAGGTCAGGCTGATGGCGCGTGCGCGGGCAAAGTCACCGGGGCTGGTGATGATGTTCTGGATGATGCTGCCGTCGATTTTCAGGTAGTCGATGGGCAGGTCCTTGATGTGCGCGAATGAAACTTTGGCGCTGCCGAAATTATCCAGTGTAAAGCGGCAGCCCCGCGGTTTCAGCGCGCGGATGAATTTGCGCACGGCCCCTGAATGGGCGATGGCATCGGATTCTGCGATTTCAAAACACAGCCGGCTGCCGTTCACATCATGCTGTTTGATCTGTGCCCGGACAAAACCTGAAAACTCCGGATTGAGCAGCGCGTCCGCGGACAGGTTGATGCAGCACATCGGCGCATTCTCATTCTCAATCCATTTTTCGCACCAGGCCGCGGTATGCCGCACAACCCAGCGGTCGATGTCTTCCAGCATGCCGAGCGATTCCGCCACCGGAAAGAATCCGCCCGGCGGCAGCATGTTGTCTTCCTCTTCCTGCAGGCGCAGCAGGATTTCCAGGCAGGCCTGGTTTCGCAGGCGGGGCTTGAGCGGCAGGATGCGCTGGGCGAAGAGCAGGAAATTGTCCTCTGCCAGCGCCTTCTGCAGGCGCGCCTTCGGAGCCGACCAGCCGAGGACGCTTTCGGTAATCGCGCGCAGATAGACGGCATCACCATTGATGATGCCGCCGCGCGCGCCTGGAGGAGGGGATTTGGCCATGGAAATAGTGTGCTGCCCGTCGATTATAGGGCCAGGCTGGTATCTGCTGCGCCGCGGCTCACATGTTCGGGTAATTGGGACCGCCGCCGCCCTCGGGCGTCACCCAGACGATGTTCTGCGTCGGGTCCTTGATGTCGCAGGTCTTGCAGTGCACGCAGTTCTGCGCGTTGATCTGCAGCCGCGGATTGCCGCCGTCGTCGTCGCGCACGATCTCGTAGACGCCGGCCGGGCAGTAGCGCTGCTCGGGCGCGTCGTAGAGTTCGAGGTTGACGCTGACCGGCACGGACGGATCCTTCAGCGTCAGGTGCGCCGGCTGGTCCTCGTTGTGGTTGGTGTTCGAGATGAACACCGAGGACAGGCGGTCGAAGCTGATCACGCCGTCGGGCTTCGGATAATCGATCGGCGCGCACTCGGTCTTGCGTTTCAGCGTCTCGTGGTCGGCGTGGCCGTGATGCAGCGTCCACGGCGCCCGCCCGCGGAACAGCACCTGGTCGATGCCGACCATCAGCGTGCCGGTGTAGAGGCCCTTGCTCATCCAGGGCTTGAAGTTGCGCGCCTTGTGCAGTTCCTCGTGCAGCCAGCTGGCCCTGAAGGCTTCGGGATAGGCGGACAGTTCGGCCGGCGGATTGTCGCTGCCTGATATGGCCGACAGGGCGGCGAAGGCTGCCTCGGCGGCGAGCATGCCCGACTTGATCGCGGCGTGGCTGCCCTTGATGCGCGAGGCGTTGAGGAAGCCGGCGTCGTCGCCGACGAGGCAGCCGCCGGGGAACACCAGCTTCGGCAGCGACTGCAGGCCGCCCGCGGAAATCGCGCGCGCGCCGTAGGCGATGCGTTTGCCGCCCTCAAGGAAGCCGCGGATTTCCGGATGCGTCTTGTAGCGCTGGAATTCCTCGTATGGGCTCAGGTACGGATTGCCGTAGCCGAGGCCGACGACGAAACCGATGGCGACCAGGTTGTCCTCGAGGTGGTAGAAAAACGAACCGCCGTAGGTGTCGTTCTGCAGCGGCCAGCCGGCGGTGTGCATTACGAGGCCGGGCTGGTGTTTTTCCGGTTTGATCTCCCACAGCTCCTTCAGGCCGATGCCGTAGACCTGCGGATCGACGCCGTCGCGCAGCCTGAACTTTTCCTGCAACTGCTTGCCGAGGTGGCCGCGGCAACCCTCGGCGAAGAAGGTGTACTTCGCGTGCAGTTCCATGCCGGGCTGGTAGGCGTCGGTGGGCTGGCCGTCCTTGCCGATGCCCATGTCGCCGGTGGCGACGCCCTTGACGCGGCCGGCCTCGTCGAACAGCACTTCCGCGGCGGCGAAGCCGGGGAAGATTTCCACGCCCAGCGCCTCGGCCTGCTGGCCCAGCCAGCGGGTGACGTTGGCGAGGCTGATCACGTAGTTGCCGTGGTTCTGGAAGCAACCCGGCAGCAGGGCGGAGGGCACCTTGAAGCTGCCGGTCTCCGTGAGGAACATGAAACGGTCCTCGCTGACCGGCGTGTTCAGCGGCGCGTCCTTTTCCTTCCAGTCGGGAATCAGCTCGTTCAGCGCGATCGGGTCCATCACCGCGCCGGAGAGGATGTGCGCGCCGACCTCGGAACCTTTTTCGAGCACGCAGACGCCGACTTCGCGGCCCTGTTCCGCCGCCAGCTGCTTCAGGCGGATCGCCGCGCCGAGCCCGGCGGGTCCCGCGCCGACGATGACGACGTCGTACTCCATGGCTTCGCGTTCGGCCATTGCCCTCTCCCCGTGTGGATGGTCTGTTCGCGTCCGATTATACGATGCCGGTCCGGTGGAGCCGGGGTCCGGCATGCGGAGCGCCGGCTAGCGCACCTGCGCCGCCGCGGCGACGCCGCTGCGCACCGCGCCTTCGATCGTCGCCGGATAATCGCCGGCGACGTAATCCCCGGCCAGCAGGAAGCCGGGGCAGTCCGTGGCCGTTGCCGGCCGCGCGAGGTCCGGCGTGCAGCTGAAGGTCGCGCGTTTTTCCGCGATCACGCGATGCCACCGCAATGGCGGCAGCGGACCGAAGTGCCGCCCGATATCCGAGATCACGCGCTCCGCCAGCGCGTCCTGCGCCTCGCCGGCGTGTTCCTCCGACGTGCTGATCACCGCGCCGACCAGCCCGCGCTGGCCGCAGATCGCCTCGCGGTCGAACAGCCATTGCGCCGGGCTGTCCGCGAGGCCGATCATCGGCGCGGGCAGGCGCACGGCGCCGTCGAACTGCAGCCACACCGAGTGGATGGGCTCGTACTGCAGCGCCTCCACCCGCGCTTTCGCGGCGGCGAGTTCCGGGATGCCGGCCAGCAGCGGCGCGGCGCGGTGCGGCGCGACCGCGCAGATCACGCGGTCGAAGCGGCGCGATGCCCCGTGCACCTGCAGCCTGAAGCCCGTGCCGTCGCGCGTGACGCTCTCCACCGTGGCGCCGGATTCCACCGGATTGCCGCGCGAGCGCAGGAAATCGGCCGCGGGTTTCGGGAACAGCGCGCCGAGGTCCATGCGCGCCAGCAGCAGGTCGCTCGCCGCGCGCCCGGCACCGAGGCTGTCGCGCAGTACGTTCAGGAAAACCTGCGCCGAGGCGCGCGCTGTCGGCGTGTTGAGCGCAGCGATGCACAGCGGTTTCCACAGATTCTCAATTAAAACAAAGGGTTGTGAATGTTCTTCGAGCAGGCTCGCGACCGTGCGGTCGCGGTCGAGGCGGTAACGCCCTGCCTTCATCGCCTGCATGAAGCCCGCCGCCGCGCGTTTGTCGGCGGGAGACAGGCCCCGCGCAGTGAGCAGCGCCCAGGCCAGATGCAGCGGCGCCGGCAGTTTCGGCGCACGCAGATGAAAGCGCTGATGGACCCGCAGGTCCAGCGGCAGCCGCAGGAACGAATCGCGCCGCGGCGCGACCTTGTCGATCAGGCGCAGCGTCTCCGAGTACGCGCCGATGAGAATGTGCAGGCCGTTGTCGAGCGCGGTGTCGTGGACCGTGACGCGCCGCGCGCGCCCGCCGGGCGCCGGCGCGGCCTCGAACACCGTGACCGGCACGCCGCGCGCGGCAAGCTCCACCGCTGCGGCCATGCCGGCGTAACCGCCGCCGATGACGGCGACCGGGGAAACTGCGGGGGCGGTCACGGGCGGAAACCCTGATGGCCGCGATTCGTCATTCCGGCGCAAGCCGGAGTGGCGGAGTGGAAGGAACGGGGTGCAGAAATGTTCAGGCCGCCCGCTTTGCCGCCGCCGTTTTTCCCGCCCACACCTTCGACGGCACCATGACATTGCCTTCGAAGATGCGGCGCGCGGTGCGCACCAGCGCGGCGCGGCGCAGCTCCTGCCTGCCGCCGGTGAAATCGGCGTCGAGGTCGATCAGGATCATGCCGGAGGGATGTTCGATCTTCACCATGCCCTGCGGCGCGGCTTTCAGCGGCGCGATTTCCGCCGCCAGTGTGCCGGGAATCGCGCAGGCGGCGCTGATGCACACCGTGCCGGTGACCGGGTGCGACTTGTGGCAGGTTTCGGGCACGAAGTAGCGCGAGCTGATCGTGCCGCCGTTGCGCGGCGGGGCGAGCAGGGCGATCTTCGGCACGATGTTCTTCGACACGTCGCCCATGCCCATCAGCACGCCGGCCTTGCGGCGGATGCCTTCCATGCGTTCCATCAGCGCGCGGTCCGAATCCAGCTCGACGGCGGCTTCATGGCCGGTCTTGCCCATGTCGGCGGCGCGCATCATGACGATGGGCATCGCGATGTCGACGCAGCTCACCTCGACACCGTCGATGACGTCGCGCGGTCTGCCGGTCGGCAGCAGCCTGCCGGTGACCGCGCCGATGGCCTCGCTGAAGTTGATGCCGACCGGCGCCGCGGTGCCGGGCACGCCGTCGATCGAGGCGTCGCCCTCGTACTGCACCTGCCTGCCGGGCGTCTGCACGATGGCCTCGACCAGCGCGCCGGTGTTGACGCTGTGGATGCGCACCCTCGTTTCGCCGTCCTGCGCCGGCACCAGCCCGGCGTCGATGGCGAAGGGGCCGACGGCGACCAGCATGTTGCCGCAGGTGGGCTTGGTGTCGACGAACTTCTCGTGGATCTGCACCTGCGCGAAGAAATAGTCGATGTCGGCGTCGGGCCGCTTCGACTTGCCGATCATCGCGACCTTGCTGGTCACCGAATGCGAACCGCCGATGCCGTCGACCTGGATTTCGTGCGGCGAGCCCATGATCGCGAGCAGCACCCCGTCGCGGATGGCGGGATCGGAGGGCAGGTCGTCGAGCAGCAGGAAGGGGCCGCGGGACGTGCCGCCGCGCATGATGACGCAGGGGATTTTGGTTTGCATGACGTGATTTCAGCAGCGGGACGGTGGTTTGTGGATGAATGATGGTGATTATAGGACAAGGCTTGCGGGCCGGCAGTCTGCGAGAACCCGGGCAAGAGATCTGCCGGATGGTCTGTCATGGAATTTGCGCAGGATATGTCCTTGCGGACAATACGGCAGGTTCTCGCGTGCGATTCGGGTTCGCCGCCTGGAAGCTGGATGGCGTTCTTGACGATTGTCATTATTGAAAGACATAATAAAAAAATGTCATTCAGAGAAGACGTTGTCGAAGGCTTCCGCATTTGCTGCCCCGGCGGCGTTTTCGAGGGGTGGGATCCGGCTTGCGTGACGTGGTGGAAAACATGAAAAAATGGCAGTGTCTGGTATGCAGTTATGTATACGATGAAGCTGTTGGTGATCCGGGCAGCGGCATTCCGCCGGGTACCGCCTGGGAGGATGTTCCGGACGACTGGACTTGCCCGGATTGCGGGGCGGCGAAAAGCGATTTCGAGATGGTGCAGATCTAGGTATCCCGTTTCCCGTTTTTATTGGCGGAGACGGAAAGCCGGGGATTGATCAAGAACCCGGGCGGAGTCGCATCGACTGCTTACGCAGCGGTTGTTTTCTTGTTTTTCTTGCGAACGCGCTGCACTTCCTTCAGGGCTCTGCCGAAGGAAAGCCATTGCTGGAGATTGCTTTTTGAGAGGGTTCTGGCGAGTCCCAGGGCCTCGGCTTCTTCCGGGTTCGTGTAAGGCAGTTTCACCGGGCCGACTTCGCCGTACATGAGCCAGCGCGCATTGACGTTCAAGGCATCGGCAAGCTTGAGCAGATTCCGATAGTTGATGTTCGATATCCCATCGCTAAGCCAGCGATGGACCGTCTGCCTGGGCAATCCGATTTTGCGGGCCAGCCCGCTGGGTGACTCGATTCCTTCGACTACCATGGCTTCGTTGATTCTTTCGGCAGACGATTTTGAGGCTTTGTTTGTTCGAGGCATTATCAATAAATTAGATTTATCCCTCTAAAAATTATAACAAAAATAAGAGGTTGGGTTGCAATCAAAAACTGCTTATTCGGCGATGATCGCGACTACTTGCCCTTCGCTGACCGGGGATTTTTCGCTGACGAGAACCTCGACTACGGTTCCACCATCTTCGGCAATGACGGGAATTTCCATTTTCATGGATTCGATGACGATGATTGCGTCGCCGGCGCTCACCTTGTCTCCGGGTCGGGCGTTGACTTTCCAGACGGTGCCGGTGATTTCGGAGCGGATTTCGATTCTGTCACTCATGACGGTGTCCTTCAAAAATACCAGGTTGGGTTGGAGGCTGCATTCCTGAATGCTTGTCACTTGTCTTTTTTCAGCACGATCAGGGCGTCGGCAGCGACCACGCCTTTTCCCTTGACCCTGACGAAAAGCGGGTTGATGTCGATTTCCGAAATTTTTTCGGAGTGATCCGCCGCGAGATACGACACCCTTGAGAGGGTTTCGGCAAGCGCGTCGATATCCAGCGGCGGGGTGTTTCTGTAGCCGTGGAACAGGGGGCTGCTCCTGATTTCCTCGATCATTTCGAGCGCGGATTGCCTGCCGAACGGCGCGAACCGATATGACACATCCTTCAGCAGTTCCGTGGAGATGCCGCCGAGTCCGAACATGACGACCGGGCCGAAGTGCTCGTCGTTGACCACCCCGACGATGGCTTCAAGACCGTCAACCATTTCCTGCACCAGGACGCCCTCGATTCTGGCGCTTGGGATTTTTGCGCATACATTCCCGATGATTTCCATGGATGCTGATTTGAGCTCATCGAGCGAAGTTATTTTCAGCTTCACCGCCCCCAATTCTGTTTTGTGCGGAACATCGGGGGATTCAATCTTGACGGCTACGGGGAAGTCGAGCGGACAGCTTTCCAGTGCCTCGATGCCGTCGACGGGAACAAGTATTTCCCTGGTGGCGGCTATTCCGTACCGGGCAAGCAGTGTTTTCGAATGATGCTCGCCGATGACGCGCTGATTTGCAGGCAGGAGGAGATCTTTCACGGCGGGGGGGCGGGGAGAGGACGTGGAGGTGTCGGTCTGGCAGGAACGGGCGCGTTCAGAAAATTTTGTGATGGCCCCCATGGCGGCGGCGAGGCGGTATGGTGTCGATATGCAGGGGACGCCGTTCTTTTTCAGTTGCTCCGCGACTCCGTCGGTGCCGTCAATGACGATGCCCCACGACACCATGATCGGCTTGGATGTGCTGTTGGCGATTTCCGCGAGTTCCTCCGCCCAGGCGCTTCCCGCTTTACCGTGAACGTTCCCGTTGCGGACGATGATTTGATCGATTTTCGGATCGTCGAGCATGACTTTGACCACTTGGTTGTGCGGGCTGAGGCCTATGTCGTTCTGGCCCTGGGCGGTCATGTCCAGAGGGTTGCCGATGGCGGCAAAGGGGGGGAGTATTTTCTGCAGGGTCAGGGCCGCGGATTCTGAAACAGGGGGGAGTTGCAGGCCGTTATTTTCGCAGTGATCGGCAAGCACGACACCGGCGCCGCCGGAGGTGGTGACTATCGCGACGTTCCGGCCCCGGGGGAGGCGTTTTTTGTGGAACGACTGGGCAATGTCAACAAAATCGTCGACGTCGTTCACCTCGATGAATCCCCCGGTCGCGAATGCCGCCTTGTAAAGTTCGTAACTGGCTGTCAGGTTGGCGGTATGGGATGCCGCTGCGCTTCGTCCCGCTTTTGTGTTTCCGCTTTTCCAGATGACGATCGGCTTCCCGGCTTTCAGGGCCTTGTTGCCGACCTCGATCAATTTTCTGCCGTTGCTGACGCCTTCGATGTACGATGCGACCAGATCGACGTCCTCCTGATCCAGAAAATAGTCGATAAGCTCGAGAGTGCTGATGTCGACTTCATTGCCCGACGAAATGACGTAGTTGAATCCGACGCCGGACCGTTCGGCCAACGATACGACCGAGAATCCCACGCCGCCACTCTGGGTGACCATCGCAACAGGTCCGGATTTCATTCCGGGGTCCTGAAAACCGGTGCCCATGCCGCAAAACATTCGTGTCTTCAGGTTCAGCAGCCCGACGCAATTGGGGCCTATGACGCGGACGCCGCTTTCGGAAATGGCGTTGATCAGGTCACGCTGGAGGTTCGCTCCTTCATCTCCCGCCTCGCCAAAGCCGGAACTGAGTATGACAGCGTAAGAAATTCCCTTCTGGCCGCATTTCCTGATGATCGAGGGCACGAATTTCGCGCCCACCGCGATTACGGCGAGATCGCAATCCGGCGGCACTTCGGTGATGTCCGGATAACAGGTCAGGTTTTTTATTTCCCGGTATTTGGGGTTTACGGGATAAATTTCCCCGGGGTACCCGAAATCCGAGAGATTCCGGACGGGTTGTCCGCCGATGCGATGCAGTTCCTGGGAGGCACCGACGACTGCAACTCCCCTGGGATTGAGCAATTTCGAAAAATCCGCCATTTCCTTCTTTCTCTGCGACATTGGTTGGTGAAACAGGCATCTCCGGCGGCATGGCGCTCCCCGTGTGGATCGCGAAGACGGAAGGGGAGGGCGGCGGAAGCGCTGGGCATCCCGCTGTTGGCCAGCCGGCTAATACAAAACGATGTTTCCTTCGCCGCCGGTCACGGCAATGCATTCCCCGTTAATGCCTATGGCGCAAGGGGAGCACAGAAACACGACGACCTTTGCAAGTTCTTCCGCAGTGACGACGCGTCCGATGGTTCGGCGGGAATTCACCTGCGCAATGTGCTCATCCACGGAAATTTTTTTGTTGGAAGCCTGTGCGACCATTTTTGTTTCATAAGCTTCCGTTTTCGTGATGCCTGGCAGCAGGGAGTTTACGCAGATCCTGTGGGGAGCCAGCTCGATGGAAAGGCTTTTGGACAGATTCACGACTGCCGCGTTGCGCGCGCCAGCCGATATGAAGCCGCCGAACCTGGCGGATGAGCCGCTGATGTTGACTATTCTGCCGCCGCCTGCCTTGATCATGAACGGGACTGCCGAACGGATGCAGCGCAGGTATCCGAGGAATTTCTCCTGAAAGTCCTGCATGACCATTTCATCGTGCGTGTTCTGCAGGGTTTCCTTGGATTCGGAAGTCATGACCCTGGCGGCACAGTTGACCAGAATGTCGATATGCCCGAACTCATCGGAGGCCCTTTGAACGAAATTCTCGATGGATCCGCGGTCGGAGATGTCTGCGGCAACAGGCAGATATTTCTGGCCGGTAAGGCTCGACAATTCATCGGCCGTGCGCGCCAAGGTTTCCGGGTTCCTGGAGCAGATCGCGCAATCGACCCCTTCCAGTCCAAGCTGTTTGGCGACTGCCTTGCCGATTCCGCGGCTGGCACCGGTGATGAGCGCGTGTTTGCCCTTGAGTCCAAGTTCCACGATTTTCCCGTCTGATGATTAGTAGCTTGTCGGCCAGGTGGACAGTCTGTGTTTTCCGATGCCCCCGGTCAGGTCGTTTTGATAGTATTCGAGCGCCTGGGCCAGATAGGTTCTGGTGTCCCTGGGGTCCAGTATGGCGTGCGTTGTGTACGTGGCGGCGCGCTCATACGGCGACGTTTCTTTCGTCAGATTTTCGACCACCTGCCTGAATTTTTCCGGATCGTCCGATTCTTTGACTCCGTGGACTGCCGTGGCGGCCGTGCGCGGATCCATCAGGCTTAACTCGGCCGTGAACCAAAGGGCGAATTCGTGTGCATTGCCGGATCCCCCCATGTTGACTAGGGCCTGTCCGTAGCCTTTTCTCATGACAATCGCCAGTTTCGGCACGGTGCAAAGAGACAGGGCGTTCATCCAGTTGACGATCTTTCCCGGTGCTCCTTTTCTTTCGGCATCGACGCCGACGAGAAACCCCGGAACGTCGGCCAGCAGGATCAGGGGAATATTGAAGGAATCGCACAGCACGAAAAACCCCGTCGCTTTCTGGCAGGCATCGACGTCAACGGCGCCGCCCTTGAACAGGGGATTGTTCGCGACAATTCCAACGGATTTCCCATTGATTCTTGCGAGTGTCGTGACAATGGATTTCCCATAGCGAGGCTTCGTTTCGAACATCGATCCCTTGTCGACAATCGCGGCGATTATTTTTCTTACGTCGTATACCTGGCTCCTGGAAAGCGGAAGCAGATCGAGTATGGTTTTGGATCCCCCCTCCGAATCGGGCGGAACCGGATGCGTTGGTGGTGGGAGATTGTGATTGCTGGGAAAATAGCCGAGGAATTTCCTGACGAGATCGAGTGCTTCCTCATCGCTGTCGACGGCGACGTCGACCAGGCCAGTGGTTTCGGTATGCAGGCGCCATCCCCCCAGGGTTTCAGGATCCATTTCTTCCCCGATGGCCATCGAGGTGATCCGCGGGCTGGATACGGACATCGTGGCGCCTTTTCGCATGACGACGAAGTCGGACATGCAGGCATTCCAGAGGGAGAGCCCGTAGCATTTTCCTAGAACCGCCGCTGCCCAGGGTGTTTCCCTGGTGCGCAGAAACTGCGTGGGGGCTTCCTTGCGCGCGATTCCAGAAGATCCCATGGCATCCGGCATTCTGGCGGCAGCCGACTCACACAGATAAACCATGGCAAGCCCCTGGTTGTCCGCCACCTGGCGGATGTGCTGGATCTTCCGGGCGTTGATATCACTGTTCGACGCGCCCATGACCGTGAAATCGTCGGAAACGATCGCAATTTTCCGTCCTTCGACCTTGCCGAGGCCGGTGATTTTCCCGTCCGCGGGCGTTTTGTCCCGAACTTCAGGTCTGATTGACGCGGCCAGAAGCCCCGATTCGAGGAAGGATTCCTGGTCCAGCAGATAGGAGATTCTTTCCCGGGCATTCAGGATTCCGCTGTTCTTCCTCTGGAGGAGCTTTGCGTCGCCCCCCATGGCGAGCGCTTTTCTGATTTTTTCCTGATGCTCGTTTATCAAGGGGTCATAAGACACGGTTTGCTCCCCATCGCTGATCTGTAAACTTGTCCAATTCCTAGATTCCCATTCCGGCAAGCTTCACGAGCTTTCCGTATTTTTCATAGTCCTTGCCGATCTGCTCCGCAAAATCCGCAGGTGTGGAATGCAGGACATCGGCGCCCATGGCGACAAATTTCTTCTGTATGTCGGAGTTCGAGACGGCCTTGGTCGCCGCCTGCGCAAGCTTCTGGGTGATATCGGCGGGCAATCCGGCCGGCCCCAGAAGTCCCCACCATGTGCTGGCTTCAAATCCGGGAACCGTTTCGGCCACGGCAGGAACGGAGGGTAGATTGGGATCCCTTTGCATGGAGGTTATTGCTATCGCCTTCAGCCGGTTCGTGCTTACGTATGGCAGCGCCCCGGGCTTGTTCGCAAACATCATTTCGACATTGCCGGCAACCAGGTCCGTGAACGCAGGGCCGTTGCCTTTGTACGGGACATGCTGGATGTCGATTTCCGCCAGAGACCTGAAAAGCTCGCCCGCCAGATGGCCGGAGCTTCCGTTGCCGGACGACGCGTAATTAAGGTGCACATTTTTTCTTTTGGACAGCGCCATGAGCTGCGACACTGAATTTGCCGGAATCGACGGATGCACCACGAGAAGTGCCGAGCTTTTTGCGATCAGCGAGATCGGGGTGAAATCCCGCAAGGCGTCGTATGGCATGTTTTTATATATGTGCGGATTGATCGTGTGCGGGCCTGTCGATCCAAGCAGCAATGTATAGCCGTCAGGCTGGGATTTGCTCACGAAGTCGGAGCCTATGTTTCCTCCTGCCCCCGGCCTGTTTTCGACCAGGACGTTTTGTTTGAAATTTTCAGCCAGTTTCTGGCCGATGAGGCGGGCGATGAGATCGTTGGCCCCTCCAGGTGAAAATGCGACGATTATCCGGATCGGTTTTGCCGGGTAACCCTGGGCAAAGGAACCCTGTGAAAACGCGATGATCGGAAACAGCAGACAGCCGAATAATTTGTTCACCTTTATTCTCCTCGTTGCCATGGTCAGTGCTTTGCAAGCTTTTGTTCCCAGCTCAGGTAATTGATCATGTCTTCTTTCGTGCGCTCGTAAGGATTCTGGACGACATCGTTAGCGTCCCCCTTGATTTTTTCGGCCGCCAATGAGAATCCGGCCTGCTTCCAGGCTTGGAGGCCGCCATCAAGGACGTATACATCCTTGAAGCCGAGGCGTTTCAATGTGGCTGCCGCGTAAGTCGACTGCAGTCCGTCCCGACAGGCCGTGACGATCCTGTCATCGCTTTTCAACTGCAGATCATTGATTCTGTCTTCAAGCCATCCCCGGGCCATCCACCTGGCGCCCGGGACGTGTCCGGCTGCAAATCTTTTGCTGGTGTTGAAATCAATGATTTTTACGGGAGATTCACTACTCAGAAGCCCGTGCAGATCGGAAGCCGTCATTTTTTTTGTTTTTGACTGGGCGGCATGAAACGATGACGGCCTGGTCCGTCCGCGCCCCGTGGCCAGTGCTCCGCCGATCGCCTGCCAGGAAGGAATGCCCGCTTCAAGGACGAAAACATGCGGATACCCGAGCCGGCGGAGCCAGTAAGCGGTGATGTTTGCTTGTGTCTGATCGTCGTCAACAAGAACCACCGTTCCTCCGCCGACCGCAATATGTTCGTCGGCGAACAGGGCGGCCTGACCGCCCGGGAGCGAAATGGAGCCGTCTATGTGGGATTCTTTGAATTTGTTTTCCTGGCGAACGTCGAACACGTACAGATTTGTTTTTCCGGCCTCGCGCTCCATGAGCAGTTTTTTCAGGGAATCCGCATTGAGATAGCCAACTCCGGATTTTTGTGCCAGAAGCCTGCTGCGCTGCGCTCCGGCGCGTTTGCTCGAGAGGGTGGGCGCTGGCAGGAGCGCGCCGGCTTCTGGAGTGGACAGGGGCAGCCCCGCCAGCGTCCATCCCATGGTTCCATTTTTCAATGCATACACATTGCTCAGGCCGAGGTCTCTGAGCGTGGCGCATGCCAGTATGCTTCTCGTTCGGCCGGCACAATGAACGACGACGGGCACCCCGGAACTCTCAATGTCCCCGACAAGATTTCCTATTTCCACGCCAGGCACGTTTTGGGCGCCCGGCACGAATCCGATCCGATGTTCTTCTGGCGAGCGGATATCCAGAAGTAAATGCGGCTTGTTCTTGGTTTTCCATTCATTCAGGGATTCCGGAGTAATCTGAGGTATCCGCTCGTCTTCGAACAGGTGCTCGGCGAAAGCCTTGCTTGGGACGTTTTTACCTTTGACGATGGATCCCCCGGCCGAAATCCACGCAGGAACCCCGCTCTTGAGGACGCTGACGTTTTTATAGCCGAGGTTTTCCAGCGTTTCGGCTGCAAGAGCCGCCCTCCGTCCTCCTTCGTCGCACAGAACGATCAAGGTTTCCGGAGACGGAATCATTTGGGCAATCCGGATTTCGACCATCCTGCGGGGCAGGGCGGTCGTGCCCGGGATGTGCCCGTCATGAATTTCCCCGGCTTCCCTGATATCGAGTAGTGCCATCGGCTTGTTGATGAAAGGCAGGAATGACATCAATTCGGTTGCGGTGATGGTCTGCATAAGCGGCTCAATTCTTTTCAGGATGAGGCATGCCGGGAAGACTTCGGCTGACGAGAGGCTGCCGGTTTTTCAGGATTAATATGGTCACATGAACGAGACAATGATTGTTGATTGTCACTGTAGAATGACGTATAGTCAAGTCGCGATTTGCCGGCGCTGGGGATCCGGCCCGTAGGGTAATTACAAAATCCAAATGAGTGGAATTCCACGGAAGGGATCGAGCGATGAGCGTAAAAATCAGAAATGTTCATCCGCATATCGGGGCGGAAATTCTTGGCGTGGATCTTTCGTCTCCGCTAAGTGCTGGCCTGGTCAAGGAGATCAAGGACATTCTTGATGCAAGGTCTCTGGTTTTGTTCCGTGACCAAGGCGTCACGCCACGCCAGATGGCGGATTTCAGCGCGATGTTCGGGAAACTCCGCATTCATGATCTCGGGAAATTTCAAATTTCCGGCGTTCCTGAAGTCACGGTGCTGTCCAATATCCTGAACGAGAATGGAGAGCAGGTGGGCTTTGTCGACGTGGGGCAGGCATGGCATACGGATGCCTCGTTCATGGCCGAACCGCATATGTACTCCTTTCTTCATGCGATCGAAATCCCTGTCAGTGACGGCAAACCTCTCGGGAGCACATGGTTTGTGAGCACGGCGCACGCCTATGAAACGTTGCCGGGCGATCTGAAAGAGAGAATTTCCGGTTTGAAAAGCGTTCATCGATTCGACAACCGCTACGAAAAGCACAAGGAAGTGAACGGCCGGGAGGCTTCCAGAGACACCTTCAAGGGGCGCGAAAAACTTCCCGACGCAATCCATCCGATTGTCAGAACGCATCCGTCGACAGGGACAAAATGCATATATGTGAATGAGCTGGCCACTGCCGGAATCGTGGGGATGGACGACAGCGAAGCAAGGCCGTTACTCGACATGCTGTACCGGCATTGCACAAAAGAAGAAGAGATATACAGGCACCAATGGAAGGCTGGTGATTTCCTGATTTGGGACAATTCGTCATCGCAGCACATGGCGATCGGTGACTATAAGCTGCCGCAACGGCGGATGCTTTGGAAGACTACCATTCATGGCTCCGCGCCGTTCTGATGAATTTGTCGCCGGTTGCTTCTGATGCGAGTCGGTACGGATGAGCGAAGAGGAGGCGCGGGCGCCGATGAGTGCGATATCGTGGTTGTTGGCTACGGCGCGGCCGGAGCCGTTGCCGCCATAGAGGCTACCGACCTGGGGCTGAGGGTTATCGTCGTCGAGAAGTCGGCTTGGCCGGGAGGCATATCGATACTTTCATCAGGGGGCATCAGGGTGGGGCTTGATGCCGGAAAGACCCATGCCTATCTGGCCGAAACCTGCGGGGGGCGTACGGACGATGGCGTTCTGCGCACTTTGGCGCAAGGCATGGTCGAACTGCCGGAATTTCTGCAGCGGCTGGCAGAAGCATGCGGCGCAGAGACAAGACTTGTTCCGGCCGAGGGAAACTACCCCTTTCCCGGCACCGACTCGTTGGGATTGCTCAGCGTCGTCCATGTTCCTGACTTTGACGCTGAAGAATGCTATCCGCATGTGAAGCCAAGCAGGCCCGGCTGTCTTTTGTTCAGGGTCTTTGAGGAAAACATCAGGGCTCGAAAAATTCCGGTTCTCTTGTCGACCCGAGGGGAGCGGCTTTTGTGCGGGGAAAACGGAGGCGTTGCCGGTATCAGGGTTTCCGATCGGAGTGGATTGGTTCGAGACATAAAAGCCCGCGGCGGGGTATTACTGGCTTGTGGCGGATTCGAGTCGGACGATGAGATGAAAAGCCAGTTTTTTGCCTCGCGGCCCGTGTTGTCCGGAAGCTATCGGAGCAATACCGGTGACGGCATCAGGATGGCGCAGAAGGTGGGGGCCGGGCTTTGGCACATGTGGCATTTCCACGGGCCCTACGGTTTCCGGCACCCTGATCCTGACTATCCTTTCGGCATCTATACCAAACTGCTTCCGACGTGGATTCCGGGGGAGGGGCAGGGAAAAAAACTACCCACAATGGCATGGATTCTCGTGGATCAGCATGGAAATCGTTATGTAAACGAGTACCAGCCTTATCTGTCCGATACCGGAGTAAGGCAGTTCGATTTTTTCGATCCCCAGGGATCCTGCCATCCGAGGATGCCTTCGTACCTGATTTTTGATGAAAACGGCAGAAAGCTTTATCCCATGGGAAGGTCGATCACCAATGACATGGACTACAGCTACGAATGGAGTGCCGACAATCTGAAGGAGGTCGAGAACGGGATCCTCAAGAGGGCGGAAACGGTTGAGGAACTGGCCGTTTCCCTGGGGGTCAACCCGCGGGCACTGCGAAACAGCATCGACAAATGGAATTTTCAGTGCGCCAGTGGCATGGACTCCGATTTCGGGCGCAGGCCTGAGACGATGCTTCCGGTCCGCACGCCGCCGTTTTATGCGGGGGAGGTCTGGCCTGTCGCTATCAATACGCATGGCGGTCCCATGCATAACACCTTCCAGCAAGTCTTGGATGCCTTTGGCGAGCCCATCTCGGGGCTGTATGCGGCCGGGGAGCTCGGGGGCGTTTTCGGGCACATATACTTGGCGGGGGGGAATCTGGCCGAGTGTTTTGTGGGGGGCAGGAACGCGGCCAGGCATGTGGCTGTATCGCTCGGTGTTTGAATCGCTTCCGCTTTCCGGGTTTCTCCACGGCTGTTGGGTTTTCTGGCGCGCGGGAAAAATTCCGGATGCAGATCCCCGGGCACGAGGGGATGCGCAGCGCGTTCCCACGCCACTTTTTGAGGTTTTCCGGATCTACAAAATGAGTGTGTCACGCAGGCGGAACAGGGCTTGACAGAATGTCATACCAAGAGGACACTCATAAAAAAAGTCATGCAAGCATGACGTTTTGCCGATTTCCAAGGGGGCGTGCCTCGGGAACGCGGCGTCCCGGCGAAGAGGCGGTGGCAGCGGCGATCTTGGAGCCATCTCGTCAACAGCAAGATTTCAGGAGGGGAAATGTTGTTCAAGTTCTGGGTCTGCACCGCGTTTTTACTGCTTGCAAACATCGCCAGCGCAAATCAAGGCTATCCGAACCGGCCGATCAGGCTTGTCGTGCCGTTTGCTCCAGGGGGAGCGACAGACATAATTTCCAGAGCGATAGGCCATGAGATGGCCCAGGTATTGGGGCAATCTTTCGTGGTCGATTCACGTGGGGGCGCGGGTGGCGTAATAGGCAGCGACATCGCAGCCAAAGCGGCTGCGGACGGTTACACGCTGTTGATGGCGACTGCGGCAAACGCCGCAAACGAGAGTCTGGTTCCGAACATGCCGCATAAGTTCGAAAGGGATTTCAGGCCGATCAGCCTAGTTGTGATGGCGCCGTATATGCTGGTTGTCAATCCGGTGGTGCCTGGAAACTCGGTCAGGGAATTCATTGATTACGCCAAAAAGCGTCCTGATCAGTTGAATTATGCATCGGCCGGCGCCGGAAGCTCCCAGCATCTGGCGGCCGAATTGTTCAATTTGATGGCCAATGTGAAGCTCCACCACGTTCCGTACAAGGGAACCGGAGCGGCGGTGGCGGATCTGGTGGCGGGGCGTGTGCAGTTGCAGTTTTCCGCCATTCCTTCAATCATTCCGCATGTCAAGGCAGGAAAGCTCAAGGCCCTGGCGGTAACCAGTGCCAGCAGGGCAACCGGGCTTCCGGATCTGCCGACGATCGCCGAAAGCGGTGTGCCAGGTTATGGCATGAGCGGCTGGTTTGGTTTGATGGCACCGAAGGCCACAAATGGCTCCGTTATTTCCATCGTGAACGGGGCTGCATCCAAGGCGCTGGAAACCCGGGAATTGAGGGGGTTGTTTACATCAATGGGGCTTGAGCCGATAGGCAACTCCCCTTCCGATTTTTCCAAATTTATCCATGCGGAAATCGAAAAGTACGGAAATCTGGTCAAAAAAACAGGGCTTCGTTTGTGACATTCGGGCAAGAAGCCATGTGGAGACGGTATTGACGAAGAAATGGCAGTACATGAAGGCGGTGGAATTTAAAACTTCAAGCAAGGACGCGAAACATGATTATTGATGCAGATACCCATATCCTGCCAAAAGACGCTTATGACTATATAGAGGGGCCTCTGGATGCCTTGCGGCCGCGCTATTGGTTCAACAAGGACGGGCTTTTCGAGAGAATGGAATTCCCCGGGGAGCCCAGCATGGCCGGCGTCAGCGCGTTGAAGCCTCCCGGGACGGGTTCAAAGTACAAGGGAATGTCGAACATCGAGGAGCGCCTGGAGGATTACCGGCGCATGGGGATAGACCGCCAATTCCTATTTCCGCAATATTCATCGGTCAGGTTCAGCTATGTCATAGAGCCCGAACTGGCGACCGCGATGGCGCATTCATACAATCTGTCGATACTCAATCTCGTCAAAAAATACCCCAGCGAGCTGATTGGCGGGGCTCTGGTGGCATTGCAGGATGTGAACGGCGCGATCAAGGAACTGGAGTGGGCCGCCAAGGAAGGTTTCCGCGCGGTCATCCTGGACAAGGCATTCCCGGTTAAGGAGCATACTTTCGGGGAAATGCTGGGAAGCAGGCGGGAGCTTTGGCCCTTCTTCAGGAAATGCGAGGATCTTCAGATTCCGGTTTTTCTTCACAACGTTCCTCACGGGCACCGAACCAGCAACATGCTGAAGTTTCAGCAGGACGGCCTTGAGCTGTTCGCGCCGGTTGACGGCCACATGAGCCTGATGTCCCTCGTCACCAGCGGGCTTCTCGACGAAATGCCGGGTCTGCAATTTGTGTTTACCGAGGCGGGGACGGCGTTCATCAAGCCGCTTGTGAAGAAATTTGACCATGCCTTTGAAGTGCCCCCGCTCGATTACGATGACGAAGACGCCGCACCCCGGTTTCAGCGAGGCATAGGCGTGCAATCAGGAAAGCGGATCACTACGGAAGAGGTTTACAAGCCGAAAAACAAGAAGGCCCCGAGTCATTATTTCCGGAAGAATTTCTTTTTCACGATCGAGACCGAAGAGGAGGAACTGGCGGACGCGGTGAATTTTCTGGGGGCCAGCCAGTTCCTGTTCGCTACGGACTATCCGCATGACGATCCGGGCGGGCGCATGAAATGGAAGGATGTCCAGTTGCTGCGCGACAACAAAAATATTAGCGACTCCGACAAGGAGCTGATCTTTCATGCCAACGCGCGCAAGATACTGCGGGAGACGGCATAGCGAGCGGCAAGGGCGGAGCAGGGAGGCCGGTCATGATGTCCGGCGCCGGAATTCAGCGGGTTCTGGCGTTTTGGAAGATGTCATCCAGGCTGCCTTGCTCCTGCAGTTTCCACAGTAATTCGAGCAGAATTTTCGCGCGCCCTTCGGGCACTGCCCGGGCGGCCAGCTGCATGAATTTGCCGGAGACCTCGTCATCGGTCATGGGATTCATGTAGTGTCCCCTGGGGTGTTCGATCGACGATGACACCTTGTCTCCGTTGTCCATCTCGATCTCTATGCGGCACGGTATTTTTTCTGGGAATTGCCGCGTCATTTCAGGATCCTCGATTACGCGAATCTTGTCGGAGAGGCCGTGAATTCCCTGGTCGCCGAGCCGGGCATCTGAAAAAATCGCGTCACTGAAATCGCCGTCAATCAATACCGCGGCAATTATGTACGGGAGGCTGTGGTCCGCGGTTTCCCGGGTGGTCGGGTGCCATTTCTCGGGTTCTTCCCCGATTTCCTGCTGCGCAAATTTATATGTGAAGACCGTTATTTTCCGGATCCCTTCAAGGCCCGGCAATTTTTTGTGAAGCGCAATCGCGGCTGAAATGGGGGATTGTGAATGGTATTCGGACAGAAAGAATTTCAGATTGGCCTGCGTGATCCGGAAAGGACGGTTTTTCCCGGGGAATGGCGCGATCTCGAAATTCCCGGCGATGTGCCAGAGTCCGTGCACTCCCTCGATGGCCTTGTCCGGCCCGGTCAGTCCCTCGGCCGCCAGCAGCGCCGCAAATACGCCATTCCTGGAGGCGTTGCCTCCGGCGCAGCCTTTCCACATCGACAGCTTTCCCCGCCGCGTCACTTCGAGAGCCAGGTTTGGCGTGATGGACAGCGCGATGGCATTGGCCGTCTGTTCTGCGGTGAATCCGAGCAGCTTGGCCACCCCGGCGGTGCTGGCAACCGCAATGTAGAAGACGTGGTCCCAGCCTTTCTCGCGCAGCCGGGCGGCCTTGTACAGATTGTGAAACACCTCGTATGCGGCGACCACGGCGGTGATCACCGCCCGCCCGTCGGCCCTGATGGCCGTCGCCACGGAAATGATTGCCGAAATCGCGTCGCTGGCGTGCCCGCCGCCTCCAGGGTAGCTATCGTTCCCGTCCAGATACCGCATCATCACGCCGTTGGCGAAGGCTGCGAGTTCCGGCAGCGTCCTTGACCCGGTTCCCAGCACAAGAGCGCCGTTTTCCACCTCGGCGCGCAAGGCCATCTGCCGGGCTATCCGGCAGGGTTCGGCATGGAAGGCACCGAGCCCGCATCCGATCGTGTCGATGATCCTTCTTTTACAGTCGTGGACGACGTGTTCCGGGAGCTGCCCGTACTCGAGCTGCACGATGAACCGGGTGATTCGATCAATGTTGTTATCCATGGCGGGAGAGGAAGGCGGTTAGAAAACATCAATTGCTAATAAAGGGCGTGAAAAAAACAATGCGTCAATAAATCGTGCTGATGTGTGAGGGCGGCCGCGGCGGGCCGGGATTTTCACAGGGAATGCATAAAAATGGACGTTGACAATTGGTAATTTTAAAATGACACTATATTATATATGTCATTCCAAAGAGACATCATTTTTGGGATACGGAATGGCAAACGCGCCTGCCTGCGCAGAGTGGACGCAGAGGCAATAGAGGAAAACCCATGCGTGCATACAGCTGCCTGATCTCTTTTTTCCTGATGACGAATTGCGTTGGCGCGGGCGCGCAGGGATATCCCGAAAGGCCAATCAGGTTCGTGGTGCCTTTTGCCGCCGGAGGCGCCACGGATATCGTCACGCGCGCGCTCGGCCAGAAACTGGCGGCCTCGCTGGGGCAGTTCGTGATCATCGACAATCGTGGCGGCGCCGGCGGCGTCATTGGAACCGACATCGTCGCCAAGGCACACCCCGATGGTTACACTTTTCTAATGGCGAGCGCCGCAAACGCCGCCAATGCGAGCCTCATAAAAAATCTGCCGCACGATTTCATCAGGGATCTGACGCCGATAACGCTGGTGGTCATGTCTCCCTACATGCTGGTCACGCATCCGTCGGTTGCGAAAACGGTTCCGGAGCTGATCGCCCTGGCGAAAAGCAAGCCGCGCCAGATCAATTACGCGTCTTCCGGCACCGGAAGCTCGCAACATCTGACCAACGTGATGTTTGACCTGATGGCTGGGATAGAAACGGTGCATATTCCGTACAAAGGGGCGGGCGCCGTCTTTGCGGATCTGGTCAGCGGCCGGATTCAGATGTTTTTCTCGGCCATTCCCGGCGTCCTGCCCCATGTGAAGGCCGGGAAAGTCAATGCGCTGGCGGTTTCGAGCGCGACGCGGTCCATAGGATTTCCGCAGATCCCCACTGTCGCCGAAAGCGGGGTTCCGGGGTTCGACATGAGTGGATGGTACGGGGCGCTGGCGCCGCGCGGCGTTCCGGCACCGATCGTCGACAGAATCAACAAGGAGGCGGTCAAGGCAATCGCTTCTCCGGACATGAGGGAGCTTCTGATCGGGATGGGGCTCAATCCGGTTGGCAACACATCGAAGGAGTATGCGGAATTCATCAGGAAGGAATTCGAAAAGTACTCGAACATCACCAAGCGCGCCCAACTGAAAATCGACTGACAGAGGCGGCAAATGAAACGGACCTTATTGCGGCTTTTGCTTGTCGCCGTCCTGCCATGGTGCGTCCCTGTCCATGCCCAGCCTTATCCGGCGAAGCCGATCCGGATGGTGATCCCCTATTCACCGGGGCCCAGCACCTCCGATATTCTCGGACGCCTGCTGGCGACGAAACTGTCTTCTGAGCTGGGCCAGCAGATCATCGTCGACAACAGGCCCGGGGCCAACGGCATGATCGGTGCCGAGGCGGTGGCCCGCGCGGCGGGTGACGGCTATACGATTCTCTTCGGCGCCACCGGTCCCAACGCCATCAACGTGAGTTTGTACAAGAAGATCGCGTACGATCCCGTCAGGGATTTCGCGCCGGTTTCGCTTATCGCGATTACGACATCCGTGCTGGTTTTGCATCCGTCGGTTCCCGCGGGGTCGGTCAAGGAACTCGTTCGTCTGGCAAAACCCAGGCCCGGCATGCTGAAGTACGGATCGGCGGGTATAGGAGGCGTCAGCCATCTGGCGGGAGAGCTGTTCAACACGATGGCGGGCGTGAAGCTGATTCACGTGCCGTATCGTGGAATGGGGCCGTCCGTGATCGATCTTCTCGGCGGGCACATCGACCTCATGTTCGCGACCATGCCCGGCACCATCCAGCATATCAGGGAGAAGAGGCTGAAGGCGGTCGCCGTGGCGTCGTCAAGGCGATCCGGTGTGCTGCCGCAGCTGCCGACGATATCGGAGTCGGGGCTCGCCGGCTTCGAGGCGAGCTCGTTTTTCGGGATGTTCGCGCCTGCGAAAACGCCGTTGGAGATCGTCGGAATCCTGAACTCGAAATTCTCGAAAATAGTCAAATCGAGAGACGTACATGATTCGTTTCTTGCGCATGGCGCGGATCCCATGGCGATCATGCCGGAACAATTCTCCGAATTCGTGCGTTCCGAAGTGGCCAAGTGGGCGAAGGTCATCAGGGAATCGGGAGCGACTGCGCAGTAATCCGCTTGTGTTTTTACCTCTGTATAAATGACAGGAATCCGACAGATGCTGGAAGGCAAGGTTGTAATCGTTACGGGGGCGGGTCGTGGCATTGGCGCCGCGATCGCGAAGCTGGCTGCCGCTGAAGGAGCGAAGGTTGTTGTCAACGACATCGGCGTCGCGCTTGACGGTTCGGGCGGAGATCGCACGCCGGCACAGAGCGTGGTCGACGAAATTGCGAAGACTGGCGGCCAGGCCGTGTCCAACTACGACAGCGTCGCCGAATTCGGTAGTGCTGCGAAGATCGTCCAGTGCGCGTTGGACAATTACGGCCGCATCGACGGCATCGTGAACAACGCCGGAATTCTTCGCGACGTGATTTTCCACAAGATGACCGAAGACGACTGGGATTCCGTCTACAACGTGATGCTGAAGGGCGCATTCAATGTTTCCCGCCATGCGGCCGACCATTTCCGCAAGCAGGAATCCGGCGCCTTCGTGCACATGACTTCGACCTCGGGTTTGATCGGGGGCATGGGTCAGGTGAACTACGGCGCGGCCAAGCTCGGTATGGTGGCGATGTCGAAGGCGATAGCGGTCGACATGTTCCGCTTCAACGTGCGCTCCAATTGCATTGGCCCTGTTGCATGGACGCGCATGACGGAGTCCATTCCGCCCAAGGATCCTGCGGCGGCTGCCCGCATCGAGCAGAGAAAGCAGGTCACGCCGGAGCACAATGCGCCGCTTGCGGTTTTTTTGCTGAGTGATGCAGCCAAGGGCGTCAACGCGCAGGTGTTCGCGACGCGCAAGAACGAGATTTTCCTGATGAGCCAGTCGCGCCCGCTGCGCGGCGTCCATCGCGCCGACGGCTGGACGCCGGAGCGCTGCGCCGAGCACATGTACCCGGCGCTGAAAAGCTGGTTTTATCCGCCGACGGAACGCACCGCCGACGTATTTCCCTGGGATTCCATCTGACCGTGTTTCCTGGCGGGATTTGACGGGCGGGAACGGCCGCGCGCGGCGACACCTGCGGTTGCCGCAGTTTAACTGGCCGCGGTGGTTTTGGCGGACTATGCGACTCCGGCCTCCGGTTGCCGGCCGAACACGTTGACCAGGTTCGCGACGAGGATCAGCGCGGCGCCGATGGCGAGGTACCAGTCCGCCGGCTCGCGGTAGACCCAGAACCCGATCAGCGTGATCAGCGGCAGGCGCAGGAAATCCAGCGTGACCACCACGGTGGCGTCGGCCAGGGCCAATGCGCGCACCATGCACCAGTGCGCGGCGAGTCCGGCACAGCCGACCAGCAGCAGCCAGGGCAGGTGTTTCGGGGCCAGCGGCGCCCACTGGAACAGCGCTGGCACCAGGCCCAGCGGCAGTTGCAGCGCCGACATCCAGAACAGGATGGCCAGCATCGGCTCATGGGCGGTGAGTTTCTTGGTCATCGTGTGTGCCAGTCCGAAGGACATCGCGCCCGCCAGCATGACCAGCGCCGCCGGATGGACGATGGTGGCGCCCGGCCGCAGGATCACCAGCACGCCGGCGAGCCCGCAGGCGATCGCGATCACGCGGGGGGCGGTGATGCGCTCGCCCAGCAGCAGCGCGGCGAACACCGCCGTCCAGACCGGCACCGTGAACTCGATGGCGAACACGGTCGCCAGCGGAATCGCCGCGATGGCATAAAACCAGCCGAACTGGCCGCCGTAGTGCGCCAGATTGCGCAGCGCGTGCAGCTTCAGGTGGGCGGCGCCGAGTTGCGACCAGCCGCTTTTTTGCAGCAGGGCCGAGACAATGGCCAGGCCGATCAGGCTGCGGATGGCGAGGAGCTGGAAGGTGCCGAGGTCGGCGGAGAGTTCACGCGCGGCGATGGCCATGCCGGTGAACAGGACCAGCGCGCCGGTCATCCAGGCGATGGCGGCCGGGAGGGCGGGGGCGGTTGGGGGCAATGCGGTTATGAAAATGTTTTTTAGATTCGGTGCTTGCCGTCAGTTGACCTTCGCCCCCGACACCTGCACCACCTTCGCCCACAGTGTGTCGCCGGTACCGCCGGGGGCGAGCGGCACGACCATGCGGATGACCTTGCTGGGGAATGGTTCTGCGGCCTGCGCGGCGGTGGCGGCGAGGAGGGCGGCGGCGATGAGGCTGAGCGCGGGTTTCAAGAGCGGGTTGTCTTGTTTGCGGTTGGATATGCGGCGGCGGTCATTTCAGGGGTTTCAGGCTGCCGCAGTCGGCATTGAGCCATTTGCCCCGGGCCTCCATCGTCATCCGCTCGTTCTTGCCTTTCTGGGTGACGTTCATTTTCATCGTATAGGACTCGGGATTGTGTACGGTGACTTCGCCCTCGCCGGTGGAGGGCGGGTTGCCGCAGGTGAAGCGGAATTTCGTGGTGTTGCCGCTGCGCTGCATTTGTTCCTGCTTGCAGTCGCTTTGCGCGGCCGGGGCCTCGTTGCGCGCGGCCATTTCCCTGGTCACGCAGATGCGGCTCGACATGCCGCCGCCCTGGCCCGGGGCCATGTTGACGCCCTGCTGGGCCATCATTTTTTCCATCTGCTTGCGCTGCTCGGGGGGCATCAAGGCCATGGCTTTCTGCATCTGTTCCTGCGCCGCGGCCATCTTGGCGCCCATGTCGCCGCTGCCGCCCATCTTGTTGGTGATTTCCCACAGGCCGGGCTTCATCGTCTGCGCGGCGGCGGGGGCTGCGGCGAGGACGGCGCAGGCGGCGGCGAGGACGAGGGAGCGGTTCAGGCGGAAGTTGTGCATGGCGGTTCCTGTCTCTTGTGTTCGTGATGGGTGACCGCCGCATTCTAGCGCCGAACCGCGACGGGCGGCCAAACCCTTGCGGAGCCGCGGCGCGGCGCGGATTTCCGCGTTATCCTCCGGCCACGGGCGCCGGTCCGCCGCGCGCGACAACAACAACGCATTCCAAGGAGTGAGCCATGGCCCAGGCTGCGACGATTGCCGTCGAGCAGAACGTCCCCGAACTGAACTACCGCGTCGTGCCCGACATCTTCACGCTGCCCGAGGACATGAACTTCGGGCCCTGTTCGGCGGTGGCGGTGCGCGCCGACGGCAACATCCTCGTCTTCAACCGCAGCGAACACGCGTTGATGGAGTTCAACCCCGGGGGCATGTACCTGAAGACGATGTGCCGCGGCCTGTTTGACAACCCGCACGGCCTCAAGCTCGATCCGCAGGGCAATATCTGGGCCACCGACACCGCGGCGCACATCGTCGTGAAAATGAGCCCGGAAGGCCGTATCCGGATGGTGCTGGGCGTGAAGGGGCGCGCCACCGACTGGCACCAGGCCGGGCATCTGCGCTGCTTCAACGAGCCGAACGACATCGCCTTCGGGCCGAAGGGCGAAGTCTACGTGGCCCAGGGTCACGGCAAGGGCGAGTCGCGGGTGCTGAAGTTCGACGCCGACGGCAGCTTCCTGACGACCTGGGGCGGCGAGGGCAAGGAGGCCGGCCTGTTCAACCAGCCGCACGCGGTGCTGGTCGATCCGCAGGGGCTGGTCTACATCGCCGACCGTTCCAACCAGCGCATCCAGGTGTTCGACGGCGACGGGAAGTTCCTGCGCGAGAAGAAACATCCGGGCACGCCCTGCGGGCTCGCGCTGTGCGGCGACAAAAAGCACATCATGATGGCGCACGGCCATGCCGGCCGCATCATGAAGCTCGACATGGATCTGAACCTGCTGGCCGCGACCGGCGGCCAGGGCAAGGGGCCGAACCGCTATGGCGAGGCGCATTACCTCGCGCTCGACGGCGACGACAACATCTACGTTGCCGATTCGCTGAACTGGAACGTGCAGAAGCTGGCCAAGGCATGATTTTATAAGTATTTGATTTTATTGATATTTTTAAATTACCGCACCCTGCTTTCCAGGGGGCGGGTTTGTGAAAGCTGAAACAAGGAGGAGCGCATGAACAGGATAATCAAGCTGGCCGTTTCCCTGGCGCTGGCCGCGGTCTGCGGCGGCGCGTTCGCGCAGGCGGCCTGGAAGCCCGAGCGCAACATCGAGATCGTCGTCGGCTCCAGCGCCGGCACCGGCACCGACCGCACGGCGCGGCTGATCCAGAAAATCTGGCAGGACCAGAAGGCGCTGCCGGTGACCGCCACGGTGGTCAACAAGCCGGGCGGCGGCGGCGCGGTGAGCTGGGCCTATCTCGGGCCGAAGGCGGGCGACGGCCATTTCCTGCTGGTGACCTCGTACAACCTGGTCACCAATCACATCACCGGCCGCAGCACGGTGACCTATTCCGACTTCACGCCGGTGTCGCTGCTGATCAGCGAATACATCGGCTTCGCGGTGAAGGCGGACTCGCCGTACAGGACGCTCGCCGACCTGGCGAAGGCGCTGAAGGAGGATCCGGGCTCGGTGACCATCGGCACCTCGAGCAGCGCCGGCGGCGCCAACCACATCGCGGCCGGGCTGCTGGCGAAGGCCGCGGGCGCCGACATCAGGAAGCTGAAGGTGGTCATCTACAACGGCGGCGGCGAGGCGCTGGCGGCGACGCTGGGCGGGCACGTCACGCTGTGGGTGAATTCGGCCTCGTCGCTGACGGTGCCCACGGCAGCGGGCACCATGCGCACGCTGGCGATCGCGGCGCCGCAGCGTTTGCCGGGCGCGCTGGCGAACCTGCCGACGGCGAAGGAGGCCGGGTTTCCGATGGTCGCCGACAACTGGCGGCTGGTGATCGCGCCGAAGGGGCTCGGCGCGCCGCAGGTGGCGTACTGGGACAACACTTTCCGCACGCTGGCGCAGAGCAGGGAATGGAACGACGACCTCGCGGCGGCGCAGATGTCGAACAGCTACCGCAACAGCGCCGACACCACGAGCTACATCGCCGGGGAATACGGCGAGATCAAGGGCATCCTGACCGAACTGGGGCTGGCGAAGGCGCCGAAATGAGATAGGAAATGAGACAAGGCCTGCCGCCGGTTTGACGTGGATCAGACGTCACCTGTTCCGCCTTCGTTAAAGTTCTTTCTCCGCATTTTCCAGGGAGATCGTGATGCCGGATTCCGGATTTTCGAGGGTGCTGCAGGTGGCGTTGTGCGGCGGGCTTTGGCTGGCCGGCGGCGCGGCGGCACAGCCTGCCAGGCCGGGCGAGCAGGTCTACAGGGAAGTCTGCATGGCCTGCCATGCCGCCGGGGTTGCCGGCGCGCCGAAGTTCGGCGACAGGAAGGCCTGGGCGCCGCTGATCGCGGAAGGACAGGCGGTACTGACCGCGCATGGCTGGGTTGGCGTGCGCGGCATGCCGGCGCGGGGCGGCGATCCGGCCCTGTCACTGGAAGGGTTTGCGCGGGCCACGGCCTACATGGCCCGCGCGGCGGGCGGCGCCTGGAAGGATCCGGATCCGAAAATGCTGGCGGCCATCCGCGCGGAAGAGAAAAAACGCATCGACGCGCTGAAGGCGAAGAAGTAGCGGCGCGCGGAAGGCGTTCATGGCGCATCTCCCCGCCGCGGGTTCATGTCATGTTCCGCTCCGGCCTGCGAGGCCGAGGCGGCGGATGGCGAGTTTTTCCAGCTCGGCAACCGTGAACACCAGCAGCCCCGCGAGCAGCACCCGGGCCCATTCGCCGGGCGACAGCGCGGTCGATCCGAAGACCTGCTGCAGCGGCGGCGCGTAGACGAAGGCCAGCTGCAGCAGCGCGCAGACGGCGACCGCGATCAGCACCTGCGGATTGCCGAACAGGCCTTCGCGCGACAGCGTGCTGTGCAGCACGTGGCGGCTGTTGAAGAGGTAGAACATCTCGGCGGCGACCACCGCGCTGACCGCCATCGTGCGCGCGGTTTCGAGGCTGGCGCCGCGGGCGGTTTCCCACAGGAAGAGGCCCAGCGCGCCGGCCAGCATCAGCAGCGAGACCATCGCCACGCGCCAGGCGAAGAACCAGGACAGCAGTGGCTCCTTCGGGTCGCGCGGCGACCGCTGCATGACGTCGCGTTCCGGCGGTTCGAAGGCCAGCGCGAGGCCCAGCGTGCTCGACGTGACCAGGTTGATCCACAGCACCTGGGCCGCGGTCAGCGGCAGCGGCAGGTCGAACAGGATCGCCGAGATCACCACCAGCGCCTCGCCACCGTTGGTCGGCAGCATGAACAGCACGAACTTGCGGATGTTGTCGTAGATCGCGCGGCCTTCGCGCACCGCGTTGCCGATGGTGGCGAAGTTGTCGTCGGCGAGCACCATGTGCGCGGCTTCCTTGGCGGCCTCGGTGCCCTTGAGGCCCATCGCGACGCCGACGTCGGCGCGCTTGAGCGCGGGCGCGTCGTTGACGCCGTCGCCGGTCATCGACACCACCTGGCCGTTGGCCTGCATCGCCTGCACCAGGCGCAGCTTGTGTTCGGGGCTGGCGCGCGCGAAGACGTCGACTTCGCCGACGACCTCGCGCAGCCGCTCGTCGTCCATGATTTCGATTTCGGCGCCGGTCAGTGAGGATTTGCCGCGGCCGATGCCGAGTTCGGCGCCGATCGCGCGGGCGGTGTCGACATGGTCGCCGGTGATCATCTTCACGCGGATGCCGGCGCTGTGGCATTCGGCCACGGCCGCGACGGCCTCCGCGCGCGGCGGGTCGATGATGCCGAGCAGACCCAGCAGGCAGGCGCCGTCCTCGAGGTCGGCGAAGCACACCTCGCGCTGTTCTCCGGGCACCGGCTTGGCGGCCACGGCGAGCACGCGCAGGCCGCGCGCGGCGAGATCGGTGGCCTGGCGGCGCCAGTAGTCGGGATCGAGCGCGGCCTGTCCGGAACCGCCGCGCTGGAACGCGCAGAAGTCGAGGATGCGCTCGGGCGCGCCCTTGACGTAGATGATGCCGCGGCCTTCGTGGTCGTGGTGCAGCGTGGCCATCAGCCGGTGCTCGGATTCGAAGGGGATGACATCGGTGCGCGGCAGCGCGCGCGCTTCGCCGGCGGGGTCGAGCCCGGCCTTCAGCGCCAGCGTCAGCAGCGCGCCCTCGGTGGGGTCGCCCTGCATCCGCCAGCCGTCGTCGTGGCGGCTCAGCGAGGCGTCGTTGCACAGCGCGGCGGCGCGGCCGATTTCGAGCAGATCCGGATGGTCCGCGGGCGCGACCGCGGCGTCGAGCAGGTGAAAGCCGCCGGCGGGCGCGTAGCCGACGCCGCTGACCTCGAAGACCTGCGCGGCGGTGACCACGCGCTGCACCGCCATTTCGTTGCGGGTCAGCGTGCCGGTCTTGTCGGAGCAGATGACCGTGACCGAGCCCAGGGTTTCGACCGCGGGCAGGCGGCGGATGATCGCGTTGCGCGCGGCCATGCGGCGCACGCCCATCGCCAGCGTGATGGTCATGATCGCCGGCAGGCCTTCCGGAATCGCCGAGGCGGCCAGCGCGACGGCCATCATGAACATGTCGGCCGGGGCGTGGCCGCGCCACAGCACGCCGAGCACGAAGGTCATCGCCACCATCGCCAGGATGAACAGCGCCAGCCAGTGGCTGAAGCGCGCCATCTGCCGCAGCAGCGGCGTGGTGACCGCCTCCACCTGCTCGAGCAGCACGCTGATGCGGCCGATCTCCGTCGAGCGGCCGGTGGCGACGACGACGCCGGTGGCCTGGCCGGAGGCGATCAGCGTGCCGGAGTAGAGCATGTTGCCGCGGTCGCCGAGCACCGCGTCGGCGGCGACGGGGTCCGGCGTTTTTTCGACAGCTTCGGATTCGCCGGTGAGCACGGCTTCGCTGGCGCGCAGGCTGCGCGCGGCGACGATGCGCAGGTCGGCGGGGACCTTGTCGCCGGAGGCGAGGGCGACGATGTCGCCCGGCACCAGTTCCCGGGCGTCGATCTCGGCGCGCTCGCCGCCGCGCACGACGATGCTGTGCGGCGACAGCATGCTGCGGATGGCGTCGAGGGCGTCCTCGGCCTTGCCCTCCTGGATGTAGCCGATGATGGCGTTGATGATCACCGCGCCGAGCAGCACGCCGGTGTCGATCCAGTGCTGCAGCAGCGCCGTGATGACGGCCGAGACGAGCATCACGTAGATCAGCACGTTGTGGAACTGCAGCAGGAAACGCAGCCAGGACGGCCGTTTCGGCGGCGGCGGCAGTTCGTTGGCGCCGTGCTCGCGCAGCCGTTGCGCGGCTGCAGCCGCGGACAGTCCCGTGCGGGCGTCGCTGCCCAGCGCCGCGAGGACGGCGGCGCCGTCCATGTGGTGCCATGCCGTCGTTTCCCGGGGAGAGGTTTGCTGCCGTGGCGGATTGCTCATGGTGACGGGGCGCGAAAAAACGCGATTTCCTGATGGTTTTCCGTTCGATGCTTCAATAGCACAAACCGGCGGCGCCCGTGTGCGGGCAGGGGTGTCATGACCTTCCGTCTGCGATGGGCCGGGTTCCGCAGAGTTCAAAAGAAAAAAAGAATCCGGAATCGGGATCCGGGAATCCGCGCGCGCCTGCGTGGATCCCGGTTTTGTGGGCGGGCGAAACGGGATCAGCCGGAGCCGGCCGTATTCCGGGAGAAACGATATTATACAACTATTTGATTTTATTGATTTTTTTAAAAAGCATACCGACGCATGCCGCCGTCGACCGGAATCACCGTACCGGTGACGTAGCTGCCCCGCTGCGAGGCGAGGAACACCGCCATCGCGGCGATTTCCTCCGGCTCGCCGTAGCGGCCCAGCGGAATCTCGTGCTGTTCCTCGCGGGCGCGGAATTCGGGCGAGTACTTGCGGCGGATCTGTTCGCTCATGATGCGGCCGGGTGCGAGGCAGTTCACGGTGATGCCGTGTTTGCCGACCTCGCGCGACAGGCCCTTCGACCAGCCGTGGATGGCGGCCTTCGCCGGCGTCGCGGCGAGCAGCGAGTCGGGCTCGGATTTGCCGGAGAGGTTGATGACGCGGCCCCATCCGTTTTTGATCATGCCGGGCAGCACGGCATGGGTGAGCTGGCGCACGCGCACGAAATTGAGCGTCATCACGTTTTCCCATTCCTCTTCCGGCGCGTCGACAGGGATGGCCGGGCGGCTGCCGCCGGCGCTGTTGACGAGGATGTCGATGCGGTCCAGCGCCGCGCGCGCGGCATCGGCGAGCTTCTGCGGCGCGCCGTCCTGCATGATGTCGATCTCGACGATGGCCGGGGCGATGCCGCCGGACGCGGTGATTTCCTGCGCCAGTTCCTCCAGCAGCCCGCGGCGGCGCGCGGCGATGCACAGCTTCACACCTTCTGCGGCGAGCATTTTCGCGGTGCAGCGCCCGATGCCCTGGCTGGTGCCGGTGACCAGGGCGGTTTTTCCGGTGAGTTGAAGGTCCATTTGGTTGTTTTCCATTTTGGGTTGCGAATCAAGCGATGAGCGAGGAGCGAGGAGCGATGAGTGATGAGTGATGAGCGCCCCCGGGGTTGCTTGCGCTCATCATTCATCATTGCCTTCCCGCCCACGTTTTCCACGCGATCCACAGCTTGCGCAGCGGCGTCAGCGAGGTGCGGTGGGTCAGGACGCGGCAGCCGTCGTCGCGGATTTCCTCCAGCAGCGTGCGGTAGATCGCGGCCATGATGATGCCCGGCAACTGCGGCCTGCGGTCCTGCGCCGGCAGCAGCGCGAAGGCGCGGTCGTAGGCGGCCAGCGCGCGTTCGACCTGGCGTTCCATGAGTTTGCCGAAGGCTTCCTGTTTCTGCACGGCCGCGCCGCCGTGGACGATCTGCGTCGCGTCGAGCCCGGCCGCGGCGAGTTCGTCGAGCGGCAGGTAGACGCGGTTGCGGCGCGCGTCCTCGCCGACGTCGCGGATGATGTTCGTCAGCTGGAAGGCGAGGCCGAGCTGTTCGGCGTAGTCGAGCGTGCGCGGATCGCTGAATCCGAAAATCCGCGCCGACATCAGGCCGACGATGCCGGCGACGCGGTGGCAGTAGAGTTTCAGCGTGTCGAAATCGGGGTAGCGGTTGTAGTCGAGGTCCATCGCCATGCCGTCGATGACGGTGGCGAGCTGGTCCTCGGTGATGCCGTAGGCACCGACGGCATCGGCCAGCGCGCGCGTCACCGGATGCTGCGGCGTGCCGGCGTAGAGGCGGTGCAGTTCGTCGCGCCACCAGGCGAGCTTGGTCCGCGCGACGCCGGGATCCGTGCACTCGTCGACCACGTCGTCGACCTCGCGACAATAGGCATAGAGCGCGGTGATCGCCCGGCGCCGTTCCGGCGGCAGGAACATGAAGCTGTAATAGAAGCTCGAGCCGCTGGCGGCGGCCTTGTCCTGGCAGTACTGGTGGGCGTCCGTCATGGGTATCGTCCTGCGGCGATCACGCCGCAGGACGCCAGTATCTCCCCCTCTCCTTTGGGAGAGGGGCCGGGGGTGAGGGGGATTCTGTGTTGACTCATGTCCGTACCAATCAACCCGCGGCGATCATGCCGCAGGTTGCCGATATTCCCCTTCCATCCCTCATCCCCGGCCCTTCTGCTGCGCTCCCAGTGTTCCCTGGTCCCGGAGGGAGAAGGGAGGCAAATGCGACCTCTCTTCCCCGGGAAGAGAGGTCGGGAGTGAGAGAAGGGGGTTCGGGCTTCATCAAAACAGCGACCGCGCCAGCATCAGCGCCCAGTCGGGCCGGGTCAGCACCGGCCGCCGGCGGAACACGTCGCCGTCGACCGCGGCGATCTTGTCGAGGATGCGCGCGCCGCCGGCGATGATCATGCGCATTTCGAGGCCGATGCGGCCTTTCAGGATGTGGCCCAGCGGCCGGCCGGAGTCGAGCAGCGCGCGCGTGCGGTCCAGCTGGAAGGCCATGAATTCGCGCCAGCGGCCGCCGCTGTCGCCGGCGGCGATCTGCGCTTCGCCGATGCCGTAGCGCTGCATGTCCTCCTGCGGGAAATAGATGCGGTCCTTTTTCCAGTCGACGGCCACGTCCTGCCAGAAGTTGATCAGTTGCAGGCTGGAGCAGATGGCGCTGGAGTATTCGAGATTTTTCGGCGTTGCCGCGCCGTAGAGCACCAGCAGCAGGCGGCCGATCGGATCGGCCGAGCGCCGGCAGTAGTCGAGCACGTCGGTGTAGGTGGCATAACGCTTGACGGTGACGTCCTGGGCGAAGGCCGACAGCAGGTCGTGGAAGGCGTCCAGCGGCAGGTCGTGCTCGCGGATGGCGGCGGCGAGTTCGGAAAACCACGGAATGACCGGCGGTTCGCCGCGCGCCATGCGCTGCAGTTCGCGGCTGAATCCGGCAAGCTGCGCCAGGCGTTCGGCGTCCGGCGCATCGCCTTCGTCGGCAAAGTCGTCGGATTCGCGGGCGAAGCGGTAAATGAGGGCGATGGGGCGTCGCAGGCGCTGCGGCAGCAGGATCGAGGCGACGGGAAAATTTTCGTAGTGATCGACGGCCACGGGATCCGGAAAAGAGATTGCCATCAAGGACTTGGCGTGGATTTTCCTCGGAATGGAATGCTCCGGGGCCATGTCGCCGAAGCCGCAAGTATATTACAATCAAAGGGTTGCAAGACGCGTCAGACAGGCGGCACGGGCACCGGCGGGCCGGGTGCATGTTGCAGCGCGAAAGTGGCGGAATTGGTAGACGCACCAGATTTAGGTTCTGGCGCCGCGAGGCGTGTGGGTTCGAGTCCCTCCTTTCGCACCAGACCGCACTGACACTACGGAAACTCAACAGGGAATGAATTGATGCAAGCGAATCTGGAAACGCTGGGCAGCCTGGAGCGCAAGCTGAGCATTGTGGTGCCCATGGCGGAAATCAATGGCGAGGTGGAGAACCGCCTCAAGCGGCTGGCGCGGACCGTCAAGATGTCCGGCTTCCGGCCCGGCAAGGTGCCGCTGAAGGTGGTGGTCCAGCAGTACGGGCCGCAGGTGCGCCAGGAGGTGCTGGGCGACACGCTGCAGAAAACCTTCGGTGACGCCGTGAACGAACAGAAGCTGCGGGTCGCCGGCTATCCGAAATTCGATGCCGTGCCGCCCGCGGACGGCGCCGAGGAGTTCCAGTACAGCGCGACCTTCGAGGTCTATCCCGAAGTCGTGGTCGGCGACGTGGCCAAGTCCACGGTGTCGCGCCCGGTGCTGGAAGTGTCGGACGCCGACGTCGACAAGACCCTGGAGATCATGCGCAAGCAGCGCGTGACCTTCGACAAGGCCGAGCGCGCCGCCGAGAGCGGCGACCGGGTGACGATGGATTATGTCGGCAGGATCGACGGCGTGGAATTCGCCGGCGGCAAGGCCGAGGGCCAGCCGGTGGTGCTCGGCGAGGGCCGGTTCCTGCCGGAGTTCGAGAAAAACCTGCCGGGCATGAAGGCCGGCGACGTCAAGAGCTTCGAGCTGAAATTCCCGGACGACTATGCCGGCAAGGAAGTCGCCGGCAAGACCGCGGTGTTCGAGGTGACGGTCAAGGAAGTGGCGGCGCCGAAGCTGCCGGCGATCGACGCCGAGTTCGCGAAGACGCTGGGCATCGCCGACGGCGACCTGGCGAAGATGCGCGCGGAAGTCCGCGGCAACCTCGAGCGCGAGGTCAGGGCGCGGCTGAAGGCGCGGGTCAAGGAGCAGGTGATGGACGCGCTGCTGGCGGCGACCAGCCTCGAGGTGCCGAAGTCGCTGATCGACATGGAAGTCGACCGCCTGCGCGAGATGGCGAAGCAGGATCTCGCCTCCCGCGGCATCCCGGTGCGCGACGACATGCCGCTGCCGGCGGACCTGTTCGAGAAGCAGGCGCAGCGCCGGGTCAGCCTCGGGTTGATCCTCTCCGAGGTGGTGCGCGCGCAGAACCTGCAGGCCCGGCCGGAGCAGGTGCGCGCCGCGGTGGAGGAGCAGGCGCAGAGCTACGAGCACCCGCAGGAAGTGGTGAAGTGGTTCTACCAGTCGCAGGACCGCCTGCGCGACATCGAATCGGTGGTGCTCGAGGAAAATGTCGTGACCTGGGCGCTGGCGACCGCGAAGGTCGAGGACAAGGCCTTGATGTTTGACGAATTGATGGGGAATGCCCAATGAAGCGTTATTTCGAACCGCAGGCGATGATGGAGCCGCAGGGCCTCGGCATGATCCCGATGGTGATCGAGCAGAGCGGCCGTGGCGAGCGCGCCTACGACATCTATTCCCGGCTGCTGAAGGAGCGGGTGGTGTTCCTGGTCGGGCCGGTCAATGAAGTGACGGCGAACCTGATCGTCGCCCAGCTGCTGTTCCTGGAGTCGGAGAATCCGGACAAGGACATCTCCTTCTACATCAATTCGCCCGGCGGGTCGGTGACGGCCGGCATGGCGATCTACGACACCATGCAGTTCATCAAGCCGGACGTGTCGACGCTGTGCGTCGGGCAGGCCGCCAGCATGGGCGCGCTGCTGCTGGCCGCGGGCGCGAAAGGCAAGCGTTTCTGCCTGCCCAACTCGCGGGTGATGATCCACCAGCCGATGGGCGGCTTCCAGGGGCAGGCCTCGGACATCGAGATCCACGCCAAGGAAATCCTCTACCTGAAGGGCAAGCTCAATGCCATCCTGGCCACGCATACCGGGCAGGACATCGCCACCATCGAAAAGGATACCGACCGCGACAACTTCCTTTCCGGCGAACAGGCGGTAAACTACGGCCTGGTGGACAAGGTTCTGGTCAGCCGGGCGGATGCGGCGAAATAAGGCGCGGGCGGCCGGCGGGGCGGTTGGGTCAACAACGGACAAAGGGTTGCGGGCATGACGGAAAAAGTGGGCGGTGAAAAGCTGCTGTACTGCTCGTTCTGCGGCAAGAGCCAGCACGAAGTGCGCAAGCTCATCGCGGGACCGTCGGTGTTCATCTGCGACGAGTGCATCGAGCTCTGCAACGACATCATCCGCGAGGAAACCCAGGGCGACCAGGGCGCGAAGGGCGCCAAGTCCGACCTGCCGGTGCCGCATGAAATCCGCGACATCCTGAACCAGTACGTGATCGGCCAGGACACCGCCAAGCGCATCCTGGCGGTGGCGGTCTACAACCACTACAAGCGGCTGCGCAACGTCAGCAAGAACGACGACGTCGAGCTGTCGAAATCGAACATCCTGCTGGTCGGTCCCACCGGCTCGGGCAAGACGCTGCTCGCGCAGACGCTGGCGCGGCTGCTCAACGTGCCTTTCGTGATGGCCGACGCCACCACGCTGACCGAGGCCGGCTACGTCGGCGAGGACGTCGAGAACATCATCCAGAAGCTGCTGCAGAAGT
>CAZHJU010000026.1:0-47419 GCA_964533495.1 uncultured Bordetella sp. | reverse complement strand
CCTGTCCTTGTGCTTGATCGCCAGCGTGATCGTCTGGCCGTTGATGTTCTCGATCGCGGGCACCGTATAGGGGATCGCATTGGCCCCCACGCCCAGCGTGATGGCGATCGGCATCGGCGACAGCATGTGCGCCGCGTCGTATTCCTTGTTCAGCGTCTTGTCGCGGATCACCGCCCAGCCGGCGGTCTTGACCACGTCGACGTTGAGGCCCTGGCGGGCATAGAAGCCCATCGGCTGCGACATGATGATCGGCGTCGCGCAGGTGATCGGAATGAAGCCGACCTTGATCGAGGATTTCTCCAGCGGGCCGGACTGGGCGAAGGCTTCTTTCGCCGCGCCCAGCGGAAACAGAGTCGAAATCGCCGCCAGCGCCGTGCCCGCGCCCACCGCGTTCAGGAAACGCCTCCGCGTCGCGTCGTGCGGAAACAGCGCGCGCATCACCGCCGCCTCGACCACGCGGTTGCCGAGGATTTCGCCGTCGGAGGTCCGGCCGGCCGGATCATCGGCCCGGTGCGCGGCCTCGTCCTGGTGCCGGCCGCAGGAACAGCCCCGGGTCAGCGAAGCACCGGCATCGAAGGGATCCTTGAATGCAGACATTGGCAGTTTCCTTTCCTTTGAAGGTTCGTTTTCCCAGCCTGATGCAAAAGCAGCTTATCCGCGCCGGCGCCGCATGACTGTCGCGGCCCCGGCCAATCGGATGTAGTGCCCCTACTACACCTGGTGCAGCCCCTGCCGGACCGCGTAGAGCGCGATCTCCACGTCGTTGCGCGTGCCCGTTTTCTCGCAGATGCGCGCGCGGTAGGTGCTGACCGTGTTCGGGCTCAGCGAAAGCTGCGCCGCAATCTGCGCGACGCTCTGCCCGGAGGCGATCAGGCGCAGCACCTGGTATTCGCGGTCGGAGAGGAACTCGTGGGGCTGCCGGTCGGAGCGCGCGCTCAGCGCCGCGGCCAGCGCCTCGGCCTGCGCCGTGGTCACGAACACGCCCCCGTTCGCGGCCTTGCGGACGGCCTCGAGCAGCTGGTCCGTGTCCGCGCTCTTGTTGAGGTAGCCCGAAGCGCCCAGCTTCAGGCAGCGCACGGCGTACTGCTTGTCGGGATAGGTCGAGAGCATCAGCACCGGCAGCCGGGGCAGCTCGCCGCGGAGCTGCTTGAGCGTGTCCAGTCCGTCGCGGTTCGGCATCGCGATATCGAGCAGCACGACATCGATGCCGCCGCGGCGCGCCAGGCGCAGGACCTCGCAGCCGCTCGACGCCTCCGCCGCGACCTCGATGTCCGGCGTGTCCGCCAGTATCTGCTTCAGCCCCTGGCGCACGATCAGGTGGTCGTCGCAGATCAGCAGCCTGATCATGGCGCCGCTCCGAGGGGAACGCGCAGGCGCACCGCGGTGCCGGCGCCGGGACGGCTGTCGATCGCCAGCTCGCCGCCGAAATGGCCGGCACGCTCGCGCATGCCCAGCACGCCGTAAGCGCGGGGGCTGGCGAAGGCCGCCGCGGGCGCGCCGCAACCGTCGTCGGCGACCTCGATGGCGAGCAGTTCCGGGCAGGCCCGGATGCGGATCGTCACCGCGCCGGCCCGCGCGTGGCGGGCGACGTTGCTGAGCATCTCCTGGAAAATGCGGAACACGGCGATCGCCAGCGCGCCGGCGGGGACGGGAGCGCCGGGCTCGATGTCGAGCCGGGAATCGCAGCGGATTTCGCTCGACTCGGCGAACTCCTGGGCCTGCCACTCCAGCGCGGCCCACAACCCCTGGTGGTCGAGTATGCTGGGGCGCAGGTCGGTCATGATGCGCCCGACGTTGTCGACCGCGGTTTCGATCATGCGCCCCATCGACTGCAGCTTCCGGCCGAGATCGGGGTCGCCGGCGACGCGCCTGCCCAGCCAGTTGACGTCCATTTTCAGCGCCACCAGCAGGCTGCCGAGCTCGTCGTGGATCTCGCGCGCGATGCGCGTGCGCTCGTCCTCGCGCACCGTGTGAAGATAGGCCGACAGCTCGCGCAACTGCGCCAGCGCGCCGGACAGCGCCCGGGTCCGTTCATCGACGCGGTGCTCGAGTTCGTCGTTGGCCCGGCGCAGCATTTCGTCGGCGCGCTTGCGCTCGGAAATGTCGACGAAGGTGACCACCGCCCCGACGACTGCGCCGTCCTCGACGATCGGATACGAGGAATACTCGGCGGGAAAACAGGAACCGTCGGCCCGCCACAGCACCTCGGAATCGATGCGGCAGGGCAGCCCCTGCCAGAACGCGCGGAAAATCGGACACTCGTCGACCGGGTAGTGCCGGCCGTCTCCGTGCGCATGATGGATCAGGTAGTGCATGTTGCGGCCGATCACCCGCTCCGCCGGATAACCCAGCGTTTCGGCGCCGGCGCGGTTGATGAAGGTGCAGCGGCCGTCGAGATCGATGCCGAAGATCCCCTCGCCCGTCGACTCCAGAAGCAGGGTGAGCCGATCGCTCCAGGGGCCGCTGCCGGCACCGGGAAGCGCCGGCGCGCGCGGCAGCGGACGGCCCGTCTCCTCCCGCACCGCGGGGTCGCGACGGATGACGGATATCGCATCGATACGGGTGCTCATGGTTCCGGTCCTTGATGGCCCCGGTGGAAATGCATCTACCGTGCCAATGTGGGCGGCATGTCCGCGAAGCTCATCTATCTTGCTGATTCAGAAGATTTTTTTATGCAGGAAACGACCGCTCCCGGACCGATGCGCGCGAAAGCGGGCCGCAATCCGCGCGTGCGCCGCATGGCATGCCCCCAAATGGGACGCGACGCACCATGCCATGGCAGGCCGCAGGGCCGTCCATCCGCGAAATTCGCCGCTGTGGCGCCATGCGCGGCAACCGCCTTCGGATCCCCGCCCGCGAGCCGATACCGCGGATCTCGGGCGACAAGCGGCCACCGCAACCGGACCTGACGACCTTCGCGAACCGCGAAACGGAAACCGGCATCGACCGCCGCGAGAGCCGGACAGCCCCAGGAAACCACCGGGCGATCGTCGCCGGCGCTGCGTCGCTCCCGCCGCGAATGCGATAATCCGCAGCCATAACAACGACGGGTACCGATTGTGAATGTTGCGCTGCGACCGCTGCTGATCGCCATCCTCTGCCTGGCCTGGCTGCTGCCCGGGCTGGTCGCGCACGATCCCTGGAAGCCCGACGAGGCCTATACTTTCGGCGCGGTGTTCGAGATCCTGCAGGGCGGCAGCTGGGTGATTCCGCAGATCGCCGGCGAAACATTCCTCGAAAAACCGCCGCTGTTTCAACTGACGGCCGCGGCCAGTGCCTGGCTGTTTTCCCCGGTCCTGCCGCTGCACGACGGCGCGCGGCTGGTGGTCGGGCTGTGGATCGGCCTCGCGCTGCTGTTCAGCGCGCTCGCATCCCGCGAACTGAACGGCCCGCGCCACGGCCTCACCGCGGCGCTGCTGCTGCTCGGCTGCCTGGGCCTGGTGGTGCGCGGGCACCAGCTGATCACCGACGTCGCCGCCCTGTCCGGCTTTGCGATGGCCTATTACGGCGCGGCGCTGGCACTGCGCCGCGCCGTGCCGGGCGGCCTCTGGCTGGGCACGGCCTGCGGCCTGGTCTTCATGACGCAGGGCATTCCCGAGGCCGTGATGGTCGCGGTCATCGCCGTGCTGCTGCCGGCAGCCGGCCGGCAGTGGCGCAAGCCGCAATATACGACGGCACTGGCGGTCGCGATCGCGGCCGCCCTGCCATGGCTGCTGCTGTGGCCGCTGCTGCTGCTGCAACGCGATCCCGCCCTGTTCGGCGCCTGGCTGCAGGGAGAAAACCTCGCGCGCTTTTTCGGCACCCGCGACATGCTGGGCGGCCTCGCCTACTACCTGCGCACGCTGCCCTGGTACGCCTTTCCGGTGTGGCCCCTGGCCCTGTGGGCCCTGTGGCGCGCGCGACGCGGCGGACAGTCCTGCGCCCCCGCAATCGCGCTGCCCGCGCTGGGTTTCGCGGTGACGCTGCTGATGCTCGGCAGCGCGGCGGAATCGCGCGAACTCTATGCGCTGCCGATGCTGGTTCCGCTGGCACTGCTCGCGGTGCCCGGCATCGACCCGCTGCGGCGCGGCGCCGCCAACGGCTGGTACTGGTTCAGCATGATGGCCTTCAGCTTCTTCATCGCCGTCGGCTGGTTCTACTGGGGCGCGCTGGAACTCGGAATCCAGGCGAAGCTGCATGCCCACCTGCACGCCATACGCCCCGGCTACGACTTCGGTTTCCGCCTGCTGCCGTTCATGCTCGGCCTGGCCTACACCGCCGCCTGGTTCGCGCTGGTCGCGAAACTGCCGCGCAGCCCGGAACGGCCGCTGGTCATCTGGGCCGGCGGCATCACCGCGGTGTGGGCACTGCTCGCCACCCTGTTCATCGGCTGGGTCGACACCACCAAAAGCTACCGCTCCGTGATCGCCGACATGCAGCGCGCGATGCCGGCGCAGTACCGCTGCATGGCCAGCCGCGACCTCGGCGAGGCGCAGCGCGCGATGCTGCATTATTTCGCGGGCATCCGCTCCGAGCGCCTGGAAACCAGGCCGCGGTCCGCCTGCGACCTGCTGCTGGTCCAGGGCCTGCCGCTCGACGAAACAGTCCCGCCGCCCGGATGGACCAAGATCTGGGAAGGACACCGCCCCGGCGACAAGGACGAGCGCCTGCGGCTGTACCGCCGGCAGCAGAATTCGTGATCCGGACGTGAGCGACACCCTGCAGCGTTTTCTCTTCGAGCACGCGCCGATCCGCGGCGAATTCGTGCAGCTCGCCGCCACCTGGCAGGCGGTCACCGAACGCCACGACTACCCGCCGCCGCTGCGCCGCGTGCTGGGCGAGCTGATGGCCGCGGGCGCGCTGCTTGCCGCCACGCTCAAGTTCGACGGCCGGCTGCTGCTGCAGATGCACGGCGACGGACCGGTCAAGCTGGTCGTCGTCGAATGCGGCGCCAGCCACGCCATGCGCGCCACCGCAAAATGGGAAGGCAAAGTGCCCGACGGCGGGCTGCGCGCATTGCTCGGCAACGGCCGTTTTGCCATCAGCCTTCTTCCGGATTCGGGACAGCAGGGTTATCAGGGCGTGGTCGACCTCGATGCCGACAGCATTGCCGCCGCCTTCGAACATTACATGGCCGTCTCCGAACAGATCGAAACCCGGCTCTGGCTCGCCTGCGACGACAGCCGCGCCGCCGGCCTGCTGATCCAGAAACTGCCGGAACACAAGGCCGCGGATGCCGACGCCTGGCCGCGCATCGGCCACCTCGCCGGCACCGTGCAGCCGCGGGAACTGCTGACACTGGCACCACAAGTCCTGCTGCGCCGCCTGTTCCACGAAGAAGACCTGCGCGTGTTCGAACCGAAGCCGGTGTATTTCCGCTGCTCCTGCTCGCCCGGGCGCGTCACCGGCATGCTGCGCATGCTCGGGCGCGAGGAAGTGCGCAGCGTGATCGCCGAACGCGGCGAGGTCGAAGTGTGCTGCGAATTCTGCAACCGCCGCTATGCTTTCGATGCCGTGGACACCGAACAGATCTTTGCCGCAGTCACTCCGGCCGCTGCCGACCCCACGCGCCACTGACCGCGATGCCGCATCGCGGCATCGCCTCGACACTGTCATGGGTCGGGCGTAAACTTTATGCTCCCTTAATTGCCCGCTCCGCGTTTTGGCAATTTATTGTTTAAAATCAATAACTTATGGAGAGCTTCATGGTCAATGGACGCGAAGTGGTCGTATTGGGCGGCGTGCGCACCGCCATCGGTGATTACGGCGGCGCATTAAAGGACCTCGCGCCCACCGAACTCGCAGGACAGGTCGTCAGGGAAGCGGTCAGCCGCGCAAAAATCGATCCGAAGCAAATCAGCCAGCTGGTGTTCGGCAACGTCATCCACGGCGAAGCGAAAGACATGTACTTCTCGCGCGTCGCCTGCATCAAGGGCGGCCTGCCGCAGGACACCACCGCGCTGACCGTCAACCGGCTGTGCGGCAGCGGCATGCAGGCCATCGTCTCCGCAGCCCAGGGCATCCTGCTCGGCGACTGCGACGCGGCGGTCGGCGGCGGCGCCGAATCGATGAGCCGCGGCGGCTACCTGATGCCCTCGCTGCGCTGGGGCCAGCGCATGGGCGAGGGCAACGCCGTCGACATGATGGTCGGCGCGCTGACCGATCCCTTCGACACCGTGCACATGGGCATCACGGCCGAGAACATCGCCGCGCAGTGGAAGATTTCCCGCGAGCAGCAGGACGAATTCTCCGTCGAGAGCCACCGCCGCGCGATCAATGCCATCGAGAAAGGCCATTTCAAGGAGCAGATCCTGCCGGTCGAGCTGAAGACCCGCAAGGGCACGACGCTATTCGACCGCGACGAACATCCGCGCGCCGACGTGACGCTGGAAAGCCTTGCCAAGCTGCGCGCCGTGTTCAAGAAGGAAGGCGGTTCGGTCACCGCGGGCAACGCCTCCGGCATCAACGACGGCGCCGCCGCGGTGGTGCTGATGGAGAAAGAGGCCGCGAAAAATGCGGGCCTGAAACCGATGGCGCGGCTGGTGTCGTACGGCCTGGCCGGCGTCGACCCGAAGATCATGGGCATCGGCCCGGTACCCGCAGTGCAGAACGCGCTGAAGCGCGCCGGACTGAAGATCGAGGACATGGACGTCATCGAATCCAACGAGGCCTTCGCCGTGCAGGCGCTGGCCGTGTCCTGCGACCTGAAGCTCGACCCGAAAAAAACCAATCCCAACGGCGGCGCGGTGGGCCTCGGCCATCCGATCGGCGCCACCGGCGCGATCCTGACGGTGAAGGCGCTCTACGAACTGCAGCGCAGCGGCGGCAGGCATGCGCTGGTGACCATGTGCATCGGCGGCGGTCAGGGCATCGCGGCAATATTCGAACGCATGTAAACGCGGCTTTCATCGCAAAAAACGCCGCGTCATGCGGCGTTTTTTGTCTGCATGCCCGCCAAGCCACAGTCCGCCCATGCCCCCGACCTGCGCAGCGAGGCGGGTATGGACAAAAGCGCGCCCGTTCCGCATCATAGACTTACTGCAAAATGCAGCCGTGGTTCCCAAAATAAATCCGAAGGAGGAGCTTCAAGATGCGCAACCTGAAACTGCTGGCCGCGCTCGTCGTGCCGGCGCTGCTCGCCGCACCCGTCGCCCACGCCCAGTCCGCCAAATTTCCCGAGAAACCGGTTCGCCTGATCATCGGCAGCGCCGCCGGCTCGGGCCCCGACATCATCTCCCGCCTGCTCGCCGACCGGCTCTATGAGACCTGGAAACAGCGCGTGGTCGTCGATGCGCGTCCCGGCGCCGCCGGCGCCATCAGCGCCGATCTGACACTGGGCGCGGTGCCCGACGGCTACACCTGGATGATGCTCACTTCGCAGCTCTTCGTCGCCTCCGAAGTACTGTCCGACATCAAATTCGACCTCCAGCGCGATTTCCAGTCCGTGGGGCTGATCGGCGTGACGCCTTTCGTGCTGCTCGCCAACAACCAGCTGCCGGCCAAATCGCTGAAGGAACTGATCGATCTCACGAAAAAATCGCCCGGCAAGCTGCGCTACGGCTCGGCCGGCACCGGCGCCTCCGAGCACCTCTCCGGCGTGCTGCTGAACCACCTGACCGGCACCAACATGCTGCACGTGCCGTACAAGGGCGTCGCGCAGGCGATCGCCGATGCGCTCTCCAACGAAGTGCAGATCACCTATGCCGTGCTCCCCGCGGCGAATCCCCACATCCAGGCCGGCCGGCTGCGCCCGCTGGGCGTGACCACCGCGAAACGCGCTGCGCTGATTCCGGACGTGCCGGCCATCGGCGAAGTGGTTCCCGGCTACGCGATGAACGCCTGGTACAGCATCGTTGCCCCGGTCAAGGCGCCGGCGGCGATCATGAACATGGTCAGCAAGGAAATCGTCACCGCGGTCCGCGAGCCGGCATTCGGCGAAAAACTCAAAGGCCTGGGCCTCGAAGTCGTCGGCGGCGACCGCGCGGCACTCGATGCCTGGCGGCGCGACGAAAAGAAACGCATCGTCGAACTGGTCAATATTTCCGGCGCAAAGCAGAAGTGACCGGCTGCTGACGGCCCTGCGACGCCGCGCTCAGCGCGGCGTTTCTTTACGCCCACCCTGAGGCCCGGCGCACGATCCGCCTGCTGGCCGTCCTGCCACCGACCTGCGCGACCGCCGGCCCGCTGGCAATCATGGCATTTTTGGAAACGCTTCCTCAGGCAGGCCCATGCCGCGCCGCGGCAACCGGGCTGCCCGCCGCAAAATCCCTCGGCGCGATGCCCAGCGCACGGCGGAACATCGTCGAAAACGCCCCCGGGCTTTCGTAGCCGAGATCGACCGCCACGGTGGTCACCGGCACGCCGGCGGCCAGCCTGCGGATCGACTCGAGCAGGCGCGCCTGCTGTTTCCAGCGCGCGAAGGTGATTCCGGTCTCGCGCAGGAAACGCCGGTAGAGCGTGCGCGCGCTGGTCCGCATCACATCGGCGTCGCTGGCGCTGGGCCGCCGCGTCGAGAGGTCGGCCAGGATGCGCTCGCACAGCTGCATGAGGTCTGCGCTCTCCGGCAACGGCAGGTCCAGCGCGCAGGGCGGCAGGCGGCGGATTTCGGCGACCAGCAGTTGCATCAGCAGGCCATCGGCGCCGCCCGCGTCGTAATCCTCCGGCAGCGCCGCGGCGCGCACGATCAGTTCGCGGGCGAGCGGCGTCACCTCCAGCACCACGCAGGCTGAAGGCATCGCCGCCGCCGCGCCTTCGTCGAGATAGAGGCTGCGCATCTCGACGGCGCCGTACATCCGGATTTCGTGCACCGTGCGCGCCGGCAGCCACAGCGCCCGCGACGGCGGCACGATCCAGGCGTGGCGCGCGCTGCGCACCCGCATCGTGCCGGCGACGGCAAAGGCAAATTGCGCGCGGGTATGCCAGTGCGGCCGGATGTGGTGACCCGACGGATAGGCGGTGCGGCGCATCACCAGCGGCCGCGCGGAATCGCTGGCGATCAGATGCTCCAGGGCGGCAAGCGCCCCCGGACGGGGCCGGCGGCTGTGGCGGGATTTGTCCATTTCGGAAAAGTTTCTGGCAAATATTCGAAAGACAGACGCCACCGACTCTAGCAGAATTCGCCTCCATGACAACCGCCACCGAAACCGCCGCCCCGCCCGCGGGCTTTCCGACGACCGTGCGCCTGCTGCTGAACACCGGCCACGCCATCGATCACATGTTCCTGCTGATTTTCGCCACCGCGGTCGCCACGATCGCGGTCGAGTTCGGCTACGACAACTGGACCGACCTGATGCCGTACAGCGTCGGCGCCTTCGCGCTGTTCGGGCTGGGCGCGCTGCCCGCGGGCCGTCTCGGCGATCTTTGGGGCCGGCGCAGCATGATGATCATCTTTTTCATCGGCATGGGCCTGTCGGCGATGCTGGTCGCGGCCACGCAGAATGCATGGCAGCTCGCCGCCGCGTTGACGCTGCTCGGCGCCTTCGCCGCGATCTATCATCCGGTCGGCATCCCGATGCTGGTGCAGAACGTGCCGAACCCGGGCGCGGTGATCGGGCTGAACGGCCTCGCCGGCAACCTCGGCATCGCGGTGGCCGCGCTGGCCACCGGTTTCCTCGTCAAATGGATCGGCTGGCGCGCGGCATTCGTGATCCCCGGGCTGGTGTCGATCGCCTGCGGCATCGTGTTCGCGATGACCTGCCCGAAGGAAACCGAGGCACCCGCCAAACGCAAGGGCGGCAAGGCCAAGGTCACGCTGACGCCGAACATGCTGATGCGCGCCTTCGCCGTGATGACCTCCGCCGCCGCGGTCAGCACCATCCTCTTCAACTTCACCACCAACGGCAACGCGCAGCTGCTCGCCGAAGGCTTCCGGGGCGTCATCGAGGACCCCGCGGTAATCGGCACGCTGCTGGCGGTGATCTACACGATTGCCTCCTTCGCGCAGATCGTCGTCGGGCGCCTGATCGACAGCGTGCCGTTCAAACCGCTGCAGCTGTGGATCTCGATCATCCAGATCCCGCTGCTGATCTGGGCCGCGCACACCCAGGACTGGTGGCTGTTCGCCGCCCTGCTCGCGGTGATGGTATTCGTGTTCGGCGCGATTCCGTTCACCGACGCGATGATCGTGCGCTACGTCGACGACCGCCTGCGCTCGCGCGTGGCCGGCATGCGCCTCACCGTCGCCTTCGGCTTCAGCTCGCTCGCGGTGTGGATCCTCGGTCCGATGGTCAAGAGCATCGGCTTCGCCAATGCGCTGTGGATCATGGCCGGCATCGCGGCGCTGAAAGCCGCCATCGTCTGGCTGTTGCCCGACGAGCCCGCCGAACCCGAAGCCAAGCCTGCACAGGCCTGATTGCCACCACCCGCTGTGCGGCCCATCGGCCCCCTTTGCCAATGATTTAAAAAATTATCAATAAAATCAAATAGTTATATGGACTGGGTCGACATTTTCCTGCTCACCTTTGCAGCTTTTGCGACTTCCGCCCTGACTGCCGTCGCCGGTGCCGGCGGCGGCACCATCCTGATCGCGCTGATGCTGCTGTTCATGCCACCCGCCGCGGCGATCCCCGCCCACGGCGTGGTGCAGCTCGCCTCCAACACCTGGCGCGTCTGGCTGTTCCGCAGGCACATGGCCTGGCCGCTGATCATCCGCTTCAGCCTGCTGCTGCCGCTGGGCGTGTGGCTGGGGCTGGAGATGTTCCAGGGTATGTCCAAGGAAGTAGTGCAGATCCTGATCGGCTTCTTCGTGCTGCTGACGCTGTTCCTGCGCCATCTGAAGCGCTTCGCGCCGAAGGAATTTCCGCTGTGGGCGTTCATCCCGCTGGGCTTCGTCACCGGCGCGCTGAACATGGTCGTCGGCGTCATCGCGCCGGTGCTCGGCGCGCTGATCATCCGCAAGGACCTGAAAAAGGAGGATGTCGTCGGCACGTTGGGCTTCTTCGGTTTCATCGGCAACCTGTTCAAGATCGCCGCCTTCACGCTGATCGGCTTCAGCTTCGCCGAGTACGGCCTGCTGCTGGCGCTGATGACCGCGGCCGTGGTCGTCGGCACCTCCTTCGGCAAGAAAGTGCTGACCGGCTTCAACGAGAAAACCTTCCTGATCGTGTTCAACACCATGTTGATCGCGTTGGCGTTGAAACTGATCGTGATCGACGGGCTTAGGGCCATTTTCGCCGGCAGTTAGCCGCTGTTGGCGGCAGAAGCACAGCTCCGGCAGCAGCAAAAAGACCGCAATGTGGAACATTTTGGCGGGTTAGCGGCCGCTTCCTGTATCATTCGAGGTCCCGCCTGTGGCGCCGTGGTCCAATGCCCGCGCCTCACCCACAGACTGCAATCCGACAAGGAGCTTTCAAGATGCAAGCAATCCTGGATTATTTGGCAAACGGCGGCGAGCGCCTCGATTCCGAGATCGCCTCCGCGACGGGTCTTTCGCTGGCGACCGTGCGCGCCCGCGTGGCCGACCTGCATGCCAAGGGTGCCGTGATGACCTGCCGCTCGATCCGCTACAAGGACGGCAAGGAAATCGAAGCCGTATTGTGCCGCATCTCCGGCTACATCCCGCCCGCGGCGCCCGGCCGCAAATCCAAGGCGCAGATGCCGCCGAAAAGCGCCGCGACGATCGACTGATCATCGCGCCGCATTTCAGACGTGTGAAAAAGCCCGCTGACTTCAGCGGGCTTTTTTGTTTCTGCTACCCCCTTGTCAAACAAAGGGCCAAAACACCACATAGCCGGAACCGTCTCGTTGTTACGTCATCCTTTCGGGGGCCTTGCCCGCACGGCGGCTTCATTGACCTCGATACCCCAGCCCCAGTTTCGCCGTTCTTGATTACCGGGGGCACATCCACAAGTTCGTCCCGCTATGGCATCACATCGATATCGATCTCCATGATGCGGAAACTCGGCACTGCCGTACGCAATACCCTGACTGCTGTCCGATATAGCCCTCGCGACCGAATATCCTGCTCACTGGGAAAACCCACCTCCGCACGCGGTATAGTGCGGCTGGCACCCGGTCGCGATACTTCATCGACCCTGACCCGGACTTCGATCACATTCACATACGGACTACATCATGCTCATTATTTACGGTTCCGCCAACTCCCGCGGCCTCCGCGTCATCTGGATGGCCGCCGAACTCGGCCTGAAGTACGAACACAGGGACTGGTTGCCGCGCTCGCCGGAAACCAAAACCGCGGACTACCGCGCGCTCAACGCCGGCGGCCGGGTGCCGACGATCGACGACGACGGCTTCATCCTGTCGGAGTCGATGGCGATCAACCTGTACCTCGCGAAGAAACACAAGAGTCCGCTCTACCCGGTTGATCCGGAACTCGAGGCGCTGTGCTGGCAGTGGAGCCTGTGGGAAACCGACCTGCTCGACCGCCAGATCGTCGACTACGTGCGCCACACCGTGGCTCTGCCCGAGGCGGAGCGCAAACCCGCGGTCGCGGAAAAAGCCTGGCTCGAAGTCGCGCCGGCCTTCGACGTGCTCGATGCCGCGCTGGGCAAAGCCCCCTGGCTCGCCGGACCGGCATTCTCGGTCGCCGACCTCAACGTCGCCAGTGCGCTCTATCGCGCGCTGTCGATCGACACCAGCAAATGGGCCAACCTCCACGCCTGGCTGCAGAAATGCTGGGACCGGCCGGCGGCAAAACATACGCGCGCCCTGCGCGAAAAATAGGCAGAGAATCTGCGGTGAAATCCGGGGGGTTCTCCCGGATTTCTCATAACTAATTGTTTTTATTTATATTTTTTGACTGTGCCGCAGTCTCGCTGCTGGCAGCATCACCCGGCACCGCAGCAATCCGTTCGCCAACCGCAAAATCGCCGCAGGTATTGAACATCCCCTCGCAGGTCCTGCCCGCCTTGCGTGCCGCCAGCGCCCGCGCGTAATAGGTTTTCGCGACCTCGTGGAACCCGAGCCCGGTCGCCGCCTCGCCGAGCAGGAAGTACGACAGGTCGTTGGAGTAGCCGACCTTGACCACGGCCACCGCCAGTTCGCGCCACTGCCCTTTCTCGTGCAGCGCTTTCCAGCCGCCGCGATGGTAGCCGTAGGCGAACACGCATTCCGTGGTGCAGCTGAACACCGCCTCGCCCTTGCGGAAACGCTCGAACTCTTCCGCGACGAAGGTCATCACCTGCGGCTCGGCAGCCACGCGCGCCGCATACTCCTCGCGCGACACGCCGCCGACGGGGCGCTCGTTCGCCGCCATGCCGAGAAAATCGGGCAACGGGCCTGTGGTTTTCCCGGATCTTGCCGTCTGATACAGCGGATCGACCTTCGCCACCAGTTCCTGCAGCCGCTGCGCGCGATTCTCCGGCGCCGGGTGGGTCGAAAAAAACTCCGCCGGACTGCCGCCTTCCTTCGTCATTTTTTCCCACAGGGTGACGGCGGCGCGCGGATCGAAACCCGCGCGCGCCGCCAGTTCAATGCCGATCTGGTCGGCCTCGGTCTCGGCCTCGCGGCTGTTGGGCAGCGTGATCGCCAGCGCCGCGGCCATCGCCATGGTGTTCTGGGTGCGATGATAGGCCCCGGAGTCGCCGGAATTGCGCGAGCTCACCAGCACCGACAACAGCGCGGTGCTGACGCCGACGGTCATCGCCATCGACATTTTCTCGCGGGTGTGGCTCGCCAGCGCATGGCCGATCTCGTGGCCCATCACGTTGGCGATTTCGTCGTCCGTCGCCTTCAGTTTCTCCCAGAAGCCGGTATAGATGCCCATCTTGCCGCCGGCCATGCAGAAGGCATTGACCGTCTTCGGCTCGTCGATGACCTGCACCTCCCAATTCCAGCCCGCGGAGTCCGGGCGGAAGCGCACCGCCTCGGCGATCAGCCGGTTGGTGATTTCGCGCACGCGGGTGACGCGCGGCGAGGCGACTTCCACCCGGTTCTTCTTCGAGAACTCCCCGATCATGTTCGAATAGGCCGACACCGCGCCCTGGATGGCCGAATCTTCGGACATCAGCATCAACTGGCTGCGTCCGGTGATGGTGTTGGTGGCGCAGCCGGAAGCCAGCGCGATCAGCGCGATCAGCAACCAGCGCGAAAAGCCCCGAAAACGATCCATGATTCCCCCGTGCCGGCGCGCTCGGGCGCGATATGCACGCCCGGCATGCATTCACCGCCGCCGTGAGCACGCACCGGTCCGCGCATTGTAACCATTCCGGACGGCAGGCCGGCCTGCCGGAAATCGGCCAATGCCTTGTTCACATTGGCATTTTCCGCCATTTTTCCACCTGTGCGGATTTGCAGATGCCAGATCCGCGGCATTGGCACTAGAATCTGCCTGAACCGCGACGCATTTCAACCACAGCGGTGGAGGAGATCCGATGAACGCGACACGATGGACCTGCCTGCCATTGGCAGGCGCACTGCTCATATTCCCCGCCGCACAGGCCGCCACAACGGACTGGCCCCTCCGGCCCGTCCGCCTCATCGTGCCCTATCCGCCAGGCGGCACCACCGATCCCACGGCGCGCGCGTTCGCCGGCTGGTTCGGCGAAAAATTCAACGCCACCATCGTCATCGACAACCGCCCCGGCGCGGGATCGACGCTGGGCCACGGCCTGGCGGCCAAGGCCACGCCCGACGGCTACACGCTGGTGCTCGGCACTTCCGGCGGACTGGTGGTCAGCGCCGCCTTCGGCAGCAAACTCGCCTACGATTCGGTCAAGGACTTCACGCCGATCGGCGTCGGCGTCTACGTCCCCTTCCTGATCGTCGTGCATCCCTCGGTGCCGGCAAAAAGCGTGAAGGAACTGGTCGATCTCGCCAAGGCGCAGCCGGGCAAGATCAATTTCGCCTCCCCCGGCACCGGCACGCCCAACCACCTCGGCATGGAACTGCTGACCGCGCTGACCGGTGCGAAATTCACCCACGTGCCGTACAAGGGCGGCGGCGCGGCGACGGCCGACCTGCTCGCCGGCCGCGTGCAGGCGATCTTCGGCGGCGCCGCGCCCTGGCAGCCGCACATGACCGCCGGCCGCGCACGCGCCATCGCCATCGGCCACCCCGAGCGGCTGAAAACCCTGCCCGACATCCCGGCCATCGCCGAAACCTATCCCGGCTTCAACAACACCACCTGGTACGGCTTCCTCGGGCCGGCCGGCACGCCGGCGCATGTCGTGAAAAAGGTCAACGCCGAAATGAAGCGCGCCGTCGAGGATCCCGGCGTGGCGAAGCACCTCGAAAGCATCGGCATGGTGCCGACCTGGACCACGCCGCAGGACATGGGCAAGATGATCCGCACCGAGCTTGCGCGCTGGAAAAAAGTGGTCGCCGATGCCGGCATCAAGCCGGACTGAAATCCGGCACGCCCCGAATCGCCGCTCATATAAACTACCGCGGTACCGGGACCGCGGTGGATGAGCGAATCAGCACATACCAATATTGACGACGCACGCGCCGCTGTCGGCGCCGTCTACCGCGCCGAATCGCGCCGCGTGTTCGCGACGCTGGTGCGCCTGCTCGGCGACTTCGACGCGGCGGAGGAAGCGCTGCACGAGGCCTTCCGCGCCGCGCTCGAACAGTGGCCGCGCGACGGCGTGCCGGACAACCCCCGCGCCTGGCTGGTCTCCGCCGGGCGTTTCAAGGCCATCGACCGGATCCGCCGCGATGCGCGCGTCGACGCGCTCGACGACGAAGCCACGGCCAACATCCCCGCGCCCGAAACACCGGATGCCAAAGACATCGAGGACGACCGGCTGCGGCTGATCTTCACCTGCTGCCACCCGGCGCTGGCTCCCGACGCGCAGGTCGCGCTGACGCTGCGCGAAGTCTGCGGCCTGACCACCGAGGAAATCGCGCGTGCCTTCCTCAGCGCGCCACCGACGCTGGCGCAGCGCATCGTGCGCGCGAAGAACAAGATCCGCGACGCGAAGATCCCCTACCGGGTGCCGCCGCCGGAAGAACTGCCGGAACGCCTCGACAGCGTGCTGCGGGTGATCTATCTGGTGTTCAACGAAGGCTACGCGGCGTCTTCGGGAAATACGCTGACGCGGCACGATCTGTCCGGCGAGGCCATACGCCTTGCGCGGCTGCTCACCGGGCTGCTGCCGGAACCGGAAGCCATGGGCCTGCTGGCGCTGATGCTGCTGCACGAGTCGCGCCGCGCCGCGCGCGCGCAGCCTTCCGGCGACCTGATCCTGCTCGAAGACCAGGACCGCGGCTTGTGGAACCGCGCGCTGATCGGGGAGGGCGTCGCGCTGGTGGAACGCGCGCTGGCCGCGCGGCAGATCGGGCCCTACGCGCTGCAGGCGACGATTTCGGCGGTGCACGCCGAGGCCCCCGACGCCGCCGCGACCGACTGGGCGCAGATCGTCGGCCTCTATGATGTGCTGGCGCGGCTGGAACCCTCGCCCGTCGTCGCCCTCAACCGCGCGGTGGCGGTGGCGATGCGCGACGGCCCCGCGGCCGGACTTGCATTGATCGAAGCGATCCTGGCGAACGGCGAACTGGCGGATTACCGCCTCGCCCATGCGGCGCGCGCCGACCTGTGCCGGCGCCTGGGCAGAACCGCGGAGGCGCGCGCGTCCTATCGGCGGGCGCTGGAACTCACGCAACAAGTGCCGGAGCGGCGGTTTCTGGAGCGGCGGCTGGCCGAGCTGGCGGGTAGGTCGACGCAATGAGCGGCACAATAAGCGGCGCACTTTTCCGGCGCATCCGCTGTCTGTAATCTGTACTGTCCACAGTAAAATCCCGCCTCCATTGCAGCCGGGCAATCCATGCCGCCGATCATCGCCATCTCCAACCTGACCAAGACCTACGCCTCGGGCTTTCGCGCGCTGAACGACGTCAGCCTCGACATCCGCCAGGGTGAAATCTTCGCGCTGCTCGGCCCCAACGGCGCCGGCAAGACCACGCTGATCAGCATCATCTGCGGCATCGTCACCGCGACGCGGGGCACGGTGCTGGCGGACGGCCTCGACATCGTGCGCGACTACCGCGCGGCGCGGTCGCGGATCGGCCTGGTGCCGCAGGAGTTGTCGACCGACGCGTTCGAAACGGTGTGGGCCACGGTCAGCTTCAGCCGCGGGCTGTTCGGGCGCCCTCCCGACCCGCGGCACATCGAGAAGGTGCTGCGCGACCTGTCGTTATGGGACAAGCGCAAAAACAGGATCATGACGCTGTCCGGCGGCATGAAGCGGCGGGTGATGATCGCCAAGGCGCTGGCGCACGAACCGGACATCCTGTTCCTCGACGAGCCGACGGCCGGCGTGGACGTGGAACTGCGCCGGGACATGTGGCAACTGGTGCGCGGCCTGCGCGAACGCGGCGTGACCATCATTCTGACCACGCACTATATCGACGAGGCCGAGGAAATGGCCGACCGCATCGGCGTGATCAACGGGGGCGAGTTGATCGTGGTCGAGGAAAAAACCGCGCTGATGAAAAAACTCGGCAAAAAGCAGCTCACCGTGCATCTGCAGCAAGCGATGGCGGCCATCCCGGCGGAACTGGCCGGATGGCCGCTGACGCTGAACGCCGGGGGCCGGGAGCTCGAATACTCCTTCGACGCGAACCGGGAACATACGGGGGTGCCCGAACTGCTCCGGCGCATCGGCGATCTCGGCATCGAATTCAACGACATCAACACCCGGCAGAGCTCGCTGGAGGATATTTTCGTCAGCCTGGTGCACGAGAAAAACACGGGAAAAAAGCATGAACCGGCATGAGCCCGCGACAATGAAAACCGGCGGCATCCCCGCCTTCAACCGCCACGGCGTCTGGGCGATCTTCCGCTTCGAGATGGCCCGCTTCTGGCGCACCGCGGCGCAGAGCATCGTGGCGCCGGTGATCACCACGTCGCTGTATTTCGTGGTGTTCGGCGCCGCCATCGGCTCGCGCATGGCCGGCGTGGAAGGCGTGTCCTACGGCGCGTTCATCGTGCCGGGCCTGATCATGCTGTCGCTGTTCACCGCCAGCCTGTCCAATGCCTCGTTCGGCATCTACTTCCCCAAGTTCACCGGCACCATTTACGAGCTGCTGTCGGCGCCGGTGTCGCCATCGGAAATCGTGCTCGCCTATGTCGGCGCGGCGACGGCCAAGTCCGTGCTGCTGGGCCTGATCATCCTCGCCACGGCCAGCCTGTTCGTGCCGATCCGGATCCTGCATCCGCTGTGGATGATCGCTTTCCTGCTGATGACCGCGATCACCTTCAGCCTGTTCGGCTTCATCATCGGCGTCTGGGCCAGGGGTTTCGAGCAGTTGCAATTCATACCCATGCTGGTCGTCACCCCGCTGACCTTCCTCGGCGGCGCGTTTTATTCGATCGACATGCTGCCGCCGGCCTGGCGCACCGTCAGCCTGTTCAACCCGGTGGTCTACCTGATCAGCGGTTTTCGCTGGAGCTTCTACGGCACCGCCGACGTCGGCGTGGGCGTCAGCCTCGCGGCGACGCTGGGATTTTTCCTCGTCTGCATGGCCGGGGTCACCTGGATTTTCAGGACCGGATACCGGCTGAAGAACTGACGCCGGTTCAAACCGCGGCCCCAGGCGCAGGGCACGGCAAAAATTATTTTTCGCGCCCTGTCGAATCGGCGTCCGCCCGATCGACTACAGGGTAGGCACGGTCGCTGCCGCACGGCAGTCCCGATTAAATTGATATTCAAATTCAAGGAGTTACAAACATGCGCTTCATGGTGATGGTCAAAGCGACCCAGGATTCGGAAAACGGCGTGCTGCCCGGCGAAGAACTGCTGACGGCGATGGGCCGGTACAACGAGGCACTGGCCAAGGCAGGCATCCTGCTCGCCGGCGAAGGATTGCGGCCGAGCTCGATGGGCGCGAGGGTGCGGTTTTCCGGATCCAAACGCACCGTCATCGACGGGCCCTTTGCCGAAACCAAGGAACTGGTCGCCGGATTCTGGCTGTGGAAAGTCAAGTCGAAGGAAGAGGCGATCGAATGGGTCAAGCGCTGCCCCAATCCGATGCCGGGCGACTCCGAAATCGAGATCCGCCAGGTGTTCGAAGCCGAAGACTTCGGCGAGCAGTTCACGCCGGAATTGCAGGCGCAGGCCGAACGCACGTATGCGCAGGTCTCCGGAAACCGATAACGCCCCGCGGACCGGGAGATTGCCATGCAGAAAATCACGCCCTTCCTGTGGTTCGACCGCAACGCCGAGGAAGCCGCGGAGTTTTACGTCGCGCTGTTCCGCAACGCGCGCATCCTCTCCGTCAGCCGCTACGGCAGGGAAGCCGCGGCCGCCTCGGGCATGCCCGAGGGTGCGGCGATGACCGTCGCCTTCCGCATCGAGGGACAGGACTTCACCGCGCTGAACGGCGGCTCGCATTTCCGCTTCAGCGAAGCCGTGTCCTTCGTCGTGCATTGCGATTCGCAGGCGGAGCTGGACTATTACTGGCGGCGGCTTGCCGACGGCGGCGACCCGGCCGCGCAGCGCTGCGGCTGGCTGAAGGACCGCTACGGCCTGTCCTGGCAGATCGTGCCGCGCGCGCTGCCGGAACTGCTGCAGGACACGCGGAAAGCCGGACGCGTGATGAAAAAACTGCTGCAGATGACGAAAATCGACATCGCCGCCCTGCAGCGGGCCTGAACGCATACCCACCGAACATATTCACCGAAAAAGGACAGCGGAATGAAAGCGAAAAGTTACCTGCCCGAAGGCATGCACGGCGTCACCCCCCACCTGGTCTGTGCCGGCGCCATGGAGGCCCTCGAGTTCTACAAGAAAGCCTTCGGCGCCGTGGAAGCCGCGCGCCTGCCCGGCCCCGACGGCAAGCTGATGCACGGAATGCTGATCATCGCCGGCTCGCCGGTGATGTTCACCGACGAAATGCCCCAGTGCGGCGCGATGAGCCCGAAGACGCTGAAAGGCACGCCGGTCACCATCCACCTCTACGTGCCCGACGCCGACGCCTTCTACGCGCGCGCCGTCGCGGCGGGCGCGAAGGCCGTCATGCCGCCGGCCGACATGTTCTGGGGCGACCGCTACGGCGCGCTCGAAGACCCCTGGGGCCACAACTGGTCGGTCGCCACGCACCGGGAAGACCTGACGCCGGCCGAGATCGAAGCCGCCTTCAAAAAAGCCTGCAGTTGATCCGAGGGACAAACGATGAGAGGCAAGCGATGAAATTCCTGTGCCTGATCTGCGCCGAGAAAGTGATGGAGCAGATGGAACCCGCCGATGCCGACGGCCATTACGCGGAATATGCCCGCTTCACCGGGGACATCCGCGCCAGCGGCCACTACCTCGGCTGCAACCGGCTGCTGCCGTCGTCGGAAGCCGTCACGATCCGCGTGCGCAACGGCAGGGTCGCGGCCACCGACGGCCCCTGGATCGAAACCAAGGAACAGCTCGGCGGTTATTATCTGATCGAGGCGCGCGATCTCAACGAAGCCATCCGCGTCGCATCCCGGATACCCGGCGCCGCGCGCGGCTGCGTCGAGATCCGCCCGGTGGCCGAGGACGAACAAACCATCGCCGCGCTCGGTTTCGACAAGCATCCCCCGACGGAGTCCCGATGAAATACCTGTGCCTGGTCTATCTCGACGAAAAACGCCTGCCCGAGCTGCCCGACGAGGACTGCGTCGCCTACGACCGGTCCATCCGCGGCAGCGGCCACTGCATCGCCTCCGAGGCGCTGGAGTCGGTGCAGACCGCGACCACGGTGCGCGTGCGCGACGGCAGGGTCGCCGTCACCGACGGCCCTTTCGCCGAAACCAAGGAGCAGCTTGCCGGCTTCTACATGATCGATGCCAAGGATCTCGACGAAGCCATCCGCATCGCCTCCGGCATCCCGCCCGCGCGCCTCGGCAGCATCGAGGTGCGCCCGGTGCGGCCGATCCGCGAAACCGTGGCGGCCACGCAGCAGCGCAAAACCGGTGGTGCATGACCGACCGCATCCCAACCCCAACCCCTACAGGAGAACTGCAATGCCCTATGTCGACGGATACGTGGTGCCCGTGCCGAAAAAGAAGGTCGGGGACTATCGCAGGATGGCGCGCAAGGCCGGCAGGATCTGGCGCGAGCACGGCGCGCTGGACTATGTCGAATGCGTCGCCGACGACGTCAAGCCCGGCAAACTGACCTCGTTTCCGCAAAGCGTGAAGCTGAAGAAGGACGAAACCGTGGTCTTCGCCTGGGTCGTCTACAAATCGCGCGCCCACCGCGACCGCGTCAACGCCAAAGTGTTCAAGGATCCGCGCATGAACGCGATGTGCGACCCCGGCAACATGCCCTTCGACGCCAAACGCATGTTCTGGGGCGGCTTCAAGGTGCTGGTCCGCGCCTGAATCCGCCACCTTTCGAGAGGAAGCCGCCATGCCCGCAGCCCGCAAAAAAACCGTCCGGCGGACCGCCGCACCGGAACGCCGCACTGTCGTGCTGGTCGCCACGCGCAAGGGTGCCTGGCTGTTCCACGGCGACACCGCGCGCAAGGCCTGGAAGGCCGACGGCCCGCATTTCCTCGGCCATGAAATCAGCCACATGGTGCTCGACCCGCGCGATGGCCGCACGCTGCTCGCCGCGGCGAAAACCGGCCACCTCGGACCGACGGTGTTCCGCTCGACCGACCGCGGCCGCCACTGGAAGGAAGCCGCGCAGCCGCCGGCCTTCGCCAGGGCCGCCGACGGCAGCGGCCGTTCCGTCGACCACAACTTCTGGCTGACGCCGGGACCGGCTTCGGAGCCGGATGTCTGGTACGCCGGCACCAGCCCGCAGGGCCTGTTCCGCTCCGCCGATGGCGGCGCAACCTGGGCGCCGTTCTCGACGATCAACGACGACCCGCGGTTCCGCGAATGGATGGGCACGGCCCAGGACGGCACGCCCGACGGCCCGAAGCTGCATTCGGTGATCGTCGATCCACGCGACGCACGCCATTTCTACATCGGCATGTCCGGCGGCGGCGTGCACGAGTCGCGCGACGGCGGGCAGACCTGGAAAACGCTGATCGACGGCCTCGACACCGTCGAAGGCTTCGACTTCGATCCGAAACAGCCCACCTTCCACGACCCGCACTGCATCCGGCTCTGCCCCTCGAACCCCGACCGGCTCTACCAGCAGAACCACTGCGGCATCTACCGCATCGACCGTCCTTCCGACACCTGGGTGCGCATCGGCCACGCCATGCCGAAGACGGTCGGCGACGCCGGCTTCCCGATGGTGGTCCACCCGCGCGACGACGACACGGCCTGGGTGTTCCCGATGGACGGCAGCGGCGTCTGGCCGCGCACCAGCCCCGGCGGCAAACCGGCGGTCTACGGCACGAAGAACGGCGGAAAAACCTGGCAGCGCCTCGACGCCGGGCTGCCGGAGTCGCAGGCCTGGTGGACGGTCAAGCGCCAGGCGATGTGCGCCGACGGAGCGCAATCGCCGGCGCTCTACTTCGGCACCACCAGCGGCGAACTGTGGATAGGCCGCGACGGCGGCAAACGCTGGAGCTGCATCGCGCGCCACCTGCCGGAAATCTACGCGGTCGAGACGGCCGGGTTTTAGGAATCGTCCGGTGACCCGAGCGGCCTCCCTCACCCCCGCCCCCTCTCCCGACGGTAGAGGGGAGACATCTGCGGTCCCTGGTCCGATGACCAAGGACCGGATCTGCGATCCCAAGCGATGAAAGTGCTGATCCCCAGCGCGCTGCGTTCATACACGCAAGCCAGCCGCGCCAAGGCGCAGGGCGCGACGCTGGCGGCACTGCTCGCGGACCTCGACCGCCAGTACGAGGGCATCCGCTTCCGCATGGTCGACGAGCAGGACCGCATCCGCCGGCACATCCGCATTTTCATCAACGGCACCCAGATCCACGACCTCGCGCATCCGCTGCAGGAAAACGACGAAGTCGTGATCGTGCAGGCGCTGTCCGGCGGCTAGAAGACATCGCCGCCGGGCCGCCGAAAGCCGCAAACAGGGGAAACCTTCATGAAATATCTTTGTCTGGCCTATTATGACCCGCAGAAATTCGCCGCAATGACGCCCGATGCCGTCCGCGCGCTGGTCAGCCAGTGCCCCGCCCACGATGCCGCGCTGCGCGCGAGCGGGCGACTGCTGATGCAGGCCTCTCTGGGCGAACCGGAGACGGCGCGCAGCATCCTGCCGAAGAACGGCAACCCGTCGTTCACCGACGGCCCCTTCGCCGAAACGAAGGAACAGGTCGGCGGTTTTTTCATCATCGACGCGGAAAACATGGACGAAGCGCTGCGCATCGCGTCGCTGCATCCGGCGTCGAGGATCGGCGGCGAAGCCGGCTGGGGCGTCGAAGTCCGGCCGATCGGACATTTCGAACCGCAATAACCCAAGGAGAACGCAGATGTCTTACGTGGATGGATTCGTGGTGCCGGTGCCGAAGAAAAAGATCGGGGCCTACCGCAGCATCGCCCGCAAGGCCGGAAAAATCTGGCGCGAGCATGGCGCATTGGATTACGTGGAATGCGTCGCCGACGACGTGAAGCCGGGAAAACGCACGTCGTTCCCGCAGAGCGTGAAGCTGAAGGCCGGTGAAACCGTGGTCTTCGCGTACATCGTCTACAAGTCGCGCGCCCACCGCGACCGCGTCAACGCGAAAGTGATGGAGGATCCGCGCATCGCCGCGATGGGCGGCCCGCAGGACATGCCCTTCGACGCGAAACGGATGTTCTGGGGCGGCTTCAAAACCCTCGTGCACGCCTGAAAGCCGCTGGGGGCGGATGGCAGATGCCGCAGGCGGCACTGCATCCGCAGCGATACTTATAAGTATTTGATTTTTAAGTACTTTTTAAATTTCGCAGGCTTCTGACGAGTTGCCAGGCCAGCACGCCGCGCTGCAGCCAGATCCCGCCGATCCGCGGCCGCAGCAGGGCCGCAAGCACGCCGGCCCCCGCGAGCAGCGCGGGATAACGCCGGACATAGCGGAACACCGCGAGGCCGCGGTCGGCCAGCGCAAGCCGCGGCTTCCATCGCGCCGCCTCCTGCGCCAGCGCGAAACGCTGCGCAGCCGCCTGCGACACCAGCAAACGCCGGCGTTCCAGAATCCGTTCGAGATCCCTGTTCATGAACCGGAATCCAGATGTTCGCGGTCCTTCGCCAGCTCGACGAGGCTGGCCTCGAACAGCCGCGGCTTGGTGCGCAGCCGATGCAGCGCCATCCCGCCGACCCAGCCGCCCGCCGCGAGGAACAGCGCCGTCAGCGCGCCCAGCGCAGCCATGCGGTGGGTGTCCCAGAACAGCACCACGACCAGCAGCGTCAGCAGCAGCACGCCGACGCCGAGGCAGAACAGCGCCACCAGCGACAGCAGCAGGATGGAGCCCAGCCGCGCGCGTTCCTCGGCGATGTCCGTCGACAGCAGTTCGAGCCGGTTCTGGAGGATCGCTGCAAACGTCGCGCCCAGCGTCTTCAGCGACGCGAACAGGCCTTCAGGCGAAGCCTGCGATTCGGCCATCGCGGGAATCAGCGCCGGCCGATCAGCAGGCCCACCACCAGGCCGACGCCGGCGGCGATGCCCACGGCATGCCAGGGATGATCCTGCACGTATTCGTCGGTCGCTCTGGCCGCGGCCCTGGTCTTCAGCAGCAGTTCCTCTTCGGCATCCAGCATCTTCTCCTTGGCCTCCTTCAGCGACTGCTCGACGCGGCTGCGCGCGGCGGCCAGCGCTTCGCCGCCCTGCCCGGCCGAAGCCTTCAGCAGCGCCTCCGCGTCGGCGACGACGACCTTGAAATCGCTGATCAGTTTTTCCTTGGACACTGCGGGATCGGCATTCCTGCTTGCGGTTTTCACGGATCTGTTCCTTTCATGACATTCACGGGGATGGCGGCACGGCTGAACGATAACATCACCGCGCCGGGCCGCCCAAACGGCCGGCCGTGGCATACGACCACGCGCCGCGGACAAAGTGCCCCGGATGCGTTTCAGGTCCGGCGCAGGGCCGCCAGCCGCGCCAGGCAGAACTGGCTGAAGGCCAGCCCGCCCAGCACCGGCACCAGCAGGTTGACCACCGGCACGTAGAGCAGCAGCGAGACCAGGATGCCGAGCAGGAACAGGTCGCCGCGGGATTCGCGCACCAGCCGCGCGTATTCCCCGCGGCTGGCGTGCTCGGCCAGCGCGTCGTAACGGAACAGGCGCTGGCTCAGCCAGGCCGAGGTCAGCACCGGCGCGAGCACCGCCCCGACGCCGGTCAGCCACAGCGGCAGCGTGAATATCCACAGCAGCGCGAACACGGCGATGCCGGTCGCGGCATTGAGCAGGCTGCCGGCCAGCGTACCGCCCGCGGCGCGGGCCAGGTCCGGGTGATGGCGTTCGGCGACGAAGCGGACGATCACCGGCATCGCGAAGGTCTCGGTGATCAGCAGCGCGGTGACGTAGATGGCCGGCAGCAGGCCCACCAGCATCACGAAGGCCGCCGTGTAGTCGATGACCCACATCGCGTTCCAGCCCTGCAGCCAGCCGGCGACGGTGGTCGAGGCCATCGCCGCGGCGATGGCGCCGGTCCAGCCGCTCCAGAACACCCACGCCAGCACCGTCCACAGCAACACGCCGCCGAGCATCGGCAGGAACACGATGGCGACGATCCGCGGATCGAAGAGGTTGCGCGCGGCGCGGGTGATGGCGGTGATGACGTCGCGCATCAGGAAACCCTCCACGACGGCAACGGCCGGCCGATCGCCGGTCCGCGGACCGGCAGTCCCGCGAATCGCACGATGACTTCGCCGGCAAGCCGGAAAAACGGCAGTACGGTGAGCGCGCCCGGCATGCATGATCCTCCGTTCAGATGACGGTATTGGACGGTATTGTAAACGCCGCTGCCGCGGCGATCATCGGGGTACAATGTTCGCATGCCCGCAGGACAGAACAGGAAAAGCACCCCGTCACTGACGCGCGCGCCGGCATGGCGCGCCCTCGCGGCACACCGCAGGACCTGGCGGGACCGTCACCTGCGCGAGCTGTTCGCCGCCGACCCGCGGCGTTTTGCGCGCTTCTCGGCCGAAGCCTGCGGCCTGCTGCTCGACTATTCGAAAAACCTGGTCGTTGCCGAAACGCTGGAACTGCTGCTGGCGCTGGCGCGCGAGCGCGGACTGGCCACGCAGATCGCGGACCTGCTCGCCGGAAAACGCGTCAACACCACGGAAAAACGCGCCGCCTGGCACACCGCGCTGCGCGCCGGCGACGCCGCCCCGCGCGAAGTGCGCGAGACGCTGGCGGCCCTGCGCGACTTCACCGGCGCGCTGCGCGCGGGCGCCGTGAAAGGCGCGACCGGCCAATCGTTCACCGATGTCGTCAGCCTCGGCATCGGCGGCTCCGCGCTCGGCCCGGCGCTGGCCGCGGACGCCTGCGCAACAGAAGGCGGCCATCCGCGCGTGCATTTCGTGACCACGCCCGGAGAGGCGCTGGCACGGACGCTGGCGCCGCTGGACGCGCGAACCACGCTGTTCATCGTCCAGTCGAAGAGTTTCTCGACACAGGAAACCCTGCTCAACGCCCGCGCCGCGCGCGCCTGGCTGCGGGCCGGGCTCGACACCGCGGATACCGGCGCGCATTTCGCCGCGGTGACCGCGCAGGCCGAAGCGGTGCAGGCCTTCGGCCTGCCGCCGGAACGGATATTCCCGATGTGGGACTGGGTCGGCGGGCGGTATTCGCTGTGGTCGGCGGCCGGCCTGCCGGCGATGATCGCGATGGGCGGCGACCGCTTCGACGACCTGCTCGCCGGCGCGGCGGACATGGACGCGCATTTCTCCGAAGCCCCGCCGGAACGCAACCTGCCAGTGCTGATGGCGTTGACCGGTTTGTGGCACGCCGGTTTCTTCGCGATGGGCTCGCGCGCGGTGATCCCCTATGCGCCGGGCCTGGAACTGCTGCCGGCCTGGCTGCAACAGCTCGAAATGGAAAGCCTCGGCAAAAGCGTCAGCCGCCGCGGCAGGCCGCTGCGCCACGACAGCGGCGCGGTGCTGTGGGGCGGTGCCGGCACCGAGGGCCAGCACGCCTATTTCCAGATGCTGCATCAGGGCACGCGCCCGGTGCCGGTGGATTTCATCGCCTGCCGCGCGCCGCGAAGCCAGCCCCCCCGGGAAGCGCCGCGCGCGGAAACCGGCAGCGACACCCATGCGGTGATGCTCGCCAACTGCTTCGCGCAATCGGCGCTGCTGATGCAGGGCGTGACCGCCGCCGAAACCGAACAGGCCCTGCTGCGGCAGGGTGTCCCCGCGCGCGAAGCCGCGCGCCTCGCGCCGCACCAGGCCCTGCCCGGCAACCGGCCGAGCACCACCCTGCTGCTGGATGCGCTGACGCCGCGCAGCCTCGGCGCGCTGCTCGCGCTCTACGAGCACCGCACCTTCGTGCAGAGCGCGGTCTGGGACATCAACGCCTTTGACCAGTGGGGCGTCGAGCACGGCAAGCGACTGGCGGACAGCGTGCTGCCCGAATTCTCGTCGGCCGCGCCCGCGACCGCGCACGACGCCTCGACCAACGGGTTGATCAATTACGTCAAAAGAGAACCTGAAAGTCCCTGATCGCGGATGGCGTGGAGAGCGGTGGTCCGGTTTCCGGATTTTGAATCCTCCGCAACCTCCGCGCGCCCCTCAGGGGAATACGGGGACCTCCGCGGCCAAACTGAGCACCCGCAAGTTCCTGAAGACCGTCGGCGTCAACTCGCAGCTCGCAATCGAGAAGGCGGTGCACAAGGCGATCGAGGACGGCAGGCTGAAGGGCAACGAAACGCTGCCGGCGGCGATGACGCTCAGCGTCGGCGCGCTGGCGCTGGAAGTGAAATTCGACGGCGACCTGAAGCTCGACTGACCGGGAAACCGGCAACCCTCAGATCTTCATGATCCGTTCGCGGTAATAACGCAGCTCGGCGATCGACTCGTGGATGTCGGCGAGCGCCTCGTGCTTGCCGTGCTTGACCATGCCGGCCAGCACTTCGGGCTTCCAGCGCCGCGCCAGCTCCTTCAGCGTGCTGACGTCGATCAGCCGGTAGTGGAAGTATTCATCCAGCTTCGGCAGGTACTTCACCAGGAAACGCCGGTCCTGGTGCACCGAGTTGCCGCAGATCGGCGACACGCCCTTCGGCACGTACTGCGCCAGGAAGGCGATCATCTGCGCCTCGGCCTCGGCCTCGGTCAGCGTCGAGGCTTTCACGCGGTCGGTCAGTCCCGATTTGCCGTGCGTGGACCGGTTCCAATTGTCCATGGCATCGAGCACCGTGTCCGGCTGGTGAATCACCAGCACCGGCGCCTCGGCGACGATATTGAGCTGCGCATCGGTGATGACGATCGCGATCTCGAGCACGCGCTCGATCTCGGGGTCGAGCCCGCTCATCTCCATGTCGATCCAGATGAGGGCGTTGGGATCCTGTGCCATAATGAATTTGCCGTTCGGGCCTTGAATTTCCAGACGCGCATTGTGTCACAAGCCCGAAACTTCCGACCATGAACCATAAAATATGCATGCCTTCGGCCTCATTTTCCTCGCAGCCCTGCTGCTGACGACCGCCACCCGGCTGTGGCTCGCCGCGCGCCATGCCGCGCACGTGCGCGCCCACCGCGGGGCCGTGCCGGCGCAGTTCGCCGACGTCATCAGCCTCGACGCGCACCAGCGCGCCGCCGACTACACCGGCGCCAAGACCCGCTTCGCGATGGTCGAGCTGCTGGCGGGCGTCGCCGTCACGCTGGCCCTCACCTTCGGCGGCGGCCTGCAGGCGCTGCACGATCTGGGCGCGGCCTGGTTCGAGCCCGGCATCGTGCGCGGCCTCGCGCTGATCGCCGGCGTCGCGCTGGTGACCACGGTGATCGACATTCCCTTCAGCCTCTACCGCACCTTCGTCATCGAGGAGCGTTTCGGCTTCAACAAGATGACGCCGAAGCTGTTCTGGGCCGATTTCGCGAAAAGCCTGGCGCTGGGCGCCGCGCTGGGCCTGCCGCTGGTCGCCGCCGTGCTGTGGCTGATGGACCGCATGGGCGCATGGTGGTGGCTGTATGCCTGGCTGACCTGGATGGCCTTCAACATCGTGATGCTGGCGGTCTACCCGACCTGGATCGCGCCGCTGTTCAACAAGTTCTCGCCGCTGACCGACGCCGCGATGAAGGAGCGCGTCGAGCGCCTGCTCGACCGCTGCGGCTTCAAGGTCAAGGGCCTGATGGTGATGGACGGCTCGCGCCGCTCCAGCCACGGCAACGCCTACTTCACCGGCTTCGGCAAGACCAAGCGCATCGTGTTCTTCGACACCCTGCTGTCGCGGCTGGAGCCGCCGGAGGTCGAAGCCGTGCTGGCGCACGAGCTGGGCCACTTCAAGCTGAAACACGTGATCAAGCGCATCGCCTGGATCTTCACCGCCAGCCTCGGCTTCCTGTGGCTGCTCGGCTGGGTGCTCGACAAGCCCTGGTTCTACGAGGGCCTCGGCGTGTCCTCGCCGTCGACGGCGATGGCCCTGGTGCTGTTCTCGATCGTGATCCCGGTGTTCACCTTCCTGTTCCAGCCGCTGGGCGCGATGCTGTCGCGCCGGCACGAATTCGAGGCCGACGCCTTCGCCGCGCAGTACACGCCGGCCGCCGACCTCGTCTCGGCGCTGGTCAAGCTCTACAAGGACAACGCCTCGACGCTGACGCCGGATCCGCTGCATTCCGCGTTCTACGATTCGCATCCGCCAGCCACGCTGCGCATCGCGCGGCTGCAGCAGGCGGCGGCGCGCTGAAGGAAACGGGCCATGAGCGATCTCGCGCAGAAAAAATGCAAGCCCTGCGAAGGCGGCGTCGCGCCGCTGACCGCGGACGAAATCGCGTCGCTGACGAAACGCCTGAAGGGCTGGTCGTACACCGGCGGCGTGCTGACCAGGACCTTCGAGTTCCGCAATTATCACGAGACCATGGCCTTCGTGAACGCGACCGCGTGGATCTCGCACCGCGAGGACCACCACCCCGACCTCTCCGTCGGCTACAACAAATGCCGGGTCGACTACATCACCCACGCGATCGGCGGGCTGTCCGAGAATGATTTTATCTGCGCCGCGAAGATAGACGCGCTGTTTGAGCTCTGAACAGACACGGCAGGGCCTGGTCACCGCCGCCTACGGCCGGCGTTTCCTCGTCGAATGCGACGACGGCCGGGTGCGCGACTGCAGCGCCCGCGGCAAGCGCAGCGACTACGCCTGCGGCGACCGCGTGACCGTCGGCTGCAGCAGCGACGACCAGGGCGTCATCGACGCCTGCGCGCCGCGCGACACCCTGCTCTACCGCTCCGACCAGTGGAAGCAGAAGCTGATCGCCGCCAACGTCACGCAGATGGTGATGGTGGTGGCGCCGGTGCCGTCCTTCGACCTCGACGTGCTCGACTGCTGCCTCGCCGCCGCCGAACACACCGGCATCCGGCCGCTGATCGTGCTCAACAAGGCCGACCTGCCGGAGGCGGCGATCTCGGAAAAGTCGCTGGCGCCGTACGTCGCGATGGGTTATCCGCTGCTGAAGCTGGTCGCGCGCGACAGCGTGGACGCGCTGCGGCCGCGGCTCGCCGGACAGCGCAGCGTGCTGGTCGGCGAGTCGGGCATGGGCAAGTCGACGATCCTCAACGCGCTGCTGCCGCAGGCCGCGGCGCCGACGCAGGAAGTGTCCACGGCGCTGGGCACCGGCAAGCACACGACCTCGCATGCGCGGCTGCACCACCTCGACGCGCTGAGCGACGTCATCGACACTCCCGGCGTGCAGGCCTTCGGCGTCCACCACCTCGGCACGGAGGAACTTGCCGCCACCTTCACCGAATTCCGCCCCCACCTCGGGCAATGCCGCTTCCGCAACTGCCGCCACCTCGAGGAGCCGGGCTGCGCGCTCGCCGCGGCCGCCGAAGCCGGCGCGATCACCGCAAGGCGGTTCGCCAGTTACCGGCGGCTGGCCGCGGAAAATCTGGCGCGGCAGAAACGATATTAGGGAACGGGCAACGGCCGGGGCATAGATACCCGAACCCCGTCATTCCGGCGAATGCCGGAATCCAGAAGTCCGGGCAGTTCGGGAGACGATATCAGCCGAACACGTGCGCCATCGACTGCTGCTGGATTCCGGATCGCGCTTCGCGCGTCCGGAATGACGGTGGACGTACGGAATACGGAGATACGTCATTCCGGCGCACGCCGGAATCCAGGAATCCGAAGCAGGCGTGAACCGCGTTCAGCCTAGCGCGCGCGCCATCGACGCAATCAGCAGCAGGAACAGCCAGATCACCAGCGCGCGCCAGATCAGGCCCACCGCGCCGCGCAGATCCTCGACTTCGACCTCCTCGCCGATGCCCAACTCGGGCCGCTGGTTGAGCATGCCCTCCTCGCGCAGCGCGCCGCCGAGCCGGATGCCCAGCGCGCCGGCGCCGCTCGCCAGCACCACGCCTTCGGCGCCGCGCCCCCAGCCGCCGGCCTGCGTGCGCCAGCAGTAGATCGCGTCCTCGAAGTTTCCGGCAATCGCGAAACTGCCGGCGGTGATCCGCGCCGGCAGCCAGTCGATCCAGAAGAACGCGCGCTCGGCAAAAAACGCGAAGGCGCGTTTTTCGGGATCCACCCGGCATCCCCAGCGCTCGGCGAGCAGATCGGCCGCGCGGTACATCACCGGGCCGACGGGCCCCAGAATCACGAACCAGAAGATCGGGCCGAGCACGTAGCGGTGCGCCTGCAGCAGCCCGAGCTCGATCGCCACCCGCGAAACCTCCGCGGCATTGAACTCGTCGGCGGGCACGCCGCGCCAGCGGCCGAGCACGTCGCGCGCGGCGGCGATGTCCTGCTCGCGCAGGGCCTGCGCGATTTCGGTGAAGCAGTGGCTGAAGCGGCGAAAGCCCATCGCGATGTAGAGCACCGCGATGCTCCAGGCCAGCGCCAGCAGCGCGTTCGCCTCGCGCAGCAGCGCGTAAACGACCGCCGTGACCAGCGCCAGCGGCAACACCGCCACCATCCACGCGATCGCGCCGTGGCTGGCCTGCAGCCCGTTGAAGCGCTGCTCGAGGATGTCGGCATAACGCTCGAAAGCCGCGTAGAACGGATTGCCGCGGCGCAAGGGCCAGGCCTGTTCCAGCAGCAACGCCAGCACCAGCGCGAGGAATTTCATAAAATATTGTTTAAAATCAAGTACTTACAATAAATCCACGAGTATCACCGCGGATAATCGATGGCCACGATCTCGACTTCCGTCTCGCCCACCGGGCGCCGCCACTTGACGGTGTCGCCGACGCGCGCGCCGAGCAGCGAACGCGCCAGCGGCGAGGCCCAGCTGATGCGGCCGGCGGCGACGTCGGCCTCATCGTCGCCGACGATGCTGAAGGTCTCGACGCGGCCGCCGGCCTCCTCGACCTTCACCGTGGCGCCGAAGCGCACTTCGCCGCGCGGATGCCGCGCCGGATCGACCGGCTCGGCGCGTTCGAGCTGCGCGATGAAATAACGCTGGTCGCGCTCGACCTCGCGCAGCTTGCGCTTCGCTTCCGAATCCTCCCCGGCCAGCGCCTTCAGCTGCTCGTGCTGCTCCGCGAGTTCGCGCACCCGCGCGCGCAGCAGTTCCAGGCCCTGCGGCGTGACGTAGTTGGCGTGCGCGGGCACCGGCCGCTCCGGCAGTTCGCCGGCGGCGAGGTCGTCGTCGCTTTCCTTCACGAATGCGCGGCTCATGTCGTTTACCCGCCGTCCATGCGGAACGGCAATGCGTTGAACAAGGGATTTTTTCCCGGCGCGCGGCGCCGGGGATGCTCCGTCCGTTATACCGGCTGTGCCGGCGACTGGCAACCGCCGCCGGCGCGGCGCCACAGCAACGTGCGGTTGTTGGCGGGCATCGCGTGATCGGCGACGAACACCAGGCCTTCCGCGGCGGCCAGCGCGTTCACCGCCTCGAAATCGCGGATGCCGCTGCGTGGATTGCGTTCGCGCAGAAAGGCATCGAACTGCGCGTTCGAAGGCGCGGTGTGGCGGCCGCCGTAGCGGAAGGGCCCGTACACCGCGAGCGCGCCGCCGGGCCGCAACACCCGCCCCGCGCCGCGGAAAAAACGCTCCACCGAAGGCCAGCCCATGATGTGCAGCGTGTTGGCGCTGAACAGCGCGTCGCAGGACCGGACCGGCCAGTCCGCGTCGTCGACGTCGAGCGCCAGCGGCGGCAGCAGGTTCGGCAGCGCGGCTTCGTCGCGCCAGGCGGCGATTCCCGGCAGATGTTCCGCGCGATCGCTGGGCTGCCATGCGAGATGCGGCAGCGCCGCGGCGAAAAACACCGCGTGCTGCCCGGTGCCGGCGCCAATCTCGAGCGCCCGCGTGGCATTGGCGAAAGCCCCGCGCAGCACTTCGAGGATCGGCCCGCGGTTGCGCTCGCAGGCTTCGGACCAGGGCTTGTCCGCCGTCATCAGCGCCCGCCGTGACCGAGAAAAGCCAGCAGGTCGTCCTTCTGCGCCATCGTGTCGCCATAGCCGAGCTTGAGCAGCTCGCGGCAATAGCCCCGCTCGAACAGCAGGTACGACACCAGGTTGGAACCGTTGCGCTTCATCGCGCCGACGGTTTGCAGCAGCCCGCGGATCACCCGCGGCAGTTCCTGCGCGTGCCGCGCGGCGATCTGGCTCAGCGGCACGCTGGGCGTGATCACCCGGAAATCGACCGCGCGCAGCGGGTAGCCGTTTTTCTCCAGCGTCTCCGGCGGGATGATCGCCAGCGTGCGGTTGATGCGCTGCAGGCGCTCGAGATCGACCTCCAGCGAATCGAGGAAGATGCTGTCGAGCGCGTGGCCGGCGATCTGCGCCAGCGGCGGATAACCGTCCGAAGGCACGCGCACCGCCGCCTGCTTCGCCTGGCGGCCGACGCCGATCACCAGCAGGCGGTCGGCGCCGAGGTGCAGCGCCGGACTCACCGGTGCGATCTGGCGCATCGAGCCGTCGCCGAAATACTCGCGGTTGATCCTCACCGGCGGAAAGATGAAGGGCAGCGCGCTGGAGGCCATCAGGTGCGGCAGGCCGATCGGCATCGCCACGCCGATGCGGCGCGCGCGCGCCCAGCCGGCGAGGCTGGCGCCCCCCTGGTAGAAAGTCACCGACTGGCCGCTGGTGTAGCCGGAGCAGGTCACCGCGAAGGCTTCCAGGTGCCCGGCCTCGATGTTGCGCCCGATCGCCGGAAAGTCGACGTGGCAGTCGAGCAGGTCGGCGAGCGGCGAGTTGTCGAGCAGCGAAATCGCGCCGCGGGTCAGCCGTCCGCCGGAAACCGCCGACAGCAGCCAGCGCGCGCTGTTGCCCAGCGCACCGCGCGCGTCGGCGCGATAGACCTGGTCGACGTGAAAATTTTTCCATACCGCCGTCAGCCGGCGCACGCCGCGGCGGAAGTTGTTGGCGTCGGTGGCCAGCACCGCGGCGTTGATCGCGCCGGCGGAAGTGCCGCAGATGATCGGAAAGGGATTGGGCGCCCCCTTCGGCAGCAGGTCTTCCAGCGCGCGCAGCACGCCAACCTGGTAGGCCGCGCGCGCGCCGCCGCCGCTCATGATCAGGCCGGTCGAGAGTCCGGTCTTCGCGGGCGCATTCATCGTCCGCTGCCGGGGCACGGCCGGGTTACTGGCCATCGAGCATCCGGCACAGACTGTAGAGCATGCCCGCCGTCGCGCCCCAGATGTAACGCCCGGCCCAGGGAATCGCCAGGTAATGGCGGTGGCGGCCGCGGAAACGGTACTCGCGGCGCTGGTAGTTCGCGGGATCGAGGAAATGCGCGAGCGGCGCCTCGAACACGTCGGCCACCTCGAAGGCGTCGGGCAGCACCTCGAAAGGCGGCTCCAGCCAGCCGACCACCGGCGTGATGCGGAAACCCGAAGGAATTTCATAACCGGGCAGGCGGCCAAGCAGCGTCACCCTGTCGGCCGTGATGCCGACCTCTTCCGCCATTTCACGCAGCGCCGTCGCCTCGCGGTCGGAATCCTCCGGCTCGACCCGCCCGCCGGGAAAACTGACCTGCCCGCCGTGGTCGCGCAGATGCGCCGTGCGCTGGGTCAGCAGCAGTTGCAGGCCCTGCGGCCGGTTCACCAGCGGCACCAGCACCGCGGCATCGACGACCCTGGTGCCCTCGCGCAGCGAAATCATGTGCAGGTCCAACGGCTCGGGCGGCGGGGGCGGCCGCCGCAGGCCGGCGCGGATGGCATCGAGCGTCAACGAAAGACGGCCGGACGCAACGACTGCCGGAGACGGATCATTCATGGGGGGAAATTCTACCCGCAAGCAGCCGGACGGACGGCGGTGCTCTTCCGTCCGACGCACCCGCTTGCACAACCCCGACAAAACAGCCGTCCTCTTCCTGGGAATTCCGGCCGGCCGGGGGTCAGCCGCCGGCTCTTGCACAGGAAGACGACCGGCGATTTCGCCATGAATTGTCATGCAGATAGCAGATTCCGGCATCCTGCGGCTGCGATACTGTTTTTAAGCCTTTTTCCGCTGGGGAATTCCGCAAACGATCTGCCCGGGGCGCATGAAGGAAAAACAAAAACCACGAGTTCCCCGAGCCCTTTCTTGCTTTCCTGCCCCGAAACATGACAACGACGACCCGTCCTGGTGCTTTCATGACCCGATACGACATTTCTGACAAGCAGTTGCTTGTGCTGGCCGGAACGGCAATGGCGGCAATGGGCGCGTGGTTTTCCATGCGTCCGCTGATACCCGAGGCCTGGCTCGTGCCGGGCAGCCCGGAACTTTACCTGGCCGGCATCGCCGGCGTGACGCTGCTGCTGGTCCCGGTCGCGTTCGTGCTCGCCAAGCGCGGCGGAAGCAGCGCGAATCCGGTGGGCTGGTTCAACGCGCACGTGGCCTGCTCGCTGGCGGGCATGGTGCTCATCGCCATCCATTCGGGCGGTTTTCTGCGCCGTCCGCCGGCGCTGTTGCTGCTGGCGCTGCTCGCCCTGGCCATCCTGGGAATCTGGGCGCGCGTGCGCGGCTCGCGGCACATGGCCGCGACGTTTTCGACCAAGGCGCCCGCGTTCCGCGTGCCGGACCACGCCGCGCGGGAACGGCTGCGGCAAATCATCGTCGAGAAGCGTCGCCTGCTCGAAACACTCGATCCGCAGGCAACCGAAGGCACGTTCTCGGTGAATCTGCCGCATGTCGTCCGCAACCCGCGGCTGGCCTTGGCCTACCGCCGGCTCGCCCGCGAGGAAACGATGTTGCTGGGCACGCGGCAGGCCGTGCCGGCACGACAGGCCTGGTGGCGGCCGCTGCACATGGCGCTCGCGTGGCTGTTCGTGGCCGGCATCGCCGTGCACGTGGTCACCGTGACTTTCTTCGCCGGATATGTCGCGGATGGCGGGCCGGTCACCTGGTGGCACATCACGGCCTGGGGAGGCTGACCATGGACACTGTCGACCACGGACCCGCCGGGCGTCTCGCCCTGCTGATCGATCTGGAACGCTGCACCGGCTGCAAGAGCTGCGAGGCCGCGTGCAAGCAGGAACACCGCCTCGGCCCCGGCGAATACCGCAACAAGGTGGTGTGGGCCAGCGCCCTGGAAGAAGAGGCGGGACTCGCCTTTCTGACACTGACCTGCCAGCACTGCGAGCGCCCCGCCTGCCTGCGCGCCTGTCCGGTCAATCCGAAGGCGATCACCAAGGATCCGGCGACCGGCATCGTGCGCGTCGACGAATCGCGCTGCACCGGCTGCGGCGAATGCGTGATGGCCTGCCCCTACAGCGCCATGGGCTACGATCCGAAGGGCCATCACGCGGTCAAATGCGATCTGTGCGTGGAACGCCGCGCGGAAGGCGCGGCGACCACGGCATGCGCCAGCGTGTGCCCCACCCAGGCGATCCGCTTCGGCAAACGCGCCGAGCTGCTCGCCGAGGCGGCGTCCGAAGGCCGGGCGCCGCGCGACCACGACCATTTCCTGCTCGGGCCGGCGACGATTTATCTGGAACGCCTGCCATCGCGGGACAACCCCACCGCGACCGCAGCGCAGATTCCGGCGCGCATTCCGCCCCGGAACGCGCGCCGGCCCGCGTTCATGGACAACCGGAATTCCCAGGCCGTGGTGATGAAGTCCGTTCCCGCGTTCCCCTACGGCAAACCGCGCGACGAAGTCTCCGCGGACCGGGTGGTGCCGGGCGGCTGCAACATCTGTTTCAACTGCTGCAGCGTGAAGTTTCATTTCAAGGGGGACGAGCTCGTCCGCATCACCGGAAACGACGACGATCCGCTGCTCAAGGGCCGCGTCTGCCCGAAATCCCAGCTCACGCTCCAGCTCTACCACAGCGAGCACCGCCTGCGTCACCCCCTCAAGCGCGTGGGCGCGCGCGGCGAAAACCGCTTCGAGCGCATCTCCTGGGACCAGGCGCTCGACGAAATCGCGGAAAAGCTGAAACAGGTGCGCGACGCCTACGGGCCGGAAGCGCTCGCCATGTTCATCGGCACGCGCACCGGCACGCTCGAGGGCCGCGGCTATACCCGGCTTTTCGCGCAGATGTGGGGCACGCCCAACAAGGACGGCACCGACCCTTTCTGCGGCGCCGCCAAAAGCGTCGCCTTCGAACTGACCCAGGGACGCGTCGGCAGCGGCAACAGCTACACCCCCGGCGACATCGGCTCGGCCAGCCTTTACGTCTACATCGGCGACAACCAGGCGGAGACGCGGCCGGTCTATTTCGGCATGGTCAACGACTGGTGCATCCGCAACAACGCCAGAATGGTCGTCGTGGATCCGCGGCTGACGGCCACCGCGTCGAAGGCGGACCGCTGGCTTGCCATCCGGTCCGGCACGGACATGGCGCTCGGACTCGCCATGTGCCAGCACATCCTCGCCAACAACCTCCACGACAGGCGTTTCTGCGGCGACTGGATTCTCGGATTCGAAAAATGGCGCGACTTCATACTGGAGCGCGGATACACCCCGGAATGGGCCGAGCCGATCACGGGCATCCCCGCCGCCGAAACGCGCAGGCTCGCCGGGGAAATCGCCGCCGCCGACGGCTGCGTGATTTTCGCGAGCCGCGGCGTCAACCAGCACACCAACGGCACGCAGACCAACCGCGTGCTGATGTTCCTCGCGGCCATCACCGGCAACTGGGGCCGCCGCGGCGGCGCCTACTTCAACATGACCCACGGCAGCCCCATCCGGGCGAACGCGCCGCCGCACCGCCGCGCCAAAATCAACCGCCAGAAAGTGCGGCGCAGCCCCGCCGGATGGACCGACGCGATGCTGCACGGCAAGCCGTACCCGCTGCGCGCGCTGATCGCCTGCAACAATCCCCTCGCGCAGTGGCCCGGACAGGACAAGGCGCGCGCGGCATTCGAGTCCCTCGACCTGCTGGTCCATATCGAGCTTTTCCCCAACGAGACCTCGGCTTACGCGGACTATGTCCTGCCCGTCGCCACCGGAATCGAGAAGGGCGAGATCGGGCGCTCCAACGACGACCGCCGCATCGTGTGGATCGACAAGATGATCGAGCCGCCGGGCGAGGCGAAGTCCGACGGCTGGATCTGGATCGAGCTCGGGAAACGCCTGGGGTTCGAGGACGTGCTGCAGGAGCGGTACAAGGACTCGCGCGTGTTCTGGGACGAGGCCTGCATCGGCAGCCCGCTCATCCGCGGCTGCACGCAGGAACGGCTGCATTCGGTGCCATGGCGCTGGGTGCGGCACCCGGTCGCGAGCGAGGACGCGCCCGAGATCGAAACCCTGTACCTGGAAGGCACGACGGCGCCGGGCGCGCCGCCGGGGCACCGTTTCCCGACCGCCAGCGGCAAGCTGGAATTCTGGACGGAAGCGATCGAGAAAAAATTCCAGGTGCTGGGTCTGTCGGCACTGCCCGAATTCTATTCCGAGCGCGAACAGCTCATCGACCTGCCCTACCTCGAATTCGAGCACAGCGATTCGGACGCCGGCGTGATCTCCCCGTTCTACGAACCCGCGACCGGAACGTCGCGGGCGCGGATCGTTTCCTCCCCGGACACGGGTCCGGGCGCCCAACTGCGCCTGCAGGGATACGACACCCAGCTTCTCACCGGACGTCCTTCGGCGGCGCATTTCCACAGCTGGACGCATTATTTCTGGCAGGCCGAGGAAATGTGGCCGGACCTGTTCTGCCAGATCCATCCGGACAAGGCGGCGGCCCTCGGCATCGCGGACGGCGAAAAGGTGCACATCGAAACCGGTCACGGCGCGATCGATGCCGTGGCCTGGGTGAGCACCGGCATCCGTCCGGACGCCGTGTTCGTTCCCATCGGCTGGGGCGAACGCCAGCCCTACCATCCCTGGCGTTCGGTGAACTTCCTCACCGACAAGACCCAGCGGGACCCGGTCTCGGACCAGACCAATCTCAAGTCGCTGCTGTGCCGCGTATCCCGCGCCGCAACCTGAACGAACGGCCTGTCAGCGAGGACCGGCCGTGAAGCGCGACAGAAGATCGTGGTTCCGGATGCTGATCCGGCGGTAGCGCATCGATAACGCGCCGCATTTCGCCATGCGGCCCAGAATGCGCGTGGCCGTCTGGCGCTGGACGCCGGTCAGATCGGCGATTTCCTGGTGGGTCAGCCCGATGGACGGCTCCGGGCTTTTTCCGGAACCGGGGTAGCGGGCCGCAAGATTGACCAACAGTTTCGCGATGCGCGTCTCGGCGTCATCGGCCGCGAAATAGACGAGCCGGTTCGCCAGCATGCCCAGCCGGAACGCCACGATCTGCACCAGCAACTGGGATACCTCCGGCCGCGAGCCGAGGAAACTCCGGAAACTGCCGCTCGACATCCTGGCGATCTCGCAGGGTTCACAGGTTTCGACGCTGACCATGCGCCCCTTGCGCTGCGGCGATTCGAGCAGACCGAAAACCTCACCAGGAAATCCGAACCACAGGATGATTTCACGCCCGTCAGGCGTGAACTTGCACGTCTTGGTGCGGCCGGAGAGCAGAAAATGGACGGTATCCCCCGGATCGCTGACGCAATACACAAAAGCGCCCTTGCCCAGTCGATACCGCGTCGCCTGCGCCATCAGCGCCGCCCGCGTTGTTTCGTCGAGCCTGCCAAGGAAATCGGTCGTGGCCACCATATTTCTTCCCCTCCAACCGTCGACGGGCCGCCCGGCAACCGGGGAATCCCTTTGAGTCGATTGTAATCCAGGCGACAGACTCCGCCGGTGGCGACGACAAAAATCCGGGCATCGGGTCCGGTACCGCCGGGCCCGCCACCGAGGAGCACAGCGCACCATGACCACCCTATCCGTCCCGCGCGGCCTGGACGGCGTCGTCGTCGACGAGACCGCGATTTGTCTCGCCGACAAACAGACCGACCGCCTCTACTACCGCGGCTACGCCATCGAGGAACTGGCGGCGCATGCCGGTTACGAAGAAGTGTTCCATCTCGTGACCGCCGGAGAACTGCCGGACGAGCGGCAGCTTGCCGCCCAGCGGGAAAAGCTGCAGCAGGCCAGGGCGCTGCCGGCGGCGGTCGCGGAAATGCTCGAACGCGTGCCCCGGGACTGCCATCCGATGGACGTGCTGCGGACCGGATGTTCCCTGCTCGGCAACCTCGAACCCGAGACCAAGGACAACGACCTCGCCGCCGTCGGCGTCCGGCTTTCCGCCTGCCTGCCCTCGATGCTGTTCTACTGGCACCACTTTCACGCCTCGGGCAAGCGCATCGACACCGATACCGGCGAGTCCGGCCTCGCGGCGCACATCCTGCACCTGCTGCACGGGCAGTCTCCATCGGAACCGACGCGCCGGGCGATGGAAACCAACCTGATCGTCTACGCCGAGCACGACTTCAACGCCTCGACCTTCGCCGCCCGCGTGGCCGCCTCGACGCTGACGGACGCGCACTCGGCCTTCGTCGCCGCCATCGGCACGCTGCGCGGCGCGCTGCACGGCAGCGCCAACGCCGCGGTGCTGCGTTTCCTGGAGAAATTCGAGTCGCCCGACGCCGCCGAAAAGACGGCGCTGGAAATGCTGGCCCAGAAAAAGCGCATCCCGGGATTCGGGCAGCGCGCCTACTCCAAATCCGATCCACGCAACGCGATCAACCGCGAATGGGCGAAAAAGCTGGCGGCCGGGAGCGGCGGCAAGCTCTACGACGTCGCCGAGCGGGTCGAAAGCACCCTGCTGCGCGAGCGCGGCATGTTCGCCAACCTCGACTACTACACCGCGCTGATCTACAAGGACTGCGGCCTGCCGGTCGCGCTGTTTCCGCCGATGTTCCTGCTCGCGCGCGTGTGCGGACTCGTCGCCCACATCGCCGAGCAGCGCGCGAACAACCGGATCATCCATCCGAGCTCGCGCTACACGGGGCCGGCGCCGCGGCCGTTCGTCCCCCTGCCCGACCGCAAAGCCGCGGCCCGGGACGCCTGAAAGGGAACAGGATGAAATTCGAGCGACATATCCAGGAATACGCCGCCCGCGCGGAGCGCGCGATGGCGATGGGCGGGCCGGAGAAACTGGGCAAGCGCAAGCAGTCCGGGATTCTCCATGTCCGCGAACGCATCGACCGGCTGCTCGATCCCGGCAGCTTCCGCGAATCGGGCCTCTTCGGCGTCTCGTATCTGCCGGAAATGCGCGAATCCACTCCCTGCGACGGCAAGGTGACCGGCTTCGGCAGGATCGCCGGAAGGCGCGTCGGCGTGGTCGGCTACGACTTCACCGTCAAGGGCTCGTCGTCCAGCTACACCAACAACCGCAAGATGGCGCACGTCAAGGAAATCGGCGGCAAGCGCGGCTTCCCGGTCGTGTTCCTCGGCGAATCCACCGGCGTGCGCATGCCCGACATCATGGGCGAAGGCATGGGCATGAACTTCGAGGGACCGCGCTTCCTGCGCATACGCGAGGCGCCGTGGGTCGCGGCCATCATGGGCAACGCGTTCGGATCCTCCGCCTGGCATGCCTGCTGCGCGGACTTCTGCGTCATGCGCAAGAACTCCGTCATGGCCGTGGCAAGCCCGGGCGTGGTTTCGATGGCGCTCGGACGCCAGGTCACGCCGGAGGAACTCGGCGGCTGGCAGGTGCTGGCCGAGCACTCCGGCTTCGCCGACAAGGTGGTGGACACCGACGAGCAGGTCATCGACACCATCAAGCGGTTCCTGTCCTATCTGCCCACCAACAACCGCGAAGCGCCGCCGGTCGCCGAAGTGCCGCCCGGCTCCGACGACGCGGCCAGGGGCATTCTCGAACTCATTCCGGAATCGCCCGCGCAGGTCTACGACGTGCGCAAGGTCATCACCGCCTTCGTGGACAAGGGCAGCTTCTTCGAGGTAAAGGACCGCTTCGGGCGCAGCATCACCACGGGGCTTGCCCGGCTCGACGGCCGCACCGTCGGCATCGTCGCCAACAATCCACTGTTCAAGGGCGGTTCCATGGACGCCGAAGCCTGCAGCAAGGCGACGGATTTCATCGTGCTGTGCGACTCGTTCAACATTCCGCTGATATTCCTGCACGACCAGCCCGGCTTCCTGATCGGGCCCGACTCCGAGAAAAAGGGCGTCATCGGCAAGGTCATCAACTGGATGAACGCCCTGCTGCAGGTCACCGTGCCGCGCATCAGCATCATCCTGCGCAAAAGCTACGGCCGCGGCTTCATCAACATGGGCGGCGCCGGCACGGCCGACGAGATCGCGGCGTGGTGGACCGCGGAAGTGAGCTTCATGAACCCGCGCACCGCCGTGTCCGTGGTGCACGGCATCAAGGAAGAGGACGACCCGGAGCGCTTCAACGACCTGCTCGGGAAAATGGCGCGCAACGGAAGCGCCTACGATCTGGCGGCGGTCTACGGCGTCAAGGAAGTGCTCGATCCCCGCGACACGCGCGAATACCTGAAGGAGGCGCTCGACGTGCATACCCTGCGCCTGTCGGGCGGCATCGGCCAGCACAGGCTCGCCAACTGGCCGACCAGCTACTGACGACGACGGACGGAGCCTGAGATGAAGATCAGCAGGGTCGAGGCGATTCCGGTCTGGTTCAAGCCGAGCGGCGAGTACCACGCGCTGTTCGGCTCGAACAAGAAAAAGGGAACGATGGTCCACGCCCGGGAAACCTGGTTCGCGAACATCGAATACAAGGAGAACGTCTTCGTCAAGATCACCACCGACGAAGGCATCACCGGCTGGGGCGAGGCCTGCGCCCACCCCGTCACCAGCGAGACGCAGGCCGGCATCCTCGCCACCGTGGAGCTGTTCGGGCGCCTGATCCAGGGCCGCGACCCGTTCGCGATCGGCGCCATCCACGAAGCGCTCGACAACCTGTTCCTGCAGGGCAACAACGGCGCGCGCAGCGCCATCGACATCGCCCTCTACGACATCATGGGCAAGGCCTCGGGACAGCCGGTCTACAACCTGCTCGGCGGCGCGCACCAGACCCGCTTCGGCAAGCTCGCGACGACCCCGCGCTCGGATCCGAAGCGCATGGCCGACCATGCGCGCGCGCTGCTCAGGCGCGGCTACACCGCGTTCGAGCCCAAGATGACCGGCCATCTCGAATCGCTGGACGCCGACGCCGACCGGCTCGAAGCCATACTCGACGCGGTGCCGAAGTCCTGCCCCGTGATCGCCGACCCCAACCAGATGTGGGGCACCGCCAAGGACACGATCAACCTGCTGGACCGGCGGTTCCGCGGCGTCGGTAACCTCGCCATCGAACAGCCGGTGTGGGGCCACGATCTCAACGGACTGGCGTCGATCACGCAGGCCGCGCCGCACAGGATCGTCGCCGACGAGGCGATCCAGAACCTTTCCACGATGGTTCGCATCGCCTCGGGACGCTACGCGGACATGGTCAGCCTGAAGCTCGGCAAATGCGGCGGCTTCTGGAAGTCGCTGCAGATGATGCGCATCGCGGAGGCGGCCGGACTGCCTGTGCGCATCGACTGGACCCAGGGCAGCCACCTGCTCGATACCGCGACCGGCCACCTGCACGCCGCGGTGCGCATCGTCGGCTGCGATCCCGGCATGGACTATCAGTTGCGCATCGAAGACAGGCCCGTCAAGGAAGGCGGCGTCACGCAGGACAAGGACGGCCGTTTCGTCATGCCGGCCGCGCCGGGCCTGGGTCTCACGGTGGACGAAAAGCTCATCCGGAAACTTTCACAACGCCGCTGACAGTCAACCGAAAAATCGGCCAAAACCACACGTCTTCACGACGGTTCAATGGAGGAGAAATGACAATGATCCCGAACGGTTTCAGAATGCTTGTCGTCGGATTCGTTCTCTTTGGCTCGGCCGCTGCCGCCGCCCAGGGCTATCCGGCAAAACCCATCCGCATCATCGTCCCGTTCCCGGCAGCAGGCGGCACCGACCTGATGGCCAGGACGATGGGCGACAAAATCAGCGCCGCGCTGGGACAGCAGACCCTGGTGGACAACCGCACGGGCGCCGGCGGCACGCTGGGCTCCGATCTCGCCGCCAAAGCCGCGCCCGACGGATACACCCTGCTCGTCACCTCCTCGAGCGCGCTGGTCATCGGCCCCAGCCTGATGAAGAAGGCGCCATACGATCCCCTGCGGAGCTTCTCCCCGGTCATGATCATCAGCTCCGCGCCGAACGTCCTGGTCATCCACCCGTCGGTGCCGGCGAAAAATGTCCGCGAGCTCATCACGCTGGCCCGGCAGCGCCCTGGCGTGTTCAACTACGCGTCGAACGGCGCCGGAACGCTGAGCCATCTCACCGGCGAACTGTTCAACCAGCGCGCCGGCGTCAAGATGATGCACGTCCCCTACAGGGGCGGCCCCCCGGCGGTGACCGACACCATGGCGGGCAACGTCTCCCTGCTGTTCTCGGCCTATCCCACGGTTTCCACGCAAGTCCAGAGCAGGCGCCTGCGGGCGCTGGCGGTGACCAGCCTCAAACGCGCGTCGATCGCGCCCGATCTGCCGAGCATCGCCGAAACGCTGCCGGGATTCGAATCGAACCAATGGTGGGGCATGTTCGGTCCCGCGGGCATGCCCCCCGAAGTGATCAACCGGCTGAACGGCGTGCTGCAGCAGGCTTTGACCATGGCCGACGTGCGCAAGCGTCTCGCGGCAGATGCGGCCGAGCCGGTCGGCGGCAGCGCCGCCGACTGCGAGAAATTCCTGCGCGAAGATTTCGAGAAGTGGCGCAAGGTCATCAAGGACGCCGGCGTGGAGCCCAGTTGAGCGGCGGCAAGACCGGCGGGAAAATCCCGCGTGCCCGATGCCGACCGGCTAGCACAGCCTCGCACAGCGGAATCATGCGCAGGCCGTGTTTCCCGGGCGGCAGCGCCGGGTGCGACAGCCCATGATGGCATCGGGCGACAGCGGGAACAGCCGGGTTTCCCGCGGCATTTGCGGAAGGCCGTTCATGGAGGGAAAATTCCACCCGCAACCGGCAGCCGGTTTTCGTGCCACACTATGGCTGCAAGACGAAAGATCGTCCGCCCCAACCCGAGGAGAACCGGAATGAAAACACTGATGGCATCCGTTTTTGCCGCCACCGTCCTGCTCGCCAGCGGCAACGCACTGGCCTTTCACTGTCCGGCAGACATGAAGAAAATCGACGAGGCAATGGCGAAAAATCCGAAACTCACCGCCGCACAAATGACCGAAGTGAAGAAATACCGCGCCGAGGGCGAAACCCTGCACAAGGCCGGCAAACACCAGGACTCGGTGGACACGCTGGCCAAGGCGATGAAAATCCTCAACATCAAGTAATCGCCGATAAATACCCTCTCCCCGCTTGCGGGGAGACAAGGGCACACTTGAAGTGAAACAGGGTCAGGGTGAGGGGCAACCACCACTCTGCTTAATTACTCCCGCTCAAGCGGGATTTTTTCGTACTCCACCCCATCCCCCACGGCAATCACTCCGCCCTCCAGCACCCGCGCGATAATCCCGCCGTGCCCGCGCATCGCGTTGTAGCCGCCAGCACCGAGCACCTCCTCCATCCGTGAACACGGCTCGCACAGCCCCGTGCCCTCGAACAGCACGCCGCCGATGCGGAAACGCTCGTCGTGCAGCGCCAGCAGGTTGATGCCCGACACCGCCAGATTGCGCCGCACGAGCGCCGGATCGACCACGTCGCGCCCGAGCAGCTTCGCGACCGCGTCGAGATGTTCGCGCTGGATCAGCGTGACCTGGCGCTTGCCGCCTGCACGGCTCGCCTTATGGTCGCCGGCGAGGCCGTGGTCGGCGATCACCTCGACGTGATTGAAGGATTGCAGCGGCATGCGGCGCGCGGGACGCAGGCCGATCCATTCGAGCTTGCCCGCGCGTGGGAAAGTTTCCATCAGCGCGCGGAGCGGGCTTTCGGGGTTCAGTTTGGGCATAGGCTGAAAGGCTGATTAGCAGTGATGCAGAGTGTCAATAAGTATTTGATTTTTATTAATATATTAATACCTCTTCGATTAAAACTGTCCGCGTACATGGCCCGGGGGGAAACCCGAACAAATCCGTCGGTCCATCGATTCTTTACGTCGCGCAAAATCACGGCCTATGATGAGTGCCGGATCGGCGCAAAACATCAATTAAAAAAGCCGCCTGAATTTGACAACTAAAATGTTAATCAATTGTAGTTAGTCATCAAAGCAAAGCGGGGGATGGATCATGGCACATCAAATAAAACTGAAACTCAATACCGCTGAAGTGGAAGTAGCACACAAAGACGTCGAAGTCGCTATTCACTATAGTGGCAGCAAACTTGGAACGCTACTAATCAGCAGAGGCAATATCGAATGGCGGCCGGTAAAAAAATCTGTGAAAAAGCATCGATTTTCTTGGAGACGATTTTCCGAGTTGATGGAGAGCCAGGGAAAGCGTGTACGTGCCAAACGATAGCACTGTCAATTGCTTTCAAGCCCTCTCGCATCGACTGCTAATTGATGGTTAACTTTAGCTCGAGCGGACACGCGTCAGCGCCGCGCGTTCTCGGGCGCCACTCAACATCTCGTTATGCCTCAGAAATGCCCTCAATGAGTACAGCACCGCGTCTTTTTATCTCTTACAGCTGGTCCACACCAGAACACGAGCAGTGGGTCTTGGATCTCGCCACGGAACTCGCGCAAAGCGGGGTCGATGTAATCCTAGACAAGTGGGCTCTGCGTGAGGGACATGATTCAGTCGCATTCATGGAACAAATGGTGACTGATCCCTCGATTTCCAAGGTCGCTCTCGTCTGTGATCGGGGATACGCAACAAAAACAGACAAACGCGCGGGCGGCGTTGGCACTGAAGCCCAAATCATTTCTCCTGAAGTTTATGCAAAAGCCTCTCAAGAAAAATTTGTGGCAGTTATTGCAGAACGTGATGCGGACGGAAAACCATTCCTACCTACCTATTACAAGTCTCGAATCTATATAGACTTGAGTGAATCTAATCGATACGCAGAGAATTTCGAGAAACTCTTACGATGGGTCTTTGATAAGCCGATATATGTAAAGCCAGCGCTAGGAAAGCCCCCAGCGTTCATATCCGACGCAAACGCCCCGCTTCTCGGAACATCTTTCTTAGCCAAGAGGGTAATAGAGGGATTTAAGGCGGACAAAGGCTTTGCGCGCGGCGCCCTAGATGAGTACCTGACTGCCTTTGCGGAAGGCCTAGAGCGTGTTATGGACTTGTACTGTGAGTCGTAATCTGGCACACAGTGG
>CAZHJU010000025.1:33447-49559 GCA_964533495.1 uncultured Bordetella sp. | reverse complement strand
AGGAGATCGTGCATTACTCGGAATGGGTGCACGTGATGCGCAAACGCATCGCCTCCGAGCTGCAGACCATCGATGTGTCGAAGGTCCGCGTCACCGTGCACACCGCCTGCCACTACTACAAGATGGTGCACGAGGACGCGATCTACGATCCGTCGGTGCTCGGCGGCAACCGCACCGCGGTGGGCACCTCGGTGGCCGAGGCGCTCGGCGCGCAGGTGATCGACTACTCGACCTGGTACGACTGCTGCGGCTTCGGTTTCCGCCACATCATTTCCGAGCGCGAATTCACCCGCTCGTTCACGATCGACCGCAAGATCAAGGTCGCGCGCGAGGAGGCCAACGCCGACGTGATGCTGGGCATCGACACCGGCTGCATCACGACGATGGACAAGAACCAGTGGATCGGCAAGGCACACGACAAGAACTACTCGGTGCCGATCATGGCCGACATCCAGTTCGCCGCGCTGGCCTGCGGCGCCGATCCGTTCAAGATCGTGCAACTGCAGTGGCACGCCAGTCCCTGCGAGGAAGTGGTCGAGAAGATGGGCATTTCCTGGGACGAGTCGAAGCGCAATTTCGAGGCCTACCTGAAGGAAGTCGAGGCGGGCCGCATCGAGTATCTGTACAACCCCGAACTGGCCATCAGCCGCTGACCCCATGAATGACACCCTGTTGATCGTAGGCGCCGGTCCGACCGGCCTGTCCGCGGCGGCCGCCGCCGCGTCCGTGGGCAAACGCGTGGTGCTGGTGGAGAAGGAAAACCGGCTGGGCGGGGCGCCGATCCTGTCCGGCTATGCGAAGCTGGTGCCCTCCGGCGAATGGGCGAAGGACGCCATCGGCCGCATGGTCAAGCGCGTCGAAGACAATCCCCGGGTGACCATCCACAAGGGCGCAAAAGTCGCGAAACTCGACGGCGATTTCGGCGACTTCAGGGCGACGCTGTCGAATGGCCAGACGGTGCAGGTCGGCGCCGTGATTCTCGGCACCGGGTTCACGCATTTCGACGCCATCAACAAGCCGGAATGGGGCTTCGGCACCTACGAGGACGTGGTGACGACGACCCAGGTCGAGCAGATGGTCACGGCAGGCAGGATCGCCTGTCCGTCCGACGGCCGCGTGCCGGAGCGGGTGTGCATCCTGCTCTGCGTCGGCTCGCGCGACCGCCAGATCGGTCGCGAGTGGTGCTCGAAGATCTGCTGCACGGTGTCGACCAACCTGGCGATGGAGATCAAGGAGCTGTCGCCGCAGACGGACGTCTACATCTATTACATGGACATTCGCACCTTCGGTCTCTACGAGGACAGGTTCTACTGGCGTTCGCAGGAGGAATTCCGCACCAAGTTCGTCAAGGCGCGCATCGCCGAAGTGACGAAGGCGGCCGACGGCCGCCTGCTGGTGAAGGGCGAGGACACGCTGGTCAAGCGTCCGATCGTGATCCCCTTCGACCTGGTGGTGCACGCCATCGGCATGGACCCCAACCTCGACAATCCGGAAATCGCGAAGGTGTTCGGCATCGGGCTCGAGTCCCACGGCTTCCTGCAGCGCGGCGAGCATTACACGGCGACCTTCTCGACCTCGCGCCGCGGCGTCTATGCCGGCGGCTCGGCGCTGGGGCCGGAGGACATCGACACCTGCATCGCCCATGGCCTCGGCATGGCGGTGCGCGCGGTGGGCGACCTTGCCGCGCCCGGGCAGCAGGCGGCCTGACGTTGTGCCGATGTTCCGGTTGAAAAAAGCTGCCGTGCCCGTCCTTCCGGCGGTAGCCGAGGGTGTGGCACCGGCGGCATTGCCGCTGCCGCTGGACGCGGCGGCGTTCCGGCGTCATTTCGATGCCCTGCTGGCGGGTGCGGAGCAGGACGGCGGGATCGAAGCCTATCTCGCGGCGCTCGGCGCCAAGATTTCCGTATTCGCGAATTTGCGGGAGCGTGTCCGCGCCGCGCCCCCGGCGCTGCCCGAACTCGAGGGTGTGCTGGCGCTGGTGTTCACGGCGCGCCGCCGCCTGTACCCGGCGCTGGAGGATCTTGGCGCAGAGGCCGGCGTGCGGGTCAGGGACCTGTGGTTCGGCGCCGCCGCGCCGGGACAGCGCCTGCAGCAGTTCGTCGATGCCATGCCGGGTGCCGGCTCGACGGATCGTGCCGGCATCAAGGCCGCGGCCAGGCTGCGCCGCGCGGCCTGGGATTTCGCCGCCGAACTGCTGCATTACGGCGATCCGCTGCGTTATCCGCTGATGACGCGCTGGGTGTGGGACCAGGCCACGCAGAGCGGGGCCCTGCGCGAGCTGGTGCGCGGCAGCGACAGCATCCGCGAACTGCCCTTCGGCAACGATCCGGGCCTGTTCGAGGGCGCCCGCTGCTGGCTGGCGGAGCAGCTGGCGGCACAAGGCATCTACCGCGACGAAGAGCTGTGGGTCGACCTGCTGCAGGCGCAGGCCTACCTTGCCTATTTCCGCTCGATGACCGAAGGCAGCCTCGGCGCCGATTTCGGCCGCGGCGTGCCGGCGCAGGAGCAGTTGAAGCGCCTGCTCGGCATCGACGCCGCGCCCGGCGACCGTTCCGACCGGGTGAAAAAGCCGGCCGCCGTCCTGCACGCGGAAACCCACTGAAACCACCATGGCGATACACGAAAAATCCCTGATAGCGCCCGGCGACCTGATGACCGCCGACAAGCTGGTGATCGACGGCGTCGACGTGTCCGGCCACTGGAACACGATGGTGAGGCCGCGGTACGTCAGCGACTACGACCCCGACTTCTACAAGACCATCGAGTCCTATCCCGGCGGCGAGAACGTCAGCCGCTGCTGGCAGTGCGGCTCCTGCACCAATTCCTGCACGATGTACGCGGTCAACACCGATTTCAATCCGCGCTACTGGATCTACCTGACCAACCTCGGCCTGAAGGACGAAATCCTCAAGGACAAGGACATCATCTGGCAGTGCGTGTCGTGCAACAAGTGCACCAACATCTGTCCCAAGGACGTCAAACCCGAGGGCGTGATGAAGGCGCTGCAGCACTGGATGGAGGACGAAGGCCACGTGCGGAAGTCGGACCCGACGCTGTTCGACGAGGAGTTCACCCGCCAGTGCCTGGAGCGCGGCCGCATCGAGGACACCGAGGTCATCCGGAATTTTCTGGGTAGGACCGGGCAGGACATCGTCGAGCTGGTGAAAACCGGCTGGCTGGGCATCATGATCGCGCGCATGAACAAATGGCCGCTGTTGCGGGAGGGGCGCATCGGCGCCTTCCTCGCCCGCGTGCCGCTGCTGGGGCCGCTGAAAATGGGCCTGGCGATGGTGTTCAAGCCGCGCACGAAATCCTGGGGGCGCACCGGCGAAGTGCTGCGCGCCTATGTCGAGGAACAGAAAACCAGAATGGGGACGCACCGCAGATGAGCAAAGTGGCCTATTACCCGGGATGCGCGCTCGAAGGTTCGGGCGGGCCGTACGACCGTTCGACGCGGGCGCTGGTCGACGCGCTGGACCTCGAGATGGAGACCCTGCAGGACTGGAACTGCTGCGGCGCGATGGAGGTGAAGAATGTCCACCCGATGCTGCAGACCTATATGTCTGCGCGCAACATGGCCATCGCCGCGGAGAAAATGGGCCTCGACACCGTGATGGCACCCTGCAACGGCTGTTATCACAACCTGAAGAAAGCGGAGTACGAGTGCTCGACATCCGCTGAAACCTTGCAGACCGTGCAGGACTTGGCCAAAAAGGCCGATGACCCGGTCTACGACGGCAAGGTGCGCACGCTGCACCTGCTGGAATGGCTGATGGAGGAACTCGGTCCCGAAGGCATCCAGGAGCGGATCCGCAAGAATCTCAACGGCCTGAAGATCGCCAATTACTACGGCTGCATGTACACCCGGCCGCGACAGATTTTTCCGGAGAAGGACCAGGGGCCCGGCTCGGAGTCGACGCACAAGCCGCATTTCATGGACGACCTGCTCCAGGCCGCCGGTGCCGAGAATGTGGATTTTCCTTTAAAAACAGCATGTTGTGGTGGCGCGCATACTCTGTCCGATTCCGACACCTCGACCCAGCTGGTGCTCAACCTGCTGCAGGCGGCGGAGGAGTCCGGCGCCGAAGTGATCGCCACCGAATGCCCGACCTGCCATTCAGGACTGGAAATGCACCAAGTGCGCGCGGAAACGCGCTTTGGCATCCAGACCAAGGTGAAGATCGTCTATTTCACGCAGTTGCTGGGCTTGGCGCTCGGGCTGTCGCCGCGCAAGCTGGCCATACACGAGAACGTGTCGGACTCGCTGGATCTGCTGCATGAGAAAGGCGTGATCTGAGCGCGCGGCGGCGCTGCGGTTAAACTGGCGGCATGGACTGCAATGGCTGCGAATTCCGCCCCGAACTTCATTACGATGCCGAATACCAGATCTGGGTGCGGGTCGAGGAAGGTGGCCTGCTGGCCGTGGGCATGACCGACATCTCGCAAACGATCGCCGGAAAAATCCTCCATGTCCGCGTGCGCCGGCCGGGCACGCTGCGGCCGGCCGGCAAACCGGTGGCGACCATCGAGAGCGGCAAGTGGGCGGGGCCGGTGCCGAACCTGTTCGACTGCAGCATCGCCGAAGCCAACGGCGAGGTGCTGGAACATCCGGCGCTGCTGAACCGGAATCCGTACGAGGCCTGGATTGCGAAGGTGGCGCCGGCGCATTCGGTGGAGCAGGCGCTGTCGGTGCTGCGCACCGGAGAGGCCGCCCGGGACGGCTACCGCGCGCGCTGCATGCGCGATGACATCCACTGCAAGCGGCCGGACGCATGAGCGGCGACCGGCATTACCTCGACCACGACGAAAAATCCGTGGTCATCGTGATGACCAGCGGGCCGTCGCAGCGCAGCCGCTGCGCGACGCCCTTCTACATGGCGGCGATCATGGCGTCGATGGATGCCGACGTGAAGGTGTTCTTCACGATGGAAGGCGTCCGCCTGTGCCAGAAGGGCGTGGCGGAACGATTGACGGCGATGGACGGCGGCAAGACAATCATCGAATTCATGCGTGATGCGAAGGCGGCCGGGGCGAAGTTCTACCTGTGCCGTCCGGCGATGCCCGGTTACGAGATCGAGGTTCCCGACGTCATCGCCGAAGTCGACGAGCTGTCGAGCGGCGGCGAACTGGCCGACCTGATCCTGAGCTCGGACAAGGCGCTGTTTTTCTGAAGACATTTCAAGAACCGGTGGGAGAGGAGAGGCGACATGGCATCAGTCAAGGGCTGCAACATTCCGGATGACCTGTATTACAACGTCGACAGCAACGTCTGGCTGCGCAGGGAAGCCGACGGCACGGTGACCATCGGCATGACCGCCTATGCCGCGGCGCTGGCCGGCCAGGTGGTGTCCTGCACGCCGAAGAAGGTCGGCCGCAGCGTCGAGCAGAACAAGTCGGCGGCGACCGTCGAGTCCGGCAAGTGGGTGGGGCCGGTGAAGACCCCCGTTTCAGGCGAGGTCGTCGCGATCAACGACGGCCTGTCCTCGGCGCCGGGCAGCATCAACAGCGATCCCTACGGTTCGGGCTGGATGGTCAAGCTGAAGCCGGCGAACTGGGACGGCGAAGCGGGCGGGCTGACCACCGGCGGCGCGGCGGCGGCCGCGTTCGAGGCCAAGATGAACGCCGAAGGTTTTGCCGGCTGCGGCGCCTGAGCGCGACCGGGGAACGGCGTGGGCAGCGGCTGGCTCGACATTGCCGGCGCCATCGAGGCGCTGGACGGCGTTGCGCTGGATGCGGCGCTGGTCGGGGGCATTGAAAGGGAGGCCCGGGCCACGGGCGCCGGCATCAATTTCTACACCCCGACCTTCAAGTCCTACAGCACCTCGGAACTGGCCGGTTGCGGCAAGAGCGCCTGGCCCGCGGTGTCGATCACCGGCGGCGACTGCGCGCTGGCCTGCGACCACTGCAAGGCGAAGATCCTCGAGCCGATGATCCCGGCGCGGACGCCCGAGGCGCTGTGGCGGGTGGTCAACGAGCAGATCGCCGCAGGCGCCCAGGGCATGCTGCTGACCGGCGGCTCCAACCACCGCAACGAGGTCGAGTACGACGCCTATTACCCGGTGGTGCGGCGGATCAAGGACGCCTTCCCGGCATTCAGGATCGCCCTGCACACCGCGCTGGTCGACCGCGACATCGCGCAGCGCATGGAGGCCGCCGGCATCGACGCGGCGATGATGGATGTCATCGGCGCGCAGGACACGATCTCGCAGGTCTATCACCTGAAGCGCGGCGTCGCCGATTTCGAGCGTTCGCTGGAATGCCTGACGGCGACTGCGATGAAATGCGTGCCGCACATCGTCATCGGCCTGCACTACGGGCGTCTGCTCGGCGAGTGGGAGGCGCTCGAAATCGTCGCCCGCCACAGGCCCGCGGCGCTGGTGCTGGTGGTGGTGATGCCGTTTTACGCGCCGGCGCAGCGGCCGTTCGCGACGCCGGATGCACGGCAGGTCGGCCGCTTTTTCGCGGACGCGCGCAAGCGCCTGCCGGATACGCCGCTGCTGCTGGGCTGCGCGCGGCCCGCGGGGCAGGTCAAGGCGGAAATCGACAGTTACGCGGTGATGGCGGGCCTCAACGGCATCGCGCATCCGGCCGACGGCGTGGTCGAGCTCGCGTTGCGGCTGGGCCGCGACGTGCGGGTGACGCCGGCCTGCTGCTCGATCGCGGTCGGCGACGAAGTGATGGCGCTGGAGCGCGAGTCCGGCATCCGCGTCGACCTGCAGGACCTCATCGCGGAGCAGCGCTCGCGCCGCCGCGGCGCGGCGCTGGCCGGCATTCCGGTCGTGGCGGGCTGAGGCATGGACCACTGGCGGGTCATCGACACGGGCCTGCGGCCGGCGGCGCAGAATATCGCGCTGAACCGCGCGCTGCTCGAGGCGCGGCAGGCCGAGGAGATTCCGAGCACGTTGCGCTTCCTGCGCTTCACGCCCTCGGCGCTGCTCGGCTACCACCAGAGCGCGGAGCAGGAACTCAACCTCGATTATTGCCGCGAACAGGGCATTGCCGTGCAGCGGCGCATCACCGGCGGCGGCGCGATCTATTTCGACGAAACCCAGATCGGCTGGGAACTCTATCTGCACAGGCGCGAGCTCGGCACCGCCGACATGCAGCTGATTTCGCAGCGCATCTGCCACGCCGCGGCGACCGCGATCAGCGCGCTCGGCGTCGATGCGCGCTTCCGGCCGCGCAACGACATCGAGGTTGACGGGCGCAAGATTTCCGGCACCGGCGGCGCCTTCGACGGCGACGCGCTGATGTTCCAGGGCACGCTGCTGATCGAGTTCGACGTTGAAAAAATGCTGCGCGTGCTGCGCATACCCGCCGAGAAGCTGTCGGACAAGGCGATCGCCTCGGCGCGGGAGCGGGTGGCGAACCTGAAGGACCTGCTCGGGCGGCGGCTCGATGCCGCGCGGATCCGCGGCAACATGGCCGGGGCCTTCGAACGCGAGTTCGGCGTCGGATTCAACGAAGGCGAGCTGACGCTGGGCGAGCAGCAGCGCTACGAGGCGGCGCTGCGCGAAATCGACCATCCGGACTGGGTGGGGCTGATCAACCGGCCGGCCGGCGACATGCCGATTCTCGAGGCGGCGCAGAAGTTCGCCGGCGGCCTGCTGCGCGCCGCGGTGACTTTCGATGTGCACACGCGCACCATCCGCCAGGTCTGGTTCACCGGCGACATGTTCATCAATCCGCGGCGCACGGTGGCCGATCTCGAGGCCGTCCTGCGCGACCTGCCGGTCGACCGCCTGGAGCAGCGCGTCAACGCGTTTTTTGCCGATCGCCGGGTCGACATGCTGACGCTGAGTCCGGCGGATTTTGTCGCGGTGCTGCGGCTGGCGCTGAAGCAGCCGCTGCTGGCGTCGAACCCATGAGCGCGCAGGACTGCGACGTGCTGGTCGTCGGGCTCGGGCCCGGCGGCGGCGCCGCGGCACAGGCCGCGGCCGCGGCCGGGCTGCGCGTCGTCGCGATCGACCGCAAACGCGAGATCGGCGTGCCGGTGCAGTGCGCGGAGTTCATTCCGCTGCCGCTGTCGCGCCATGCGATGGCGCCCGGCGTGCTGGCGCAGCGCATTACCGGCATGACCAGCGTGCTGCCTTCGGGCGCGGCGGTGGACACGCCCTTCAGCGGCCTGATGGTCGACCGCGCCGCGTTCGACCGGGCGCTCGCCGGTGCCGCCGCGGCCGCGGGCGCCGCCGTACATGCCGCGACCGGGCTCGTCGCCCTCGATGCCGATGCCCGGGTGGCGCGCCTGCGCGGACCCGGCGGCGAGTCGGCGCTGCGTTACCGCGTGCTGGTCGCCGCCGACGGCCCGCATTCGACGGTGGCGCGGCTACTGGGCCTGCCGCCGCTGCAGACCGTGAACACGCGGCAGTACACCGTGCGGCTGCTGCAGCCTTTCGACGATACCGACATCTGGCTGTCGCCGGATTATCCCGGCGGCTATGCCTGGCTGTTTCCGAAGGGCGATTGCGCCAATCTCGGCCTCGGCATGGATCCGGAGGCGGACGGCGACATGAAGACGGCGCTCGACCGCCTGCATCGCGAACTGGCGGCGGCGGGGAGGGTCGGCGCCGGCATCCTCGCGCGCACCGGCGGCGCGATTCCCGTCGGCGGGTTGCGCGCCACCCTCGTCGCGGGCAATACGCTGTTCGTCGGCGACGCGGCGGGGCTGACCCATCCGGTGACCGGCGCCGGCATTTCCGCCGCGGTGGCCAGCGGTGAAGCGGCCGCTGCCGCGGCACGGTCATGGCTCGGCGGCGCCCCCGGGGCGCTGGCCGCGTACGCGGAAGACATGGCCGACCAGTTCGGCGAATCGCTGCGGCGCGCGGTCGCGCGCCGCGCCGAACTGGCGCGCCTGTGGCGGACCGGCGCGGCGGCGGATGATGCGCCGCATCGCCGCGGCTGGATCGCCTTCGACGAATACTACCGTGCGCCATTGACCGTCTGATATAAAAATGTCAATAAAATCAAATACTTATATTTCTTGCCTGGCGATGCTCTGCGGCATCGGTGTCTCGGGCACGCCCGGCGGCGACCGCGACGACGTCTGCGCCGCAGCCGGCACCGCGGCGATCCGCGACAGCATCGAATTCTGAAAGAGGACAGCCATGGACACTCCGGTCACCGACGACGTGCAGCCCATCCGCTTCTACCGGCCCGATTACCACATCAAGACGCCGGAGATGCGCTCGCCGGAATACGTGCAGATGAGCACGGCGGCGGCGATCACGCTGGGACTGGTTCCGGGCAGGATGCACCGCACGGCATGCACGCACTGCCTGAACCTGCTGGTGACCTATCCCGAGGGCTGCCGCGCCAACTGTGCCTACTGCGGCCTGGCGCGCCACCGCGAGGAGGCGCGCGACTACGCCGACCGCAATTTCATCCGCGTCGACTGGCCGACCGCGCGTTACGACGAGGTGATCGAGCGGGTGAAGGCGGGTTCGGACAAGGGCCAGTTCGAGCGCATGTGCATTTCGATGATCACGCATCCGGATTCGAACGACGACACCTTCGTGCTGCTCGAACGCTGGACGCGGGAAGTGCCGCAGGTGCCGGTGTCGATCCTGTCCAATCCGACGACGCTGGAGAAGGACGATCTGCTGCGCATGCGTGAACTGGGCGCCGACATTTTCACGGTGGCGCTGGACGCGGTGACGCCGGGCATTTTCGAGCGCACCCGCGGCAAGGGGGTCGACAGCCCGCACAAGTACGAGCACTACTGGCGCGCCATCGAATGGGCCGCCGAGGTCTACGGTCCCGAAAAATTCGGCGTCCACCTGATCTGCGGCATGGGCGAGACCGAGCGCGAGATCCTCGAGGTCGCGCAGCGCATCCGCGACATGGGCGGGCACAACCACATGTTCGCGTTTTTCCCGGAGCGCGGCTCGCTGATGGAGGACTGGCCGGCGGTCGACCGCGGCCAGTGGCGGCGCGTGCAGCTGGCGCGTTACGTCATCGACTACGCGGGCGGCCATTTCCGCGACATGCGTTTCGACGAGGACGGGCGGGTCACCGATTTCGGCCTGCCGCAGGCGAAGCTGGAAGCGCTGATCGATGCCGGCACGCCCTTCCGCACCTCCGGCTGCCCCGGCAAGGCCGACGACGTGTCGGCCTGCAACCGTCCCTACGGCGACTCCGGACCGACCGACATCCTGTCGTTTCCCTTCGCCCTGAAAAAGCGCGACATCGCGAAGGTCCGGCGCCAGATCGACGGCGAAGACGTCAAGGCGGGGCTGTAAGGCTTCGCGCCGCCGGCCGCCGGTTGCCATGAAGAACATCCGCATTGCCGATGCCGGCGCGCTGAAAAACGAACTGGCGAAGTACAGGAAGGGCAAGAAGCTCGACATCCGCCTGTTCAACCAGGTCGCCCGGCTCGCCTGGCTCGGGAAAATCGTGCTGTGCCCACTCGACCCCGAGGATCCGGAATGCAGGGCCTGGCTGCTGCACCTGCAGCCGCTCGAAGGGCTGGCCGCGGAAATCATCCGCGTCGACGAAGACCTCAACGGCATCCCCTTTGCGTCGCAGATCCACATCCTCGACGCGGAGCAGGGCGCGCATCTTGCCGGCATTTTCCGCGACGGCATGGCGCAGCGCGCGCGCGATCTCGAGTCGCTGGCGCAGCGCGATTTCTATTTCGGGAAATATTTCTCCCCTGAAGGAAAGGCGAAGCCGGATTGAGCGCCGCGCGCCTTCTCGATCTCGGGCTGCTGCGGCCGGAGCGGCTGCATGCCAGTTATGCCGGCATCGCCCAGGCCGCGGAGCCCGGCGGCATGCCGGTGCTGCTGTGGGCGCGCGCGAGCGCCCACCTCAGCCTGGGCCAGAGCCAGAGCGCGGCCTGCGAACTGGTGGCGAATCCCGGGGTGCCGGTGCTGCGCCGGCCGCTGGGCGGCGGCATGGTGTGGATCGACGAGCAGCAGTATGTTCATGTCTTCATCGTGCCGCTGCGCCTCGCGCCGCGGCGGCCGGCGGAATGGGCGGCCTGGGGCCTGCAGCCGGCGCTGTCGACCTTCCGGGCCTTCGGCCTCGACGTGGAGCGCCGCGGCGAGGATCTGTGGCTGCGCGGGCGCAAGATCGCCGGCAGCGGTTCGGCGACCATCGGCGCCTGCGCGGTGTTTGCATCGAGTTTTCTGATGCGTTTTCCGCGCGAGCGCTTTGCCGGCTGCGTGGCCGGTTCCGACGGATTCCGCGGCTGGCTGAACGCCGGGCTGGCGGCGACGCTGACGGACTGGTCGTCGCATGCCGCCGTCCCCGCCGAAGCGGGGCTGCGCGCGGGGTTTGTCACCGCGACGGAAAGGGCCTTCGGCTGGAGGCTGCAGGTCGATGCGGTTCGCGGCGACGAGTCCAGGGCGATCACCGAAGCGGAGATCGAGATGCGGGAAGAGGATGACGACTGCGGCGCGCGCGCAGTCCCGGGGGGCATCAAGCTCAACCGGGAGTCGCGTCTCGTCGAACAGGAGCGGGGCGGGCGCCTGGTGCGCGAACTGGTGGTGCGCGGCATGGTGGCGCGTCGTGCCGTGATGGCGCCGGAACGGGGGGCGGGTTGATGAGTGCGGAAAAATTCAGGAAGGGGCGCAGATGCTGGCTGCGTGATGTCGCGGCCGCGGCCGCCGCCGCGGGCATGATGCGGTTGAGGACGGCGCTGGCCGCGGGCGCGCTGCCGCCGGGGGTGGCGCGATTCAAGGGGGATGTGCGGATCAACGGCAGGCCGGCGGAGCCGGGCCAGCGTGTCGCGCCGGGCGACCTGATCGTCACCGGCCGCGACGCCGAGCTGCTGTTCGTGGCTGAACGCGATGCCTTCCTGGTGCGCGCGAACAGCCGCATCGAATTCGGTTCCGCGGCGGCCCGCGGCGCGGCGACGGTGCTGCGCGTGCTGACCGGCGGGCTGCTGTCGGTGTTCGAGTCCGGCGCGCGCCGCGAGATCCGCACCGCCACGGCGACGATCGGCATCCGCGGCACTGGCGTCTACGTCGAGGCCGAGCCGCAGCGCACCTATGCCTGCACCTGCTACGGCGAAGCGGTGCTGACGCCGGTGGATGATCCGGGTTCGGCGGAAACGGTGCGCACCCGCCATCACGACGAGCCCCGCTACATCTACGGCAAGGGCATGCCCAACATGATGGAGGCGGCGCCGGTGATCAACCACACCGACGCCGAGCTCTACATGATCGAGGGCCTGGTCGGCCGTTCGCCGCCGTTCGCCCAGGCGCGTTATTGAGCGATGTACTGAGCGATGGCGCAGCCCACGGTGGCCTCGCGGCTGGAGCGCCGCCTGATCCTGATCAGCAGTGATGAAACCCTCGGGGCGGCGCTGCGCGCGGCCTGCCCCGCGGAGTGGGGCATGGCGCAGTCCGCCGACGTCGCGGCCCTCGGCGGTTTTGCCGACGTTCTGCAGCACCGCTTCCTGCTGCTCGACCTCGACGACGCGGCATTCGATCCGCTGGAAGTCATCGACACGCTGCGGCGGGAATGGATGCTGAACATCGCCATCGTCTGCCTCGGCGGCGATTCCGCGCTGCGCGACGCGGCGCGCCTTGCGCGTGCCGACCGTTTTTTCGGGCGCGAGGAGGCCGTGGACGTGATGCTGCGTTTTTGCGCCCAGTACGACTGGTAGGCATTCAGCGTTGCGCGGTTCCGGCAAGGCCGCGCAGCGCGGCGGCGACGCGCTTCACGCCGCGCCACAGTTTCGGCAGCAGCCACAGGGAGGCGAGCACGAACAGCGTGAACAGCGCGAGGAACAGCAGCGGGTATTTGAATACCATCCACAGGGCGCCCAGCGCCAGCGTGTCCTCGGTGAACGAGGCGAGCCAGTTGCTGAAGGGTTCGGGCGAGGTGTTGATCAGCGCGCGGCTGCCGGCCTTGGCGAAATGCGCGCCGGCCGCCGCGGTGCCGCCGAGCAGGGCGGCGGCGTAGGCGAGGCCCGGATCGCCGCCGGCGACCGCGGCGGCGGCCAGCAGCGCGCCGCCGGGAATGCGGATGAAGGTGTGCAGCGCATCCCACAGCGTGTCGACGCCGGGGATCTTGTCGGCGAAGAATTCGGCGGCGAACAGCAGGCCGGCCGTCGCGATGACCCAGGGGTGGGCCAGCCACTGGAGCTCGCCGGGCAGCGCGTAGCCGCCGTAACGCTGCAGCAGTCCGAGGAAGAACACCACGGCATAAAGCCGCAGTCCGCTGGTCCAGCCGAGGCCGGTGATCAGCGCGAGGGTCAGCGCATCCATGGGTCCAGTCTAGCGGTCCTCAGGGGAAATTCAATAAGTATTTGATTTTATTAAATAATATTTAATTTCTGGTAAATCACCCGCAGTTCGGCGCGCAGCGCCGGCATGCGCCGCCACAGCAGCAATGCGACGCAGGTGCAGAGGGCGCCGCCGATGGCCAGCGTGGCCGGCGCGCCGATCACTTCCGCGAGGGCGCCGCCGGCCAGGCTGCCGAGCGGGGACATGCCGAGGAAGGCCATCGAGAACAGGGCCATCACGCGGCCGCGCATGCGGTCGTCGACGATGGTCTGCAGCATGGTGCTGACCGACATGCCGTTGACCACCACCCCGAATCCGGTGACGGCGATTGCGGCGAGCGACAGCGGCAGCCACTGCGACAGCGCGAAGACCATGACGCCGAGCCCTGTGGACAGCGAGGCGACGGTGATCCAGCGGGTGAGCCCGCGCACGTCCCTGCGCGAGGCCAGCGCAAGCATGCCGATCACGCCGCCGCAGCCTGCGGCGGCCATCAGGAAGCCGAGCATCCCCGCGCCGCCGTCGAACACCTCGGCGGCGAAGATCGGCATCAGCGTCTGGTAAGGCCAGACCGCGAAACTGACCGTGGCGACCATCGGCAGCAGCCAGCGCGCGGGGATCAGGGCCCAGGCATAACGGATGCCCTCGCGCAGCTGCTGCCACATGGAGCCCGGGGCGGGCGCCACGATGCGCGGCGTGACGACCATCATGCATACCGTGCCGACGATGAAGGCCTTGCTCAGCGCGTTGACGACGAAGCAGAAGGCTTCGGTGGACACGGCGAGCAGGCCGCCGGCGACCGTCGGCCCGATCATGCGTCCGGCGTTCTGCATCAGCGCGTTCATCGCGATGGCGGCCGGTATGTCCTCGCGCGGCACCATTTCGGTGGTGAAGGTCAGCCGGATCGGCGTGTCGATGGCATTGACGATGCCCGCGAGCATCGCCATGGCCACGACATGCCAGATTTCGAGCAGGCCGGTGTAGGCGAACAGCGCCAGCGCCAGCGGCGGCACCGCCGACAGTGCCTGGGTCAGCAGCAGCAGGCGGTGGCGGTCGAAGCGGTCCGCCCACAGGCCGCCGAAGGGGGCAAGCACGAGAATGGCGATCTGCCCGGCAAAGCCGGTGATCCCGAGCAGCAGCGCCGATCCGGTCAGGCGGTAGACCAGCCAGGCCATCGCGATCTGCTGCACCCAGTTGCCGATGATCGACAGCGTCTGGCCGCAGAAGAACAGCCGGTAGTTGCGGTGGCGCAGCGCGCGCAGCGTGTGTTTGAAGTTCATCGTGCCGCGGCCGGGCGCGGTTGCCGGTTCAGCCGCCGAGCTTGGCGAGCTGCGCGCGCATCTGTTCGAGTGTCGCCGAGAAGCGCGCGAGGCGTTCCTTCTCCTGGGCGACCACCAGCGGCGGCGCCTTGGCGACGAAGCTTTCGTTGGCGAGTTTGCCCCGCGCCTTCGCGGTTTCGGCTTCCAGTTTCGCGATTTCCTTCGCCAGCCGTTCGCGTTCCGCGGCGACGTCGATTTCCACCTTCAGCATCAGCCTGAAATCGCCGACGATGGACACCGGCGCGTCGACCGCCGGCAGTTCGGCGACGATCATGACTTCGGACAGCCGTGCCAGCGCGACCAGGTACGGCGACCATGCCCGGACGCGGGCCGTGTCCCCCTGCACCAGCAGCGGCAGCTTCTGCGCCGGCGAGACGTTCATTTCGCCGCGCAGCGTGCGGCAGGCGGACACCAGCTGCTTGAGCAGGTCGACATCGGTTTCCGCCGCGGCGTCGATTTTCGCGGGTTCCGGCGCCGGATATTTCTGCAGCATGATGCTGGCGCCGCTCTTGCCGGCGAGCGGGCCGACCGTCTGCCACAGTTCCTCGGTGATGAAGGGGATCACCGGGTGGGCGAGGCGGAGGATGGTTTCCAGCACGCGCACCAGGGTGCGGCGGGTGCCGCGGCACTGTTCATCGTTGCCGCCGGTGAGCTGCACCTTGGCGAATTCCAGGTACCAGTCGCAGTATTCGTCCCACACCAGCTCGTAGATCGTCCGTGCGAGATTGTCGAAGCGGTAGTCGGCGTAGGCCTGCTGCGCCTCGCCCTCGGCGCGCTGCAGGCGGCTGACCATCCAGCGGTCGGCGATCGACAGTTCGACCGGGGCCGATGCGTCGAGCCCGGTGTCCCTGCCCTCGCAGTTCATCAGCACGAAGCGGGTGGCGTTCCACAGCTTGTTGCAGAAGTTGCGGTAACCCTCGCAGCGTTTCTGGTCGAACTTGATGTCGCGGCCGAGGCTGGCAAGGCTGGCGAAGGTGAAGCGCAGCGCGTCGGTGCCGTAGGCGGGGATGCCGTCCGGAAATTCGGCGCGCGTGCGCTTCGCGATCGCCTCCGCCTGCTTCGGATTCATCAGGCCGGCGGTGCGCTTGGCGACCAGGGATTCGAGGTTGATGCCGTCGATCAGGTCCAGCGGGTCGAGCGTGTTGCCTTTGGACTTCGACATCTTCTGGCCTTCGGCGTCGCGCACCAGGCCGTGCACGTAGACGTGGCGGAACGGCACCTTGCCGGTCATGTACTTGGTGATCATCACCATGCGCGCGACCCAGAAGAAGATGATGTCGAAGCCGGTGACCAGCACCGACGACGGCAGGTAGAGGTCGAGCGCCGGATTCGATTTCTGCGGCCACTCCGGCGTCCAGTCCAGCGTCGAGAAGCACCACAGCTGGGAGGAGAACCAGGTATCGAGGACGTCCGGATCCTGTTGCAGTGCCTTGCCGCCGGCGAGCTCGCGCGCTTCCGCCTCGTCGTGGGCGACGTAGATGTTGCCGGCCTCGTCGTGCCAGGCCGGCACGCGGTGTCCCCACCACAACTGGCGCGAGATGCACCAGTCCTGGATGTTGTTGAG
>CAZHJU010000025.1:0-33437 GCA_964533495.1 uncultured Bordetella sp. | reverse complement strand
CCACTGCTCGGGGAACAGCCGGACTTCGCCGCTGGCGACGGCATCCAGGCCGAGTTTCGCGAGCGGTTCCATCTTGACGAACCACTGGCTGGTCAGCATCGGTTCGATCACCACGCCGGTGCGGTCGCCGCGCGGCACCACCATGCGGTGCGGTTTTTCGGATTCGAGCAGGCCCTGGGCCCGGAGGTCGGCGACGATGCGCTCGCGCGCGACGTAGCGGTCGAGGCCGCGGTATTTTCCCGGCGCGCTGTCGTTGATCGCGGCGTCGAGCGTGAAGATGTTCAGCTGCGGCAGGTTGTGGCGCTGGCCGACCTGGTAGTCGTTGAAGTCGTGGGCCGGGGTGATTTTCACGCAGCCGGTGCCGAAGGCCTTGTCGACGTAGTCGTCGGCGATCACCGGGATCGTGCGTCCGGTCAGCGGCAGGATGACCTGGCGGCCGACCAGGCTGCGGTAACGTTCGTCCTCGGGGTGCACCGCCACCGCGGCGTCGCCGAGCATGGTTTCGGGGCGGGTGGTGGCGACGGTCAGGTGGCCGCTGCCGTCGGCCAGCGGGTAGCGGATCTGCCACAGCTTGCCGTCTTCCTCCTCCGCCTGCACTTCGAGGTCGGAAATGACCGTGTGCAGCACCGGATCCCAGTTCGACAGGCGCACGCCGCGGTAGATCAGGCCGTCGCGGTAGAGCTTGACGAAGGTGTGGGTCACCAGTTTCGCCAGGGACTCGTCCATCGTGAAGCGCTCGCGCTCCCAGTCGCAGGACGCGCCGAGGCGGCGCATCTGGCGGGTGATCGTCGAGCCGGACTGCTCCTTCCACTGCCACACCTTTTCGATGAAGGCGTCGCGGCCGAGCGCGTCGCGCGACTGGCCCTGCTGTTCGAGCTGGCGCGTGACCACCATTTCGGTGGCGATGCCGGCATGGTCGGTGCCCGGCTGCCACAGCGTGTTGAAGCCGCTCATCCGGTGGTAGCGGGTCAGCCCGTCCATGATGGTCTGGTTGAAGGCATGGCCCATGTGCAGCACGCCGGTGACGTTGGGCGGCGGCAGCTGGATGCAGTAGGACTTGCCGTTGGCGGAATCGAGGCCGGCCCTGAAATAGCCGTTGTTTTCCCAGATCGGATACCAGCGCGACTCGATGGTCGCGGGCTCAAAACTTTTCGGAAGTTCCATGGATGGCGGTGCGGGCGGGGATGGGGCGGGTGCGGCGCCGGCGATTATACCGGAGGGTTGCGCCGCATCTGCCGCCGGCGCCTGCAACTGCCGGAACTGGGCCTGCAGGGTTTCGGCCACCGAGGTGCGCACCATGTCGGCGATGCCGGCCTTCAGTTCGCCGGTGACGCGGGACAGCGCCTGTTCCAGCGCCGCGCCGATTTCCGGCAGGTAACGGTCGCGCACCACGCCGGCGATCTGGTCGTCGAGGCTGCGCTTCAGTTTCAGGTAAACGGCATGTTCGATGTTCTGCGCCTGCACCCGGGACACGACTTCGCCGCCGCCTGAACGGTTTTCCGCTTCCGGTTTTTTTTGGGGTTCGGCGGGCGGCAGTACTTCGCCCTCGATCACGACGTCGGTCAGTGTCGGGATGTCCGCGTCTTCCGCCGCCGCGGAAGACGGGGCATGGCGATGCTTTTGCAGCAGGGCGTCCGCGCGCCGGAGCACGTCGGCGGCATCTTCGTCCTGGGGGCTGTTGTCGGCCATGGCTGGGCTGATGGTAACGGAGGGGCGGGGCTGCGCTCAACCGGCCGGCCGCCGGAGTCTTTTTTATTGCCGGGCCGTCCGGGCGGACAGGTCGTGGGTGCGTATTTCGTAGCCCCGGTCGCGGTAGAAACGGTAGCGTTCGCGCGCCGATGCGCGATCTTCGTCGTCGGCGCCGACGATTTCCGCCAGGCGTTTGTAGCGGCCGAAGAACGCCGGCCACTGTTCATGCAGGTTGATCAGCAGCTCGTCGTGGACATGGACTTCGCCGTTGCCGTCGATCAGCACCGGCGTCACCGCGGCCAGCGGATCTTCCGGCGCGCAGTGCGGCAGGAAGCCGGTGGCCGGCACCGTCCACAGCAGACGGTCGAGTTTTCCGGACAGCCCGCGATCGGGGCAGTAGACGGTGACGCGCAGGCCCTGGCCGCGCGCCTTGGCGATGAGCCTGCAGACGGTATGCAGGCGGTCGGCGGCATGGGTGTAGAAATCGATCTGCGTCATCGCCGTCGGCCGCGGTCGCTCAGCGCTTGCCGGCGCGCGCGATCAGGAACTGAGTCAGCAGCGGCACCGGGCGTCCGGTCGAGCCCTTTTCCTTGCCGGATTTCCAGGCGGTGCCGGCGACGTCGAGGTGCGCCCATTTGTATTTTTTGGTGAAACGCGACAGGAAGCAGGCCGCGGTCACCGCGCCGGCGGGGCGGCCGCCGATGTTGGCGAAGTCGGCGAAATTGCTGTGCAGCTGCTCCTGGTACTCGTCGTGCAGCGGCAGGTGCCAGGCACGGTCGCCGGCCGATTCGCCGGCCGCGAGCACCTCGCGCGCGAGCGCGTCGTCGTTGGCGAACAGGCCGCTGACGACATGACCCAGCGCGATCACGCAGGCGCCGGTCAGCGTCGCGATGTCGATCACGGCGGCGGGGTCGTAGCGTTCGGCGTAGGTGAGCGCGTCGCAGAGGATCAGCCGGCCTTCGGCGTCGGTGTTGAGGATTTCCACGGTCTGGCCGGACATGCTGGTGACGATGTCGCCGGGCTTCGTGGCGCGGCCGCCGGGCATGTTTTCGGTGGCCGGGATGATGCCGATGACGTTGACCGGGAGCTTCATTTCGGCGACGGCTTTCAGCGTGCCCAGCACGCTGCCGGCGCCGCTCATGTCGAATTTCATTTCGTCCATCTCCGGCGCCGGCTTCAGCGAGATGCCGCCGGTGTCGAAGGTCACGCCCTTGCCGACGAGGACCACGGGTTTCTGGTTCTTCGGCCCGGCGCGGTGCTCGAGCACGATCAGCTTCGGCGGCTGGCTGCTGCCGGCGGCGACCGACAGCAGGGTGCTCATGCCGAGTTTCGCCATGTCGGCGCGCTCGAGGACCTGGGCTTTCATGCGGTAATGCTTCGCCAGTTCGCGCGCCCGGTCGGCGAGATAGGACGGCGTGCAGACGTTGCCGGGCAGGTTGCCGAGATCGCGGGCGAGTCCGATGCCGTGGGCGAGCGCGAGGCCGCGCGACAGCCCGCGGGCCGCGGCCTTCGCGTCCTTCTGCGACTTGATCGACAGCACCACGCGGCGCAGCGCCGGCGCTTCTTTTGCCGGCCTGCTTTTCATCTGCTCGAACCGGTACACCGCGATGCGCGCGGCGCAGGCCGCCTGCATCGTCCGCCATTCGATGTCGCGGCGGCCGGCGGCAAGTTCCGCAAGGTGCAGTTCGGCATCGGCGGCGCCGGTGGCGGCAAGCGCGCCGACCGCGGCCGATACCGCGCGGGTGAACTGCTTTTCGCCGAATTCGTTCCGCGGACCCAGGCCGACCAGCAACACCCGGGCGCTGGCGACGCCGGGCACGTCGTGCAGCAGCAGCGTGCTGCCGATGCGGCCTTCCATGTCGCCGCGGTCCAGCAGGCGCCGCAGGTAACCCTTGGCGGCGCGATCGAGCGCGGTTGCGGCATCGCTCGGTTGTCTGCCGGCGTACACGCCGACGACGGTGCAGCCGCTGGCATTGCGGCCCGGTATGAGGGGTTTTATGCTAAATTCCACGCGTCAACTCCTGTGCGCATTGCGAGCTTGTCGATGAACGGTTTGATGGGCGGTCGTGACGGTGCAGATCCCGCGGATCCGGCGGTCGCGCCTGCGCCGGTCTCCGGGGCTTGGCAACACACCGGCGTACGACATCGTTGATTGATTATCTGCGCGTTCCCCTCAAAAAGCAAAATGCCGGAATGATTTTCCGGCAGGCATTGCTGCGCGAACTGGCGACCTCGGCCGCCGCCACCTTTCTCGTGCTGCTGGGCATATCCGTCACCACCCAACTGGTGCGCCTGCTCGGCCAGGCGGCGAGCGGGATGATCACCTCGACCGGTGTCGTCGCGCTGCTCGGATTCACGCTCGTCGGCTATCTGCCGATCCTGCTTTCGGTGACCCTGTTCATCGCGGTGCTGATGACGCTGACGCGCAGCTACCGCGATTCGGAAATGGTGGTGTGGTTTTCCTGCGGGCAGGGGCTGTCGCGCTGGATCGGTCCGGTGCTCGCCTTTGCGGCGCCCCTGGTGCTGGCCATCGGCCTGCTGTCCCTGGTGCTGGCCCCCTGGGCGGTGGAGCGCGCGGAGGAGTTTCGCCGGCAGATGGACAGCCGCGACGATGTGGCCCAGGTCACGCCGGGCGTGTTCCACGAATCGCGGCGTGCCGACCGGGTTTATCTGGTGGAGGAGGTTCCCGGCAAGGCCAACCTGGTGGCCAACGTGTTCGTCAGTTCCACCCAGAACGGCAAAGAGGGCGTGATGGTGGCGCAGAGCGGTTTTCAGGAAACCGCGAAAAATGGCGATCGTTTCCTGGTTTTGCTCAACGGCAGGCGTTACGAAGGCGAGCCCGGGTCTCCCGAATACAAGATTTTCGAGTTCGGACGCTATGCGATGAGGATTGAACCGGGGGAGACCGCCGAGCGGGCACCGACGACAAAAACACTGTCGACCCCGGACCTGCTGCGCGACCCCGTGCCGCGCAACCTGGGCGAGCTGTCCTGGCGCATCGGCCTGCCGGCAAGCGCGTTGCTGTTGAGCCTGCTGGCGATTCCGCTGTCGTTCGTCAATCCCCGCGCCGGGCGCTCGATGAACATCGTGCTGGCGATGCTGGTGTACATGGTCTACAGCAACCTGCTGTCGATCATGCAGGCGTCGATTGCGCAATCCCGGGTGGATGTGGCCACCGGCATGTGGGGCGTGCATGTCGCCATGCTGCTGCTGTTGCTGGGCATGTTCTACCGGCGGCTTTCGGTGTTTTCGCTGTGGCGGTTTTTCCGGTGAAGACGCTGCGCAATTACATCGCGCGGGAGATCGCGGTATCGACGCTGCTCGTTTTTGTCGCGCTGCTGCTGCTGTTCGCGTTTTTCGATCTGGTCGAGCAGATGAAGGATCTGGGGCGCGGCGGATACCGGCTGCGCCACATCCTGTTCCATGTGCTGCTTTCGGCGCCCAACCACGTCTACGAACTGTTTCCGATCGCCGCGCTGATCGGGACCCTGTTTGCGGTGGCGCAATTCGTCGCCAGTTCGGAATACACCGTCATGCGCGCCTCGGGGGTGTCGCTGGCGCGGATGACCGGGGTTCTGGCGCTGGTTGGCGCGGCCTTCGGCGCGGCCACGTTTGTCGTCGGCGAGTTTCTCGCCCCGCCGGCCGAACAGTTCGCGCAGCGCCTGCGCTCGCAGGCGATCGCCGGCATCGTGGCGCAGGAATTCCGCTCCGGTTTGTGGGTCAAGGACGGCACCGCCTTCATCAATGTGGCCGAGGTGACGCCGTCGGCGGCGCTGAAGGGTTTGCGGATCTACGAATTTGACGATCAGTACCGGTTGCGCAACCTGCGCCACGCGGCAGGCGCGGAATACCTGGGGCAGAACCGCTGGCGGCTGCTGGATGTCGCGCAGACGGTTTTCGAGGGCGCGGGCACGCGGGTCAGCCGCGCCGACAGCATGGACTGGCAGTCGGTGCTGGAGCCGGCGCTGCTCAGCGTGTTGCAGGTGAAGCCGGAGAAAATGTCGGCCTGGAGCCTGTACTCGTATTCCCAGCATCTGAAGGAAAACCGGCAGAAGGCGCTGCGCTACGAGATCGCCCTGTGGGGCAAGCTGCTTTATCCGGTGGCGGTGCTGGTGATGATGATTCTTGCGCTGCCCTTCGCCTATTTCCAGAACCGCCAGGGGGGTGTCGGCGCGAAAATATTCGCCGGCATCATGCTGGGGCTGGGATTTCATTTTCTCAACCGCCTGTTCTGGCATCTGGGCCTGCTCAACGACTGGTCTCCGCTGGTCAGCGCGGCCGGCCCCATGCTGATGTTCATGGCCGTCGCGGCGGGGATGATGTGGTGGCAGGAACGCCGTTGAGCGGATTCAGGGGGCGGTGACGATCCGGGTTCCGGCAAGGCGGTCGTGGAGGAACTGGTTTTCCCGGTCGACCAGGGCCCACAGCACCGTGATCCCGAACAGTCCGTAACAGGGGAGGCTGAGGATGGAACGCAGCAGCGCACGCGCGACGGGCACGCGTTTGCCATCCGCGGTTTCGAGCCTGATCTTCCAGGTTTTCATCGGCAGGGTCTGTCCGCGCGCGTGCCATTGCCAAGCGAAGTAGCCCAGGCAGGCGGCGGTCACGACCAGTTGCATGAGGGCGCGCGGACGGGCAAGGCCGGTGCCGTGGCTCAGCGCTGTGGCGACACCCGCGGCCAGCAGCATTACCGCGGCCAGCAGCAGCAGCTCGTAGATCAGGCTCAGCAGGCGCCTGCCGACGCCGGGGATGCCTTGACGGGACGGCACTACCGCTGTTCCGCTGGCGCGTCGCCTGGAGGCAGGGGGTCGCCGACCGCGGGGTCGAACTGGGTTTCCGGCTGGGCCAGGGACTTGCGGTAGGTCTGCCATTGCCTTGACATTTCCCGGCGCCGGTCCGGCGGCAGTTTTTTGAAACCCTTGTAGCGCTCCCGTGCCTGTTGCCGCTGCTCGGGGGTGAGCGCGACCCAGTCTTTCATGCGTTTCTGCAGGCGCTGCTGTTCCGCCGGCTTCATTTTGGGGTAACGGTCCGCGATGGCCACCCACCTTTTGCGCTGCGCGGAGTCCATGCCGCCCCATTCTGCGGCGAGCGGCGCAAGAACCTGCTGCTGGGTCGCTGACAGTTCCGTCCAGGCCGGACGGACGGGTTTAACGGCCTGCTTGGCGGGTTGTGCGGCGGCGGCGGAAAGCGCGATGCATAACCAGGCGATCAGCGCGATTGCCGTTTTAGCCATGAATCGAAGCCTTTGTCGAGGTAGGCATCGATGGGCAGATCGTCGGTCAGCAGGCGTACATCGATGTCGGCCAGTTCGGTGACCGAGCTGTTGCCGGCTTGCCAGTAGACGATGCTCATCAGGCCCAGAAGCAGCACTGCCATCGGCAGCACGTATCGCGCACCGGTGGTCCATCCGCCGATACGGCCCGTCCACTGGCCGGCCCATGCCGGCACCCAAGCCGGCGTGCTGCGCATACCCGCCAGCGCCTGTTCCCGGGCGGCGGCCAGTTGCGCCAAGGTGCCGCGATCCAGATCGCGGATGCCCCGGTCAAGCGTCCCGGCAATTTTTCTGGCGAATTCGTGTTCCCGGGTATTCATAGCTCAATTCCCTGTTTTTTGAGCAAAATCGCCAAAGCATGTGTTGCCCGGGAGCAATGCGTTTTCACGCTGCCCTCCGAACAACCCATGGCCTTTGCGGCTTCAGCGACATCAAATTCCTCCCAGTAACGCAGCATGAAAGCCTGACGTTGACGCAGGGGCAGAGTTGCGATCGCTTTCTCAATGATATCAAGGACCTGCTTTTGTTCCAGCTGTTCCGCGGGTTTGCCGGAAATCTTTGAATTTTCATCGATTTCCAGGATATCCAGGGGGTCAAGGTCCTCATCGTTGTCCGTGCCGAACAGGTTGCTCAGCGGCATGACCCAGGCTGACCGTACTTTCTGGCGCCGGAAAAAGTCCCGGATGGCATTCTGCAGGATGCGCTGGAACAGCATCGGCAGTTCCGCCGGGGGGCGGCCCGCGTAGTTCCCGGCCAGCTTCATCATGGCTTCCTGCACGATGTCCAGCGCGAGGTGTTCATCGCGCACGGAAAACAGCGTTTGTTTGAACGCCCGGCGTTCGACTTCGGCCAGAAAAACCGCGAGTTCCTTGTTTGTGGCCAGTGGGTTAGCCTTTTTTTCGTACGGGCGCACCGGAAGGGACTGGTCAAAGGGGCGCCCGGAATTGGCGGCATATTAACAAAACGCTCCGGCGAGGCAAGCCACCCGGATTATCCGTGAAAACGCTTGTATCCTGCTGTTTAAAGGGATATTTGCTTGACCGGTGGGGCGCCGCCCGGTAATGTTTCAGGTTTCCTTCTCGCCGGAAGCCCGCGCCCAGCGCCTGAGCGCACGCGGGTCCTAAATCATGCAATTGTCGGGTGCAGAGATCGTTGTGCGCTGTCTCCAGGAGGAAGGCATTGACCATGTCTTCGGGTATCCGGGCGGCGCCGTGTTGTTTCTTTATGACGAGCTGTTCAAGCAGGACAAGGTCAAGCACGTGCTGGTTCGCCATGAACAGGCGGCGGTGCACGCGGCCGACGCCTATGCCCGGTCCACCGAAAAGGTCGGTGTCGCGCTGGTGACCTCGGGGCCGGGCGTCACCAATGCGATCACCGGCATTGCAACGGCATACATGGACTCGATCCCGATGGTGATCCTTACCGGGCAGGTGCCGACGCACGCCATCGGCGAGGATGCCTTCCAGGAATGCGACACCGTCGGCATCACGCGGCCCTGCGTCAAGCACAATTTTCTGGTCAAGGACGTCAGGGATCTGGCGTTGACCATCAAGAAGGCTTTTTACATCGCGTCCACCGGCCGTCCCGGTCCGGTGGTGGTCGACATTCCCAAGGACATCACGACGCACAAGACCGAGTTCGAATATCCGAAATCGATCACGATGCGCTCGTACAACCCCGTGGTGAAAGGGCACGCGGGGCAGATCAAGAAGGCGGTGAAACTGCTGCTCGAGGCGAAGCGGCCGATGATCTACACCGGCGGCGGGGTCATCCTCGGCAATGCCTCGGCCGAACTCGCGCAACTGGTGAAGATGCTCGGGTTCCCGTGCACCAACACGCTGATGGGACTGGGCGGCTTTCCTTCGACCGACCGGCATTTTCTCGGCATGCTGGGCATGCACGGCACCTACGAGGCGAACATGGCGATGCAGCACTGCGACGTGCTGCTTGCCGTGGGTGCCCGCTTTGATGACCGGGTGATCGGGAATCCGAAGCATTTTTTCGAGCAGCCGCGGCAGATCGTGCATGTCGACATCGACCCCGCCTCGATTTCGAAACGGGTCAAGGTCGATGTTCCCGTGGTCGGCAACGTCCGCGAAGTGCTGAAGGAGCTGATCCGCCAGGTCGAGGCCGCGCGCGGAGGCCCCGACAAGGAGTCGCTCAAGGCATGGTGGGCGCAGATCGGGCAGTGGCGCAGCCGCGACTGCCTGAAGTACGACCGCGCCAGCGCAATCATCAAGCCCCAGTTCGTCATCGAGAAGCTGTACCAGGTGACCAAGGGCGATGCGTTTATCACCTCCGACGTGGGCCAGCACCAGATGTGGGCGGCGCAGTTCTACAAGTTCGACAAGCCCCGCCGCTGGATCAATTCGGGCGGACTGGGCACCATGGGCGTCGGCCTGCCCTATGCGATGGGCGTGCAGATGGCGAATCCCAAAGCGACCGTTGCCTGCGTGACCGGCGAAGCGTCGATCCAGATGTGCATCCAGGAACTGTCGACCTGCAAGCAGTACCGCCTGCCGCTGAAGCTGGTCAACCTCAACAACCGCTACATGGGCATGGTGCGCCAGTGGCAGGAATTCTTCCACGGCAACCGCTACTCGGAATCGTACATGGATGCGCTGCCCGATTTCGTGAAGCTCGCCGAGGCCTACGGCCACGTCGGCGTGCGCGTCGAGAAACCCGCGGACGTCGAGCCGGCGCTGAAGGAGGCTTTTGCCCGCAAGAAGGATCTGGTCTTCCTGGATTTCATCACCGACCAGACCGAAAACGTGTTCCCGATGGTGCCCGGCGGCAAGGGGCTGTCCGAGATGATTCTGGTCTGATCCCATGCGACACATCATTTCCGTTTTGCTGGAAAACGAGGCCGGCGCGCTGTCCCGGGTGGCCGGGCTGTTCTCGGCGCGCGGCTACAACATCGAATCGCTGACCGTGGCGCCCACCGAGGATGCCACGCTGTCACGGATGACCATCGTCACCTCGGGCTCGGATGACATCGTCGAGCAGATCAACAAGCAGCTGAACAAGCTGATCGACGTGGTCAAGGTGGTGGACCTGTCGGAAGGCGAGCACATCGAGCGCGAGCTGATGCTGGTGAAGGTGAGGGCGATCGGCAAGGACCGCGAGGAAATGAAGCGCATGGCGGACATCTTCCGCGGGCGCATCATCGACGTTACCGACAGGGATTACACGGTCGAGCTGACGGGGCCGGGTTCCAAGCTGGATGCTTTCCTGAAGGCCATCGACCAGTCCGCGATACTGGAAACCGTCCGCACCGGTGCTTCCGGCATTGGCCGTGGTGATCGCATCCTGAAAGTTTGAAGGCCGCACAGAGTCCCGGCTCCGTGCCGGCTAACCGTTCACGTTTCATACAGAGGAAGACATGAAGATTTATTACGACAAGGACGCGGATCTCTCGCTGATCAAGCGCAAGCAGGTCGCCATCATCGGTTACGGATCGCAGGGCCACGCCCACGCCAACAACCTCAAGGAATCCGGCGTCAAGGTGACCGTCGGCCTGCGCAAGGACGGCGCCTCGTGGAACAAGGCCAAGAAGGCCGGCCTCGCGGTCAAGGAGGTCGGCGATGCGGTGAAGGGCGCGGACCTGGTGATGATTCTGCTGCCGGACGAGCACCATGCCGACGTCTATCGCGAAGAGATCGAGCCGAACCTGAAGAAGGGCGCGACGCTGGCCTTTGCGCACGGATTCAACGTGCATTTCAAGCAGGTCGAGCCGCGCGCCGACCTTGACGTGATCATGATCGCCCCGAAGGGGCCGGGCCATCTGGTGCGCTCGACCTACACCCAGGGCGGCGGCGTGCCGGCGCTGATCGCCGTGGCGCAGAACCCGGGCAAGAAGGCCCGCGACATCGCGCTTTCCTACGCGGCCGCCATTGGCGCGGCTCGTGCCGGCGTGATCGAAACCACCTTCCGCGAGGAATGCGAAACCGACCTCTTCGGCGAACAGGTCGTGCTCTGCGGCGGCCTGTCGGCGCTGATCCAGGCGGGTTTCGAAACGCTGGTGGAAGCTGGCTATGCCCCGGAAATGGCCTATTTCGAGTGTCTGCACGAAGTGAAGCTGATCGTCGACCTGATTTACGAAGGTGGCATCGCCAACATGCGTTACTCGGTGTCGAACACCGCCGAATACGGAGATTTCACGCGCGGTCCACGCATCGTCACTGACGAAACCCGCGCCGAGATGCGCCGGATCCTGAAGGAAATCCAGACCGGCCAGTTCGCGAAGGAATTCATCCTGGAGAACAAGGCCGGGGCTCCCACGCTGAAAGCCCTGCGCCGCATCGGCCAGGCGCATCAGGTGGAGACTGTCGGCGCGAAGCTGCGCGACATGATGCCCTGGATCAAGAAGAACCGGCTGGTCGACCAGTCCAAAAACTGAAAACGCGTGAAGGGCGGTTTGCTCCGGGGTCGTCGTCCCGGCCGGGATGTCCCGCGTAAACCGCCCTTCGCCATTTTCCACCGATGAAGCCGTACCCCCACCCGATCATTGCCCGAGAGGGCTGGCCTTTTATCGCCATTGCCGCGATTCTGGCCGCCGGCATTCACGGGTACGCCGGCTTCGGATGGGCGGCGTTTCCGTGGCTGATCGTCCTGTTCATGGTGCAGTTCTTCCGCGATCCGCCGCGGCGGATCCCGCAGGATGCCGCAGCGGTGCTCTCGCCGGCGGACGGCCGGATTGTTTCGGTGGAGAAGGCGCGCGACCCCTACCTGGAACGCGAGGCGCTGAAGATCAGCGTGTTCATGAACGTGTTCAACGCGCATTCGAACCGCAGCCCGGTGGACGGCTCGGTGGAGAAGACCTGGTATTTTCCGGGCAGGTTCCTCAATGCCGACCTCGACAAGGCGTCAGCCGAAAACGAGCGCGCGGTGACCTACCTGCGCACTGTCGACAGACGCGATGTGACCTGCGTCCAGGTGGCCGGCCTGATTGCCCGGCGCATCCTGTGTTACGCAAAGGAAGGGCAGTCGCTGTCGCGCGGCGACCGCTTCGGATTCATCCGTTTCGGGTCGCGCGTGGACGTCTATCTGCCGCCGGATTCGGTTCCGAAGGTCAGCGTCGGCGACAAGGTTTATGCCACCGAAACGGTGCTGGCGCTTCTTGCCTGACGTCCGAGCGACGACTGGTTTAAGATTGCGGCCATGGCCGAACTCAAGGAACACAAGCAGTTCATCAAGTCGCGGTTTGCGCGTCGCGGCATCTACTGGCTGCCCAACCTGTTCACGATTGCAGCGTTGTTCGCTGGCTTCTACGCGATTGTCCAGGCGGTGGGCGGGCGCTTCGAGCACGCGGCGATCGCCATTTTCGTCGCGCTGGTGCTCGATGGCTTGGACGGCCGGGTCGCGCGGCTGACCCATACCCAGAGCGCCTTTGGCGCCGAGCTCGACAGCCTTTCCGACATGGTGTCTTTCGGCGTCGCGCCGGCGCTGGTGGTCTATGTCTGGGCGTTGAAGGATTTCGCGGCGATGAACACCGTGCCCTTGCTGGGGCCCTGGCTGTCGACCAAGCTAGGCTGGATCGCGGCGTTCGTCTACTGCGCCTGCGCGGCATTGCGGCTCGCCCGTTTCAACACCAACATCGACGTTGTCGACAAGCGGTTTTTCCAGGGATTGCCGAGCCCGGCGGCGGCGGCGCTGGTGGCCGGGCTGGTGCTGGCGATGACGGAGTACCAGATCAAGGGCGCGGAAGTGAAATGGCTGGCCTGGGTGCTGACGCTGGTGGCCGGGCTGACCATGGTCAGCAACCTGCGTTTCTACAGCGGCAAGGACATCAACCTGCGCAAGAGCGTTCCCTTTTCTGCGGTGGTCGCCATTGCCCTCGGTTTTGTCCTGCTGATTTCCTTTGCAAACACGCTTCCCGAGTTGCTGTTCACGCTGTTTGCCGTTTACGGTCTGTCCGGTTACGTACTGTGGGTATACGACCGTTTCCGCCGCAAACCGCCGGTGGAGCCCGTGCCGTAACGGGCTTGCAGGGCACGGGAAAAGCCGATATATTGCCTGCATCATGTCCGGTTCATCGCAGACCCTGAAGTTGTCCCCGCTTGCCGCGTTCGCGCTGGCCGGTCTGCTGCTGCGCGGCCGCGCGCGCTAAACAACCCCACATTCCAATTGCAGTTCCCAGTCCGGCCCCGATATCGGCGCCGGGATCCAGATCAACGGCTGCGCGCGTCAGGCGCCGGCCGGCTACAACAGAGGTATCAGTCATGGCCAAGGAAAAACTGATCATATTCGACACCACGATGCGCGACGGCGAGCAGAGTCCCGGCGCGTCGATGACCAGGGACGACAAGCTGCGCATCGCGCGCCAGCTCGAACGGATGCGTGTCGACGTCATCGAAGCCGGTTTTCCGGCCGCGAGCGACGGCGATTTCGAGTCGGTGCAGGCGGTGGCCCGCGCGATCAAGGACAGCACGGTCTGCGGACTGGCGCGCGCCAACGAAAAAGACATTCGCCGTTGCGGCGAAGCGGTGCAGGTCGCCGCGCAGCCGCGCATCCATACCTTCATCGCCACCTCGCCGATTCACATGGAGAAGAAGCTGCGCATGGAGCCGTCGCAGGTCATCGACCAGGCGGTGCGCGCGATCAAGTGGGCGCGCGGGTATACCGACAACGTCGAGTTCTCCCCCGAGGACGCCGGCCGGTCCGATCTGGACTTTCTCTGCCGCATCCTTGAACAGGTGATCAAGGCCGGCGCCCGGACCATCAACGTGCCGGATACCGTCGGCTACACGCTCCCTGACCAGTTCGGACGCCTGATCAGGGAGCTGCGCGAGCGCATTCCCAATGCTGACCAGGCGATCTGGTCCGTGCATTGCCACAATGACCTCGGGCTTGCCGTCGCCAACTCGCTTTCGGCCGTCCAGAACGGCGCGCGCCAGGTCGAATGCACGATCAACGGCCTGGGAGAGCGCGCGGGCAATGCGGCCCTCGAGGAAATCGTCATGGCCGTGCGCACCCGCCAGGATCTCTTCAACTGCGACACCGCCATTGATGCCACGCAGATCGTGCCGGCCTCGAAGCTCGTGTCGGGTATCACCGGCTACCCGGTGCAGCCGAACAAGGCCATCGTCGGCGCCAACGCCTTTGCGCATGAATCGGGCATCCACCAGGATGGCGTGCTGAAGCACCGGGAGACCTACGAGATCATGAGCGCCGAGTCGGTGGGCTGGACCACCAACCGGCTGACGCTGGGCAAGCTTTCAGGACGCAATGCGTTCAAGACGCGGCTGCAGGAAATCGGCGTCGAGCTGGAATCGGAGGAGGCGCTCAATGCCGCATTCAAGCGGTTCAAGGAGCTCGCGGACAAGAAGCGCGAGATTTTCGACGAGGACCTTCATGCGCTGATCAGCGAGGAAAATCTCGAACAGATCGAAAACGAGCGTTACAACCTGGTGTCCCTGACCGCCCATTCGGAGACCGGGGAGCAGCCCTATGCCCGTATCATCATGTCCGATGAGGGCAGGGAGCGTCCTTCCGAGGCCCAGGGCAGCGGGCCGGTCGATGCCGCGTTCAAGGCCATCGAGGCCCTGGTGCACAGCGGGGCGGAACTTCTGCTGTATTCGGTGAATGCCATTACCACCGGCACCGACGCACAGGGCGAGGTTACGGTGAGACTGTCGAAGAACGGACGCATCGTCAACGGCCAGGGAGCGGATACCGACATCGTGGTGGCGTCCGCCAAGGCCTATATCAATGCGCTGAACAGGCTGTTTGCCAAGGTGGAGCGGCTGAATCCGCAGCTCTGATCATCGCGGATTCCGTCCTCGTGACCGGCCGTGTTGAAGTGGCCGGTCACGGTCCTGGTGTCGGGGATGCCGCTGCCGGCCGTTTGGCGATATGCAATCCGGGCACCCCGACCGCGGCTTCCGTTGCCCGCGACCAGCCTGGCTTTTCCAGCCGCGATTACGCCGTTGTTCCGGGAACTGCGGATCTGACGGGGCGACCCGCACGCAGATGGGCGATGGCTGCGAAAAAAAATGCCACGGACAGCACGATTTCCGCAAGCCCGAGCCTGGCGCTCAATCCGCTGTCCGACCACCCTCGCACGATACCTTCCATGAAATAGGCGAGGATCAGCAGCGTCGACACGCGGTAGGTGTAATTGTGCCCGCCCGCGATGCCCGGGAGTATCCACAGCAGCGGCAGCGCTTTCAGCGCCAGCCATGAGCCGCCGGGCCGCAAGGGGGCCAGCCACAGTTCCCAGGCCGAGCAAAGCAGCAGCAGCGTGGCAAGCAGGGCGGTGGCCGCCCACCGCCAGCGACGTGCCGCACCGGCCATGCTCATGTCGACAGCTTGAGCGCGGTTTCGGCGAGGCGCCTGCCGAGCAGCAGGCACAGCTTCTTCTCGTCATTGGAAACGGGCCGATCCGCGGCCGTGCCGGCGAGGTGACTGGCGCCGTAGGGGGTGCCGCCGGTCGAGGTGGTCAGCAGTTCCGGGGCGGAGTAGGGCAGGCCCACGATCAGCATGCCGTGGTGGAGCAGCGGCAGCATCATCGACACCAGCGTGGTTTCCTGGCCGCCGTGCAGGCTGGCCGTGGAGGTGAACACTGCGGCGGGCTTGCCGGCGAGGGTGCCTCTCAGCCAAAGTGCCGAAGTGGAATCCCAGAAGTATTTCATCGGCGCCGCCATGTTGCCGAAACGGGTCGGCGAGCCCAAGGCAAGTCCCGCGCATTCTTCGAGATCCGCGATTTCCGCGTACGGCGCTCCGGCATCCGGGATCGCGGCTGCGGTGGCCTCGCTGACCGCCGATACGGGAGGCACCGTACGCAGGCGCGCGGCGGCGCCGGCCTGCTCGATGCCGCGCGCGATCAGCTGCGCCATTTCCCGTGTCGCGCCGTGGCGGCTGTAGTAAAGGACCAGGATTTCGCGCATGGCCATCGGGGCCTACTGCACCGTGCCGCTGCCGGCCGGCGGGGCGTACCGCCAGTGGCCATGCCAGGCCCGCAGCACCATGTTCGGATATTCGGCCTTGCCGAGGCTGCCGTTGTAGCGGCCCAGCGCCCGGAACAGGTTGCCGCTTTCGATATCGAGATAGTGGCGGAGGATGGTGCAGCCGTAACGCAGGTTGGTGCGCAGGTGAAACAGGTTGTGGTCGGCGGCACCGATCAATTTGGCCCAGAACGGCATCACCTGCATGAAGCCGCGGGCGCCCGCGCTCGACACGGCATATTTGCGGAAGGCGCTTTCGACCTGGATCAGTCCCAGTACCAGCTGCGGATCGAGCCCGGCGCGTTTCGCCTCGTAGTGCACGGTGACCAGGAATTCCTCCCGAATGACGCGGTCCGGCATCCTTTTCGCCAGTCGCGAGGACATTGCCGCGAGCCAGGCGCGTGCTTCCCGTTCATCGTCGAAAGCCAGCACCGGCACCGCGTGATCGGCAATGGCGCGATGCAGGGAAGCCTTGACGCTGGCCGACAGCGGTTCGTACTTTTGCGCGCCGCCGTGGCCCGGTGGCGAGGCCAGCGCCAGTGCCGCTCCCAGAAGGCCGCTGATCAGTCTCCACATACCATTGATTTTATTATGTTTTTTGCATCGGCCTGCGGAATGTTGCGTGGCTGTGCGTCACGCCGGCCCTTGTACTCGAACTGCCCTTCCTTGAGGCCGCGATCGCCGATGACGATGCGATGGGGCACGCCGATCAGTTCCATGTCGGCGAACATCACGCCCGGCCGTTCGTCCCGGTCGTCGAGCAGCGCGTCGATGCCTGCCGCCGCGAGTTCGGCAAGCAACTGGTCGGCCGCCGCCTTGACCTGCGCGTTCTTGCGGTAGCCGATCGGCGTGATCGCGACATCGAAGGGCGCGATGGCGCGGGGAAATATGATGCCGCGATCGTCGTGGTTCTGTTCGATCGCCGCGGCGACGATGCGCGTGACGCCGATGCCGTAGCAGCCCATTTCCATGATCTGCGTCTTGCCCGATTCGTCGAGAAAGCCGAGATTGAGCGCCCGTGAATACTTGCTGCGCAACTGGAAGATGTGCCCCACTTCGATGCCGCGGCAGATCTCCAGCGCGCCTTTGCCGTCAGGCGAGGGATCTCCGGGCACCGCGTTGCGGATGTCGGCGAAGACCGGTTCGGGGAAATCGCGGCCGATGTTGGCGCCGGTGTAGTGGTGGTCGTCGGTGTTGGCGCCGATGACGAAATCGGACATGGCCGTGACCGCCCGGTCCGCGATCACGGTTCCGGCGAAGCCGGCGGGACCCAGTGAACCCGGGTTCGCGCCAAAGGCCGTCCGTATGCCATCGGCGGAGGCAAACGCGACCGGCTGTTTGAGCTGCGGCAGCTTTCCGGCCTTGATCAGGTTCAGTTCATGGTCTCCCCGCAGCAGCAGCAGCACCGGGCTGCCATCGGCGCCGTCGACAACGATGGCCTTGACGGTGCGATCGGCGGACAGCTTGAGGAAGCCGCACAGTTCGTCAATGGTCTTGACGCGGGGGGTATGCACTTTTTGCAGGGGCTGCGCCGGGGCGGCCCGCGGCGTTTTGGGCGCCACGGCTTCGGCGAGTTCGACGTTGGCCGCATAGTCCGACTGCGGGCAGTAGGCGATGGCGTCCTCGCCCGAGTCGGCAAGCACGTGGAATTCATGGGAGCCGGTGCCGCCGATCGAGCCGGTGTCCGCGGCGACCGGGCGGAATTCCAAGCCCAGACGCGTGAAGATGCGGCAGTAGGTGTCGTGCATGTTGCGGTACTCGCGCACCAGGTCGTCGTAGTCGACATGGAAGGAATAGGCGTCCTTCATCACGAACTCGCGCCCGCGCATGACGCCGAAACGCGGCCGGATTTCGTCGCGGAACTTGGTCTGGATCTGGTAGAAGTTCAGCGGCAACTGGCGGTAGCTTTTGACCTCGCGCCGCACCACGTCGCTGATGACTTCCTCGTGGGTGGGGCCGAAACAGAAATCGCGCTGGTGACGGTCCTTGATCCGCAGCAGTTCCGGTCCGTACTGCTCCCAGCGGGTCGATTCCTGCCACAGTTCCGCCGGTTGCACCGCCGGCATCAGCAGCTCGATCGCGCCGCCGCGGTTCATTTCTTCCCGGATGATGTGTTCGACCTTGCGCAGCACCCGCAGGCCCAGCGGCATCCAGGTGTAGACCCCGCTGGTCAGGCGCTTGATCAGCCCGGCGCGCAGCATCAGCTTGTGGCTGATGACCTCGGCCTCCGAAGGCGCCTCTTTCAGCGTGGAAATGAAAAACTGCGAAACGCGCATGCCTGTTCCCGGTCGGATAAAACCCTTATTCTACCGGACCTTACGCAACCCTCATGCCCTGCAACCGATGAAATTCATGCCCAAATGGCGCCTGCGCAAGCCGGCGGAAGACGCCAAAACCGTCTATGTCAGCGAGAAATTCGGCGTGCGTTCGCTGCACATCGGCAGCGACACCGTGCAGAGCGCGATGCGCATCGCGCGGCCCCTGGATCTCGAACTGGCTTACACGCGTTCGATGATGGCCTGCCTGCTGTTCCGTGAAGATCCGCGGGACGTGCTGATGGTCGGCCTGGGCGGCGGTTCGGTCGCGAAGTACGTCCGCCATCACCTGCCGCAGGCGCGGGTGCGGGTCCTCGAACTGGATCCGCAGGTCGTGGCGGTTGCGCGGCAGTGTTTTCTGGTGCCGCCGGACGACGACCGCTTCGAGGTCATCGTCGGCGACGGCGCGGAATACATGGCAAGGGAAGACATCGGTGCCGACCTGATCATGGTCGACGGCTACGATGCGGAGTCCCATGTCGAGGCGCTGGCCACGCGCGAGTTCTACAACCACTGCCGGGAACGGCTGGTGCCGGGCGGCATGATGGTGGTCAACCTCTGGGGCGGTGACCGTCAGTTCAACGAAGTGCTCAAGCGGATCGAAGCCGCGTTCCCGGCGGGCAACCTGTGCCTGCCCGCGCGCAAGCCGGGAAACATCATCGCCTTCGGTTTCCGCGATCCGCCGGGGTCATTGCGCTGGGCCGACCTGCGGCAACGGGCGTCCGCCATCGAGGCCCATTACGGGCTGGAATTTCCGCTGTTCGTCGACGGCCTGCGCACGATGAACCGCAGCGACGCGGACTTTCTGTACCCCTGAATTCCCGCGGGTCACGGGCTTTCAATGCCCCGGGATTTGTGAAAAAATCAATCTCATATGATCAATCAATCCGGGGATGACCATGATCGACCGAGATGGCTATCGCCCCAATGTCGGAATCGTTCTGTGCAATTCGAAAAACGAGGTGTTCTGGGGTAAGCGGGTGCGCGAGCACTCGTGGCAGTTTCCGCAGGGCGGCATCAAGGGCGGCGAACGTCCGGAAGCGGCGATGTACCGGGAATTGCACGAGGAGGTCGGACTGAAACCGGAGCATGTGCAGGTTCTGGGGCGCACCCGGGACTGGCTGCGCTATGAAGTGCCGGAGCGCTGGCTGCGGCGCGAATGGCGTGGCAATTACCGGGGACAGAAGCAGATCTGGTTTCTGCTGCGCCTCGTTGGCCGCGACTGCGATGTCTGCCTGCGCGCGACCGAGAAACCCGAATTCGACGCCTGGCGCTGGCACGAATACTGGGCGCCGACGCAGGATGTCATCGAATTCAAGCGCGCGGTTTACGAACAGGCGCTGAACGAGCTTTCCCGTTACCTCGCGCGTCGTCCCGCGCAGCGCAAGGGTTTGCGTTCGCCGCTGGTCGGCGTCTAGCGCAACGCTGCCGGGCGTGCATGCCCCGGGCGGTGCCGGGCTTGATTCAATATTCGAAAGGCAGGCGGACATGACGCGCGATTACACGGCCATCAAACCCATTGCGCTTGGAGAGGGCAGCGGCTACGCGCAGCCCACGCAGGCGGTTCTCGAGCGCGCGCGGATCGACAGTCCCGCGGTTGACGTGATGACCGATCTGACCCGGGTGACCGCGGTGATCATCCTGCCCGGCGATGCGGTCGACGAGGCGCACCGCCGGATGATCCAGCGCGGCGTCAGGCTGCTGCTGGTCGTCGACCAGGACCGGCAGGTGCACGGCATCGTCACGGCGAACGACGTACTTGGCGAGAAGCCGGTCAAGGCGGCCGTGCAGCGCGGCGTTCCGCGCAGCGAGATCCAGGTGCGTGACATCATGACGCCGCGCGACAGGCTGGAGGTCCTCGACCTGCGCGATGTGCAGGCCGCAACCGTCGGGCGCATCGTGGCCACGCTGAAGGCCGCCGGACGCCAGCACACCCTGGTGGTGGATCTCGATGCGAAGGGGCGGCAGCGCGTGCGCGGCGTGTTCTCCGCGACGCAGATCGCCCGCCAACTGGGCATCGCCATCACCACGGAAGCGGTGGCGCGCACGTTCGCCGACATCGAGGCGAGCCTCGGGCGCTGAAGGCGTTTTCCCTTTCTGCCCGTCGTTGAATGTTGACTCCGGCTCGAGGTTCGACTTACACTCCTTTCACAGATTAGATCAAGTCTAAATATCTGTGTGGTAGGTTGTTCCCGAGCATGTCCGAATAGACTTCGGGCATACGAGGCATTAACGTAACCTATTGATTTTAAAGGAGTTTTTATGCAGCTCAAGAATTCGAAAACCCATGGCAACCTGAAAGCCGCGTTTGCCGGTGAATCACAAGCCAACCGCCGCTATCTGTACTTCGCAGCGAAAGCGGACGTCGAAGGCCAGAATGATGTTGCTGCCGTGTTCCGTTCCACCGCCGAAGGCGAGACCGGTCATGCCCACGGACACCTCGAATACATGGAAGCCTGCGGCGACCCCGCCACCGATCTGCCGATCGGCCGCACCCGCGACAACCTGAAAGCCGCGATCGCCGGCGAGACCCACGAGTACACCGACATGTACCCGGGCATGGCGAAGACCGCGCGCGACGAAGGCTTCGGCGAAATCGCCGACTGGTTCGAGACGCTGGCGAAAGCCGAGCGCTCGCACGCCAACCGTTTCCAGAAAGCCCTGGACGGCCTAGCCGACTGATACCAGCAAGGCCGACAAGGCAGGCAGAAAGGGGCGCGACAGGCGCCTCTTTCTTTTCCCACCCACTCTGGCGAGCCACATACCATGACCGTACGCGAAGGCAGTCTCGAGGCCCCGACCCGGCACCCCCTGGACTGGAAATCGGCCGATTTCTACGACGAGGACAAGCTCAACCACGAACTCGAACGCGTGTTCGACATCTGCCACGGCTGCCGCCGCTGCGTGAATCTCTGCACCGCGTTTCCGAAGCTGTTCGACCTCGTCGACGAAAGTCCGACGCTGGAAGTCGACGGCATTCCCAAGAAGGACTACTGGGAGGTCATCGACCGCTGCTACCTCTGCGACATGTGCTACATGACCAAGTGTCCGTACGTGCCGCCGCACGAATGGAATGTCGATTTCCCGCACCTGATGCTGCGCGCCAAGGCGGTCAAGTTCCGCAAGGGCGAAACCGGCTTCCGCGACAGGCTGCTGTCGAGCACCGACGCGCTGGGCAGGCTTGCCTCGATCCCGGTGGTGGTGCAGATGGTCAATGCCGCCAACAAGGCCGCGCCCGTGCGCAAGGTCATGGACAGCGTGCTGGGCATCCACAAGGACCGCGTGCTGCCCGAATACGACAGCGCGAAGTTCCGCGCGACGGCCAGGCCCGATGCCTCCTTCCCGGTGAAGGACGGCGGGCAGACCCCGGGCAAGGTCGCGATTTTCTCGACCTGCTACGTCAACTACAACGAACCGGGCATCGGCCACGACCTGCTGAAAATCCTCGCCCACAACGAGGTGCCGTCGATCGTCGTCGAGAAGGAGGCCTGCTGCGGCATGCCCAAGCTCGAGCTGGGCGACCTCGAGGCCGTCGCCCGCAACAAGGACATCAACATCCCGCCGCTGGCGAAGCTGGCGCGCGAGGGCTACGCGATCCTCACCGCCGTGCCATCCTGCACGCTGATGTTCAAGCAGGAGCTGCCGCTGATGTTTCCGGACGATCCCGACGTCAAGGCCGTGGCCGAGGCGATGTTCGATCCCTTCGAATACCTGGTGCTGCGCCACAAGGACGGGCTGCTGAAAACCGGTTTCGGCAAGCCCTTGGGCAAGGTGTCGTACCACATTCCCTGCCACCTGCGCGTCCAGAACATGGGGCAGAAGACACGCGAGCTGCTCGAGATGGTGCCGGAGACCAAGGTCACCACGGTCGAGCGCTGCGCGGGCCATGACGGCACCTGGGGCGTCAAGAGCGAGTTTTTCGGGCAGTCGATGAAGATCGGCCGCCCGGTGTTCCGCCAGATGGGCGAGGCCGCGCCCGACTACATCAGTTCGGACTGCGCGATCGCCGGCCGCCATATCCAGCAGGGCATTGGTGACGGCGCCGGGACCGGCGCCGAAAAGCAGCACCCGATCACCCTGATACGCATTGCCTACGGACTGTGAGGATCGACATGCCGCAAATTACCCGCGACACCCTGATGTCCCTCGAAGCTTATGCCAAGGCCCGCCCGGAATTCCGCGCGAAGGTCATGGCGCACAAGAAGGACCGCGTATTGCATCTCGGCACCAGCATCACGCTGATTTTCGAGGACGAACTGACCATCCGCTATCAGGTCCAGGAGATGCTCCGTGCCGAACGCATATTCGAGGAAGACGGCATCAACGACGAGCTCGAGGCCTACAATCCGCTGATTCCGGATGGCAGCAACTGGAAAGCGACGATGATGATCGAGTATCCGGACGAAAACGAGCGCCGGATCTGGCTCGCGAAGCTGATCGGCGTCGAGGACAGGGTCTGGGTGCAGGTGTCAGGCTGCGACCGCGTCTATGCGATCGCCGATGAGGATCTCGAGCGTGAGAACGCCGAAAAAACCTCCTCGGTGCATTTCATGCGTTTCGAACTCGCTCCGGCAATGGTCGAGGCATTGCGCGGCGGCGCAGCGCTGGCTGCGGGTGTCGATCACCCGAATTATTCCGCATTCGTGGAGCGGGTTGGCGACGCGACGCGCGCATCGCTGCTCGCCGACCTGGCCCGGTAGCCTGGCGCCGGCGGCGTCCGCACCTCCGCTGCAGGCGCTACAATCGGCGCATGAACATGCCGATCAAGCACATTGCGGCCGCGCTTGCGGGCGCTTTTTCCGCTCTTACCGCCTTTGCGCAGTCGCAGTGGGACGGCTGGGATTACAAATTCGATCGTGAGATCACCTCGTGGTCGGAAATGCAGGCCCAGCTCCCGGCCTATCCCGTCGACGCCAACCTGATTCCGCTCGACGTCGGTTCGGTGTCCAGCCACCGGTTTTTCGTCGACGGCAAGTCCGTCTCGGCGGACAAGGACGGCGTGGTGCGTTATACGCTGGTCATCAAGACTTCGGGCGGAGCCACCAACGTGTCTTTCGAGGGCATCCGCTGCGAGACCCGGGAGCAGAAGTACTACGCGATCGGACGCGCCGGTGGCAGCTGGGTGCGCGCACGCGATCCGCGCTGGAAATACATCGAGTTCAAGCATGTCAACGCCCACCATGTCACCCTGTATGGCGAGTTTGCCTGCGATGGCAAGTCCGTCAGGGGCACCGCCGACCAGATTGTCCAGGCGCTGCGCCGCGGCCCGGTGCGGCCACAGACTACCGACTGATTCCGCCTTTACAGCAGGACCAGATTGTCCCGGTGGATCAGTTCCGGTTCGCCGACATAGCCGAGCCTGGCCTCGATCTGGCTCGATGGCGCGCGCAGGATGCGCGTCGCGTCGGCATGGCCGTAGTTGACCAGGCCGCGCGCGATCTCCCGTCCCGATTCGTCGGCGCAGGCGACGACTTCACCGCGTTCGAATTCGCCCTCCACGCGGCAGACGCCCACTGGCAGGAGGCTTTTGCCGTCCACCAGCAGCGCCTTCACGGCGCCCGCATCGAGGGTGACGCGACCGCGCACCTGGAGGTGATCGGCCAGCCACTGCTTGCGCGCGGCGATGGTCGCCTGCCGCGCGAGCAGTTGCGTGCCGATGCGTTCGCCGGCAGCCAGCCGCAGCAGCACATCGGTTTCGCGGCCCCAGGCGATGACCGTGTCGGCGCCACTGCGCGCCGCCCGCTTTGCGGCCAGGATCTTGGTGAGCATGCCGCCGCGCGCGATGGCGCTGCCGGTGGAGCCCGCAATCGTTTCAAGGTAGGGATCTCCCGCGGTGGCGTCGGCGATCAGCGTCGCCTGCGGATCCTTGCGCGGATCGGCGCTGTAGAGCCCGCGCTGGTCGGTCAGGATGATCAGCGCGTCGGCCTCGATCAGGTTGGTCACCATCGCCGCCAGCGTATCGTTGTCGCCGAAACGGATTTCGTCCATGGCGACCGTGTCGTTTTCGTTGATGACCGGGATCGAGCCGAGGTCGAGCAGCGTGCGCACCGTCGAACGCGCGTTGAGGTAGCGCTTGCGGTCGGCGAGGTCCTCGTGTGTCAGCAGAATCTGCGAGGCTAGCAGGCCATGGCTGCGGAAACAGGACTCGTAGACCTGCACCATGCCCATCTGGCCCACCGCGGCGGCGGCCTGCAGCTCGTGCAGCGCATGCGGGCGGCGCGTCCAGCCCAGGCGCTGCATGCCTTCGGCGATGGCGCCGCTGGAAACCAGCGCGATCTGCCGGCCTTCCTTGCGCAGCCGGGCGATCTGCTCCGCCCAGCCGGTCAGCGCGGCGTGATCGAGACCGAGGCCGGCATTGGTGACGAGGCCGCTGCCGACCTTGACGACAATGCGGCGGGCTTTCCTGATCACCGATTCCGTGTTCACGGCGGCTGTCATGCGTCTGTCGCGGCGACGTCCCTGCCGCGGGCGGTTTTGCGCGCGCGCGGCGCGGCACCGATGTGTTCCATGACGGCGTAAACCAGCGGCTTGCAGCCGTCGCCGCTGATTGCGGCAATGCCGAAGTTCCGGCGCTGTGCGCCAAGCTGCTTCTGCAGGCGGCGCACCAGGGCCTCCCGTTCGTCTTCGGGCACCAGGTCGAGCTTGTTGAACACCAGCCAGCGCGGCTTGCGGTACAGCGCCTCGTCGTACTTGCGCAGCTCGCGCACCAGCGCCCTGGCGTCGCGCACCACGTCGGCATCCGGATCCGGGGGTGCCACGTCGATGATGTGCAGCAGCAGTTTGGTGCGGGAAAGATGGCGCAGGAACTGGTGGCCGAGTCCGGCGCCTTCGGCGGCGCCTTCGATCAGGCCCGGAATGTCGGCGACCACGAAGCTCCGGTTGTCGTCGACCCGCACCACGCCGAGGTTCGGCTGCAGCGTGGTGAACGGGTAGTCGGCGACTTTCGGGCGTGCCGCGGAGATCGCGCGGATCAGGGTCGACTTGCCGGCGTTGGGCATGCCGAGCAGGCCGACGTCGGCGAGCACTTTCAGCTCCAGTTTCAGGTGACGTGAAACGCCCGGTTCGCCGACCGTGAACTGCCGCGGCGCGCGGTTGGTGCTCGACTTGAAGTGGAGGTTGCCGAGCCCGCCGCGACCACCTTGCGCGAGCACGGCTTTTTCGCCGTCCCGCGCCAGGTCGAACAGCATTTCGCCGGTTTCGGCATCGCTGATCACCGTGCCCACCGGCATGCGCAGCACGATATCGTCGGCGGCGCGACCGAAACAGTCTGACCCCATGCCTTTCTGGCCGTTCTTCGCGCGGTGGATGCGGGCGTAGCGGTAATCGATGAGCGTGTTGATGTTGCGGTCGGCGACGGCATGGATGCTGCCGCCGCGCCCGCCGTCGCCGCCGTCCGGCCCGCCGCGCGGCACGAATTTTTCGCGGCGGAAGCTGGCGACACCGTCCCCGCCCTTGCCGGCGTGGACTTCTATGCGCGCTTCATCGATGAATTTCATGGGAGTCCCGAAACAAAAAGGCCCTGTCGTTCAACAGGGCCTTTTCAGCGAAGCATAAATCGATCAGGCGGGAACGACGCTCACGGTCTTGCGCTGCCGGGGGCCTTTTTCCGCAAACAGCACGCGCCCGTCCACTTTCGCGAACAGCGTGTGGTCGCGGCCCATGCCGACGTTCTCGCCGGCGTGCATGCGGGTGCCGCGCTGGCGCACGATGATGCTGCCGGCCGGAACCAGTTCGCCGCCGAAACGCTTGACGCCAAGCCGTTTGGCTTCCGAGTCGCGGCCGTTGCGTGAGCTGCCGCCTGCTTTTTTATGTGCCATTCGAGTGCTCCTTAGCCTGCAATGCCCGTGATTTCGAGCTCGGTGAAGTTCTGCCGGTGGCCCTGGGTCTTGCGGTAGTGCTTGCGCCGGCGCATCTTGAAAATGCGCACCTTGTCGCCGCGGCCCTGCGAGACCACCTTTGCGGTGACCGCAGCACCGGACACCAGCGGCGTGCCGAGCTTGACGCTGCCGTCCTGGGCAACCATCAGAACCTGGTCCAGGGTGACTTCCGATCCGACATCGGCCGGCAGCTGCTCGACCTTGATTTTGGTGCCGGCGCTCACGCGGTACTGCTTGCCGCCGGTCTTGACTACCGCATACATTGGATAACCCCTCAGAACCACGGAAAACCGCGGATTATACAAGCCGGTTTGTCCACAGTCAAAGTTTCCCGCAAGGTCGTCGGCTATCGATAGATCATGAAAATCAAGGGATTAGGGCGGATGGAAGGCGGTCCGGCGGGGAGCCGGGAGCGCTGGAGAGCGGCAGAATTGATATGATCCGCCTTTTTCCCGGTCTTCCGTGTTTCTCGAAAAACTAGGCGAACTGCTGGCCCCCGACATGCAAGCCGTGGATCGCGTCATCCGCGACCGGCTGCACTCCGATGTCGTGCTGATCCGCCAGGTCGCCGAATACATCATCGGCGGCGGCGGCAAGCGCCTGCGTCCGGCGCTGGTGCTGCTGTCGGCCGGGGCGCTGGGTTACCGCGGCACTGCCCACCACACGCTTGCCGCGGTGGTGGAATTCATCCATACGGCGACGCTGCTCCACGATGACGTCGTCGACGAATCCTCGCTGCGGCGGGGGCGCCCGACCGCAAATACCCTGTTCGGCAATGCGGCGTCGGTCCTGGTCGGCGATTTCGTGTATTCCCGCGCTTTCCAGATGATGGTGAACGTCGACGACATGCGCGTGTTGCGCGTGCTTGCCGATGCAACCAATGTCATCGCCGAGGGCGAAGTCCTGCAACTGATGAATTGCCGGAACGCCGATGTCGACGAAGCGGGTTATCTGCAGGTCATCCGCTACAAGACAGCCAAGCTGTTTGAAGCGGCCGCCCGCCTGGGTGCGCTGCTTGCGGGGGCCTCTGCACAGACGGAGGCGGCGATGGCGGCGTATGGCAGCCACCTCGGCACCGCATTCCAGCTGGTCGATGACCTGCTGGATTATTCCGGCGACTCCACAGTGATCGGCAAGAATGTCGGCGACGACCTGGCCGAGGGCAAACCGACGCTCCCGCTGATCCGGGTGATCCGGCAGGGCACCCCGGATGAAGCCGCCGTGGTGCGCCGGGCGCTGGAATCGGGAGGGCTGGCCGAAATCGACGCCGTGCTGGCTGCGATACGCCGCTCGGGAGCCCTCGATTACGCGCGGCGCCAGGCCGAGGCGGAAGCGCAGGCCGCGTGCGCGGCGCTGGCGGAGATTCCACACACGCAGTACCGGGATTATTTGCTACAATTGGCGTCGTTCGCGGTGACGCGGACGCATTGACCGAAGGGCACGTGCAGCGTGCCCTTGTTGTTTGTGCCTGCGGTTGATGCCAATTCGGGGTGTAGCTCAGCCTGGTAGAGTACTGCGTTCGGGACGCAGGAGTCGGAGGTTCGAATCCTCTCACCCCGACCACCATTTTCCGGATGCCGGCCGGACCGTGTCAGACGGCCCGGCCCGGCTTTCCCGATGCCGGAGTTGTTACAGAACAGACGGGCCCGCGCGGCCTGTGGCGGCGAGGACGGCAATTCCGTGATTCGCGCGCCCGACGGCACCGTCATTTCAGCCTTCCCGCCAGCGTGAAATCGTCGAGCTCACGGCGACCAGCGGAGGCTACAATCGGGTGTCGCGTTTTCTGAAGGCGCTGGCCGTGGACCCGGAGCCGGCGCGCGCCCGAGAGCCTGCGCCGCGAGGCGCCGCTCCGCGTCGCGCATGACGGGTCGTCCGGTTTCCGGGGATATCGATGGTCAAGTACCTGCTGGTCGCAATCGTTGCCGCGCTCGCGATAGGGTTGCTGCGCAGCCGCTGGCGTCGACCGGACCGTGAGCCGCGGCAGGCGCCGCCGCCGGAAGACATGGTGAGCTGCGCGCACTGCGGCATCCATTTCCCGCGCGGCGAGGGCGTGGCGGCCGGCGGGCGCCGGTTCTGCTCGGAAGCGCACCGTGACCAGTTTCGTCCTTCCCGCTGAGAGACGGCATTGGATACGCTGACCCCGTCCACGACGACAGAGTCCCGGGATGCCAGGCGCACGCCGGAAACCTACTGGCGTTCGCTGCAGCTGTTCAACGGATACCGGCTTGCCGCGGCGCTGCTGCTGCTGATGGCGGCGGCGTTCTGGGGTTCCACGCTGCAGTTCGGCTCGCGGGACATGCGCCTGTTCCTGTTCGCCGCCGCCGGTTACGCCGCCTTCGCCCTTGCGATGTTCGCAGTCATCCACACCCGCGAACGTTTTACCTGGCAACTGGCGGTCCAGGTCGGCGGCGACATCGTCTTCGTGGTGCTGCTGATGTATGCCAGCGGCGGCCTGTCGAGCGGCCTCGGCCTGCTGCTGCTGACATCGCTGGCCGCCGCGGGGCTGGTGACCCGCGGCCAGCTGACGCTGTTTTTCGCCGCCATCGCGACCATCGCGGTGCTGCTCGAACACACCTACGAGGTGCTGCGCTTTTCCGAAAGCGGCGCCCAGTACGCGCAGGCGGGACTGCTGTCGATCGCCTATTTCGCGACCGCCTGGCTCGCGCATGCCCTGGCGATCCGCTCACTGGCCAGCGAACAGCTGGCGGCCCAGCGCGAAATCGACCTTGCCAACATGGCGCAGGTCAACCAGCTGGTGATCCAGGACATGGAGCACGGCGTGATCGTGGTCGACGGGGCCGGCATCGTGCGCCAGGTCAACACCGCGGCCGAACGCATGATCGGCGGCATGCGCGGTGGCGGCGTGGTGGCTTTGCACGACCGCGCGCCGGCCCTGTATGCGCGGGTCGAATCCTGGCTGCGCGACCGGCAGGGGAGCGAATCCCCCGACGCTTTCGAGATTGGCGCCAATCTGCGGGCGCGGCTGGTGCCGGTGGCGGCGCGGCGCGGCGCTGGGGCCGTCATTTTCCTCGAGGACTTGGCGCGGATGCGGGCGGAGGCGTGGCAACTGAAGCTCGCGGCGCTGGGCCGGCTGACCGCGAATATCGCCCACGAAATCCGCAATCCGCTGGGCGCCATCAGCCACGCCGCCGAACTGCTGCAGGAGGAATCTGGGGTGTCCGCCGGCGCGCAGCGCCTGACGACCATCATCCGCGACAACACCCGGCGCCTCGACCGCATGATCAACGACGTGCAGACCCTCAATCGCGGAGAACGCGCGAAGCGCGAGCGTTTCCACCTTGGCACCTACCTCCGCGGATTCGTCGAACAGTTCAATGCCACCGAGAAGCTCGCCGGCAACGTCATCGGCCTGCATCTGGCGGACGATCTGTACGTGATGTTCGACCGCGACCACCTCAACCAGGTGCTGTGGAATCTGTGCCGCAATGCGTTGCGCCATTCGCGCCGCGGTCCCGGCAGCATCCGCATCGAGACGGCGCGGGCCGACCGCGGCAATGCAGTAAAATTGGATGTCGCCGACGACGGTCCCGGCATGTCGCCGGAATCCCGCAACAAGCTGTTCGAGCCGTTTTTCACGACCTCGCCGGGCGGCACCGGGCTGGGCCTGTATCTGGCGCGTGAAATCTGCGAGGCGAACGGCGCGGCGCTGGAATATGTCGATTCGGCCGGGGGGGCGCGGTTCTCGGTGACCTGCGCCGCGGGCTGAGGGGGAGAAGGCGTTGGCTAACGGGCAGGTGCTGGTCGTCGATGACGAAGCGGACATCCGGGAACTGCTCGGCATGACGCTGATCCGCATGGGGCTGGAGCCGCAATGCGCGGGCAGCGTGTCCGAGGCCCTGTCGCTGCTGGGGTGCAACACCTTCGAGCTGTGCCTGACCGACATGCGGCTGGCGGACGGCGACGGCCTGTCGATCGTCGAGCACATCACCAAAAACCATCCAAGCCTGCCGGTGGCGGTCATCACCGCGCACGGCAGCGCCGAAAACGCGGTTGCGGCGCTGAAGGCCGGCGCCTTCGATTACCTGGGCAAGCCGGTGTCGCTGGACCAGTTGCGCGCGCTGGTTCGCTCCGCGCTGAAGCTGCCGCGGCCCGGCGCCGAGCGGCAGGACGCGGAAGCGCCGACGGTGCCGGGCGCACCCTGCCTGATCGGGGCTTCGCCCCAGATGGCGCAGGCGAGGCAGATGATCGACAAGCTGGCGCGCAGCCAGGCGCCGGTGCAGATCCGCGGCGAATCCGGCTGCGGCAAGGAACTCGCCGCCCGGCTGATCCACCTCAACGGCGCGCGGCGCGACGGCCCGTTCGTCGCGGTGAACTGCGGCGCGATACCGGACAGCCTGATGGAGTCGGAGTTTTTCGGACACAAGAAGGGCGCCTTTACCGGGGCGGTGGCCGACCACGACGGATTTTTCCAGGCCGCGGACGGCGGCACGCTGTTTCTCGACGAGGTCGGCGACCTGCCGCTGTCGATGCAGGTCAAGCTGCTGCGCGCGATCCAGGAAAAGCGCGTGCGCCAGGTGGGCTCGACCAGCGAGGAGCCGGTCGACGTGCGCATCATCAGCGCGACGCACCGCCATCTCGCCGACGAAGTGAAAAGCGGCGCGTTCCGCCAGGACCTCTATTACCGCCTGAACGTGATCGAGCTGCGCATGCCGGCGTTGCGCGAATTGCGCGAGGACATCCCGCGCCTGGCCACGGCGATACTCGAGCGCCACGCCGCCGGCGGGTCTGCGCCGCGGTTGTCGGCGCAGGCGGCGGCGGCGCTGCAGGACTACCATTTCCCCGGCAACGTCCGCGAGCTCGAAAACATCCTCGAACGCGCGGTGGCGCTGACCAGCGGCAGCGAGATCGGGGTCGAGGACCTGCAACTGACGCATGAGCGCGCCGCCGTCGTGCCGGAGGCGGACATCGACGGTCTGCCGCTGCCCGAACGGCTGGAGGCGATCGAGCGCAAGGCGATACTCGATGCCCTAGAGCGCGCGCGCTACAACCAGACCGCGGCCGCCAAGCTGCTTGGCATCTCCTTCCGCGCACTGCGCTACCGGATACAGCGTCTGGGGATCCGGCAGGAGCTGGACACCAGGCCCTGATGTCCGCGCATGAACATCGACGCTGAAGGGCTGGCCGACGGCGCCGGATACTTCCCGTCCCCGAACTGTGACGAGCGGCCCGCGGACGCGGCGGTGGAATTGCTGGTCATCCACAACATCAGCCTGCCTCCCGGCGTTTTTGGCGGTGACGCGGTGATCGACCTGTTCATGAACCGCCTCGATCCGCGGGCCCACCCCTATTTCGAGACCATCGCCGCGTTGCGCGTGTCGGCGCATTTTTTCATCCGCCGCGACGGCGCGCTGCTGCAGTTTGTGCCGTGCGCGAAACGGGCCTGGCATGCCGGGCAGTCGTCCTGGCGCGGGCGCGAGCGCTGCAACGATTTCTCGGTGGGCATCGAGCTGGAGGGTGCGGATGACGTCGCCTTCAGCGACGCGCAGTACGAGCGTCTCAGCGCGCTCGCGTGCGCGCTGCACGCGCGTTACCCTATCGCCGCCAGCGTCGGCCATGCCGACATTGCGCCGGGCCGCAAGACCGATCCCGGCCCCTGTTTCGACTGGCATCGGTATTTTCTCGGGCTTGATAAAAATATTTTTTAAAAACAAATAGTTATGTTTTATGGCCGCAGCACCCAGCCCGGCCGGTTTTTCCCCTTCCAGTCGATTCGTCGTGTTCCAGGACATTGCGTTGCCGTGCGCATCGGTCGGCGCTGTCCTGCCCATTTTTTGTGCAAATAATCCGGCGCTTATGGACGCTTCCTGCTGTTTCCCAAGAACTTTTAAAAAAAGCGTCAAAACCTATTGCGAATCGGAAATCCGGCCACTAGAATTGGATGAAATTCATGCGCGAACCACAATATATAGTGGTTGGCGGGCCGGAGCTTTTATGCTGCCGGAGGGTATAAAACCTAAAAAAATCAAGGAGTAACACCATGCAAGTCGCCGCAGAATCCGCCCAATCCCGCACCGTTCCGCAAGCCGCACCCGCAGAGGAAACACAACGGGAGGCGGCATACGCGCAATACAGGATCATCCGCCGCAACGGCTCGGTCGTCGGTTTCGAGCCGGCCAAGATCGCCATTGCGATGACCAAGGCCTTCATCGCGGTCAACGGCGGCCAGGGCGCGGCTTCGGCGCGGGTGCGCGAGCAGGTGACCGCGCTGACCGAAAGCGTCGTCGGCGCGCTGATGCGGCGCCAGCCCTCGGGCGGCACCTTCCACATCGAAGACATTCAGGACCAGGTGGAACTCGCGCTGATGCGCATGGGCGAGCACCACGTGGCCCGCGCCTACGTGCTCTACCGGGAAGAACGCGCCCGCGAGCGGGCGCGCCAGCGCGAGGCGCAGCCGGCAGTTGCCGCGCAGCGCGAAAACGTGGTCAACGTCACTGACGGTGGCGTCACGTGCCCGCTCGATGTGGCGCGCATCACGGCGCTGGTCGAAAGCGCCTGCGCCGGACTTGGCCGCGATGTCAGCGCGCAGCCGATCCTTGAAGCCATGCAGCGCGACCTCTACGACGGCGTGCCCATCGAGGAGGTCCGCAAGTCGCTGATTCTCGCCGCGCGCGGCCTGATCGAGCAGGATCCCGGCTACAGCTACGTGACCGCGCGGCTGCTGATGCACACGATGCGCCTGGAGACGCTGGGCGAAGAGGTGACGCAGGCGGAGATGGCCACGCGCTACGCCGCCTACCTGCCGGAGTTCATCCGGCAGGGCATCGCGGCCGAACTGCTCGACGAACGCCTGGGCGCCTATGACATGAAGGCCCTCGGCGCCGCGCTCGATCCCCAGCGCGACCTCAAGTTCACCTATCTCGGCCTGCAGATCCTCTACGACCGCTACTTCCTGCACATCGAGGGCCGCCGCATCGAGCTGCCGCAGGTGTTCTTCATGCGCGTGGCGATGGGCCTCGCGCTGAACGAGCCCGAGAGCCAGCGCGAGGCGCGCGCGATCGAGTTCTACAACGTGCTGTCGAGCTTCGACCTGATGAGCTCGACCCCGACGCTGTTCAATTCCGGCACGCGCCGCTCGCAGCTCGCCAGCTGCTATCTGACCACGGTGTCCGACGATCTCGACGGCATCTACGAGGCGATCAAGGAAAACGCGATGCTGCAGAAGTACGCCGGCGGCATCGGCAACGACTGGACGCCGGTGCGCGCGCTCGGCGCCTACATTAAGGGCACCAACGGCAAGTCGCAGGGCGTCGTGCCGTTCCTGAAAGTGGTCAACGACACCGCGGTCGCGGTGAACCAGGGCGGCAAGCGCAAGGGCGCG
>CAZHJU010000024.1:0-49940 GCA_964533495.1 uncultured Bordetella sp. | reverse complement strand
GGGATGAGGGAAGACGTCTTATCCTTCCTCGCCCCTTTTCCCTCACCCCCGACCTCTCTCCCGGAGGGAGAGGGGGGATTCGTCTCGCCGCCTGCCGCGGCGGGCAAGTTGTATGGAAACGCGAAGCGCACGCCGTAGCTCTTGCCGATCCAGTTGGCCTGCATCGCCTTGACCCGCTCCGGCCAGCCCGGCAGCGTGTCCAGCGCCGACAGCAGTTCGTCGGCGTATTTCGTGATCGCGAGATAGTAGCCCGGGATTTCACGTTTCTCGACGGTGGCGCCGGTGCGCCAGCCCTTGCCGTCGATGACCTGCTCGTTGGCGAGCACGGTCTGGTCGACCGGATCCCAGTTCACGACCTGGGTCTTCTTGTAGGCGATGCCTTTTTCGAGCAGGCGCAGGAACAGCCACTGGTTCCAGCGGTAGTAATCGGGGCTGCAGGTGGCGAGCTCGCGGCTCCAGTCGATGGCGAAACCGAGCGACTGGAGCTGCTTGCGCATGTAGGCGATGTTGTCCCAGGTCCACTTTGCCGGCGGCACGCCGTTGGCCATCGCCGCGTTTTCGGCGGGCAGTCCGAATGCGTCCCAGCCCATCGGCTGCAGCACGTTGCAGCCCTTCATCCGGTGGTAGCGCGTCAGCACGTCGCCGATGGTGTAGTTGCGCACGTGGCCCATGTGCAGCTTGCCGGACGGATACGGGAACATCGACAGGCAGTAATATTTCGGCTTGCCGCCGCTTTCGACGGCGCGGAAGGACTGCGCGTCGTGCCAGAATTTCTGGGCGTCGCGTTCGATGACCTGCGGATTGTATTTTTGTTGCATGATGCTGATTTGGCGGGGAAAAACGGTGGGAATTACCGCGAAAAGCGCCAGCTGGCGGAAAGCCGCGATTATAAACGCTTCCGTCACCGGTCCGGCCCGGGGAGATGCGTCGTGATGCGCAAGCTGCTGTTGCTGATTCTGCTGATGGCCGCAGGAACCGCGGCGGCCCGCAGCCTGGTCGTCGAGGCGGTGGTCAGCCCGGCCTGGGTCGAACGCGCCGGCGGCGCCCGCGAGCCGCTGGCGCCGGGCGCGGTTCTGCGCGACGGCGACCGTGTGCTGACCGGCAGCGGCGCGCGCGCCCTGCTGCGCATGGCCGAGGGCAGCGCGGTGAAGCTCGGCGAAAACGCCAGCTTCGGCGTGGATCGCATGGTCGACCGGGACGACGGCGCCGGCCGCGTGGTCAGCGGGGCGCTCGACGTGCTGCAGGGGGCCTTCCGTTTCACCGCCGGCCTGTTCGGCGCGCCGCAGGCGCGGCGCAACCTCGACATCCGCATCGCCACGGTGACCGCCGGCATCCGCGGCACCGATGTCTGGGGCAAATCGTCGGCGGACCGCGACGTCGTGTGCCTGATCGAGGGGCGCATTTTCGTGCAGCACCGCGAGCAGGCGTTCACGATGCAGGATCCGCTGTCGTTTTTCATCGCCGGGCGGGATGGTTCCCGCCAGCCGGTGGTCCCGGTGCCGGAAGCGCAACTGAAGGAATGGGCGGCCGAAACCGAGATCGCGCCGGCCAGCGGCGCCAGCCGTCGCGGCGGCCGGCATCGCGTGGTGCTGGCCGCGGCTGCCGGGGAAGCCGCGGCGGACACGCTGGCGGCACGGCTGCGCGCCGACGGTTATCCGGTGCGCGTGCGCGCCTACCGCGGCGGCGACGGCCTGCGTTACGAGCTGTACTTCGGCGGCCTGGCGAGCGCGCAGGATGCCGCGGCACTGGATGCGGCCCTGCGCCGCGCCTACGTGCCGGAGCGCTGATGGCGCGCGGGAGCGCCGCGTATAATCGGGGCTGCCCACACCGCCTCACGCAATGACACCCGCCTTTCTTTCCGGCCTCAACGACGCGCAACTCGAAGCCGTGACGCTGCCGCAGCAGTCGGCGCTGATCCTCGCCGGCGCCGGCAGCGGCAAGACCCGCGTGCTGACCACGCGCATGGCCTGGCTGATCCAGACCGGACAGATCAGTCCGATGAGCCTACTCGCGGTGACCTTCACCAACAAGGCGGCGAAGGAAATGCTGACGCGGCTGTCGGCGATGCTGCCGATCAACACCCGCGGCATGTGGGTGGGCACCTTCCACGGCCTGTGCAACCGCATGCTGCGCGCGCATTACCGCGAGGCCGGCCTGCCGCAGCTGTTCCAGATCCTCGACAGCCAGGACCAGCTGGCGCTGATCAAGCGCCTGATGAAGGCGCTGCACGTCGACGAGGAGCGTTACCCGCCGCGCCAGGCGCAGTGGTTCATCGCCGCACAGAAGGAGGAGGGCAAGCGCGCGGAGAAGGTCGAGCCGTATGACGATTTCTCGCGGCGCATGGTCGAGTTCTACGCCGAGTACGACCGCCAGTGCCAGCGCGAGGGCGTCGTCGATTTCGCCGAGCTGCTGCTGCGCTCGTACGAACTGCTGGCGCGCAACGACGCGCTGCGCGAGCACTATGCGGGGCGTTTCCGCCACATCCTGGTCGACGAATTCCAGGACACCAACCGTCTGCAGTACCGCTGGCTGCAATTGCTGGCCGGGCAGTACAACGCGATCTTCGCGGTCGGCGACGACGACCAGTCGATCTACGGCTGGCGCGGCGCCTCCACCGCCAACATGCAGGACCTGCAGCGCGATTTCCACATCGAGAAGGTCATCAAGCTCGAGCAGAACTACCGCTCGCACGGCAATATCCTCGACGCCGCCAACGCGCTGATCGCGCACAACCGGCGCCGCCTCGGCAAGAGCCTGTGGACCGCCGACAGCAAGGGCGAGCCGCTGCGGGTGTTCGAGGCGGCGACCGATTTCGAGGAGGCGGCCTATGTCGTCGACGAGGTGCGCAGCCTGCGGGCGGACGGGGCGCGGCTGGCCGACATCGCAATCCTTTACCGGTCCAACGCGCAGTCGCGGGTGATCGAGCACGCGCTGTTCACCGCCGGCATGCCGTACCGGGTCTACGGCGGGCTGCGGTTCTTCGAGCGCCAGGAGGTCAAGCACGCGCTGGCCTACCTGCGGCTGGTCGCCAACCAGGAGGACGACGGCGCGCTGCTGCGGATCATCAATTTCCCGACGCGCGGCATCGGCAACCGCAGCCTCGAGCAATTGCAGGGCATGGCGAAGGAGGCCGGCATGAGCCTGTGGGCGGCGGCCTGCGCCAACACGCTGTCGGGCAAGGCCGCGTCCAGCATCGCCGCCTTCGTGAAGCTGATCGAAACCATGCGCAGCGCCACGGCCGGGCTGCCGCTGCCGGAAGTGATCGAACACGTGGTCGAGCACAGCGGCCTGAAGGCGCATTACCGCAACGAGAAGGAAGGCGCCGACCGCATCGAGAACCTCGACGAACTGGTCAATGCCGCGGCGGTGTTCGTCGACGAGCGCGCGACGCAGGTGCCGGCCGAGGGCGCACCAACTGGAATCATGGACGACGCGGGCGGAGGAGCGCCGCCCGAACACATGGATGAGCTGACCGCCTTCCTCGCGCACGCCGCGCTGGAGGCCGGCGAACACCAGGCCGCAGCCGGCGCCGACGCGCTGCAGCTGATGACCGTGCATTCGGCGAAGGGCCTGGAATTCCACGCGGTGTTCATCACCGGCCTGGAGGAAGGGCTGTTTCCCCACGAGAACAGCATGACCGAGGCCGACGGCATCGAGGAGGAGCGGCGGCTGATGTACGTGGCGCTGACGCGGGCGCGGCGCCGGCTCTACCTGCTGCTCGCGCAGAGCCGGATGCTGCACGGCCAGACGCGTTACAACGTGCCGTCGCGGTTTTTCCAGGAGTTGCCGGAAGCGCTGCTCAGTCGCGTGAATCACGTGCGGCAGGTGCCGGGATACGCCCATGCCCGGCAACTGTCGCCTTCGTATGGCGCCGCGCGCGGCGCGGCACGCGCGGTTTCCGCGGCGCCGTCTCTTCCGCGCGATTTCCCCTGGCGCATCGGCCAGGCCGTGACCCACGCCAAGTTCGGGGCCGGCGTCATCGTCAGCGCCGAGGGCGGCGGCGCCGATGCGCGGGTACAGGTGAATTTCCGGGATGCCGGCCTGAAATGGCTGATGCTGGAATACGCCAGGCTGACCGCGGCGTGAACACCGGCTGAGCGCGGCCTACAACAGCAGATCGTTCTCCGCCGGCGCGGCCGCGGTTTCCCGCGGAAAGATGTCCTTGTAGCTCGCGTAGATCGAACACACCAGCACCGGCAGCAGCACGACCAGGCCGAGCATCAGCGGGATCGACGCGAGCACGAGCAGCAGGAACGAAAACGCGCCGTAGACCAGGAAGGGCAGCGTGTTGTGCCAGCAGGCGGAGAGCGAGGTCTGCATGGCCGCCAGCGGCGGCATGTTGCGGAACACGATCAGCAGCGGCGCGAACCAGACCGCCATCAGCACCGGCAGGAAGACCGCCATGCCGATGGCGACGCCGGTGAGCAGGCTTTGCATTGCGGCGCGCAGGGCTTCGATGTCGCCGGCGGACTTGCCGAGCAACGCCCCCATCGCCCCGCCGCCGGCGACGCTGAACATCACGGCGACGGCCACGATGTTGCCGACCAGGTAGACGCCGCCGACGGTGATCAGCGGATTGGCATGGGTCCTGAAGGCGGCGAAGAGCTGGCCGATTTCCGGCTCGTCGTCCTCATCGGTGCTGCGGCAGGCCATCATCAGGCCGGCGAAAAATACCGGCGACAGCAGGTTGATCGCCAGCGCGCCGATCAGCGGCACCATCACGGCGGCGAACCAGACGACGGCCATCACCACCAGCAGCGCGATCCAGGTCAGGGGCTGCTTGCGGAAAATCCGGAATCCTTCGGCGATCCACTCCCAGCCCCTGCCGGCGGCCACGGTGTTGATCTGCATGTCGCTGGTCTGCACGTCGCGTTTCCTCCCGGGGCGATTATAGGCGCTGCCGGCGCGCGGCTCAGCCGGCCAGTCCCGGCAGCGCGTGCTCTTCGCGGATGCGCAACTCGAGGATACGCCGGAAATGTCCCGGATCCTTGGCATGCGTCAGTTCTCCCGGGCGCGGCAGGTGGAAATCGTACAGCCGCGACATCCAGAAGCGCAGGGCGCCGGCGCGCAGCATGACCGGCCAGGCGCCGCGCTCGATCGGCGTCCACGGGCGCACCGCGGCGTAGGCGTCGAGGAAGGCGCGGGTGCGCGCAGGGTCCAGTGCGCCGTCGGCGGCGATGCACCAGTCGTTGACGGCGATGGCCGCGTCGTAGAGCAGCGCGTCGGTGCAGGCGAAGTAGAAGTCGATGATGCCGGCGACGCGGTCGCCCGCGAACAGCGCGTTGTCGCGGAACAGGTCGGCGTGGATCGCGCCGCGCGGCAGGTCGGAAAAGCGGTACAGCGACTGGAAGCGGATTTCCTCCCGCAGCAGCGCGGCTTCCTGCTGCGGCAGGAACGGCAGGATCTCGGGCAGCACGCCCTTCCACCATTTCGGACCGCGCGGATTGTCCATGGTCGCCGGGTACGACTGTCCGGCGAGGTGCAGCCGGGCAAGCACGGCGCCGATCGCGGCGCACTGCCCGGCTGTCGGCTCGGCCACGTCGGCGCCCTCGAGGCGCGCCACCAGCGCCGCGGGCTTGCCGTTGAGGACGCCGAGGTAGCTGCCGGCCCGGTTGGCGACGGGGTGCGCGCTGGGCACGCCGCGCTCGGCGAGGTGGGCCATCAGGTTCAGGTAGAACGGCAGTTCCCGCGCGGTGAGCTTCTCGAACAGCGTCAGCACGTAGCGGCCGCGGCCGGTGGTGACGAAATAGTTGGTGTTCTCGATGCCGGCGGAGATGCCCTGCAGGTCGGCGAGTTCGCCGACGTCATAATCCTGCAGCCAGCGACGCAGTTCGCCAGCGCCAACGGTGGTGTAAACGGACATGGTCATCCGCGCGCCGCGGCGCGCTCAACACGGGGACAATCGGCGGTGCCGGCTCAGAACTGGTGGATGATCCACATCGGCGGCCGGATGCCGCTGTCGTGGGCTTCCTGGCGCGCGAACTTGCCGTCGCCGCGCTCGTCGATCATGTAATAGGGCCGGCCGCCGGGCGGCGTGACCTTGAGCATGTAGAGTCTGCCGCCGATGCGGTATTCCTCCACGGTGTCCTCGCCCTGCTTGCGGATGGTCACCTGCGGCTCCAGCGTCGGATCGAGTTCGAATCCGCGCGGCGGCGGTGGCGGCTCGGGTATCGGCTGCGCCTTCGAGGGGTCCTGCGCGGCGGCGGGCAGCGCGGCGGCCAGCGCGGCGGCGATCAGGAGGCGTTGCAGGATGTGTCGCATGTAGGGGGGCTCCGGTAGCGGGCATTATCCGGTTTTTGGCGCGTTTTTGAAAGGCGATCACGGAGCGGCGGGCGGCAGCCGCCGCGTCAACTCTGCGATAATTCCGCCCACCCCGGCGCCGGACGGGCAGTGCGTTCCGCAGCCGCCTTTTTCACCCACGCTGCATGGCCTCCGCATGAAAACCCTGCTACTCGTCGACGGTTCTTCCTATCTCTACCGCGCGTTCCATGCGATACGCGAACTGAGCACCAGCCGCGGCGAGCCGACCAACGCCATCTACGGCGTGCTCAACATGCTGCGCCGGCTGCACAAGGACGTGCCGGCGGAGTACAGCGCCTGCGTGTTCGACGCCAAGGGCAAGACCTTCCGCGACGATCTTTATCCCGAATACAAGGCCAACCGGCCGCCGATGCCCGACGAGCTGGCTTCGCAGATCGCGCCGCTGAAGGAGGCGATCGTCGCGATGGGCTGGCCGCTGCTCGAGGTCGAAGGCGTGGAGGCCGACGACGTCATCGGCACGCTGGCGCGCCAGGCCGAGCAGGCCGGCATGCGGGTGGTGATCTCCACCGGCGACAAGGACATCACGCAGCTGGTGACGCCGCAGGTGACGCTGGTCAACACCATGTCCAACGAAACGCTGGATGCGGCCGGCGTCGAAAAAAAGTTCGGTGTGCCGCCGCAGCGCATGATCGACTACCTGACGCTGATCGGCGATGCCGTCGACAACGTGCCGGGCGTGCCGAAGGTCGGGCCGAAAACCGCGGTGAAATGGCTGGCCCAGTACGGTTCGCTGGAGGTCATCGTCGGGAATGCCGCGGACATCGGCGGCGCGGTCGGCCAGAACCTGCGCGATGCGCTGGACTGGCTGCCGCGGGCGCAGGAGCTGCTGACCATCCGTTGCGACGTGCCGCTGCCGGTGCGGCTGCAGGACCTGGCGCCGCAGCCGCAGGACCGGGCGAAACTCGCGGCGCTGTTCGACCGTTTCGAATTCAGGACCTGGCGCCGCGAGCTCGACGGCGGCGAGGCCGCGGCGCCCGGGGCATCCGCCGCCGCGCCGGCGGAAACGGCGCCGGTTCAGGCGGAGGCGCCTCAATATCCGCGGCGTTATGAAACCGTGACCACGCCCGAAGCGCTGGCGCAATGGCTGGAACGCATCGAGGCCGCGGAACTCACCGCGGTCGACACCGAAACCACCAGCCTCGATCCCATGGCCGCCGAACTGGTCGGCATCTCGCTGGCGGTGGAGCCGGGGCAGGCCGCCTACATCCCGGTGGGCCATGTCTATGCCGGCGCGCCGGAGCAGTTGTCGCGCGACCGGGTGCTGGCCGCGCTGAAGCCCTGGCTGGAAAATCCGCGGCGCGCCAAGCTCGGCCAGCATTTCAAGTACGACATGCACGTGTTCGCGAATTATGGCCTGCGGGTGGCCGGCGTGGTCCACGACACGCTGCTGGAGTCCTATGTCCTGGAAAGCCATCAGCGGCACGACATGGATTCCATGGCACAGAGAATTTTATCAATAAAAACAATAACTTACGATGACGTCACAGGCAAGGGTGCGAAACGCATCGGTTTCGAGCAGGTGGCCGTCGAACGCGCCACCGAATACGCCGCCGAGGACGCGGACATCACGCTGCAACTGCACCGCGCGCTGCATCCGCGCCTCGCGGCGGATGCGAAACTGAACCGCATTTACACCGACATCGAGATGCCGGCGATGCAGGTGCTGTACGCGATGGAATGCAACGGCGTGCTGCTCGACGGAAAACTGCTGGGCGAACTGTCGGCGGAGTTCGGCGTCAAGATGCTCGACATCGAGAAACGCGCGCACGAGCAGGCCGGCCAGCCGTTCAACCTGAGCTCGCCGAAACAGATCCAGGAAGTGCTGTTCGAGAAGCAGGGCCTGAAGCCGGTCAAGAAAACGCCCGGCGGGGCGCCCTCCACCGACGAGGAGTCGCTCGAGGAACTGGCGCTCGACCATCCGCTGCCGAAGCTGATCCTCGAATACCGCGGGCTGGCGAAGCTGAAGTCGACCTACACCGACAAGCTGCCCGGCATGGTCAACCGCAAAACCGGACGCGTGCACACCAGCTACGGCCAGGCCACCGCGGTGACCGGGCGGCTGGCGAGCAGCGATCCCAACCTGCAGAACATTCCGATCCGCACCGCGGAAGGCCGGCGCATCCGCGAGGCCTTCGTCGCGCCGCCCGGCTCGCAGATCGTGTCGGCCGACTATTCGCAGATCGAGCTGCGCATCATGGCGCACATCTCGAAGGACGAGAGCCTGCTCGGGGCCTTCGCCGTCGGCGAGGACATCCACCGCGCGACCGCGGCGGAGATCTTCGGCGTCGATCTCGCCGCCGTCGACAGCGAGCAGCGGCGCTACGCCAAGGTCATCAACTTCGGCCTGATCTACGGCATGTCGGCCTTCGGGCTCGCGCGCCAGCTCGGCATCGAGCGCGCCGCCGCGCAGCAGTACATGGACCGCTATTTCCAGCGCTATCCGGGCGTCGCCGAATACATGCGCGTCACCCGCGAACAGGCGCGCGAGCAGGGCTACGTCGAAACCGTGTTCGGCCGCCGGCTGTGGCTGCCGGAAATCCGCGCCAGCAACGCCGCGCGCCGCCAGGGCGCCGAACGCGCGGCGATCAACGCGCCGATGCAGGGCACCGCCGCCGACCTGATCAAGCTGGCGATGATCGCCGTGCAGCGCTGGCTGGAGGAGGAAAAATTCCAGTCCCGGCTGATCATGCAGGTGCACGACGAACTGGTGCTGGAAGTGCCGGAAGCGGAACTGGAGCGGATCCGGTCCGGGCTCGCGCGGCTGATGGGCGGCGTCGCCGAACTGGCGGTGCCGCTGCTGGTGGAAATCGGCACCGGCCCCAACTGGGATAAGGCGCACTAGCGGCCCGATGCAAAACGCCCATGACGTTCCGTATCCCGTCATTCCGGCGCAGTGGGCAGGCAGGCATGACCGCGCAGCCTGACCACTGGAGCCGGCATGCGCGGCAGTGGGGCCTGATCGGGACGCCGCTGCGGCCGGCGGCACAGGACGTGCGCCTGCTCGAGATGGAGCTGCAGGCCTGGCCGGGGCGCGCCGGCGCCGGATCCCCGCGCGCGCTGCTGTGCGGCGTGACCCCGGAAATCGCCGCGATGCGATGGCCGCCGGGCACCTGGCTGACGGCCGTCGATCATTCGAGGCCGATGATCGCCGGCGTGTGGCCGGGGTCGCGGGCGCCGGGCGCCGCGGTCTGCGGCAACTGGCTGGCATTGCCGCTGGCCGCGGCCTCGCAGGACATTCTGGTCGGCGACGGCTGCTACAGCCTGCTGGTCGGCCGCGCGCATTACGCCGCGTTTGCCGCCGAGCTGCGCCGCGTCGCGGCCGCCGGCGCGCTGCTGCTGATGCGTTATTTCGTGCGGCCGGAGCGGTCCGAAGCACCGGGCCTGGTGGTCGACGACCTGTGGCAGGGGCGCATCGGCAATTTCCACGTCTTCAAATGGCGGCTGGCGATGGCGCTGCACGGCAGCCTGGAGGAGGGCGTGCGGCTGGGTGATATCTGGAACGCATGGCATGAAGCCGTGCCCGATCCGGCGCGGCTCGCCGCGCGGCTGGGCTGGCGCGAAGAAGTGATCGGCACCATTTCCAACTATCGCGATGTCGACACCCGCTATTCGTTTCCGACGCTCGAAGAGGCGCGCGCGCTGGCCGGGGATTTCGAGATCGTCTCGACCCGCGTCCCGGATTACGAACTGGGGACGCGCTGTCCGACGCTGGTCATGCGGCCGGGATGAACTCCGGTTCCGCAGCGGTGCTGGCCGGCGTTGCCTGGCCGCCGATCACCGGGCGCAGCCATCGCGACCAGCTGCTGTCGCTGCTGCGGCAGTTCGAACTCACCGAGCGCCTGCCGCCGGACCTGCTGCTGCGGCAGCAGTTGCTGCAGCTGTCCGCGGTCGTCAACCATGCCCGGCGCACCGTGCCCTTCTACCGCGACCGTTCCGGTGCGTGGCCGCAAGGGCCGGCGGCGCTGCAGGGACTGCCGCTGCTGACCCGGCGCGACATACAGGACGCGGGCCACGGCCTGCGCAGCACGGCGATTCCGCCGCAGTTTGGCGGCACGCACGAGAACCGCACCTCGGGCGCCACCGGCGAGCCGGTCGCGGTTCTGCGGACGATGCTCGATGCGCTGCTGTGGCAGGCGAACACGCTGCGGGATCATGTCTGGCACGGGCGCGATCCTTCGCTGAAGCTGGCGGCGATCCGGGCCGTGGCGCCGGGCACCGCCGATCCGCCCGGTGGCGCGGAGGCGCCGAGCTGGGGTCCGGCCTCCGCGGCACTCGGGCGCACCGGCCCGGCGGCCCTGCTGACGCTGGACGCGGACGTGGCCGTGCAGGCCGGCTGGATTCGCAGGCAGGCGCCCGGCTATCTGCTGACCTATCCGAACAATCTGGCGGCGCTGCTCGGTCATTTCGGGGCGCGGGGCGAGCGCCTGCCGTCGCTGCGCGCGGTGCTGACCGTGGGCGAGACGGTGCCGCCCGCGCTGCGCGCGGCCTGCCGTGACGTTCTGGGCGTGGAAATCCAGGACGTCTACAGTTCGCAGGAAGTCGGCTACATCGCGCTGCAGTGTCCCGCCAGCGGGCTGTACCACGTCATGGCGGAAAGCGTGCTGGTCGAGGTGCTCGACGCCGCGGGAAAGCCCTGCGCGCTGGGAGAGACCGGAAGGCTCGTCGTCAGCAGCCTGCACAATTACGCCACGCCGCTGATCCGCTATGAACTGCGCGACCATGCGACGGTCGGCGGGCTCTGCGCCTGCGGCCGCACGCTGCCGACGCTGGCCCGCATCGCCGGGCGCAGCCGCAACATGGTGCGGCTGCCCGACGGCAGCACGCACTGGCCCCTGGTCGGTTTTCACCGCTTCCGCGACATTGCGCCGGTGCGGCAGTATCAACTGGTCCAGCGCAGCCTGGAGGAGATCGAAGTGCGCCTGGTCTGCGATCGCGCCCTGAGGCCGGACGAGGAAACGCAGCTCGCCGCGGTGATGCGGGATGCGCTGGGGCACCCGTTCGCACTGCGTTTCGTGTTTTTCGACGGCGAACTGCCACGTTCCGCCAACGGCAAGTTCGAGGAATTCGTCTGCGCGATCGGGTAGCGGCCGGCCCTGCGCGCCGCGCTATTTCAGGGCGCCGAACACTTTCTTGACGATGTTGCTGGCCGCGCCGACCGGGTTCTGGCGGAACGACTTCTCCTGCTCGGCGATCATCAGGTAGAGGCCGTCGAGCGCCTTGCGCGTGACGTAGGTTTCGATCGACGCGTCCTCGCCCTTGACCAGGCCCAGTTTCGCGCCCTGGCCGGCGAGGTTGTTGTACTGCTGGGCGAGGCCGACGCGGTCGGTGGCCTTTTTGACGATGGGCAGGAAACGCTGCGTCAGTTGCGCCGAGGTGCTGCGCTTGAAATACTCGGTTGCCGCGGTGTCGCCGCCGGTCAGGATGCCTTTCGCATCCTGCACCGACATCTTCTTGACGGAATCGACCAGCAACTGCCGGGCTTCCGGCGCGGCGGCCTCTGCGGCGCGGTTCATCGACAGCACCAGTTCGTCGGCCTGTTTTTTCATGCCCATCATGCGCATCGCGCCCTCGATTTTCTGCAGGCTGGGCGGCAGCGGGATCTTGACCTTGGCGTTGGCGAAATAGCCGTTCTCCGCGCCGAGCATTTTCACCGCGGCGGCGGAACCATCCGTCAATGCCTGCCTCAAACCGCTGACGGCATCGGCGTTGGAAATGTCGGCGATGCCCGCGCCCGCGGGCAGGCTGGTGACAAGGCACAGCAGAAAACCGAAAATACGCGTCATGGCCCGGCTCCCCATTTTCGTTTGATTGGCGACATGCAGAAATGAAATCGCGAAACCTCATTCTAGCCGCAGTGGTCGCCGGCGCAATAGCGTTTGCCGCGTTTGCGATCTGGAATCCGGCGCCGGCGGCGCCGCAGGTGACTTTCGTGTCCCTCCAGGGCGAGAAAATCACCACCGGGAGCCTGCGCGGCAAGGTCGTCCTGGTCAATTTCTGGGCCACCGACTGCGTGACCTGCATCAAGGAGATGCCGGACATCACCGCGACCTATGGCAAGTACCGCGCCCGGGGCTTCGAAACCATCGCGGTGGCGATGCGCCACGATCCGCCGAACTACGTGCTGAACTATGTCGAGAAGAACAGGCTTCCCTTTACGGTCGCGCTGGATCCGATGGGCGAGCTGGCGAAGGCTTTCGGCGAAGTGAAGCTGACGCCGACGACCTTCGTGATCGACCGGCGCGGCAGGCTGGTGACGCGCATCCTCGGCGAACCGGACTTCACCAAATTGCACGCGCTGTTGGAGGAAAAGCTGAAGGAGACCTAGCCACAGAGGACACAGAGATCACAGAGAAGAACAAGACCAAGCAGCCTTTCAGGAATGGCTTGTAGTTACAACCCGGGTTTCTTTTTCTGTGAACTTTCTCTGTGAACTCTGTGGCCAAGGGGTTTGCCGTCAAACCACCCCGGCCTCGTGCGCCTGTTGGTCGGCGTGGTACGAAGAGCGTACCAGCGGGCCGCTGGCCGCGTGATTGAAGCCCATGCGTTCCGCTTCCGCGGCATACATCTCGAAAATCTTCGGTTCGACGTAGCGCAGCACCGGCAGATGGTGGGCCGAGGGCTGCAGGTACTGGCCGATGGTCAGCATGTCGACGTCGTGGGCGCGCAGGTCGCGCATCACTTCGAGGATCTCGTCGTCGGTTTCGCCGAGCCCCACCATCAGTCCCGACTTGGTCGGGATTTGCGGAAACTTCGCCTTGAAATCCTTCAGCAGTTTCAGCGAGTGCGCGTAGTCGGAGCCGGGTCGCGCCTGCTTGTAGAGCCGCGGCACGGTTTCGAGATTGTGGTTCATCACGTCGGGCGGTCCCGCCGACAGAATGTCGAGCGCGATGTCGAGCCGGCCGCGGAAATCCGGCACCAGGATTTCGATGCGCGTCTGCGGTGACTGCTCGCGCACCGTGCGGATGCAGTCCTTGAAGTGCTGCGCGCCACCGTCGCGCAGGTCGTCGCGGTCGACGCTGGTGATGACCACGTACTTGAGCTTCAGCGCGGCGATGGTTTCGGCGAGGTGGCGCGGCTCGTCCGGATCCGGCGGTTTCGGCCGGCCGTGGGCGACGTCGCAGAAGGGGCAGCGCCGCGTGCACAGGTCGCCGAGGATCATGAAGGTCGCCGTGCCCTTGCCGAAACATTCGCCGATGTTGGGGCAGGTCGCCTCCTCGCACACCGTGTGCAGCTTCTGCGCGCGCAGGATGTCCTTGATTTCCTGGAAGCGCGCGCTGTTGCCGAGGCGCACGCGGATCCAGTCGGGTTTTTTCAGCGGCGTCGACGGCACCACCTTGATCGGTATGCGCGCGGTCTTCGCCTGGCCTTTCTGTTTTTCGCCGGTCGTGGTCATTGCAGCAGTGTCCTGATGTGCCGGATCAGCCGTTCGCCGAGCTGCCGGCGGCTGTCGGTGATGCCGAGATCGCGGGTGCGGGTCACTTCCAGTCCCGGGTAGCCGCAGGGGTCGATCGCGCCGAAGGGCGCCAGCGCGACGTCCACGTTCAGCGCCAGGCCGTGGTAGCAGCAGCCGTTGCGGACGCGCAGTCCCAGCGCGGCGATCTTCGCCGTGCCGGTGTAGACGCCGGGCGCATCGGCGCGGCCGTGGGCGGCGATGCCGTAATCGGCCAGCAGGTCGATCACCGCCTGCTCCATCTGCCGCACCAGCGGCCGCACGCCGATGCTCCGGCGGCGCATGTCGAGCAGCAGGTAGGCCACCAGCTGTCCCGGCCCGTGGTAGGTGATCTGCCCGCCGCGGTCGACGCGCACCACCGGGATGCCGTTGTCGGTCCGCGGCCAGTGTTCGGGCCTGCCGGCGATGCCGGCGGTGTAGACCGGCGGATGCTCCAGCAGCCACAGTTCGTCCGGAGTGTCCGCGCCGCGGGCGGCGGTGAATTCGCGCATGCGCGCCCATGTCGGCACGTACGGCACCAGTCCGAGCCGGCGCACGACCAGCGGTGCGGCGACGGATGGCTGCGGTGCTGCGGCGGGAAGGGACACCGGAAGAACCCTGTGGACGGATGCGGGATCCGCGGGGATCCGTGCATTGATGGGATAATGAAACCGCATTATAGGATGATCGGGAGAACACAGTGCGGATTCACACTCTGGCGGCAGGGGTTATTGGCGTGCTGCTCGGCAGCGCCGGCGCGGCGCCGGCCACCGAAGGCGGCAGCGACTACGGCACCGCGCTGAGCCGGATTTATTTTGCCCATCAGCGCCTGCTGGCCTTGCGCGAGGCCTGCGACCGGGTCTTTCCGGCGCAGGCCGGGGCCTCCGAAAAGGCCTATGCCGCCTGGCAGTCCCGGCACAAGGCGCTGCTCAACGAGCTCGAGGCGCGGCTGACCCTGATGATCCGCGGGGCTTCGAAGGACGAGCGCGAATACATGCGCAACGTCGGCAAGTACGAGGGCAGCATCCTCGAGTACCGCACCGGCCAGCGCGAGGAAATACTCGCCCAGCCCCGCGACGGCATGGAACAGGGCTGCGCCGACTTCCGCAATTACCTGACCGGCTCGGGCTCGGACTTCCACAGGGAATATGCGGAAGAACTGCGCGAACTGCGCAAGCGCAAGCTGCCGAAATAGGCACTGAGCCTCCGGCATGTCCGCGACCGGCCGCACGCTGCCTGCCATCTGCATGCTCTGGGCCGTGGCGCTGGCGGCGTCCGGCATCGCGCCGTACGACCGGCTGACCTGGTTCATGGAAGTGCTGCCGGTGCTGATCGCGGCGCCGCTGCTGGTGGCGACCCGCAAGCGCCTGCCGCTGACCACGCTGGTTTACGTGCTGATCGCCGCGCACGGGTTGATCCTGATCTATGGCGGCGCCTACACCTATGCCCGCACGCCGCTGGGGTTCTGGCTGCAGGACCTGCTCGGATTCACGCGCAATCCCTACGACCGCATCGGGCACCTCGCCCAGGGTTTCGTGCCGGCGATGGTGGCGCGCGAATTGCTGCTGCGGGTGTTCCGCATCGAGGGCCGGAAAATCCTGTTTTTCCTGGTGCTGTGCATCGCGCTGGCGATCAGCGCCTTCTACGAGCTGATCGAGTGGTGGGCGGCGCTGCTGGTCGGCGCGGAAGCCGACGAATTCCTGGCCACCCAGGGTGACGTCTGGGACACGCAGTGGGACATGTTCCTCGCGCTGATCGGGGCGCTCGCGGCGCAACTGCTGCTCGCGCGCCGGCACGACCGGCAGCTGGCGCGGATCGGCGGGACTACAGCACCATGACCACCATCGGGTGGTCGCACAGTTCCTGATACAGCGCGTCGAGCTGCTCGCGCGAGGTCGCGCGGATCACGCAGGTCGCGCTGAGGTACTTGCCCTTCTTGCTGGTTTTCATCGTCAGCGCGGCGCCGTCGAAATCGGGCGCGTGTTTCTTGACCACGGCAAGGATCGCCCGGGCGAAGCCGGGCTGCGCGTGGCCGAGGATTTTCAGCGGAAAGTCGCTGGGGTACTCGATCAGCGACGGTTCCTGCGCGCCCGGCGCGGCGGTCACGCGGCTTTTCCTGTTCTCATGTGATCCTGCTTGAACTGCTGGTACAGCGCGTGCATGCGCCGGAACAGCGGCCCGGGCCTGCCGTCGCCCACCGGCTTGCCGTCCAGCGTCGTCACCGCCAGCACTTCCTTGGTCGAGGAGGTGACCCAGATTTCGTCGGCGGCACGCACCTCGGTTTCGTCCACCGCGCGCACCTCGACCTGGAATTCGCGCGCGCGCGCGATTTCCAGCACCACGTCGTAGGTGATGCCGGGCAGCACCAGGTTGTCCTTTGGGGGCGTCAGCAGCACGCCGTCGCGGACGATGAAGACGTTGCTGGCCGAGGCCTCGGTCAGTTTGCCATCGCGGAAGAGGATGGTTTCGGCGGCGCCGGCATCGACGGACAGCTGGCGCAGCAGGCAGTTGCCGAGCAGGGATACCGACTTGATGTCGCAGTTCAGCCAGCGGTAGTCCTGCGCGGTGATGCAGGCGACGCCGGATTCGACCAGCGCCGGGGCGGGCGTGACCAGCGGACTGCTCATCATGAACACGGTCGGCTTGACGCCCTTCGGAAACGCGTGGTCGCGCCTGGCGACGCCGCGGGTGACCTGCAGGTAGACCGACTGATCCTCGCCGGCGTTGCGCCGGATGATTTCGTCGACCAGCCGCGTCCACTCGGCGTCGCTGCAGGGGTTGTCGATGCGCACCTTGTCGAGGCTGTACTGCAGCCGCCGCAGGTGCTCGACCATCCGGAACGGATGTTTCGAATAGACCGGAATGACTTCGTACACCCCGTCGCCGAAGATGAAGCCGCGGTCGAGCACCGGCACGTGGGCCTCCTCGACCGGCATGAAATTTCCGTTCAGGTAGACGATATCGCTCATGGTTCTGGTTTTTTCCGTCCGGGAATAGGGATGACAGCCTGAGGATGACAGTCTGCCTCGCGCCGGCCTATTTGAACAGCAGGCGCAGGCTGTCCCAGGCGCGGCCGAAAATGCCGGCGACCGGCACGCTTTCGAGGGCCACCACCGGCAGCTCGGCGTGGGGCTTGCCGTCGATCTCGATTTTCAGCGTGCCCACGCGCTGGCCGGGATTCACCGGCGCCAGCAGCGGCTGCAGGCTCTCGACGACGGCCTTCACCTTGTCGCCCTGGCCCTTGGGCACCGCGACGTAGAGGTCGCCGGTGAAGCCCGCCTTCAGGGTGCTCGACGCGCCCTTCCACACCCGCAGGCTGGTGACCGGCTGGTTGGCGGCGTAAAGCTTCACGCTGTCGTAGAACTGGAAGCCCCAGTTCAGCAGTTTCTGGCTTTCGGTGGCCCGCGCCGATTCCGACGCGGTGCCGAGCACCACGGACACCAGCCGCCGCTCGCCGCGGCGGGCCGAGGTGACCAGGCAGTAGCCGGCGTTTTCGGTGTAGCCGGTCTTGACGCCGTCGACGGTCGGATCCAGCCACAGCAGCCGGTTGCGGTTGGCCTGGCTGATGTTGTTGTAGCGGTATTCCTTCTGCGAATACAGCGGATAGTGCTCCGGGTAGTCGCGGATCAGCGCGACCACCAGCTTCGCGAGATCCCCGGCCGAGGAATGGAGCTGCGGCGTGGTGAGCCCGGTGGCGTTGGTGAAATTCGTGTTGCTCAGGCCGAGCCGTTTGGCCTCGCGGTTCATCATCTGCGCGAACACTTCCTCGCTGCCGGCGACCGCTTCGGCCAGCGCGACGCTGGCGTCGTTGCCGGACTGGATGATCATGCCGCGCAGCAGCTCGTCGACGGTGACCGGTTTGTTCGGCTCGATGAACATGCGCGAGCCTTCGGCCTTCCAGGCGCGGGTCGACACCGGCACCACCTGTTCGGGCTTCAGCGATTTCTGCTTCAGCGCGCCGAACACGACGTAGGCGGTCATCAGCTTGGTCAGCGAGGCGGGCTCGAAGCGGTCGCTGGCGTTGCGGCTGGCAAGGACCTGTCCGCTGTTGACGTCGAGCAGCAGCCAGGCGCGGGCTTCGACGGCGGGAGGGGGGGGCTGAATCTGCGCCCATGATTGCAGCGCGACGAGGCCGAGCAGTGCGGCGAGGAATAAACGTTTCATGGGCGGAAAAAGCCTGATTATAAGTCGGTAGTCATGTGTCGGAAGTGCGGGCGCACCCGGAGGCAGACCCCGTCGCGGTGACGGAAGTTCCTCGCCGCCGGTGCAGTCGGAGTCGTGGCGGCGGACTGTCGCGGGCCGGCATTCGCGCGGCCGGCGTACATTGCCGGTTCGCGCGCCGGCAGCGTTCGCGGGTCATCGGGTGCGCATGCAATTGCGGGGTTGTGGCCGTTCGGTGATCTCGTGTCGGGCGCGCAGCGTCCTCAATGGTGGTGGATAGCCGTCCCGTGTTCGACGCTGCCGGCCCAAGCATGGCATCTCCCGGTAAATTAAAAATATCATTTAAAAACAAATACTTATGATTAAGCATCCCCGTGCGGTGCACACTCTTGAAAACCATGCCGGGACACCCATATTTGAACCATCGGCGCACCGTGCGCCGCAACGCATTCAAGGAGACTGATCATGGTCAATGTCACCCGCTTCACCCCGTTTGACGACTCGTTCGACGAACTGCTGCGCGGTTTTTTCGTGCGCCCGATGGCTTTTGAAGGCGCGCCGCAGGCCGCCCAGGCGATTCGCGTCGACGTGCGCGAGGGCGAGAACGATTACGTCGTGCACGCCGAGATTCCCGGCGTGAAAAAGGAAGACATCCACGTCACCATCGACGCCGAGCAGATCGCGATCAGCGCGGAGACGCGCAACGAACGCGAAGTCAAGGAAGGCGAGCGCGTGCTGCGCGCCGAGCGCCACTACGGCAAGGTCTACCGCGCCTTCGCGCTGGGCACCCCGGTGGATGAAGAAAAGGCGACCGCGAAATATGCGGACGGCGTGCTGGAGCTGACGCTGCCGAAGAAGGTGGCGGCCACCGCGAAGCGCCTGTCGATCAACTGACGCGCGCCGGCGTAGCGGACGAAGAAGGCGGCAGGCCGAAAGACCTGCCGCTTTTTTTGTCGTCGGGTAAAATGAGTGAATCCTCACATTGACGTCCATTTCCGGGATTTCCCGCATGCCACTGTCCGCCAGCAACGCCGCCAGCAAAGCCAAGACCCTCGCCGAAGCGCTGCCCTACATCCAGCGTTTCCACGGCAGGACCATCGTCATCAAGTACGGCGGCAATGCGATGACCGATCCCGCGCTGAAGGAGGGTTTCGCGCGCGACGTGGTGCTGCTGAAGGTCGTCGGCATGAACCCGGTGGTGGTGCACGGCGGCGGGCCGCAGATCGACGACCTGCTGAAACGCGTCGGCAAAAAGGGCGAGTTCATCCAGGGCATGCGCGTCACCGACGCCGAGACCATGGACGTGGTCGAGATGGTGCTCGGCGGCCAGGTCAACAAGGACATCGTCAACCTGATCAACCGCAACGGCGGCAAGGCGGTGGGTCTCACCGGCAAGGACGGCGGCTTCATCCGCGCGAAGAAGCTGAAGGTGCGCGGCGCGGCCGGCAGCGACGACCTCGTCGACATCGGGCAGGTCGGCGAGGTCGAGAGCATCGACCCGGCGATCGTCAACCTGCTGCACACCCAGGACTTCATCCCGGTGATCGCGCCGGTCGGCGTCGGCGCCAACGGCGAGTCGTACAACATCAACGCCGATCTGGTCGCCGGCAAGGTCGCCGAAATCCTGAAGGCCGAAAAGCTGATCGTGCTGACCAACACCGCCGGCGTGCTCGACAAGGACGGCAAGCTGCTGACCGGGCTCACCGCGCGCAAGGTCGACGAGCTGTTCGCCGACGGCACCATCCACGGCGGCATGCTGCCGAAGATCGGTTCCGCGCTGGACGCGGTCAAGAACGGCGTCAACACCTGCCACATCATCGACGGCCGCGTCGAGCATGCGCTGCTGCTGGAAATCCTGACGGACGAGGGTGTCGGCACGCTGATCCGGCGCCGCTGATGCCCCGGATGGAATGCCGGCCATGACCGCCGCGGTCGCGTGGATCTTCGATCTCGACAACACCCTGCACGATGCGTCGCCGCACATCTTTCCGCACATCAACCGGGCGATGAACGCGTACCTGCAGCGACACCTGCAGCTCGACGAGCAGGCGGCCGGCGAGCTGCGGCGCAGCTACTGGCGGCGCTACGGCGCGACGCTGCTCGGCCTGATGCGCCACCACGGCACCGACCCGCGGCACTTCCTCTGGCACACCCACCAGTTTCCGGACCTGGAGCGCATGGTCGTGGGCGAGCCGCGGCTGCGCCATGCGCTGCACCGGCTGCCGGGACGCAAGTTCGTGTTTTCCAACGCGCCGGTCCATTACGCGCAGGCGGTGCTGCGCGTACTTGGCATCGGCAGCCTGTTCGACGCGGTGTTCTCGATCGAGCGGACCGGCTTCCGCCCGAAACCGGATGCCTACGGTTTCCTGAAGCTGTGCCGGGCGCATCACCTGCGGCCGCGGCGCTGTATCATGGTCGAGGACTCGCTGGAAAACCTGCGCACCGCCAAGAGGCTGGGCATGAAAACCGTCTGGGTGTCGCGCGCCGAGCGCGTGCCCGGGTACGTCGACGTGCGGGTGCAGGGCATGGCCGCACTTTCCAGTCACGCAGCACACCTGTACTGAGGAGCACATGGCACGCAGCGGCGAACGCAAGACCCAGATACTGCAGACCCTCGCGCAGATGCTCGAGGGGCCTTCGGCGGAGCGCATCACCACGGCGGCGCTGGCCGCCCGCATCGAGGTGTCGGAGGCGGCCCTGTACCGCCATTTCCGCGGCAAGGCGGACATGTTCGCCGGGCTGATCGACTTCGTCGAGCAGACGCTGTTTTCGCTGATCAACCGCATCACCAGCGAGGAGCAGAGCGGCCTGCGCCAGGCCGAGGCGATCGTCTCCATGCTGCTCGGCTTCGCGCAGAAAAACCGCGGCATGACCCGCGTGCTGATCGGCGATGCGCTGGTGACCGAGGACGAGGCGCTGCAGGCGCGCATCAACCAGATCCACGACCGCATCGAGGCGGCGCTGAAACAGGCGCTGCGCTTCGCGGTGACGCAGAAGGAAGTTGCCGGGGACGTCGACCTCACCGCGCAGGCCAATGCGCTGATGAGCTTCGTCGCCGGCCGCTGGCACCAGTACGCGAAGAGCGGCTTCCGCCGCGACCCGGCGGAATACTGGCAGCGGCAGTGGAAGCAGCTGATGGAAGGCGTGCTCGCCTGATCACCCCATTCAAGACGAGGAGGACATCATGTCCAACATGAGCGTGGAGCAGGTCGCAGAACTGATGCTGGGCATTGCCCGCAGCCAGCTGGCGGTGATCGATTCGATCGAGAACTTCAAGGCGGGCTTCAAGGCCACGCATGTCAGGCCGATACTGGAGAGCGCGTCGCGCATCCGCTCCAACCATCCGGAAACGCTGGCCGATTTCCCGGCGCGGGTGCTGCTGCAGATGCTCGGCCGCAATCCGCCCGACCGCGAGCGCCTGGCGCGCGAGCTCGAGCAGCTGATGACGACGCGGCCTGCCGGTTCCGATCAGGGGGTCGTTCCCGATCCGGATTCCCTCGACATGACCGGAAGCGGCAACTGAAGTTTCCGGCGGGCCTCAGCGCCCGGCGCACACCGCGCAGCCGGCATCCCGCCCGAGGCCGACCGTGCGCAGGTCCATCGTCAGCGCGTCCAGCAGCAGCAGGCGGCCGGTCAGCGGCTCGCCGGCGCCGGACAGCAGTTTCAGCGCTTCCGCCGCCTGCATCGCGCCGACGATGCCGACCAGCGGCGCGAAGACACCCATCACCGCGCAGCGCATCTCCTCCGTTTCCCCGTCCTCGGGAAAGAGGCAGGCATAACAGGGCGAATCCGCCCGGCGCAGGTCGAATACCGCCAGTTGTCCGTCGAAGCGGATGCCGGCGCCGGAAACCAGCGGCTTTCGCGCCCGCACGCAGGCGCGGTTGACGGCGTGGCGGGTGGCGAAACTGTCGCTGCCGTCGAGCACCACGTCCGCGGCGTCGACCAGCGCCTGCAGCCGTTCCCCGGATACCCGCTCGGCGACGGCATCGATGCGGATGCCGGGGTTGAGTTCGAGCAGGGTGGCGCGCGCGGAATCGACCTTTTTCTCGCCGACCGCGGCTTCGCGGTGGACGATCTGGCGCTGCAGGTTGGTGAGGTCGACGCTGTCGCCGTCGCAGATCGTCAGCGTGCCGACGCCGGCCGAGGCGAGATACAGCGCTGCCGGCGAGCCGAGCCCGCCGGCGCCGATCAGCAGCGCGTGCGCGTCCAGCAGCCGCTGCTGGCCTTCGATGCCGATTTCCGGCAGCAGGATGTGCCGGCTGTAACGCAGCAGTTGATGATCGTCCATGGCGTCAATCTATCGCTGGCGGTGTCCTGAAACAACAACGCCCGGCGCGGCCGGGCGTTGCGGAGGGCCGGCGCAGGCTCAGTTGGCCTTGGCGACCGGCCGGCTTTTGAGGAAGGCGACTGCCTGGTTCAGCTCGTAGTCGTTGGGCGAAACTACCTGGCCGGGTTCCGGGCGCAGCGTTTTCTCGTCCACGTTCTGCGGCCGCGGTTCGGGCGTGAAGCCGTATTTCTGCGCCGACTTCGCCGCGGCCTCGGCCTTGTCGCCCGGTTTTTCGGCGGGGCCCTCGGTGAGGTGCTTGGTGAGGTCGGCTTCGCGCAGCTTCAGCGCGGCGCGGTCGGTGACCACGTCGTCGAGCGGAATGTCCGGCACGATGCCGCGGGCCTGGATCGAGCGCCCCTTCGGCGTGTAGTAACGCGCCGTGGTCAGCTTGATCGCGGTGTTGTTGCCCAGCGGCAGGATGGTCTGCACCGAGCCCTTGCCGAAGGTCTGCTGGCCCATGACGACCGCGCGCTCGTGGTCCTGCAGCGCGCCGGCCACGATTTCCGAGGCCGAGGCGGAGCCGCCGTTGACCAGCACCACCATCGGCACGGTCTTGGCTTCCGCCGGCAGGCGCTTCAGGAAATCCTCCTTGTTGCGGCCGCGCAGGTAATGCTCGGGGCTCGCGTTGAGTTTCATCTTCGCGTCTTCGGTGCGGCCGTCGGTGTAGACGACCAGCGAGTCCCTCGGCAGGAAGGCGGCGGAGACCGCGACCGCGCCGTTGAGCAGGCCGCCCGGGTCGTTGCGCAGGTCGAGCACGAGGCCGCGCATCGGCCCCTGGTTTTCCTTGAACAGGCGCTCGACCGCGCGCGCCAGGGTGTCGCCGGTGTGTTCCTGGAACTGGCTGACGCGCACGTAGGCGTAACCCGGCTCCAGCAGCGTCGACTTGACGCTCTGGATCTTGATCACCGCCCGGGTCAGCGTGACGACGATGGGCTTCGCCTCGCCCTTGCGCACGATGGTCAGCACGATCTGGGTGTTGGGCTTGCCGCGCATGCGCTTCACGGCGTCGTTGAGCGTCATGCCCTTGACCGAGGTCTCGTCGAGCTTGACGATCAGGTCGCCGGCCTTGATGCCGGCGCGCGAGGCCGGCGAATCGTCGATCGGCGAGACCACGCGCACGAAACCGTCTTCCATGCCGACCTCGATGCCGAGGCCGCCGAACTCGCCCTGGGTGCCGACCTGCATTTCCCGGAAGGCTTCCTGGTCGAGGTAGGCGGAATGCGGATCCAGGCCCGTCAGCATGCCGTTGATGGCCTCGGTGATCAGTTTTTTGTCCTCCACCGGCTCGACGTAATCGCTTTTGACGCGGCCGAAGACCTCGGTGAACGCGCGCAGTTCCTCGATCGGCAGCGGCAGCGCCGACGGCGCGCTGCGCTGGGCGACCGCCGAATAATTGAGGCTGATCGCGACGCCGATCAGCACGCCGCAGATGACCAGACCTAACTGACTGAATTTGCTGCGCATTTATTGCTCCTGCCGCGCTTTGCGGCTGCTGTGATCGCTACCGTAACCGGACCCACTGCAAGGGGTCGAAAGGACGTCCTTCGTGCCGCATTTCAAAGTATAAGCCCGATTCCGCGTTGCCGCCGCTGTTGCCGACCGTGGCCACCGGCTCGCCGCCGCGAATCATGTCGCCGACCTGCTTCAGCAGCGCTTCGGCGTTGGCGTACAGCGTCATGTAGCTGTCGCCGTGGTCGATGATCAGCAGGTTGCCGAAGCCGCGCAGCCAGTCCGCATAGACCACCCTGCCGCCGGCCACCGCCCGCACGTCTTCTCCGGTCCTGGCGGCGATGAATACGCCTTTCCAGGTCACGCCGCCGTCTGCGCGTGGACTGCCGAAGCGGCTGCCGAGTTCCCCGCGCACCGGCAGCGCGAGCCGGCCGCGCAGCGCCGCGAAGGGGCTGCCGTCGCCCGTCCCGGACGGCAGCGCCTCGTTGCGCGGCCGCGGTTTTCCGGACGCGGCCGGTTTTCTCACCAGCCGGGCGAGCTGGTCGACCAGCCGGGTCAGGCGGTTCTCGTTGGCCTGCATCGCGCGCATTTCGCGCTGCTGTTTCTGGATGTCCCGCGACAGCCGCGACAGCACGCCGGCGCGGGCGCGTTTTTCCTGTTCGAGACGCGCGCGCTGGGCGGTCTGCTCGCGGGTGATGCGGGCAATGGCCGCCGCCTCGTCCGCGATTTCAGCCTGCAGGCGCTCGAACTCCCGCAGGTTCGCGCGCAGGCCGTCGACCAGCCGCGCGCGCGCGCGCGCGACGTGCGACAGGTAGTGCAACTGGCGGGCGAGGGCGCTGGGGTCTTCGCGGCCCAGCGCCAGGCGCAGCGCGTCGGGCTCGCCCTGGAAGTACTGCTGCCGCAGCATGCGCCCGAGAAGTTCCTGCTGGCCGCGCAGCGCGTCGCCGGCGGCATCCGCGGATTTGCGCAATCCGGACATTTTGGCGTTCGATTCCCGGGATTGTGCGGCAAGCCCGCGCAGCTCGCGATTGGCTTCCGAGATCGCCTGCTCCGATTCGCGCAGGGCGTCGGAGGCTTCGCTGCGGCTTTCCTCTGCGGCCGCCAGCTTTTTCTGCATCGCGGAGATGCGCGCGCGCAGTTCGCGCAGTTCCTGCTGCGTCTGCCCCGCGGTCGCGGCAAGGGCGGCGTGGGGCAGCGCCAGCCACGCGATGAGCAGGCCCGCCAGCCGGTTCACGCAAACTCGATCAGCGGGTGCCCCGTCATTTCGGCGGGTTGCGGCAGCCCCATCATCGCCAGCAGCGTCGGCGCGACGTCCTGCAGCGCGCCGCCGCCGGCGACGCGCGCCTTGCGGCCGATGTAGAGCAGCGGCACCAGGTTCAGGGTGTGCGCCGTGTGCGGCTGCCGCGATTCCGGGTCGCGCATGGTTTCGGCATTGCCGTGGTCCGCGGTGATCAGCACCTCGCCGCCGATGCCGCGCATCGCCTCGACGACACGGCCGACGCATTCGTCGAGCACCTCGATGGCGCGGGTCGCCGCGGCGAGGTTGCCGGTGTGCCCGACCATGTCGCCGTTGGCGTAGTTGCAGACGATGGCGTCGTAGCTGCGCGACTCGATCGCCTGCACCAGCCGGTCGGTGACCTCGCGCGCGCTCATCTCCGGCTGCAGGTCGTAGGTCGCCACTTTCGGCGACGGCACCAGCACGCGGTCTTCTCCGGGGTAGGGGGTCTCCACGCCACCGTTGAAGAAATAGGTGACGTGCGCGTACTTCTCGGTTTCGGCGATGCGCAACTGGCGTAATCCGCGCTTGGCCAGATATTCACCGAAGCCCTCGCGGATCTGCTGCGGTCCGAACGCGGCCGGGATGTGGCTGAAGTCCTCGCCGTAGCCGGTCAGCGTGCAGTAGTAACCCAGCCGCGGCACGCGTTTGCGCGCAAATCCCGAAAACGCCGGATCCGTGAGCGCCGCGGTCATCTGGCGCGCGCGGTCGGAGCGGAAATTCATGAACACGACGGTGTCGCCGTCGTCGATGCGCGCCGGCGTCGCGCCGGCCGGGACGATCGCCGTCGCTTTTACGAATTCGTCGGTTTCGCCGCGGGCGTAGGCCGCTTTGAGGCCGGCCAGCGCATCGGCTGCGGTGAACGGCGCCGTGCCATCGACGATCAGGTCGTAGGCGGACTCGACCCGGTCCCAGCGCTGGTCGCGGTCCATCGCGAAGTAGCGGCCGCAGACCGATGCGATGCGCGCGTTGCCGAGGGCGCGGCATTTCCGTTCCAGCGCGACCAGCGAGGCTTCGGCGCTTTGCGGCGGCGTGTCGCGGCCGTCGAGGAAGGCATGCACGCAGACCTGTTTCGCGCCCTTCGCGGCGGCGAGGTCGAGCAGCGCGTGAATCTGCGATTCGTGGCTGTGCACGCCGCCGGTGGAGAGCAGGCCGAGGACATGCAGCGTGCCGTTCCCGGCCTTGCGGATCGCGGCCTCGAACACCGGGTTTGCGGCGAACTCCCCGGTTTCGATGGCATGTTCGATTTTGGTGTAGTCCTGGTACACCACGCGGCCGGCGCCGATGTTCATGTGGCCGACCTCGGAATTGCCCATCTGCAGCGCCGGCAGGCCGACCCATTTTTCCGAAGCGTCGATGAGGGTGTGCGGGCAGGTTTTCCACAGGAAATTCCAGTGCGGTTTGCGCGCCTGGCAGATGGCGTTGTCGTCGCAGTCCTCGCGGTGGCCGAAACCGTCGAGGATGATCAGCAATACCGGTGTTATCTTCATGATTTCAATGGGATTTTAAGAATATTGTGATGCAGTATAATTCTAAATCATTTCAACGGGCTTGGGCGCCGCCGGGAGATTCATGACTGACGTGGTCGCAGTGCGTGAGCAGCTGCTGGAGAAAGAAGAGCATATCGAGCAGGCCTCGCGGGCGCTCAAGGCCATGGCGCATCCGCTGCGCCTGAAAATCCTCTGCGTGCTGGGCGACCAGGAAGTCAGCGTGCAGGACATCGTCGATTGCGTCGGCACTTCGCAGAGCAACATTTCCCAGCACCTGGCCATCCTGCGTGAAAAGGGCGTGCTGCGCACGCGCAAGGACGCCAATCGCGTCTATTACCGCATCGGCGACGAGCGCACGCTGACGCTGATCAGCATGATGCGGGAAGTGTTTTGCGGGCCGGGCAAATAACGTTTCCGACAGACCGCCTCCTGCTTTGCCCGGGCATCGGATCGATGCCGGACCGCGGATGAATCCCGTCACTGCCCTGCCGGCGCGCATCGGCCTCGCCGCCGCGGTGCAGTTGTGCGTGCTGCCGTTCCTGCCGCCGTACCACCGCTTTCCGCTGACCTCCTTTTATCCGGAGTGGCTGGCCTTCGCCTGCGGCTTGGGCGTGATGGCCGTGCTGCTCGATCGCCGCGTCTGGGCGGGTGCCGCGGTGCCGTGGCTGGCGCTGCCCCCGTTCGCGCTGGCCGGGCTGGTCCTTTTCCACGGCCTTGCCGGCTGGTCCCCCTATTTCGGCCAGGCGCTGCTGGGGGCCCTCTACCTGGTCTGGGCCGGGTTGCTGGTCATCGCCGCGCGCGCGCTGGTGCGCAATCACGGTTTTGAAACCGTCTGCGCCGCGGTCGCGGCAGGGCTTGCCGCGGGCGCGCTGCTCAGCGCGGTCATCGGCGTGATCCAGCACTTCAACCTGGACACGCCGCTGAGCGCCTTCATCACCCGGCTGCACGGCACCGCGATCTTCGGCAACCTCGCGCAGCCCAATCATTTCGCGGCGCAGGTCACGCTGGGGCTGTTCAGCGTCGCCCACCTGCACAGCCGCGGCCGCCTGCCGCTCCTTGTCGCCGCGGCGGTCGCGCTGCCGCTGCTGTTCGTGCTTGGCCTGTCCGGTTCGCGCAGCGTCTGGCTCTATCTGTTCGCGGCCTTTGCCGTCGCGGTCCGGCTGCGCGCAGTCCGGCCGTGTTTGGCCGGCGGCGACGCACGCGCGCGGCAACTGTTCGTCTGGACCGGCCTGTTCATCGTGCTGCATTACCTGCTGCAGCTCGGCGCGGGCCTCGGCTGGTTCGCGCCGCCGCAGCGCGAGGCGGTGACGGCCGTGGAGCGCCTGTTCTCGGGCGCCGCCAGCGTCAGCGACCGCATCGGACTGTGGCAGGCGGCCTTGATGATCGCCGCGGAACACCCGTTCACGGGAGTCGGCTGGGGCGCGTTCGCGGAACACTATTTCCAGTACCTGGCCGGCTCCGGGGACCTTGCCGCGCCGCCGGGCCTCTACAACAACCTCCACAACCTGCCCCTGCACCTGCTTGCCGAAACCGGCGTCGCGGGGGCGGCCCTGCTGCTGGTCCCCGCAGGCTGGGGACTGTGGCTCGCCCTGCGGGCGTGGCCGGACCCGGGCCACTGGTGGCTGTGGGCGACGCTGGGCGTCTTCGGGATCCACAGCCTGCTCGAATATCCGCTCTGGTATGCCTATTTCCTCGGCATCGCGGCCCTGCTGCTGGGCTTCTGCCCGTCGCCGGCGCTGTCGCCGCGGCTGGCACGGTTCGGGCGCATGGTCGCCGCCTCGGCGATGCTGGCGGGCGTCGCGAACCTGGTTTTCCTGTGGAACGACTACCGCGTCCTCGAGCGCGTGGTCCGGCCCACGATCGAGCAGTTGCACAGCGCCGGTTTTGCCGACACGATCCTGCGCATCCATCGCAACACGCTGCTGGCGCCCTATGTCGAATTGTCGATGGCGCTGCCGCTGCCGGCGGGCCGGGAAGACCTGCAGCGCCGCCTTGCGCTGAGCGAAAGGGTGATCCGTTTCTCGCCGCAGCCCGTTCTGGTCTACCGCCAGGTCCTGCTGCTGGCGCTGGCCGGGCGCGGGCCGGAAGCGCAGTCGCTGCTGGCGGCCGCGCGGCACGCCTATCCCGGCGCGCCCGCCGGTTTCGAACAGCGCCTCGCGCAACTGGCCGTCGAGGAACCGGCGCTTTTCCGGCCTCTGTTAGAATCCGCCCATTCCGGCCGCCGGCCCCAGCAATAACCGTTTCCCCATGGATGCCTTCATCGTTTTCCTGCAGAAAAGCCCGTTCAACATGATGCTGTTCGGCGCCGCGGCCGCCACCGGCGCGATGCTGCTGTGGCCGCTGCTGATGCGCCCCTTCCGCGCCGGCCGCGAGGTCAGCGCGCACGAAGCCGTGCAGCTGATCAACCGCCGGGATGCGCTGGTGGTCGATGTGCGCGATACCGGTGAGTTCGAGGCGGGGCATGTCGCCGGCGCGCGGCATGTGCCCGAGAAGCAACTGGTCGAACGTCTCCGGGAACTCGAAAAATTCAAGACGCGGCCGATCATCGTGACCTGCCGCAGCGGCACGCGTTCGGACGTCGCGGTGCAGGTGCTGCGCCGCAACGGTTTCGGCGAGGCCATGAACCTGCGCGGCGGCATCGGTGCCTGGGAGCAGGCCGGCATGCCGCTCGAAAAACGCTGATCCGCGCGGGGAGCATCATGACGAAAGTCCGCATGTACACCACCGCAGTCTGTCCCTACTGCCAGATGGCCGAGCGCCTGCTGCGCGGCAAGGGCGTTGCCGAAATCGACAAGGTCCGCGTCGATCTTGATCCCGCGCTGCGCGAGGACATGATGGCAAAAACCGGCCGGCGCACGGTGCCGCAGATCTACATCGGCGACACCCACGTCGGCGGTTACGACGATCTGGCGGCGCTCGACCGCGCCGGCAGGCTGGACCCGCTGCTGGCGGCGTAAGCGCCGGCGCCCCCGCAATCCAAGGAACCCGAGCATGAGCGAGCAACAACAGCAGGCGCAATTCGGCATCGAAAAAATCTACATCAAGGATCTGTCGCTGGAGATTCCCAACGCGCCGCAGATCTTTCTCGAACGCGAGAACCCGCAGATCGAGATCAGCGTGCACAACGCCGCGACTCCGCTGGAGCAGGCCGGTCTTTTCGAAGGCGTGATGACGGTCACGGTGACCGCCAGGCTGGGCGAGAAGACGGTATTCCTGATCGAGGTCGCGCAGGCGGGCATTTTCCAGATCACCGGCCTGCCGCCGCAGGAAGTCGATGCCGTGCTCGGCATCATGTGCCCCAACACGCTGCTGCCCTACGCCCGCGAGGCGGTGGCCAGCCTGATGGCGCGCGCCGGGTTCCCGCCCGTGCTGCTGCAGCACATGAATTTCGAGGCGGCCTACCAGGAGCGCCTGCGCCAGCTGCAGGAGGAGCAGGCGGCCGGGGCGGCGGCGCCGAACTGACGCATCCGGCGATGACGCGCGCGCTGATCATCGCAACGCTGGCCGGGCTGGTGCCGGCCGCCGCATGCGCCGCGGATTTCCGCTCGGTGGCGGAGCCCGCGGCGGTGCTCTACGACGCCCCGTCGGCCAAATCGGGCAGGCTGTTCATCGTCAATCGCGGTTACCCGCTGGAAGTGATGGTCCAGGTCGAGGGCTGGGTCAAGGTCCGCGACGCCGCCGGCACCCTGTCTTGGATCGAGAGCAAGTCGCTGGACAATGCGCGCAACGTACTGCTCAAAACCGCGACCACCGTGCGCCAGAAGCCCGCCGCCGATGCGCCGGCGGCCTTCGAGGGGCAGCGCGACCTGCTGCTCGAAGTGGTGGAAAGCGCCAGCGCCGGCTGGATTCACGTCCGTCACCGCGACGGCACCGCCGGTTATGTCCGCGCCGCCGACGTCTGGGGCGGATGACCGGGGCCGCGCGCATTCTGTCGCGATGAAAATCGCCGTCCTCGGCGCCGGCGCCTGGGGCACCGCGCTCGCCATCAACCTTTCCGGCCGGCATGACGTGTCCCTGTGGGCGCGCGACGCCGCGCAGCTGCGCGGGATGGCCGCGGGCCGGGTCAATGAACGTTATCTGCCGGGTTGCCGTTTTCCGGAACGGCTGTCGGTGGAGCCCGATCTGCCGCGCGCGCTGGCAGCCTGCGACTATGCGGTCCTTGCCGTCACCGTCTCCGGCCTGCGCGCGACGCTGCGCCGCCTGCGCGAACTGCGCATCGCGGCGCCGGTGATCTGGCTGTGCAAGGGATTCGAACGCCCGGACGCGCGCCTGCCGCACGAAGTGTATGCGGAGGAAATGGGCGGCAGCCCCGCGGGCGCGGTGCTCTCCGGTCCCAGCTTTGCGCAGGAGGTCGCCGCCGGCCTTCCCGCTGCGCTGACGCTGGCCGCGGCCGATGCCGCGCTCGCGGCCGCGGCGGCGCAGGCCCTGCACGGCCCCGCGCTGCGCGTGTATTCGCATGACGACGTGATCGGCGTCGAAGTCGGCGGCGCGGTCAAGAACGTGATCGCCATTGCCGCCGGCGTTTGCGACGGGCTGGGCCTCGGGCTGAATGCCCGCGCGGCATTGATCACCCGCGGGCTGGCGGAAATGACGCGCCTGGGCGTTGCGCTCGGCGGCCGTGCCGAAACCTTCACCGGACTGGCGGGCATCGGCGACCTGCTGCTGACCTGCACCGGCGACCTGTCGCGCAATCGCCGCGTCGGGCTGGCGCTGGCGCGCGGCGAGGCCGTCGCTTCGGCGCAGGCCGGCCTCGGCCATGTCGCCGAGGGCGTGTTCACGGCGGAAGAGGTCGGCCGCCGGGCGGCCGCGCTCGGCGTGGAGATGCCGATCACCGATGCGGTGTGCCGCGTGCTGGCGCGACCGGAAGACGCGGCCGGGGTCGTGCGCGAACTGCTGGGGCGCGATCCCAAACCCGAGCATGCGGCGGGGTAGCAGCCACCGCGCCGAGTGTTCAGGTGCCGCCGCCGAAGCCGTTCTGGCGCCAGGCTTCGTAGACGATCACCGCAACGGCGTTGGCAAGATTCAGGCTGCGGCTTTTCCCGTGCATCGGCAGGCGCAGCCGCCGTTCCGCCGGCCAGGATTCCAGCAGGGCTGCAGGCAGGCCCCGGGTTTCCGGACCGAACACCAGCACATCGTCCGCGGCGTAGGCGATGCGATCGTAACGCGTGCTGCCGCGCGTGGTGACGGCGAACATCCGCCTTCCGGAGAAATGGGCGAGACAGTCCGGCCAGTCGTCGTGCAGCCGGAGTCCGGCGCGCGACCGGTAGTCGAGCCCGGCACGCGCCAGCGTGCGGTCGTTGAGAGTGAAGCCCAGCGGCCGCACGAGATGCAGCCGCGAGCCGGTGTTGGCCGCCAATCGCATCACGTTGCCGGTATTGGGCGCGATTTCGGGTTCGTAGAGCACGATGTCGAACATCGGTCAGTTCCTGCGTTGCGCTTGTCGGGTTGTCTTCGGGCCCCTAAGGGGATATTCTTAATTATCAACAACATGCAAGGTCCGCGGGGGGAAGCGCGCTTTGGCACGCTGCTTGCATCGTCCGTTTCATTTTGAGCGAAAACCGAATGGGCCGTCCTGAAAAAATCCGTCTTGGCGAAATCCTGGTCCAGCAGAAGCTGCTGACCGAGGACCAGCTGAAAAGCGCCCTCGATGAACAGAAAAAGACCGGGCGCCGCCTCGGCCACGTGTTCATCGAAAAGGGCTTCATCACCGAGGAGCAGATTTCGAAGGCGCTGGCGCGCCAGCTCGGCGCGGCCTACATTGACCTCAAGCATTACAACATCAAGCGCGACGTCATCGCCAGGCTGCCGGAAACCCAGGCGCGGCGTTTCCGCGCCATCGTGCTCGAGGACCGGGGCGCTGCCTACATGGTCGGCATGGCCGATCCCACCGACCTGACCGCCTACGACGAGATCGCGCGCGTGCTGAAGCGCGACATCGACCTGGCGGTGGTTACCGAGACCGAACTGCTGCGGGTGATCGACCGCAGCTACCGCCGCACCGAGCAGATCGCCGGGCTCGCCCAGGAGCTCGAAGCCGACATCGGCGACTCCGGCGCCGTCGATTTCGGCGCGCTGGCGACGACGCCGGGCCTCGAGGAAGCGCCGGTCGTCAAGCTGCTGCAGACCGTGTTCGAGGACGCCACCCAGGCGCGGGCGTCCGACATCCACATCGAGCCGCAGGACAAGCGCCTGCAGATCCGTTTCCGCATCGACGGCGTGCTCCATCTGCAGACGGAGACCGACGGCAAGATCGCGTCCGCCGTGGTGCTGCGCCTGAAGCTGATGTCGGGCCTCGACATCGCCGAAAAGCGCATGCCGCAGGACGGCCGCTTCGCGATCAAGGTGCGCAACAGCGCGATCGACGTGCGGATTTCGACGATGCCCACGCAGTACGGCGAATCGGTGGTGATGCGCCTGCTGAACCAGGGCAGCGGCATCCTCGGCCTCGACAACATTGGCATCCCCGCGGACATGCTGGCCAAGGTGCGCGAGGTCATCCACCGCCACAGCGGGATGATCCTGGTGACCGGCCCCACCGGCAGCGGCAAGACCACCACGCTGTACGCGGCCCTCAACGAACTGAACACGCCGGAGCGCAAGATCATCACCGTCGAGGATCCGGTCGAATACCGCCTGCCCGGCATCAACCAGGTGCAGGTCAACGACAAGATCGAGCTGACTTTCGACCGCGTGCTGCGCTCCGCGCTGCGCCAGGATCCGGACGTGGTGCTGGTCGGCGAGATGCGCGACGAGCAGACCGTGGAAACGGGCCTGCGCGCGGCGATGACCGGCCACATGGTGTTCTCCACGCTGCACACCAACGATGCGTCGAGCACGCCGATACGGCTGCTCGACATGGGCGCACCGCGCTACATGGTCGCGCTGTCGCTGCAGCTGGTGATCGCACAGCGCCTGGTGCGGGTGATCTGCGAAAGCTGCATCGAGGATTACGAACTGCTGCCGAACGAGCACGAATTCCTGCGCAGCGAACTGGGGGACGAGGTCGACCGCCACGTCTACAAGCGCGGCCGCGGCTGCTCGCACTGCAACGGCACCGGCTTCAGCGGCCGCACCGGCGTCTATGAAATGCTGGAAATGACCAAGCCCGTGGTCGAGGCGGCGAACCAGGAGGACATTCAGAAGTTCATCCAGGTCGCGCGCCAGCAGCTCGCCGGACGCACCCTGCGTCACCACGCGGCGCGGATCGTCGCCGCCGGCAGGACCACGCCGGACGAGGCGATGCGCGTCAGCAGCCAGCTCGCCGACTGACGCCGATGCCGTTTTTCGCCTACAAGGGACGCAACGGCCGCGGCGAGGCCGTGCAGGGCGTGCTCGAAGGCGCCGACAGCGGCGCCATCGCCGGGCAGTTGTTCGGCCTCGGCATCACGCCGCTGGAAATCCGGTCGTCGGCGCCGCCGAAATCCGGTGACGGCCTGAAATTCGGCTTCGGCAGGAAAAAAGTCACCCACACCGAGGTGCTGCTGTTCAGCCGGCAGATGTACACGCTGCTCAAGGCCGGCGTGCCGATCATGGGCGCGCTGAAGGGCCTCGAGGAGTCTACCTCCAATCCGCAGTTCGCCGAAGTCGTGCGCGACCTGCGCGAAAGCCTGGACACCGGGCGCGAGCTGTCGGTGTCGCTGGCGCGGCATCCGGAGGTGTTCAACCAGTTCTACACCTCGATGGTCAGCGTCGGCGAGCAGACCGGCCGGCTGGAGGAGGTGTTCCTGCGCCTGTTCCACCACCTCGAGTTCGAGAAGTTCATGCGCGAGCAGGTGAAGTCGGCGATCCGCTATCCCAGCTTCGTGGTGGCGACGATGGCGATCGCGATCGTGATCATCAACATCTTCGTGATCCCGGCGTTCGCCAAGGTCTACGCCGGCTTCAAGGCCGAACTGCCGCTGATGACCAAGGTGCTGATCGGCTTCTCGAATTTCATGGTCGAGTACTGGCCGTACCTGCTGGCCGGCCTCGTCGTCGCGGTTTTCGGCGCGCGCGCCTGGGTCAACACCGCTGCCGGACGCATGACCTGGGACCGGCTGAAACTACGCATCCCCATCGCCGGCGCGATCATCCAGAAGGCGACGCTGGCGCGCTTCGCGCGCAGCTTCTCGCTGGCGTTCCGCAGCGGCGTGCCGGTCACCAGCGGCCTCGGCATGGTCGCCAACACCGTGGAGAACGTCTACATCAGCGAGCGCATCGCGCGCATGCGCGAGGGCGTGGAACGCGGCGAGTCGGTGCTGCGCACGGCGCGCGATGCCGGCGTGTTCACGCCGGTGGTGCTGCAGATGATCGCCGTCGGCGAGGAATCGGGCGCGCTGGACGATCTGACCGGGGAAATCGCCGACCTCTACCAGCGCGAGGTCGAATACGACCTCAAGCACCTCAGTTCCCAGATCGAGCCGATCCTGATCGTCATGCTCGGCATCCTGGTGCTGATCCTCGCGCTGGGCGTGTTCCTGCCGATCTGGGACCTGGGCACGGCCGCGACCGCCAAAAAATGACGGCATGAGCCGGAACGGGAGACAGCGGCAGCGCGGCTTTTCGTTGCTGGAACTGGCGGTGGTCGCGGTGGTGCTGTCGGTGCTGCTCGGCGTTTTCCTCGAACGGCTGACGTTCTATCAGGAAGCGGCGGAGCGCGCGCGCTTCGAGGCCACGCTGCAGATCTACAAGACCGCCCTGCAGATCCGCCTCGCGGAACTGATCCTCGAGCGCCGGGAAGGCGAGGCCCGCGCGCTGGAAGTCGAGAATCCGACACGCTGGCTGTCGGAAAGGCCGACAGATTACGGCGGGAGCTACCCGGCGCGGCCGGAGCCGGGCACCTGGTATTTCGAGGAGGGCACGCGGGAGCTGGTGTATGTCGCCAACTCGGCGCGGCGGCTGGCGGTGGAGCCGCGTAACGGCATGAAACAACTGCGTTTTGCGGTGAAAGTGGTTTATCAGGACGTGTTCGTCAGCGGCCGGCCGATCCACAGCGTTGCGGGCATCGGCCTGCAACCCGCGGCGGCCTACCGATGGCCATGACCCGGGCTCAAGATTACCCTGGCATTACTTTTGCTGTATTATCAACAAGATGCTTCGTAATTCGTGAGAAAAATCACATGAACAGACGCTTCCAGAACGGTTTCACGCTGATCGAACTGATCGTGGTGATCATCATTCTGGCGATCCTGGCGGCGACCGCGCTGCCGCGGTTTGCCAACCTGCAGGTGCAGGCGCGCATCGCCAAGCTGAACGGCGCGCTGGGTGCCATGAAAGGCGCTTCCGCGCTGGCCCACGCGGCCTGCTTGGCGACCACGCCGCAGTGCACGACGCCCTTGGTGATGGAAGGGGTCAATGTGACGATGATCCATACTTATCCGACGGCGGATGCCGGAGGCATTGTCACCGCCGCAGGCATCAACGCAGGCCCGAACTCCGATGACGGTTACAACACGGAACTCGGCGGCCCGGCGGCCGGCGCGACGTTGCGGATGATGGTGATGGGCAATAACCCGCAAACCTGCAGTTTCACCTATACGGCGCCGACGGCGCCAAATACGTCGCCGACGTTCAGTCCCTTGGACACGTCGGGCTGCTGAAGCGCACACCATGCTGGCATGAAGGTTGCAACACGTTTTTTGCAGGATTTTCCAAACCCGGTTTTAACAGATAGAAAGAGAAGGAGAGGACCATGAAACAGCAGCGCGGTTTTACACTGGTGGAACTGATTGTCGTGATCGCCATTCTGGGCATTCTGGCGGCGACGGCGCTTCCGCGGTTCATTGATGTCAGCACTCAGGCAAAGTCTGCCGCGGCTGACGGTCTGGTCGGCGCGATTAATGGTGCAGTTGCGCTTTGCCAAGCGCAGTGGGTTGCGGCTGGCAGTTCAAACGCTTTTTGCGTGATGGGCGGCACAAACGTAGATGCGGCAAGTGGAATTCCCAGTCTCACCGGAATTGATGATGCACTGCAATCTTTCAGTGGCTTTAACTACACTCCGGGTACTGGGGTGTTTGCATTGGCCAGCGACGCCGCTTGCACTGTCACTTATGCTGCGACTGGTACTGCCACGAAAGCATGTCCGTAATTTAGTGAGCCGGTACGCCTAGCCTGTAATTTTCAGGCCGGCTGAGGAACAGGGGGCGTAGGTTACTGCGCCCCCTGTTTTTTGTGGAGAAGCAATTATTATGAAGCCCGCTGGATTTACGCTGGTGGAACTAGTGGTCACGATCGGGATACTCGCAATCGTTGCCGCAGTGGCTGCACCTCGTTTTTTCCAGGCGAGTACTTTCGAGTCTCGTGGTTTTTACGACAAGTCGGCAGCGGTAATCCGGCTGGCGCAGAAAACCGCGATTGCTTGGCGGCGTCCGGTTTTCGTCTGTATCACGGCGGCACAGATCAAGGCTGGTACCGCATCGGGCTGTGGCGTGACGCTGACTTATCCGGTAAATGGCGCGGCGTCCGTGGAAGATGCGCCACTAGGAGTCACGTTGAATGCAGTCGAATTCAGCTTTGACGGACTGGGTCGCCCCAGTGCGGGTGTGAACGTCGTATTTACCAGCACCATTGCCGGCGATCCGGCACGGACGATCACCGTTGCGGCCAATACCGGTTATGTCTCTGCGAACTGAAATTCCGCTGTGCGCCGGCAGCAACCGCAGCCGCTGCCGTGGAATTTCACTGGTTGAACTGGTGGTGTTCATCGCGATCATCAGTGTTGGTCTGGCAGGCATCCTCGGCGTGATGAACTTCACCACCCGCGCCAGCGCCGATCCGCTGGCGCAGAAGCAGGCGCTGGCCATTGCCGAGGCCTATCTCGAGGAAGTGCTGGCGATGCCCTTCACCTACTGCGATCCCGACGATGGCAATGCGGCGACGGCACAGGATACGGCGGGTTGCGCGACTCTGGTCGAGGTGCTCGGTCCCGAATCCGGCGAGTCGCGCGGCAGCGGAACCGATCCGTACGACAACGTCAACGATTACAACGGCCTTGCCGGCGTGCCGGCGAATGTCGACGGCACGGCCATCGGCGGGCTGGGCGCCTACCAGGTCGCCGTCGCCGTTGCGCCGGCGAACCTCGTGGCGAATACCGCGACGGTGGCCGCCGGCACCAGTCTGCGGGTGACGGTCACGGTCACCGGGCCGAACGGCGTGACCGCGGTCCTCGACGGTTATCGCACCCGTTATGCACCCAACGCGCTGCCCTGAACCATGACCTTCCCGCGCGATTCCTCAAGAGGCGTCACCCTGGTCGAACTGATCGTGGTGATCGCCATCACCTCGATCATCGCCGCGGTGGTCGCGGTGTTCATCCGCCGCCCGGTGGAGGGCTATGCCGATGCCGCGCGCCGTGCCGCGCTGACCGACGAGGCGGACACCGCGTTGCGGCGCATGACCCGCGATCTGCGGCTGGCGCTGCCGAACAGCGTGCGCGTGAGTGGCGGCTTCGTCGAATACATCGAGACGACCGGCGGCGGGCGTTACCGCGCGGATTTTGCAAATACCGGTCCTGCCGGAAATCCATTGGATTTTTTATCCAGTGATCCTACGCAGATTTTTGACGTGATCGGTCCGGCCCCTTCAGCGGTCGGCAGCCACGTTGTCGTTTACAACCTGTACAGCGGCGGGACTGCGTCGAATGCATACCATGGAGGTAACCGTGCGTTGGTTACGGCGCAATCAGGAGCAACTCTTACGATTACTCCCGTGGTCTCGTTCCCGTTTCCTGAACCTTCTCCTGCCAAGCGATTTCATGTCGTCAGCGGCCCCGTGACCTACGGCTGCGTTGGTGGCCAGCTTCTGCGTTACTGGGGTTATGCTTACAACGCCGCGCAGGTCGCGCCGCCCGTCGGCGGCGTTAGCGCGGTACTGGCGGGTAATGTCGGCGATTGCGAGTTCATCTACAGCGCCAACTCTCTGACCGAGCGCATCGCGACGGTATCGATCATCCTGCAGATCAACAGTGTGGCGGCGAGCGGCGCAGTCGAGCAGATCCGCATGTTCCAGCAGGCCCAGGTGGACAACGCGCCATGACGATCCGCCGCCACGAATCGCCGCGCCGCATGCGCGGCTTCAGCCTGATCACCGGCATCTTCCTGCTGGTGGTGCTGTCGGCGCTGGGCGCTTTCATGGTGATCTTCACCGGGCTGCAGCAGAACACGGTGCAGGCCGATATCCTCGGCGTGCGCGCCTATTACGCGGCGCGCGCCGGCCTGAACTGGGCGATGTACCGGGCGCTCGATCCCGATGCCGCACCAAGCGATACCGCGGCACCCTGTCCCGCCGGCACGATTGCCCAAGGGGCGATGGCCGGCTCGCTGGCGCCGTTTTCGGTCACGGTGGAATGCACGCCTTTCGATGCCACGGAGGCGAACCGCAACATTCGCGTCTACAGCATCACCGCGACCGCCTGCAACCAGGCGGTATGTCCCGGCACGCCGGGCTCCGGTTATGTCGAGCGGAGCGTGGTGGTGACGCTGGCGAAGTGCAAGGATCCCGCAGCTGGGCCGCGTTTCGAGTGTTTTTAAAAATGTTAATAAAATCAATAACTTACAAATATATACTCTGTTTGGGGCTGCCGGGATTGACGTTCAGCCTGCTCCTGATAGTCTGCACGGATGGCAGGAATTGCGGGTCATCCAGATAACGGACGAGTTTGGATCCTAGCCATGTTGAACCAAGAAAAAATTGCCGGTTCTGGAACATGCTCGCTGAACGGAATCATCCGGTGGGCGGCAGATGGTGTGCTCCACGCTGGTAAGCTGGTCCGATCGTTGCTGCTGTTTCTGGCCTGTTCTTTGTGGTCATCCTGGGGCTGGGCGCAGTGCACCAACTGCACGACGACCACGGTGGGCGCTGATACCGTCCACCGATTCACTGCGAGCGGTACATTCACGCCGCCGCCGGGTGTCACGGCAGTGCGATATCTGGTGGTCGGCGGCGGCGGCGGTGGTGGCGGGATTACCAATGTCAACGCTGGTGGCGCGGGCGGCGGTGGTGCGGGTGGGTACCGCGCAGCAACCGGCTTTGCGGTCACGCCCGGGACGTCTTACACCATTACTGTCGGCGCGGGCGGCGCTGGCGCGGCATGCAGTGGCGGTACCTGCACTGCCGGCAGCAACGGTGGGAATTCGGTTTTCTCCTCGATCACGGCCACGGGCGGTGGCCGCGGCGGTTATGTCGGCAACAATGTCGGGACTGCAGGCGGTTCAGGTGGCGGCGGCCGGTTGGATACCAGCGGCACTGGCGGTGCGGGCACATCCGGGCAAGGCAATAACGGTGGAAACGGCAATGCAACGGGCAATGGTGGTGCGGGCGGCGGCGGCGCATCGGCTGGTGGTGGCAATGCGAACACGAACAATACCGGTGGCGCGGGTGGCGCGGGTACGAGCAACAACATCACTGGCACAGCAGTAACTTATGCTGGCGGCGGCGGCGGTGGCGGTTATGGTGCCGCCGGCGGGGCCGGGGGCGCTGGCGGAGGAGGTTCCGCTCCGGCTTCACGGGGCGCTGGCGGCAATGCAACTGCAAACACCGGTGGTGGTGGCGGTGGAGCTACCGGATCGACTGCGACCACTGCGCATAACGGTGGCAACGGCGGTTCTGGCGTCGTCGTCATACGCTACACGACTCCGCCGGCCAACTACTACAGCCGCAACGGCGGCGGCAACTGGTCGGCGACGGCGACCTGGAGCAATACGGGCTGCAACGGCACGGCAGGCTCGACGATTCCGCATGCCGACGCGACGGTCACCATCTGCAATAACGACACGGTCACGCTGAACCAGAACGCGACCATCGCCGAGTTGATCGTGGGCAGCGGCAACAACAATTCCACGCTGACGCATACGGGGAGCAATGCGCTGACGACCGGCGGCGTCACCTTCAACCGGGGCACCGGCGGCACCAAGGCCTGGAACGTCAACGCCGGCAGCGCGACTGTCAACGGCAACGTGGTGATGGGCAACTGGACTGCCGGCACCGCGCGTATCGCGCTGACCAGCGGCACGCTGGACATCAACGGCGACCTGGGTTTCTTCAACAACACGCTGGGGCAGGCCGTCATCGATGCCAGCGGCGGCGCGGCAAACATCTTCCTGTCCGGTGCGATGACCGATCTCGGCAATGCCCGGATCCTGCCGGGCACGGCCAGCACGTTCACCTACGACGGCGGCAACCAGAGCGTGTGGCTGGGCGTCGGTGACATCAACTATCACAACCTGACGCTCGCCGGCAGCGGCACCAAGCAGCAGCAGTACGGCGGCGCGGCCACGGTCGGCGGCGCGACGACCGTCAATGCCGGCGTGACGTTCACCAATTCGGGCGCGGTCACTTTTTCCGGGGCCTTCGTCAACAACGGCACGACCAACGCCAGCCAGACGAACGACTACCAGAGCAGCTTCACCAACGCCGGCACCTACACCAGCAGCGCCGGCGGCGGACAGAACTACCGCGGCAATTTCAGCAACAGCGGCACGTTCACGCCGGGCAGCGCGCAGCATCGCTTCAACGGCAGCGCGCTGCAGACGCTGACGGGTGCGACCACTTTCCAGAACCTGGAGGTGAACAACAGCGCGGGGCTGGTCATCAACAGCAACGTGACGGTGACGATGCAGGCGACGCTGACCAGCGGCGTGGTCACGACCGGCGCCAACGTGTTCATCGTGCAGCAGACGACCTGGAGCGGGGTGAGCCGCGGCAGCGGCTACATCAACGGCAATCTGCGCCTGCGCATGCCGACCGGCGGCACGTCGCGCGTGTTCGACGTCGGCGGCGCGAACGGCTATCGTCCGGTGACGGTGGCGTTCGCCAATATCACCACGCAGGGCGATCTGACCGTTTCGGTCAGCGATCCCGGCGGCGATCATCCGGATATCGGCACCTCCTCGATCGATCCGGCGAAAAGCGTCAACCGCTGGTGGACGCTGACGAACGGCGGCATCGCGTTTAGCGGCAATTACAGCGTCGTCTTCAACTTCTTGGCGGGCGATGTTGACGGCGGTGCCAATCCCGCGCAGTTCAATATTCAGCGCCACAGCGGCGGCACCTGGAACGACGTCACGGCTGGCACCCGCACGGGCACGAGCACCCAGGGCACCGGGCTCGATGCGTTCGGCACCTTCGCCGTCGGCGAGCGCATGCTCGTGTCAACCTGCCCGGCCGGCGGGGAATTGGTGTCCGGGCTGTTCGGCTCGTACTACAACGTCACCGGCGGCTTCCCGCCGGCGCGCCCCTCGGGCCTGCCGGACGGCACGCGCGTGGATGGCCCTGTGAATTTCAACTGGGCAGCCGCCGCGCCCGGCGTCCCCGGCATCGGCATCAACCAGTTCTCGGTGCGCTGGGACGGCTACATCTATGTCGAGACCAGCGGCAACTACCGGTTCCAGACCCAATCCGACGACGGTGTGCGGCTCTGGGTCAACGACATGACCACGCCAATCATCGACAACTGGACCGATCATTCCTCGACGACCAACACCAGCGGCACCGTGGCGCTGACGGCGGGGCAGTTCTACCCGATCCGGTTCGAGTTCTACGAGAACGGCGGCGACGCGGTGATTCAGCTGCGCTGGGAGCCGCCGGCGGGTTCGTTCGTCGCGATTCCCGCGGGCCCGCTGCCGACGCCGGGGGCGGGGCTGTACCACTGCAGCGAGCAGCAGGTTCCGGGGCTGTTGGCGCATTACACGATGGACGAAGCCGCGTGGAACGGCACGACCGGTGAAGTCAAGGATTCGAGCGGCAACAACCGCCACGGCACCGCGCTCGCGCCCAACGGCCCGACCACGGCCAACACGGCGCCCGCGCGTCCGGGTAATCCCGGCACCTGCGGCTATGGCGTGTTCGACGGCAGCAACGATTACGTCACCGTGCCCAATCTGCAGACGATCCTCGGCGGCACGGCGAGTCTCGCGTTCTGGATCAGGACGACGCAGGCCGGCAGCAATACGGCCTGGGAGGCGCCGGGCGTGACCGGCGTGGAGGAAAGCGGCGGCGGCAACGACGTGTTCTGGGGATTCCTGCGCGGCAACGGCCGCATCGCGATCCAGAAGGGGAACGGCGCTTACGCGGAATCGGCGGCGGCGGTCAACAACGGCAACTGGCAGCACGTGGTGCTGACGCGCAACACCACGACCGGCGCGGTGCAGGTGTATCTGAACGGCAGCCTGTCCGGCTCCGCGACCGGCGAGACGGGCGCGGTGACCACGGCGTTTTCGAGCATCGGGCGGATCGAGGATACCGGGGGCACGCCCGTGTACTTCAACGGCCAGATCGACGAGATGCGCGTTTACGACCGCGTGCTGACCGCGGCCGAGGTTGCCGTCGTTTACGATCTCAAGCGTCCCTGCGACGTGGAGGCCCTCGACCATATCCGCATCACGCACGGCAGCGGCAGCGGCCTGACCTGCAACCCGTCGACGCTGACGATCCGCGCCTGCGCGAACGTCGACTGCACGATCGAATACACGGGCGGCGTGGCCGGCACGCTGACCGCGACCGGCGCGACGACGAATTTCGCGGGCGGCGCGGGTTTTGCGATTGCCTCGGGTTTGGGCTCCGTCAACAAGGATATCCAGGTGACGACGCCGGGTGGCGCATCGATCGGTGCGACCGGCATCAGTCCCGCGCCCGTCAATCCCGCGCCGGCCTGCAATTTCGGCACGCCGGCCTGCACCTTCACGGCCGCGGATTCGGGCTTCGTGTTCGACGTGCAGGATCATGTGTCGGATACGCTCCAGAGCAATGTCACTGTCTCCGCCGTGCGCAAGGATGACGTGACGCAGCGCTGCGTGCCGGCGTTCCAGAGCACGACCAAGACGGTCGGCTTCTGGTCGAATTACCTGAATCCCGCCACCGGCACGCTCGCGGTGAGCGTCAATGGCGGCGGCATTGCCGGAGCCAGCCCCGGAACGAACGTGAACCTGAACTTCAACGCTTCCGGCGAGGCGACCATCCAGGTGCGTTATCCCGACGTCGGGCGGGTGCGGCTGCATGCGCGCCACGACGGCTCGGGCGTCGCCGGGGGGCTGTTGATGCTGGGGCAGGACGAATTCGTCAGCAAGCCCGCGGGCTTCACGGTCTCGGGCATCCAGAGAACCGCCGATGCCTTTGCCAATCCCGCGGCGGCCGATGCCGCCGGCACGGCGTTCATCCGCGCCGGCGAAAACATCACGCTGACCGTGACCGCGCGCAATGCGAGCAACAACGCGACGCCCAACTTCGGCAGGGAGTCGCCCGCGGAAGGCGTGCAACTGACTTCGGCGCTGGTCGGCGGACTCGGGCTCGTCGCCAATCCCGCGCTCGGCAACGGCCTGATCGCGGGCACCGCGTTCACCGGCGGCGCAGCCACGGCGACCAACGTGACCTGGGGCGAGGTCGGCATCATCACCCTCACGCCGCGCCTCGGCGACGGCGATTACCTCGGCACCGGCGACGTCATCGGCACGGCGAGCGGCAACGTCGGGCGCTTCATACCGCACAATTTCGCGGTTGCGTTCAACGATCCGGCGTTCGCGGCGGCCTGCACCGCGGGCGGATTCACCTATGTCGGACAGCCCTTCGTTTACGCCGCGGGGATGTCGCCGGTGCTGACGGCCACCGCGCGCAATCTTGCCGGGGGGACGACGCTGAATTACCGGGGCACTTCGCCGGCGTCCCAGGCGTTTTTCAGGATCACCAACGGTTCGCTGACCGGCAAGACGTATTCCGCGGCCAGCGGCACGCTCGATGTCAGCGGCATCACCGGAACGGACCCCGTCATCGTGGACAACGGCAACGGCACGGGGACCCTGACGTTCAACTCCGGCAGCGGGGTGGCGTTCACGCGCGGCAGTCCCGTGGCGCCGTTCGATGCCGACATTTCGCTGGCGATCGACGTGATCGATGCCGACGGTGTCGCGTATTCGTCGAATCCGGCGAGATTCGGACAGGCCAGCGCCGGCAACGGCATCGATTTTCCGGACGGAAAGGCCGTGCGTTATGGCCGTTTGCGGCTGACGGGTGCCAGCGGATCGCAGGTGTTGCCGCTGCGGGTGCCTTTCGAGGCCCAGTACTGGACGGGCACGTTCTTTGCAACGAACACCCTCGATACCTGTACGACACTGACCGCAGGCAACGTGGGCATGGACAATTACATCGGCAATCTGAACGCAGGCGAAACTACCGTGACATCGGTCACGGCGCTGTCCGCGGGACGCGGCACCATCGTGCTGGGGGCACCCGGCGCAGGCAACAATGGCAGCGTCGATCTTGCCTTCAACCTTGGTAACGGCACGGCTGCCGCGGCCTGCCCGTCTTTTGCGCCCAGTGCAGGCGCGGGCAACCTGCCGTGGTTGCGCGGCCAGTGGTGTGGTGCCGCCCATGATCGGGATCCGTCAGCCAGAGCGCGCTTCGGTATACGCGGCGGCGGCGGCGAGCGGATTTATATACGTGAAAATTATTAATCAAAACAATGGATTAACTTTTCCGATTGTGCAATGTCGCGCAAAACATATCGTAAGTCTTTGACAACATTGAAAAACATGTTAGCTTGGGAAAATTTTGTGACTTTGTGCACGGCGATCAGATGAGCTTTTTTAGTAAGAAACAGCGGCCGGGATGGTTGTGCCTCAATCTCCATGCGGATCGCATCGATCTGTCCCATGTGCTGGTCGAAGGCAAGCCGCGTCCCGAAATCCTGCTTTGCGAATCGTTTCGCAAGGAGGGCAGCGACTTCGATACGCTGAGACGCCTGCGCAAGGAATTGAGTCTCGACCGTTACCAGTGCGCCACGCTGCTGAAGACGAACGAATACCAGTTGCTGACCGTGGACGCGCCGAACGTGCCGGCGGCCGAAGCGAAGAACGCGTTGCGCTGGTCGATCAGGGACATGGTCGATTATCCGGTCGAGACCGCGGTGGTGGACGGGGTCCGCGTGCCGGGCGCCGAAAACGCGGGCCGTCCCGCCCAGATGCTGGCGGTCGCGACGCGCAACGAGGTGATTGCCGCCGCGGTGAAACCCTTCAACGACGCCGACATCGACCTCGAAGTGGTCGACGTGCCGGAGCTTGCCCAGCGCAACCTGGCCGCCCTGTTCGAGCAGGACGGGCGCGGACTGGCGATGCTCTGCTTCGGTGACAACGGCGCGCTGCTGACCTTCACCAGCGGTGGCGAGCTCTACCAGGCCCGTCGCATCGATGTGTCCCTTCGCGACTTTGTGCCGGGCGCGGACGAAGCCGAGCGCTACGATCGCATTGCGCTGGAACTGCAGCGTTCACTGGACCATTTCGACCGCCAGTTCCGCAGCGTCTCGGTGTCGCGCCTGGTGATTTCGCCGGTGCCGGACGGCGCCCGCCTGGCGGAGTATCTGGGCGCGAACCTGACGGTGCCGGTGACCCTGCTCGATCTCGGGCAGGTCATGGATTTCCCGGGGGTGCCGGAGTTGCGCGATCCGCTGCGGCAGTCGCAATGCCTGCAGATGATCGGCGCATCGCTGCGGGAAGGAGCGGCCGTCTGATGCGCCAGTACGTCAACCTGCTCGGCCCCGCGTTCCGCAGGCAGCGGCAGTTCCTGACGCTGGGCCGCGCGCTGGCGCTGGTCGCCGCCGTCGCGGCGGTCATGGCCGTGCTGCAGTTTCATGATGCGCACCGGCTCGCCGGCCTGCGCGAGGAACTCGCTTCGGCGCAGACGCTGCTGAAGGCGCAGACGGCCTACACCGTGGGCCTGAAGGGCGAAGGCGCGGCGAAGCCGGGCAACACCGGGCTCGATGTCGAAGTGCGGCGTCTGGAAACGGAGTTGAAGACGGCCCGCGAGAGCATGGCCGTGCTCGAGGGCGGCGGTCTCGGCAACCGCACCGGTTTCGCCGGTTACTTCCAGGCTTTTTCGCGGCAGGCGCTCGACGGTCTCTGGCTGACCGGGTTCACGGTCGGCGGCGCCGGCGAGGTCGCGATACAGGGGCGGGTGATGGCGCCCGACCTGGTGCCGGCGTACATCCAGAAACTGAACAAGGAGCCGGTGCTGCAGGGACGCGAGTTTTCGGCGCTGGAAATGCGCCGGCCCGAGGCCGCGCCGGCGAAGGACGCCGGCGGCAAGCCCGAAGTGCCGCGGTATATCGAGTTCATGCTGGCGACCGTGAACGCCGCCGAGAAAACCGAAGCGGGCGGAGCAAAGAAATGATGTCCCAACTCCTCGAACACTGGCGTCAATGGAACGCGCTGTTCAACGCGCGGTCGCTGCGCGAGCGGGCGCTGATGACGGGCCTGGGCGTGGCCGCCGTGGTATTGCTGTTCGATACGTTCTCCCTGTCGCCGATGGCGGCCCAGCACAAGCGCCTGTCCGGCCAGTTGACCGAAGCGCGGGCGGCGATACGCGCCGGGGAAATGGCCCTGGCGGCCAATCGCGGCCAGGAAAATCCGGACGACGTGAAGCGGCGCTACCGCGACGAACTGCGCAAGCAGGTCGCCCAGATCGACGAGCGCCTGCAGGGATTGCAGAAGCAGCTGGTGCCGCCGGACCAGGTGTCGAGGCTGCTCGAGGGCGTCCTGGGCAAGGAGCGCGGGCTTGCGCTGGTCAGCCTGCACAAGCTGCCGGTGCAGCGTTACCAGACCAACGGTGCCGCCAAGGCGGCCGATCCCGGGGCGCAGGAGGCGGATACCGGCCGCGGCATCTTCCAGCACAGTTTCGAGCTCCGGGTCGAGGGCTCGTACGCGGAGCTGCATGCCTATCTGAAGCGGCTGGAAGCCCTGCAGTGGCAGCTGTTCTGGGGCAAGGCCGAGCTGGATGCGACCGGCCATCCGCGGTTGCGCCTGACTTTGACGTTGCATACCCTCAGCCTGAACAAGGCATGGCTGGTGGTATGAGCGCGGCGGCGATGAAACAGGGGCTGGCGCTGGCGGGCATGCTGTTTGCCGCGGCGGCAGCGGCGCAGGGACTCGCGGATCCGACGCGGCCGCCGGCGGCGCTGGCGTCAGCGGGCAGCGGCGCGGCAGCGGGCGGTCCGGTGCTGCAGTCGGTGATGCTGTCGCCGGGACGCAAGGTGGCGATGATCAGCGGCGAAATGGTGGCATTGGGGGAACGCTACGGATCGGCGCGCCTGGTGCGGCTGACCGAAAGCGAGGCCGAGCTGAAGGATGGAACGGAAACCATCGTGCTCAGCCTTTATCCACAAGTGCGGAAACTTCCTGCGGACAGGGTGCGACGCGCCGAAACCAGGACCGGTACGGGTAAAACGAAAAAATGAACATGACGAACAGGCGCAATGACATGCAACGATGGATGACCATCGCGATGATCGTGCTCGTCGCAGGCTGCGCGGACCTGCCGCAACGCCCCAACGCGGCGCAGGACGCGATCCACAGGGAACTCGACCAGGCCGCGCGCGAGCGCAAGCCGGTGACGCCGGAGGCGGTCAGCCAGGCGCTGCTGCCGCCGCTGGTGGTGGAGATGCCGCGGGCCGACGTCCAGAAGCCCGAAACTCGCTTCGACCTGTCGGTCAACAACGCGCCGGCCGGCCAGGTGTTCATGGCCATCGTCTCGGGCACCCGTTACAGCATGGTGCTGCACCCGGACGTGAAGGGCGATCTGTCGGTGAACCTCAAGGACGTCACGGTGACCGAGGCGCTGGATACCCTGCGCGACCTCTACGGTTTCGACTACAACCTGCAGGGCAGCCGCATCATCGTGCTGCCGGCCACGCTGCAGACGCGCATCTTCCAGGTCAATTACCTGCAGGCGCAGCGCCGCGGCCAGACCCAGACGCGGGTCAGCTCGGGTTCGATCACCGATGCGCCGTCGAGCCCGGGCACGCCGACCGCGGGCAGCATTCCGATACCGACGACCGGCCCGGCCGGCGCCGGCAACACGCGGACGGCCGAGAGCACGCGGGTCACCACCAGTTCCGATTCGGATTTCTGGAGGGACATCCAGAAATCGCTGAGCGCCATTCTCGGCGGCGGCGAGGGCCGCAGCGTGGTGGTCAATGCGCAGTCGGGCGTGATCGTGGTCCGCGCGATGCCGACCGAACTGCGCGGCGTCGAGCAATTCCTCAGGTCGATGGAGTCGATCGTCGCGCGCCAAGTGGTGCTGGAAGCGAAGATCATCGAGGTCACGCTGCGCGACGGTTACCAGGCGGGCATCAACTGGGCGGGATTCCGCGACGGCAGCACCCGCATTGGCGCCGGTGTTCTTGCGCCGGGCGCGGTGCTCGATCGCAGCGGGGTCATCAGCGCGCCGACGGCGCGCTCCGCGGATGGCACGGTGTTGAGCAACTCGGCGCTGGTCGGCGGGTCGGCCGGCGCCGTGGCCGGCGCCCTGGCATTGGGCACGGGCGCGGCGGGCGGTGTTTTCGGCCTGGCGCTGCAGACCAAGAATTTCGCGGCGCTGCTGTCCTTCCTCGAAACCCAGGGCGGCGTCAACGTGCTGTCGAGCCCGCGGGTGGCGACTCTCAACAACCAGAAGGCCGTGCTGAAGGTCGGCACCGACGATTTTTTCGTCACCAACGTCAGCACGACCTCGAGCACCAGCGGCACCAACACCGTCACGACGCCGACGATCACCGTCGCGCCGTTCTTCTCGGGCATCGCGCTCGACGTGACGCCGCAGATCGACGGCAGCAACAACATCATCCTGCACATTCATCCGTCGGTGAGCAACGTGGTGGAACGGCAGAAAATAATCAATCTGGGCACGTCCCTGGGCACGTTCACGCTGCCGCTGGCGTCGAGCGACGTCAACGAGACCGACACCATCGTGCGCGTGCAGGACGGCAACATCGTCGCCATCGGCGGGCTGATGCGGCAGCAGTCGGTCAGCAACCGCAGCCAGGTGCCGGGCGTCGGCGATGCCCCGGGCATCGGCAATCTGTTCCGGCAGCGCGATTCCGGCAACGTGAAAAGCGAGCTGGTGATCCTGCTCAAGCCGACCATCATCCACAGCGACCGCAACTGGCAGGAAGACCTGCTGCAGACGCGGGACCGCATTCGCGCAATGGGCGTGCCGGAGCCGCAACGGTGATAGGCTTGCGCCATGTACGAAGCGCATTTCGGCCTGCGTGAACCGCCGTTCGGCATTACGCCGGACACCAGTTTTGCGTATGCCTGCAACTCCCACCAGGAAGCGCTGAACACGCTGCTGGTCGCCGCCCGCAACGGCGAAGGTTTCATGAAGGTCACCGGCGAGGTCGGCACCGGCAAGACGCTGCTCTGCCGCCGTTTCCTGGCGACGCTGGACTCGCGGTTTGTGTCTGCCTATGTGCCCAACCCCTATCTTGAGCCGCGCACGCTGATGTTTGCGCTGGCGGATGAACTGGGGATAGCCCTGCCGCGCGAAGCGGACCAGCACCAGTTGCTGAAGGAATTGTCACGCGCGCTGCTGAATTTTGCGCGTCAGGGAAAAACGGTGGTGGTCTGCCTCGATGAGGCGCAGGCGATGCCGCAGGAAACACTGGAGGCGCTGCGTTTGCTCACCAATCTGGAAACCGAAAAACGCAAACTGCTGCAGGTGGTGCTCTTCGGGCAGCCGGAACTTGATGAGCGC
>CAZHJU010000023.1:37750-50835 GCA_964533495.1 uncultured Bordetella sp. | reverse complement strand
TGCCTTATGCTTCACAAAATCATCCACATCGTCACAAGTGCATAACAGGCTCTAGCGTCTCCATCACCCCCGGATTCTCTGCCTTCCACTGATCGACTGTTTTGTAAACCCAGAATCCCGCCTCTGTCCTGCAGGCATACTGGTGCGAAGCCAGCGTGGGAAGGTGATCCCAAAACAAGGGAAGATAGAAGATGAGAAATCCGCCGATTGCGGCCAGAAATCGCCTGCCTTTCGGAAGGCCGCGCTTCCCTGCCCAGCGGTACGCCTCGCACGTAGCCAGAAACAAAATGATCAAATAAAGGCCAAGTGCCGGCAGCAATACCATCCCCATGCACCGCTCCCCTAGTTAAAGATCAGAATCCAGTACCAAAACCTCAGCGCCGAAGTCGATCTCTTTCAATGCATATATCCCTCTACAAGAAACAAGTCCCACAACTCAATCCATGTTTGTTGCCAGTCTGGACATCGAAATGATGACCCATGTGCCGGCGAGGGTATGTCTCCACCCACCCTTCCATAGCTATACCATTGCGCAACAACTTTTTGATCCGATCGGCGCACCGCAGACCACTCTGTACGTCGCACGCGCGGATTTGCTTCTCTAATGTTTGTTTCTTTGCTTTCTAGATAGACTGGATCCTCAGCCTTTGTTAAATCCTTCATCCCCAAATAAATTCTTCCATTGCCAGCCAGAAGCAATTTGTCCAATTCTTTTTTGGTGATAGTCACGCGTTCATAAATTCGTACGTGCCCATCCTTCGCACACATTTCTTCTACTTGTGCATCCCAATACGCTTTGCGTCCTTCATAAAACAGGAACGCCAATATCAGCAGCACAATCAAGAACACTGGAATCATCAACAGCCATACGATCAAGCCAAACCCTCGCTGATAACGCCCGAAAGGCACCGGAGTCGATTTCATTCTCACGCCCCCCTCCAACCAGATGTTGGAACAATGGCTTTTGTCCGAACCTGAAAATCGCGCGCCCAGGGCGGCGACCGCAATCAGATCGATCCGGGATAACACTGGCAGGCCGGCAGACGGACAAACTTCCCCCACTTTAGTTGACACCTTGGGCTAACAGCCTGGAGGTGTTTGATGGCAAGAGCAGGGCCACGCAAGGTGGCGCGGTATGGCGAGCAGTTCAAAGCGACTGCGGTGAAACTGAGCAGTCTGCCCGGGGTGCTGATTCAGGACGTTGCGCATGCACTGGACATTCACCCGTTCATGCTGTCACTGTGGCGCAAACAAGTCCGTGACGGGATGATTGTGGCCAAGAGCGCAAAACTGGATGTCCAGACGAAGGCGGAACTGAAGCGGCTGCGTGAACTGGAGCAGCGCTACAAGGTGCTTAAAGAGGAGCACGAACTCCTAAAAAAAGCCATCCGGTTTGCTTCCGATCAAAAGCGGAAGTCTTCGAGTTCATCGAAGCAAACCGGGTCGAACACCAAGTCGCGCTGATGTGCAGGCTCTACGGGGTGACGCGGGCGGGGTATTACGCTTGGCGCACGCGGCCCCCCAGCCGGCGGTCGCAGGAGGACGATAAATTGGTCGAGCGCATTCGCCACGTGCATCACCGCAGTCGTCATACCTACGGCAGCCCACGGGTGTATCAGGTGCTGCGAAACCAGGGCTGTGCTGCAGGCGAGAACCGGATTGCGCGGGTGATGCGCCAGCACGGCATCAAGGCGCGGGTGGCGACGATCCGCTATACCAACCCGAGGCTCAGACATTTCTTTGCCGAGGTCGGCAACCAGCAGCTGGATGCGAACCTGACCGGTCCCGATCAGGTCTGGGTGGGCGACATCACGTATCTGAAGGTCGGCGGCATCTACCGCTATCTGGCGGTGGTGATGGACAAATACTCGCGGCGCGTCATCGGCTGGGCCTACGGTCATCGCAAGGATGTGGCGCTGACACTGAAGGCGCTGGACCGGGCCGTGCGCTATCGCAAGCCGCCGCAGGGCTTGATCTTCCACACGGATCGGGGGATTGAATATGCTGCCGGGGCTTTTAAGGCAAGGTTACAGGTGCTAGGCATCACACAGAGCATGAACCGGCCGGGCACCATTACCGACAACGCCTATATCGAGTCCTTCTTCCATTCGATGAAGTCGGAGATCTACCACGGCCTGCGCTTCGACGAGGACTGGCAGATCAGGACGGCGTTGCGCGACTACATGCCGTTCTACAACCGGGGTAGACTGCACTCATCGCTTAACTACGTGTCGCCTGCGACGTATGAGAAACAGCTGGCATGAAAATCCGGTGTCAACTAAACCGGGGGAAGATTCCGGATCATGTCCGGTCGAGCCTGCGGTACTGGATCGCTTCCGCGACGTGGCCGCCGGCAACCGCGGTGGCGTCCGCGAGATCGGCGATGGTACGCGCGACCTTGAGTATCCGGTGGTAGGCGCGTGCCGACAGTCCGAGCCTTGCGATGGCCTGCTTGAGCAGCGTTTCGCCCTGCGCGTCCGGCGCGCAGTGCCGGTCGATCTCCCGCACCGCGAGCCGGGCGTTGGGTTTGCCCTGGCGGGCCAGCGCCAGCGCGCGCGCCGCTTCCGCGCGTTCGCGCACGGTGGCCGAGGATTCGCCGCCGCCGCCGCGCATGAGTTCCTCCTGCCGCAGCGCCGGCACCTCGATCTGCAAATCGATGCGGTCCAGCAACGGCCCGGAAATGCGCGAACGGTAACGCGCCACCTGGTCCGGCGTGCAGCGGCAGCGGTTGCCGTAATGGCCGAGGTAGCCGCAGGGGCAGGGGTTCATCGCCGCCACCAGCTGGAACTGCGCCGGAAAGTCGGCCTGCCGCGCCACGCGCGACACCGTGATCCGTCCGGATTCCAGGGGTTCCCGCAGCACCTCCAGCACGCGCCGCCCGAACTCCGGCAATTCGTCGAGAAACAGTACGCCGTGCATCGCCATCGAGATTTCTCCCGGCCGGGGATTGCCGCCCCCGCCGACCAGGGCGACCGCGGATGCCGTGTGATGCGGCGCACGATAGGGCCGCCGCCGCCAGGCGGCGACGTCGAAACCGCCCGACCCGAGCGACTGGACCGCCGCCGATTCGACGGCCTCCGCCCCGGTCATCGGCGGCAGGATGCCGGGCAGGCGCTGGGCCAACATGGTTTTGCCCGTGCCCGGCGGCCCGGTCATCAGCAGGCTGTGCCCGCCGGCGGCGGCGATCTCCAGCGCCCGCCGGGCCTGCGCCTGCGCCTTGATGTCGAGCAGGTCCGGATATTCGAAATGGCCGGCGCCGGCCGGCGGCTGCGCGCGGGCCAGCTCGCCGCGGCCCGCGAGGTGCGCGCAGACTTCGCCGAGGGAGGCCGCGGCGCGGACATCGCCCCCGCCCGCCAGCGCGGCCTCGGCGGCATTGGCCGCGGGCAGCACGAATGCGCGGCCGTCCCGGGCCACCGCCAGCGCCATCGCCAGCGCGCCCCGGACCGGTCGCAGTTCGCCGGTCAGCGCCAGTTCGCCGGCGAATTCGATGCCGGCGATGCGCCCGCCGGGAATCTGTCCGGAGGCCGCCAGTATGCCCAGCGCGATCGGCAGATCGAAACGGCCGGACTCCTTGGGCAGGTCGGCGGGGGCCAGGTTGACGGTGATGCGCCGCGCCGGAAACTCGAAACGCGCATTGAGCAGCGCGGCGCGGACGCGATCCTTGGCTTCCTTCACTTCGGTTTCGGGAAGGCCGACGATGGTGAAGGACGGCAGGCCGTTGGCCAGATGGGCCTCGACCGTCACCAGGGGGGCATCCATGCCCGACAGGGCGCGGCTGTACAGAACGGCCAGGGACACTGGAATCAGCGCATTTAAAAGGTGAAACCGCTTAAACGTCCGCCGCGGGCCTGCGGCTGACGCCGCGGCCGCTCAGCGGCCGTCGGGACCGGGAACGGCCGCCGATCCGGAGGCTTCCCGCTCCAGCCCGGCCACTTTTTTCTCAAGTTCTTCGAGCCTGGCCCGGGTCCGCAGCAGGACTTCCCGCTGCACGTCGAATTCCTCGCGGGTCACCAGATCCAGCCGGCTGAACAGTCCGCCGAGCATAGCGCGCAGGTTTTTCTCGATATCGGCCGCCGGCCCCTGGGCCAGCGCGGCTTTCACTTTTTCGTTGATCTCGTCGAGCAGTTTCTGGTCCATGGGCTTTTACCTTGGTGTCCCGTCGAGTGTAACAAGATTACCCAGCACCGCGCGCCTCACGCTGGCGCAGCCGCGCTGCCATATTGGTGCACCTGCATGGCGTGCTGCACCGTATTGGTGCCTCACGGCTTCGCAACATCTGGAAAACAGTCCATAAATATTTGTTTTTAAACGATTATTTTTCTGGCACGGTACCTGCTGAGTGTCCATCGCAGTTTTATTGCGCATGCGCCAACACCAACATTCTGAAAGGGAAAAACATGTTCAAGAAGACCATCGTCGCCAGCCTCGTCGCCAGCGCTCTTGCCGTGCCTGCAGCCGCATCGGCTGCGGATTCGCCGCATGAGCTGACCGGCAACGTCACCATTGCCAGCCAGTACATTTTCCGTGGCCTGACCCAGACCGACAAGGAACCCACGCTGCAGGGCGGCTTCGATTACAGCCATTCCAGCGGCCTGTACCTCGGCACCTGGATGTCGAACGTCAGCTGGCTGCGCGACTTCGGCGCGTACACGGACGGCGCCAGCCTCGAGATGGACTTCTACGGCGGCTTCAAGGGCGAATTCGGCGGCGGCTTCGGCTACGACGTCGGCCTGCTGCAGTACTACTATCCGGGCACCGTGACCCCTGGCGGCACCAAGGCCGACACGCTGGAAATCTACGGCGCGCTGTCCTGGAAATGGCTGACCGCGAAATATTCCCAGAGCCTCGGCAACAAGACCTTCGGCGTCGCCGACAGCCGCGGCACCTGGTACCTCGACCTGACCGCCGATATTCCGGTGACCGACAAGCTGTCCTTCGTCCTGCATTACGGCAAGCAGAAGTTCAAGGGCGACATGGCGCCCGGCATTTCCAACGATTCGCAGGCTTCCTACGAGGACTACAAGCTCGGCGTCAGCTACGCCCTGCCGAAGGATTTCACGGTCGGCGCCTATTACACCGACACCAAGATGAACGCGACCCGGGAAGCCTTCTACACCTCGGCGAACGGCCGCTTCGTCGGCAAGGACGCGTTCACCGTCTTCCTGTCGAAATCGTTCTGACCGTCTTCTGACCATTTAACGCAATACGGCGGCCGGGAACCGGCCGCCGACCAACCGGGGACACAACATGAAACTCGTTACGGCAATCATCAAGCCGTTCAAGCTCGACGAAGTCCGGGAAGCCCTGTCCGCCATCGGCGTGACCGGCATCACCGTGACCGAAGTCAAGGGCTTCGGGCGGCAAAAGGGGCACACGGAACTCTACCGCGGCGCTGAATACGTGGTCGACTTCCTGCCGAAGATCAAAGTGGAGGCCGCGATCAAGAGCGATCTGCTCGAGCAGGTGATCGAAGCCATCGAAAAATCCGCGAACACCGGCAAGATCGGCGACGGCAAGATTTTCGTCTCCGAGCTCGAACAGGTGATCCGCATCCGCACCGGCGAGACCGGCGCGGACGCCCTTTGATTGGAGAACAAGATGAAAAAACTGATCGCAGCTCTGGCCCTGTTCGGCGTGCTCGGCTTTGCCGGCGCACCGGCGGCGGCGCAGGACAAACCGGCCGAGGCCCCCGCAGCAGCGGCGGCAACCGCGCCCGCGGCGACGCCTGCCGCGGCTCCGGCCGCGGCCGAAGCCCCGCCCAAGCTCGACAGCGGCGACACCGCCTGGATGCTGGTCTCCACGGTGCTGGTCACGCTGATGGTCATCCCCGGCCTGGCGCTGTTCTACGCCGGCATGGTGCGGACCAAGAACGCGCTGTCCGTGCTGATGCAGGTGTTCGCCGTGTTCTGCCTGATGGCCCTGCTCTGGGTGACCTACGGCTACAGCCTGGCGCTCGTCGGTGACGGCCAGTTCTTCGGCTCGCTCGACAAGCTGTTCCTCGCCGGGATCACCGTCGAAACGCTGAAGGGCACCATACCGGAGTTCCTGTTCGTCAACTTCCAGCTGACCTTCGCGGCCATCACGCCGGCGCTGATCGTCGGCGCCTATGCCGAGCGCATGAAATTCTCCGCCGTGCTGCTGTTCATGGCCCTGTGGCTGACGCTCTGCTACGTGCCGCTGGCGCACATGGTCTGGGGCGGCGGCTGGATCGGCGCGATGGGTGCCATCGACTTCGCGGGCGGCACCGTGGTCCACATCAACGCCGGTGTCGCCGGCCTGATGGCGGCGATCGTGCTCGGCAAACGGAAAGGTTACGGCACGGTGGCCATGCCGCCGCACAACCTGACCATGACGATGATCGGCGCCTCCATGCTGTGGGTGGGCTGGTACGGCTTCAACGCCGGCAGCGCGGCGGCGGCCAACGGCGGCGCGGCCCTGGCGATGATCAACACCACGCTCGCCACCGCGGCCGCGGCGCTGGCCTGGATGTTTGCCGAATGGATGATCAAGGGCAAGCCCAGCCTGCTGGGCATCGTCACCGGCGCGGTCGCGGGTCTGGTCGCGATCACCCCGGCCTGCGGCAACGCCGGCCCGATGGGCTCGATCGTTCTCGGCATCGCCGCCGGCGTGGTTTCGCTGTGGGCGGTCATCAGCCTGAAGAAAATGCTGGGCTATGACGACTCGCTGGACGTGTTCGGCGTGCACGGCATCGCCGGCATCGTCGGTGCGGTGGGCATCGGCATCCTCGCCGCCCCGTCCTTCGGCGGCACGGGATTCGGCGACGGCAACGGGACCATCGGCGCCCAGCTGACGACCCAGGTCATCAGCGTCGGGTTCACCATCGTGTATACCGCGGTCGTGAGCTACATCCTGCTCAAGATCGTGGACATGATCGTGGGGCTCCGCGTCTCCGACGAGGCGGAAACCGAAGGCCTCGACATCAACGAGCACGGCGAAACCGCCTACAACGGCTGACGCAGCCGGCTGTCTGGTGCAGACGGGCGCCTCCGGGCGCCCGTTTTTTTCGTCCCCGGCCGCGGGCAGGGGGCCCCTGCGGGATCGGCTACAATGCCGGCCATGACCGTCCCCCGTCTCACGACCGCGCTGACCGGGCCGCTGCAGGACCTGGAGAGCCACATCCTCAAGGCCACGCCCGACATCGAACACTGGCTGCGCGGCCAGTGGCAGGAACATGCGGCGCCGTTCTACGCCTCGGTCGACCTGCGCAATTCGGGATTCAAGCTGGCGCCGGTGGACACCAACCTGTTCCCCGGGGGATTCAACAACCTGAATCCCGATTTCCACACGCTGTGCGTGCAGGCGGCGATGACCGCGATCGAAAAGGCCTGCCCGGAAGCGCACGGCGTCGTGCTGATTCCGGAAAACCACACGCGCAACCAGTTCTACCTGCAGAACGTCGAGAAACTGGCGGCGATCCTGCGTCACGCCGGCATCGAGGTGCGCATCGGCAGCCTGCTGCCGGAAATCACCGCGCCGACCGACCTCGCCCTGCCCGACGGCGCCACGCTGCGGCTGGAACCGTTGCGGCGCGAGGGCAACCGCCTGAAGGTTGCCGATTTCGACCCCTGCGTCGTGCTGCTGAACAACGATCTTTCGGGCGGTGTGCCGGCGATTCTGCAGGGGCTGGAGCAGACCGTGCTGCCGCCGGTGGAGGCCGGCTGGGCGACGCGCCGCAAATCCGCGCATTTCGCGGCCTACGACGACGTGACCCGGGAATTCGCCGCGCTGATCGGCATCGATCCCTGGGTCATCAATCCCTTTTTCGAGAAATGCGGCAGGATCAATTTCCGCGAGCGCCAGGGCGAGGAATGCCTGGAGGGCTACGTCTCCGAGATCCTCGACGACATCCGGAAAAAATACGCCGAATACGGCATCACCGAGGAGCCCTTCGTCATCGTCAAGGCCGACGCCGGCACCTACGGCATGGGCATCATGACGGTCAAGGACCCGTCGGAAGTGAAGGGGCTCAACCGCAAGCAGCGCAACAAGATGGCCGTGGTCAAGGAAGGCCTCGAAGTGCACGACGTGATCGTGCAGGAAGGCGTCTACACCTTCGAGAACATCGGCGACGCGGTGGCGGAACCGGTGGTCTACATGATCGACCATTTCGTCGTCGGCGGCTTCTACCGGGTGCACACCGAGCGCGGCAAGGACCAGAACCTGAACGCGCCGGGCATGCAGTTCGCGCCGCTCGCCTTCGACACGCCCTGCTCCTCGCCCAATCCGAACGATCCCGGCTGCCCGCCCAACCGCTTCTATGCCTACGGCGTGATCGCGCGGCTCGCGCTGCTCGCCGCGGCGATCGAGGTCGAACGCATGGTGGAGGCCGCGAAAAACCCGGCCCCGGTGCTGCTGCGCGCGGCGCCATGAAACTCGCCTTCATCGTCGACCCGCTCGACGAGTTCAAGCTGGAAAAGGACACCACCTACGCCATCATGCGCGAGGCCGCGGCGCAGGGCCATGCGCTCTACGCGATGCAGCAGGGCGATCTGGCCTGGCACAAGCACGCCGTGACCGGCAACGCCGCCCGGCTGCACCTGACCGGCGGGCAACCGGCATGGTACCGCCTCGATCCCGCCGAAGAAACGCCCCTGGAAAAGTTCGACGCGGTGCTGATGCGCAAGGACCCGCCGTTCGACATGGAGTACGTCTACAGCACTTACCTGCTGGAAATCGCCGAACACCGCGGCGCCCGGGTGTTCAACCGGCCGCAGGCCATCCGCGACCACAATGAAAAAATGGCCATTGCCCGGTTCGCCGAGTTCACGGCGCCGACGCTGGTCACCCGGCGCGCGGATCTGCTGCACGGCTTCCTCGGCGAACACGGCGACATCATCCTCAAGCCGCTGGACGGCATGGGCGGCAGCTCGATATTCCGCGTGCGCGCCGGGGATCCGAACCTGAACGTCATCATCGAAACCCTGACCGGCGAGGGGCAGCGCACCATCATGGCCCAGCGCTACCTCCCGGAGATCGTCAACGGCGACAAGCGCGTGCTGGTGATCGGCGGCGAGGCGGCGCCCTTCTGCCTCGCGCGCATCCCCAGGGCGGGCGAAACCCGCGGCAACCTGGCCGCGGGCGGGACCGGGGTGGCCCGCGAACTGACGGCGCGCGACCGGCTCATCGCCGAAACCCTCGGGCCGCAGTTGCAGGCGGCCGGCCTGCTGCTGGTCGGACTGGACGTGATCGGCGACCACCTGACCGAGGTCAATGTCACCAGCCCGACCTGTTTCCAGGAAATCACCGCGCAGACCGGCTTCAATGTGGCCGCCATGTTCTTGAATAAACTGGAAAAAGCGATCTGACCCCGACGCCTGTCGTGATCCGGTGACAATGATGTTGCGGTGCAAGAAAAGGGAGCGTAGAGTATGTCGCTTTCGTGACGGCGGACCGCCAACCTCATGATCGGCATACTGATTATCAGCCACGGCACCCTGGGTGAAAGCCTGATCCACTGCGCCAGCCACATGCTCAACAAGCGCCCCCTGCGGCTGCGCCAGCTGGGGGTCACCGCCCAGGACGATCCGGCGGTGCTGCTGCCCCAGGCCCGCAAGATGGTCAAGGAACTGGACGAAGGCCAGGGCGTGCTGGTGCTGACCGACATGTACGGCGGCTCGCCGTCCAACATTGCCGCGAAACTGGTGATTCCCGGCCGGATCGAGGCTGTCGCGGGCGTCAATCTGCCGATGCTGATCCGTGCCCTGACCTACCGCGACAAGGCCCTGCCGGTGATGATGACCAAGGCCATCAGCGGCGGCTGCGAGGGCGTCCTGCGCGTCCCCCCGGTATTCGCCGCCGTCCACAATGCTGCAACAGGAAGCTGAGATCATCAACAAGCTCGGTCTGCACGCCCGGGCTTCCGTCAAACTCACGCAGGTCGCCGGCGGTTTCTCCAGCGAAATCTGGCTCAGCCGCAACGGCCGGCGCGTCAACGCGAAAAGCATCATGGGCGTGATGATGCTGGCCGCGGCCAAGGGCTCCAGAATCCTCATTGAAACCGACGGCAGCGACGAAGCCGCGGCATTGCAGACCCTGCGGCAGCTGATCGCCGACCGTTTCGGCGAGGAGGAATGAACCCGCGGCATTGAGAGGCCGGCCGGCAACGGGCAGAATGCGGACTGGCATTCACCGAATCCGACAAAAGTCCCCCGGCTTCCACCATGAGTTTCACGATCCACGGCATCGGCGTCTCCGGCGGCATCGCCATCGGCCATGCCCACCTGGTTTCGCACACCAAGCTCGAAGTCGCGCATTACGACATTCCGGCCGGACAGGCGGCCGATGAATCCGCCCGCTTCGATGCCGCCGTCGGAACGGTCCGCGACGAGCTCGAGCAGTTGCGCGGCTCGGTCCCGGCCGGCGCGCCGGCGGAGTTCTGCGCCTTCATCGACCTCCACCTGATGATCCTCGCCGACTCGATGCTGTCGGAGGCGCCGCGCGCGATCATCGAAAGCAGGCTCTGCAACGCCGAATGGGCGCTGAAGGTGCAGGCCGACGAGCTGCTGCAACAGTTCGACGCGATCGAGGACAGCTACCTGCGTGAACGCCGCACCGACGTCATCCAGGTCGTCCAGAGGGTGATGAAGGCCCTGTCCGGACAGCGGGGCTACACGCCGCCGGCCGGCGGCTCCGAACGCGGCCTGGTGCTGGTGGCCCATGACCTGTCGCCCGCCGACGTCGTGCTGTTCAAGCAGCACCAGTTCGCGAGCTTCGTCACCGACCTTGGCAGCGTCACGTCGCACACCGCGATCGTCGCCCGCAGCCTGAACATTCCCTGCATCGTCGCCCTGCACCATGCGCGCCAGCTGATCCGGGAGAGCGAAATCATCATCGTCGACGGCACGCAGGGCGTGGTCATCGCCGACCCCGACCCGCAGGTCCTCGCCGAATACCAGCTGCGGCAGCGCGAATTCGGGCTGGAGCGGCAGAAACTGCGGCGGCTGCGCGACACGCCCGCGCGCACCCTGGACGGCGTCGATGTCGAACTGCACGCCAACATCGAACTGCCGGGCGACGTCGCGCTGGCGCTGGACGGCGGCGCGACCGGCATCGGCCTGTTCCGCACCGAGTTCCTGTTCCTGAACCGCCCCGACCTGCCCGACGAGGATGAGCAGTTCGAAGCCTACCGCCAGGTCGTCGAGGAGATGGACGGCAGGCCGGTCACACTCCGCACCTACGACCTCGGGGCCGACAAGCAGATCGACGACACCGCGCGGCTTGCCACCAATCCCGCCCTCGGCCTGCGCGCGATCCGGCTGTGCCTGACCGAACCCAAACGCTTCATCACCCAGCTGCGCGCGATGCTGCGGGCCTCGCGTTACGGCAGGATGAAAATCCTGATCCCGATGCTGATGAACGTATCGGAGGTCGAGCAGGCGCTGCAGCTGCTGGAACAGACCAGGCGCAGCCTCGACGATGACGGCATCGCCTACGACCGCGACGTGCCGGTGGGCGGCATGGTCGAGATTCCGGCCGCCGCCCTCGCGCTGGGCCCGCTGACGAAGCGCCTGGACTTCCTGTCGGTGGGCACCAACGACCTGATCCAGTACATGCTGGCCATCGACCGCACCGACGACACGGTGGCCCATCTCTACGACCCGCTGCATCCGGCGATCCTGACGGTGCTGGCGCACGTGTTCAGGACCGCCGGCAAGGCGGGCATCCCGGTGTCGGTCTGCGGCGAGATGGCCGGCGACGTGGCGCTCACGCGCCTGCTGCTGGGGCTGGGCCTGCGCCAGTTCTCGATGCACTCCGCGCATCTGCCCGACGTCAAGCAGCGCGTGCTGAAAACCCGCCTCGCCGACGCCGAGCCGTTCGCGCGGCGGATGCTGCGCACGACCGATCCCGGCAGGCTGCGCGCGATGCTCGACAAGTTGAACGCCTGAACCGGGCCATTTGACAAGGCCGCGCACCGGGGGTAACGTAACCGCACAGTTTTCGCGCCGATTTGAAATCAGCTTGCGGGCGCGTAATAAATCCGGCTAAAGAGATGCAGGCATTCTCGGAACCCCGGCGCGCAGGCTTCGGGGTTTTTTCATGGCCAACGACAACACACGGACAGGCTCGGTCGGCATCGTCCGGCCGCAGACCGCGCGTTTCACCGACCCGCTGCCATTGCGCGGCGGCGCGGTGCTGCGCGATTACGAGCTGGTGTATGAAACCTACGGCAGCCTGAACGCCGACCGTTCCAACGCGGTGCTGGTCTGCCACGCCCTGAACGCCTCCCACCACGTCGCCGGCCGCTACGGGGAAGACCCCGGAAATACCGGCTGGTGGGACAACATGATCGGCCCCGGCAAGCCGCTGGACACCGACCGCTTCTTCGTCATCGGCGTCAACAACCTCGGCGGCTGTCACGGCTCCACCGGGCCTTCGAGCATCAACCCGGATACCGGCCGGCCGTGGGGCGGCGACTTTCCGGTGGTCACCGTGGAAGACTGGGTCGATGCCCAGGCGCGGCTGGCCGACCATCTCGGCATCGGATGCTTCGCCGCGGTGATGGGCGGCAGCCTCGGCGCGATGCAGGTGCTGGCCTGGGCAGTCCGCTACCCGCAGCGCCTGCGTCACGGCATCGTCATCGCCTGCGCGCCCAACCTGTCGGCGCAGAACATCGCCTTCAACGAGGTCGCCCGCCAGGCCATCATCACCGACCCCGATTTCCACGACGGCGCCTACCAGCTGCAGGGCACCGCGCCGAAACGCGGGCTGCGCGTCGCGCGCATGGTCGGCCACATCACCTACCTCTCCGACGACGAGATGGCCAGCAAGTTCGGCCGCCAACTGAAACACGGCAAACCCGGCTACACCTTCGACACCGAGTTCCAGATCGAGTCCTACCTGCGCCACCAGGGCAACAAGTTCGCGGATTATTTCGACGCCAACACCTACCTGCGCATCACCAAGGCGCTCGACTATTTCGATCCCGCCTTCGCCTGCGGCGGCGACCTGTCGGCGGCGCTGAAGGACGTCGCCGCGGGCCTGCTGGTGATCTCCTTCACCACCGACTGGCGCTTCCCGCCGGAGCGCTCGCGCGAGATCGTGCGCGCGCTGCTCGACAACCGCGC
>CAZHJU010000023.1:36909-37740 GCA_964533495.1 uncultured Bordetella sp. | reverse complement strand
GCCCGCGTCAGCTACGCGGAAATCGACGCGCCGCACGGCCACGACGCCTTCCTGCTCGACGATCCGCGCTACCACCGGCTGGTGGCGGCCTATTTCGCCCGCGTCGCCGCGGAGATCCGGCCATGACCGGCGCCAACGGCGGCCAGCGCCCCGATTTCGCCGCGATCGCGCAGTGCATCAGCCGCGATGCCCATGTGCTCGATCTCGGCTGCGGCGACGGCACGCTGCTGAAATACCTGCAGCAGTCGCGCGGCGTCACCGGTTACGGCGTCGAGATCGACGACGGCAACGTGCTCGCCTGCGTCAACAACGGCGTCAACGTCATCCAGAGCGACCTCGAACGGGGCCTCGCCGAGTTCGCCGACGGCTCCTTCGATTTCGTCGTGCTGTCGCAGACGCTGCAGGCGATGCGCAACACCGAGCGCATCGTCCGCGAAATGCTCCGCGTCGGCCGCGCCGGCATCGTCACCTTCCCCAATTTCGGCCACTGGAAGAACCGCCTGCAGATCCTGCGCGGCCGCATGCCGGTGTCCGACCGGCTGCCTTTCGAGTGGTTCGACACGCCGAACATCCACCTCTGCACGGTGGCCGATTTCGAACGCTTCTGCGCGGAGCGCGGCATCCGCATCGTCAGCCGCACGGTGCTGAGCGACGGCCGGCCGGTGCAGGCGCTGCCCAACCTGCTCGGCGAACTCGCCGTCTATCACTTCTCCGGCTGAGCGGCGGCCAGCACCGTGACCCGGCGCAGCAGCAGCAGGCCGGGAATCGCGATCAACGCGCACAGCAGGAAAAATCCGGGCCAGCCCAGCATCTCCGCGAACCAGCCGGTGG
>CAZHJU010000023.1:0-36899 GCA_964533495.1 uncultured Bordetella sp. | reverse complement strand
GCAGCACCCGCGGCACGCCCATCAGGCTGGACAACAGCGCGTACTGGGTGGCGGTGAAACGGCGGTCGGTCAGCGCGGCCATGAAACCGACAAACGCCGCCGTGCCCATGCCGGCCGTCAGGTTCTCGACGGCCACCACGGTGGCCAGCGCGCCGACGTGGTGCGGTATCAGCGCGAGCACGACGAAACCCAGGGTCGACAGCATCTGCCCGAAGCCGAACAGCCACAGCGCGCGGTGGGTGCCGACGCGCAGCATCCACAGGCCGCCCAGCGTGCCGCCGGCGATCGTCGCCCAGAATCCGAACAGCTTGACCACGGTGCCGATCTCGGTCTTGCTGTAGCCGAGGTCGAGGTAGAACGGCGTGGTCATCGCCGAGGCCATGGTGTCGCCCAGCTTGTAGAGCAGGATGAAGGCAAGGATCAGCCAGGCGCCCTGGCGCGCAAAATAGTCGCGGAAGGGCAATATCACCGCCTCGCGCAGCGTGCGCGGCCGGCCCTCGGGCAGCGGCGGCTCCGGCGCAAGCAGGGTCACCGCGATGCAGGCGATCATGCACATCGCCATGATCCGGTACATCGCGCCGAAGGACAGCCAGTCGGCGAGGATCAGTCCGCCGCCGCCGGCCAGCAGCATGCCCAGACGGTAGCCGTTCACGTACAGCGCGGCGCCCAGCCCCAGTTCCGCCTCCTGCAGGCTCTCGCGGCGGTAGGCGTCGACGACGATGTCCTGCGATGCCGAGAACAGCGCCACCAGAAAGCTCGCCAGCATCACCCAGCCGAGGCTGTCCATCAACGGCTGCGCGGCGGCCAGCAGCAGCAGCGCGCCGGCCACGGCGAACTGGGTCAGCGCCAGCCAGCCGCGGCGCCGTCCCGGGGGCGGCGCGTAACGGTCGAACAGCGGCGACCACAGGAACTTCAGCGTGTACGGCAGGCCGACCAGCGCGAACAGGCCGATGCGCGCGAGATCGACACCGCTGTCCCTCAGCCAGGCCTGCAGCACCGAGCCCGTCAGCAGCAGCGGCAGGCCGGAGGCAAAACCCATCAGCAGCGCGATCAGCATGCGGCCGCTGAACACGGCCTGCGCCGTCTCGCACCAGGACGGGCGGCTGCCGGTCAAGCGAGCTTCCCGTCGTACTGGATGGTCAGCGGGGCATGGTCCGAAAACCATTCGTCCTTGTAGATCGCCGCGCCCTTCGCGCGGCCGGCGATGCCCGGCGTGGCGATCTGGTAATCGATGCGCCAGCCGACGTTCTTGGCGCGCGCCTGGCCGCGGTTCGACCACCAAGTGTACGACGCGTCGGTCGCCTCCGGGTGCAGGCGGCGGTAGACATCGACCCAGCCGAATTCGTCGAATATCCGGGTCAGCCAAGCGCGTTCTTCCGGCAGAAATCCCGAATTCTTCAGATTCCCTTTCCAGTTTTTCAGATCGATCTCCCGGTGCGCGATGTTCCAGTCGCCGCAGAGCACCACCTCGCGCCCGCCCCTGCGCAGCTTCCGGAGATGCGGCAGGAAGGCGTCGAGGAAGCGGAACTTGGACGCCTGGCGGTGCTCGCCACTGGAGCCCGAAGGCAGATACAGCGAAATCACCGACAGTCCACCGAAATCGGCGCGCAGGTAACGCCCCTCGTCATCGAATTCGGCGACCCCGAACCCGGCGGCGACACGATCCGGCGCCAGCCTCGAATAAATGCCGACCCCGCTGTAGCCCTTCTTTTCGGCGTAATGGAAATGGCCGTGGTAACCGGCCGGCGCCAGCAGCTCCGCGGTCATGTCGGCGGCCTGGGCCTTGATTTCCTGCACGCAGATCACGTCGGCGCGCTGCCGCGGCAGCCATTCGAGGAAACCCTTGCGCGCCGCCGATCTGATGCCGTTGAGATTCAGGGTTATAATTTTCATCGTTTCCGATCCGGCGGAGCCGTGCCACCGCCTGCGTTTCCGAAATTTCTCCGCCGCGGGCACGCCGGCGGACACTTCAACATGGCCGACAGCTTCCGGCAGGAATTCATCCGTTTCGCCATCAGCACCAGGGTGCTGCTGTTCGGCGAATTCAAGACCAAGGCCGGGCGCCTGTCGCCGTATTTTTTCAACGCGGGACTGTTCTGCGACGGCCGCTCGCTGCGCGAGCTCGCCCGATTCTACGCGAAAGCAATTTCAGCGGCGGACGTTCCCTTCGACATGCTGTTCGGCCCCGCCTACAAGGGCATCCCGCTGGTCGCCGCGGTGGCCATCGCGCTGGCGGACGGGGGACGCAACGTTCCGTTCAGCTACAACCGCAAGGAAGCCAAGGACCACGGCGAAGGTGGCAGCGTGGTCGGCGCCGCCCTTGCCGGACGCGCATTGATCGTCGACGACGTGATTTCGGCAGGCACCTCCGTCCGCGAGTCCGTCGGCCTGATCCGCGCCGCCGGCGCAAGTCCGGCCGGCGTCCTGATCGCCCTCGACCGCATGGAACGGGGCGCCGCGGAACTGTCAGCCACCCAGGAGGTCGGAAAGCTCTATGGCATCCCGGTCATCAGCATCGCGACGCTGGACGACCTGATCGGATACCTGGGAAACGAGCAGGGCATGGGACCGCAGCTGGCCGCGGTCGCCGCCTACCGCCAACAGTACGGAGTGCACGATGCCTGAACGCCTGACCCATCTGCCTGCAATCGTCGCGGCGCTGGCCGCAGCATTGCTGATGACGCCCGCCCACGCCCAGAAAATCGTCTGCTGGAAGGACAAATCGGGCAAGGTCGTCGGCTGCGGCGACCGCGTGCCGCCGGAATTCCAGCAGAACGAAATCAAGACGCTGGACCGCCGCGGCATCACCCGCGAGACCACGGTGTCCGCGGAAGAGGCCGCGCGCCTGAGGGAGGAAGACCGGAAAAAGGCGGTGCTCAAGGCAGAGGAGGACCGCCGCATCGCCGAGCAGCGCCGGCAGGACAGCGCGTTGATCAACACCTACACCGCGGCAAAGGAAATCGACGTGCGGCGCGACCGCGAACTGCAGGTGGTCGACCTGCAGATCCAGCAGCTGAAGGCCTCGCTGAAAAGCGCCAGCGATGCCCATGCCTCCCAGAAAGCCCGTTACGCCAACTTTGAAAAACGCGGCAAGATTCCGGACAACGTCAAGGACGACCTGAGCAACGCGGCGGCGGAAGAGGAACGCCTGAAGGCGCGCATCGTCGACCGCGAGCATGACAGGGAACGGATCACCGCGAGCTACGCGCAGCAGAAGGCGCGCTTCATCGAACTCAAGGGCAGCCCGGCCGCCGTGCCGGCGGAGACCAGGGCAGGCGCGAAAAAATAGGCGCCGGCCGGATCAGCCGGCCAGCCTGCGCCGCAGGATGTCGTTGACCTGTTGCGGATTGGCCTTGCCGCGGCTGGCTTTCATGACCTGCCCCACCAGCGAGTTGAAGGCCTTTTCCTTGCCGGCCCTGAAGTCGGCGACCTGTTGGGCATTCGCGGCCAGCACTTGATCGACGATTTTTTCGATCTCGCCGCTGTCGGAAATCTGCTTCAGGCCTTTTTCCGCGATGATCGCGTCGGCATCGCCCCCGCCCGCCCACATCGCGTCGAACACGTCCCTGGCCATCTTGCCGGAGAGGGTGCCGTCGGCAATGCGATCGACCAGGCCGCGCAGTTGTCCCGCCGTGACGCGGCTCTGGCCGATATCCAGCGCCTCCTCGTTCAGGCGCGCGCTCAAGGCGCCGTTGATCCAGTTGGCGCACAGCTTGCCGGTTTTGGCGTCGGCGCCGTCCGCGACCGCGCCGAAATAATCCGCCAGCTCGCGGCTTGCCGTCAGCAGGCCGGCGTCATAGGGCGTCAATCCGTACTGCGCGCAAAATTGCTCGCGCCGCAACTGCGGCAGCACCGGCATCGCATCGCGCACCGCGGCCAGGCGCTCCGCGGTGACCTCCAGCGGCAGCAGGTCGGGATCCGGGAAATAACGGTAGTCGTGCGCGTCCTCCTTGGTGCGCATCATCCGCGTCTCGCCCGTGTCCGGATCGAACAGCACGGTCGCCTGCTGGATCGCGCGGCCGTCTTCCAGCTCGCCGATCTGCCAGCGCACTTCGTATTCGATCGCCTGCTGCAGGAAACGGAAGCTGTTCAGGTTCTTGACTTCGCGGCGGGTGCCGAATTCCTTCGCGCCGACGGGGCGCACCGACACGTTGGCATCGCAGCGGAAGGAGCCTTCCTGCATGTTGCCGTCGCAGACGTCGATCCAGCGCACCAGCGTGTGCAGCGCCTTCGCGTAGGCCACCGCCTCCTCCGCCGAGCGCATGTCGGGCTCGGAGACGATTTCCAGCAAGGGCGTGCCGGCGCGGTTGAGGTCGATGCCGGTGCGGCCGTGGAAATCCTCGTGCAGCGACTTGCCGGCATCCTCCTCGAGATGGGCGCGGGTCAGGCGCACCGTTTTTTCGGTGTCGCCGATCTGGATCGTGATCGTGCCACCCTCGACGATCGGCCGCTCGTACTGGCTGATCTGGTAGCCCTTCGGCAGGTCGGGATAAAAGTAATTCTTGCGCGCAAAAATCGACGGCGAATTGATTGTCGCGCCGACCGCGAGCCCGAAACGGATTGCGCGCTCGACGGCACCAGTGTTGAGCACCGGCAGCACGCCCGGCAGCGCAATGTCGATGCCGCAGGCTTGGGTGTTGGGCTCGGCGCCGAAGGCCGTCGACGCGCCGGAGAAAATCTTCGATACCGTCGACAACTGCGTGTGGGTCTCCAGCCCGATGACCACTTCCCACTGCATCACGCGATCCCCTGCGGTGCGCGTTGATGCCAATCGGTTGCCAACTGGTATTGATGCGCGACGTTGAGCATGCGCGCCTCGTCGAAATAGTTGCCGATGATCTGCAGCCCCACCGGCAGTCCGCCGCCGTCGAAGCCGCAGGGGATCGACATGCCGGGCAGGCCGGCCAGGTTCACCGCGATCGTGTAGATGTCGGACAGGTACATCTGCACCGGATCGGCGCTTTTCTCGCCCAGCCGGAACGCGGTGGTCGGGCTGGTCGGCCCCATGATGACGTCGCATTGCCTGAAGGCCTCGACGAAGTCGCCGGCGATCAGCCGGCGCAGCTTCTGCGCGCGGATGTAATAGGCGTCGTAGTAGCCGTGCGACAGCACGTAGGTGCCGATCAGGATGCGGCGCTTGACCTCGGCGCCGAAACCCTCGGCGCGGCTGCGCTTGTACATGTCGAGCAGATCCGAGTATTCAGCGGCGCGGTGGCCGTAACGCACGCCATCGAAGCGCGACAGGTTGCTTGAAGCCTCCGCCGGCGCCAGCACGTAGTACACCGGCACCGACAGTCCCATGTTGGGTAGGCTGATGTCGACGACGGCGGCGCCAAGTTTCCTGTATTCGGCCACGGCCGCCTCGACCGCGCGCCGCACGTCGGCCGACAGCCCCTCGGCAAAAAACTCCTTCGGCAGGCCGATGCGCAGCCCCTGCAGCGGTTTTTCCAGGTCGCGGTTGTAGTCTTCGACGGGACGTTCCAGGCTGGTCGAGTCGCGCGGGTCGTGGCCGGCCATCACGTTCAGCAGCAGGCCGAGGTCCTCGGCGCTGCGCGCCATCGGTCCGGCCTGGTCCAGGCTCGATGCGAACGCGATCATGCCGTAACGCGACACCAGCCCGTAGGTCGGCTTCAGTCCGCAGATGCCGGTCAGCGCCGCCGGCTGGCGGATCGAACCGCCGGTGTCGGTGCCGGTGGCGGCCGGCGCCAGCCGCGCCGCCACGGCCGCCGCCGAACCGCCGGAACTGCCGCCGGGCACGGTGTCGTGGTTCCAGGGATTGCGCACCGGACCGAAATACGAAGTCTCGTTCGACGAGCCCATCGCGAACTCGTCCATGTTGGTCTTGCCCAGCGTGACCATGCCGGCGGCATTGCAGCGCTCGACCACGTGCGCGTCATAGGGGGCGACGAAGTTCGCGAGCATGCGCGACGCGCAGGTGGTCAGCCAGCCTTCGGCGCAGAAGATGTCCTTGTGCGCCAGCGGCACCCCGGTCAGCGGCCCGGCATCGCCGGCGGCGCGGCGTGCGTCAGCCGCCTTTGCCTGCGCCAGACTGCGTTCCGCGTCGACCGTGATGAAACAGCCGAGTGATTTTCCTAACTCATTGATTTTATTTATAAAATTATGAGTCAGATCAACACTCGAACAGTCGCCGGCGGCAAGCCGTGCGGACAGTTCTTTGAGGGTGGCGTTGAACATTGCGGCACGTCGGCCCCGCAAAAAGCCGGGGCCGGGGACTCCGTTACTCGATCACTTTCGGCACCAGGTAAAGGCCGGCTTCGACCTCCGGCGCAATCGCCTGGAACCGCTCGCGCCGGTTCTCCTCGGTGACCGCGTCCGCGCGCAAACGCAGCATCAGGTCCTGGGCATGGGCCATCGGCTCGATGCCCGACACGTCGACCGCCTGCATCTGCCCGATCAGGCCGAACACCCGCGTCAGCTGGGCCAGCGCGGCCCCGGCCTCCGCGTCATCGACCGCGATGCGCGCCAGGTGCGCGGCGCGCCGTACGTCATCGAGCTGGATGGCCATCGCAGAGTGAAAAAACCGTTAAAAATGGAGGCGGTGTAGGGTATCATACTGGCGCGCCAGACGGCAGCAAAAATCCTTTAATACGAAAGACCTTATGTTCGGTTTCCTGAGCAGTTACTTTAACGACGATCTCGCCATCGATCTCGGTACCGCGAACACGCTGATCTACGTCCGCGGCAAGGGCATCGTGCTCGACGAACCCTCGGTCGTCGCGATCCGCCAGGAAGGCGGCCCGAACGGCAAGAAAGTCATCCAGGAAGTCGGCCTCGCCGCGAAACAGATGCTCGGCCGCACGCCCGGCAACATCACGGCAATCCGGCCGATGAAGGACGGCGTGATCGCCGACTTCATCATCACCGAGCAGATGATCAAGCAGTTCATCAAGCGCGTGCACCACAGCAAGTTCTTCTCGCCCTCCCCGCGCATCATCATCTGCGTGCCCTGCGGCTCGACTCAGGTCGAGCGGCGCGCGATCCGCGACGCGGCGATCGGCGCCGGCGCCTCGCGCGTCTACCTGATCGAGGAGCCGATGGCCGCGGCGATCGGCGCCGACCTGCCGGTGGGCGAAGCCACCGGCTCGATGGTGGTCGACATCGGCGGCGGCACCACCGAAGTCGGCGTCATCGCGCTCGGCGGCCTGGTCTACAAGGGTTCGGTGCGCGTCGGCGGCGACAAGTTCGACGAGGCGATCATCAACTACATCCGCCGCAACTACGGCATGCTGATCGGCGAGACCACCGCCGAGCACATCAAGAAGGAAATCGGCTCCGCCTTCCCCGGCTCGGAAGTGCGCGAAAAGGAGGTCAAGGGCCGCAACCTCGCCGAAGGCATCCCGCGCAGCTTCACGATCTCCAGCAACGAAATCCTCGAGGCGCTGACCGACCCGCTGAACAGCATCGTCTCCGCGGTGAAATCGGCGCTGGAGCAGACGCCGCCGGAACTCGCCGCCGACATCGCCGAAAAGGGCATGGTGCTGACCGGCGGCGGCGCGCTGCTGCGCGACATCGACCGCCTGCTGATGGAGGAAACCGGGCTGCCGGTGATCATCGCCGAAGATCCGCTGACCTGCGTCGTGCGCGGCTCGGGCAAGGCGCTGGAGAAACTGGAACACCTCGGCAGCATCTTCGCCAACGACTGATGCGGCAACTCCCGGCCTGCATTCGCATCCAGGCCCCCCGGGGCCGCGAATCCAGGCCCGCGCCGGGCCGCGGGCGGTAACCCGCAGTGGAACATACCGCACCGCCGCTGTTTCGCACCGGGCTGACGCCGCTGGCGCGGCTGATGATTTTCGCGATGCTGTCCACGGTGCTGCTGATCGCCGACGCGCGGTTCGACTACCTGACGCCGCTGCGGCAGGTCGCCGGCGTGCTCATCTACCCCCTGCAGCGCATCGCCGCGGCGCCCGCGGCCATGGGCGCGCGCATTGCCGGGTTTTTCGCCACCCACGCCGCGCTGCGCCAGGACAACCAGCAGCTGTCGTCGAAGAATCTCGAGCTGGCGATGGCGGCCCAGCGCACCGCCGCGCTGCAGGAAGAGAACACCCGACTGCGCGGCCTGCTCGGCATCCGCGAAAGCGTCGGCGTGCCTTCGGTCGCCGCGGAAATCCTCTACGCCGCGCGGGACCCCTTCTCGCGCAAGGTGATGATCGACCGGGGGCTGCAGAGCGGCATCGAGGCCGGGCGCCCGGTGGCCGACCACATCGGCATCATCGGCCAGGTCACCCGGGTCTATCCCTGGCTGTCGGAAGTCACGCTGATCACCGACAAGGGCCATCTGGTCCCGGTGCTCAACGTGCGCACGGGACTGCGCACCGTGCTGGCGGGCACCGGCGACGACGGCCGGCTGGAGCTGCGCTTCATCCCGCTGACCGCGGACTTCCAGACCGGCGACCGCCTGGTGACCTCGGGCATCGACGGCAGCTACCCGCCGGGACTGCCGGTGGCCGAGGTCACGCATGTCGAGCGCAACGCCGCCTACCTCTTCGCCAGCATCACCTGCAAGCCCCTCGCCGGACCCGGCGCCGGCACCCAGGTCCTGGTGCTGGGACCGCAGCCCGGATTGCCGGAACGGCCGGTCGCTTCGCCGCCGAAAAAGAAAAAAGGGAAGTCCTGATGGCGCACGACCGATGACTCCACAGGAACTGCTGCTGCCGGTCAAGCCCGGCTTCATCATCCTGACCCTGGTCGGAGCGCTGCTGGCCAATCTGCTGCCCTGGTCGGGGTGGGCCATGTGGCTGGCGCCGGACTTCGTCGCGCTGGTCGTGCTCTACTGGTGCATCGAGGAGCCGCGCAAGATCGGATTCCTCGCCGCGTGGAGCCTCGGACTGCTGATGGACATCGCGGAGGGCAGCCTGCTCGGCCAGCACGCGCTGGCCTACAGCATCCTTGCCTACGCCGGCATCGTCCTGCACCGCCGCGTGCAGCGTTTCTCGCTGGCGCAGCAGGTCCTGCACATCATTCCGCTGCTGCTGTTCACCGACCTCGTCGTGCTGCTGGTGCGCGCGCTGGCCGGCGCCGACTTCCCGGGCTATGCCTACTACCTCGGCAGCCTCACGGGCGCCGCGCTGTGGCCCGTCCTGTACTACCTGCTGAAGCTGCCGCAGCGCCCCCGGTCCGACCCCGACCGTGTCTGATCTGTCGATCAACCCCGGCATCGAGATCCGGGACTCGGAACGCGAACTGCAGCGCTTCCGCCGGCGGCTCGTGCTGCTCGGCATCTTCGTGCTCGCGCTCTTCGGCCTGCTGTTCCTGCGGTTCTTCTACCTGCAGGTCGTGCAGCACGGCCATTACAGCACGCTCGCCGAGGCCAACCGCATCTCGGTGCTGCCGATCGCGCCGCACCGCGGCGTGATCGTCGACCGCAACGGCGTGCTGCTCGCGCACAACTATTCGGCGTACACGCTGGAAATCACGCCGAGCAAGACCGGCAACCTCGAAGACACGATCGACGAACTCGCCGCCATCGTCGAAATCACGCCGCGCGACCGCCGGCGCTTCCGCAAGCTGCTCGAGGAAAGCAAGCGCTTCGAAAGCCTGCCGATCCGCACCCGGCTCTCGGACGAGGAAATCGCGCGCTTTGCCGTGCAGCGCTACCGCTTCCCCGGCGTCGAGGCCAAGGCGCGGCTGTTCCGCCAGTATCCCCAGGGGGAGATCTTTTCCCACGTCGTCGGGCACATCGGCCGCATCAACCAGCGCGAAGTCGAGCGGCTGGAAAAGAGCGGCCGCCTCGCGAACTACCGCGGCAGCGACTACATCGGCAAGACCGGCCTCGAGCAGAGCTACGAGGAATTCCTGCACGGCACCACCGGCGTCGAGGAGGTCGAGGTCGACTCCGGCGGCCGCGCGGTGCGCACCCTGTCGCGCACGCCGCCGGTGTCCGGCAACAACCTGGTGCTCAACATCGACGCCGGGCTGCAGGAGATCGCCTACAACGCCTTCGGCGACCGCCGCGGCGCGTTGGTCGCGATCGATCCGCGCAGTGGCGGCGTGCTGGCGCTGGTCAGCAAGCCGGGCTTCGACCCCAACCTGTTCGTCGACGGGATCGACCCGCAGAGCTGGAGCGAGCTCAACGGCTCCCCCGACAAGCCGCTGCTCAACCGCGCCGCCGCCGGCACCTATCCGCCGGGATCGACCTTCAAGCCGTTCATGGCGCTGGCGGCGCTGTTCTACGGCAAGCGCCCGCCGCAGCAGGTCATCAGCGATCCCGGCTACTTCATGTTCGGCGGGCACCGCTTCCGCGACGGCCGGCCGGTGCCGCTCGGTGCGGTCGACATGCACCGCTCCATCGTGGTGTCCTCCGACGTCTACTACTACACGCTCGCCAACGAGCTGGGCATCGACCCGATCGCGCGCTTCATGGAAAAGTTCGGCTTCGGCAGCCGCACCGGCATCGACATCGCCGGCGAAGCTGCCGGCGTGCTGCCGTCGACGGCATGGAAAATGCGCCGCTTCAGGCAGAAGTGGTACGCCGGCGAGACCATCAGCGTCGGCATCGGCCAGGGCTACAACAGCTACACGCCGCTGCAGCTCGCCTCGGCCACCGCGACGCTGGCCAACGACGGCGTGATGTACCGGCCGCACATCGTCAACTACGTCGAGGACATCCGCACCCGCGAGAAAACGCCGGTCGAACCGGAACCGCTGCGCGACCTGGCGCTGAAGCCGGAACACCTCAAAACCGTCAAGGACGCGATGGTCGGCGTCAACAAGGAAGGTACCTCGGCGCGGGTCTTCGCCGACGCGCCGTACGCCGCCGCCGGCAAGACCGGCACCGCGCAGGTCATCGCCATCCGGCAGGGCGAGAAGTACGTCGAAAGCCGCGTCGCCGAACGGCACCGCGACCATGCCTGGTTCATCGCCTACGCGCCCGCCGACAACCCGACCATCGCGCTGGCGGTGATCGCGGAAAACTCCGGCTTCGGCGCGCGCGCCGCGGCGCCCGTGGCCCGCCAGGTGCTCGACTACCACCTGCTCGGCATACGGCCGAAGCAGCCGGCGGAGACCGACTGATGCCGTCCATCCTGCTGCGCCTGTCGCGCTTCATGACCCGTCACATCGACGGCGTGCTGCTGTCGGCCATTTTCCTGCTGATGTTCACCGGGCTGCTCGCGCTGCTCAGCGCCTCCAACGGCAACTACGCCAGGGTATCCGGCCAGATGACGAACATGCTGGTCGCGCTGGCCGTGATGTGGGTGTTCGCCAACATCCCGCCGCACTACCTGATGCGGCTGGCGGTGCCGCTGTTCGCCACCGGCTGCCTGCTGCTGGTCGGCGTCGCGGTGGCCGGCGAAGTGGTCAACGGCGCGCGGCGCTGGCTGGACATCGGCGTCACCCGCATCCAACCCTCGGAGCTGATGAAAATCGCGACGCCGCTGATGCTGGCCTGGTATTTCAACCGCAACGAAGCCTCGCTGAAGCTGCGCAACTACGCAATTGCCGCGCTGATGCTGGCCTTCCCGGTGGCCCTGATCCTGCGCCAGCCCGACCTCGGCACCGCCCTGCTGATCACCGCCAGCGGCGGTTACCTGATCTTCCTCGCCGGCCTGTCGTGGCGGGTCATCATCATCCTGGGCGGCCTCGCCGCGGGAAGCCTGCCTTTCCTCTGGTCGGCCATGCACGACTACCAGCGCCAGCGCGTGCTGACACTGCTCGATCCTTCGGCCGACCCCCTCGGCTCGGGCTACCACACGATCCAGTCGACCATCGCCGTCGGATCCGGCGGCCTGCTCGGCAAGGGCTGGATGAACGGCACCCAGACCCATCTCGATTTCATTCCCGAACGCACCACCGACTTCATCTTCGCCGTCTACGCCGAGGAATTCGGCCTGCTCGGCAACGCGGTGCTGCTGGCCATGTACCTGTTCCTGCTCGGCCGCGCGGTGGTGATCACCGCCAACGCGCCGACGCTGTTCGCGCGGCTGCTCGCCGGCTCGATCACGCTGACCTTCTTCACCTATGCCTTCGTCAATATCGGCATGGTCTCGGGCATCCTGCCCGTGGTGGGCGTGCCGCTGCCGCTGATCAGCTACGGCGGAACTTCGCTGGTTTCGATCTGTCTCGGTTTCGGTATCCTGATGAGCATCCATACCCACAAGAAACTGGTGCAAACATGAGAAAAGACAGCGATGAGCGCGGAGTGATGAGTGATGAGCGGAAAACCTCCGGTGGTGCTCATCGCTCATCGCTCATCACTCATCGCTGGGCGGCGGTCTTGCTGCTCGCCACCCTCCTCACCGCATGCGGCAGCGCGCCGAAACGCGGCGGCATCGAGCGCGCGCCGGGCAGCAGTGCGCCGTCCGCCGGCGGTGGTTACTACCTCGACGACGGCCCCGGCGCCAATGCGCCGGCCAACATCGACGCGATTCCCGACGCGGTGCCCCGCATCGAGCCCCTGCACCGCGGCACGCAGCGCCCGTACACGGTCATGGGCCGCAGTTACACGCCGATGACCCGGCTGGAGCCGTACCGCGCCCGCGGCATCGCCACCTGGTACGGACGGCGCTACCACGGCAAGCCGACCTCCTCCGGCGAGCCCTACGACATGTATGCGATGACCGCGGCGCACACCGTGCTGCCGATCCCGAGTTATGTGCGGGTCACCAGCGTCGCCAACGGCCGTTCCGTGGTGGTGCGCGTCAACGACCGCGGCCCCTTCATCGGCGACCGCCTGATCGACCTTTCCTACACCGCGGCACACAAGCTCGGCATCATCGGCACCGGCAGCGGCATGGTCGAAGTGGAAAGCGTCCTCCCCGGCACCGCGCCCGCGGCGGAACCGGCGACCGCGGCGGTCCCCGCGCCGGCCCCGGCACCCGTCGTCGAAAGCGCGGCGCTGCCGCCCGTGCCGCCGGCAACGACGACGCCGCTTCCGGCGACACCCCCGGTCGCGGCGGCAGGGAGCTGGCTGCAGTTCGGCGCCTTCGGCGTGCAGGCCAACGCCGAAACCTATCTCGCCCGCCTGCAGGCCCAGGCCGACTGGCTCGCCGGCACGCTGCGCATCCACCACAGCGACGGCATCTACCGCGTGCAGGCGGGCCCCTATGCCAGCGATGCCGCCGCGCGCGAAGCGGCGGAACGCGCCGGCCAGGCGCTGGGCGCAAAACCGGTGGTCGTCAGCCGCTGACCGCGTCAGTGGCGGTGATGCGCCGGCGCGGCCGGTTGCAGCTCCAGCACCGCGGCCGGCATCTTCAACCGCCGGCCGGATCCCGCTTCGGGAATCTCAATCCAGTCGTTGCGCACTTTCCCGCAGTACTGGGTCACCCTGAAATACAGGCGTCCGCCACGTTCCGGCAGCCGCAGCAAGACCACGAACTCGTCGTAATGCGCGTCGTCCAGCAGGCCGCCCTGCCAGGACACGCGCGTCACCACCTCGGCAACCGTGCGTCCGTGCAGCGACATGCCGGCCGGCGCCGGCGCCGATTGCGTGGTGAGTTTCCAGCCCGGCTTGGGCATCGGCTTCACGACCGCCATCGCTTCGGGCATCCCGATCTCGATGCCGGTGGTCGGCGAGCCGTCGCAGCCGTGGCCGACCATGAAGGTCGCCTTGTAATGACTGCCGGCCATCGCCGCTTTCTGCTCCAGCACCACGTGCGCCTGCGCCGGCGGAATGCCCAGCATCAGCGCCAAAATCCATACGGTGATCGTTTTCATTGTTTCCACTCCATGCCGATGAAGAGACTGCGCCCCAGTCCGGGATTGAACTGCGCGGCATGCTGCCCGCCGGCGCCGGGCGAACGGGAATCGGCGATGACGCCGGTGGTCGCGGCATAACGCCGGTCGGCCAGATTGCGCGCATCGACGAACCACGACATGCCCTTGCTCATGCGCTGTCCGACGCGGAAGCCCCAGACCGCGTAACGGTCGGCATAAAGCGTGTTCGCCATGTCCACCGCATGGTCCTGTGGCGACCATTCGAGGTTCGGGCCGACATGGAAGCCGTTGGGTGTCGTGTACAAGACTTCCAGTTTCAGGAACTGCTTCGGCAGACCGGGCAGTTCGTTGCCGCCGTAGACCGGATGCGACCGGAAGCGGAAATCGTTCCACAGGTACGCCGCGCGCAACTGCCAGAACTGCGCCGGCTTCCAGTCGAGGCCCAGTTCGATGCCCTGGTGCAGCGTTTCCGGCGCGTTGACCGTGCCCAATGGCGCGCCGGCGGCGTCATTCAGCGCCAGCAGTTCGTCGCGCACTTCGGCGCGGTAGTACGCCGCATCCCAGCGCAGATCCCGGCGCGCGCCGCGCGTGCCGAACTCCGCCGTCCACGCCGACTGCTTGCGCACCGGCGTGATGCCGGGCCCGCCGGCCAGTTCGCCGAAACTCGGCGGCTCGAAACCGCGGCTGACGTTCGCGAACCACTGCACCGCAGGCCGCGGCTCGTAGAGCAGGCCGAGCTTCGGGCTGACCTGGGCGTAGTTCGCGTCGAAGCCGTGGTCGCCGTCGGCCAGGAAGCGGTCTTCGTACTGGCGGCTCGCCCGCGAAGCCTGTGCGCCCGCAACCAGGGCCAGCCGCTTCGCCAGGTAATGCCGGTTCTCGACGAACAGGTCGAAGCCCAGCGCCGTCTGCCTGCTCCCGGCCGTGCGCGCGCCCTGCCGGCCCGCGACGTTGACGTAGCGATCGTCCCTGGCCACGCCGCGCGCGGCGCTCAAGCCCGCGACCACGACGTTGCGGCGCCCCGCCACCCGCCCCTCGCCGCCGTACTGCAGGCTCAGGCCGTAGTCGTCCGAATCGATGTCGAGCACCTGGAAAATCGGATGCCACAGCGATTTGCGCGAATAAAAGGCCCCGGCCTCGAAGCGATGCCCGTCGCCGGCCCACACCGTCTTGTTGGAGACCCGCGTCAGCATGAAATCGCGGTGATGATTGCCGGCCGCGTTGCCGGCGTTGGCCATGCGGGGCGTGTCGTGGAGCTGGCCCTTAGTCAGATTGCCCGGCAGCTCGGAATCGGTCAGCGCATGCAGCAGGTAGAAACGCGTTTCCACACCCGCGCCGATGCGGTAACCGGCGTTGGCGGACAGACGCTGGTTGGCCTGCTTCGAATGCCACCGGTAACCGTCCTGCGAGAAGTGCGTCAGCGACACGTGATAGTCGACGTCCCCGTCGACGCCGGCGGCGGCCGCCTGGCCGCGCCGATGGCCGAAGCTGCCAGCCTCGCCGCGCAGCAGCAGCGGCGCCGCGTCATGGCCGGTCGGCGACACGTAGTTCACCGCGCCGCCGAGAGAGGCCGCGCCGAAAGCCAGCGCGTTGGCGCCGCGGTAAACCTCGATGTAACGCGCCGCCATCGGTTCCAGCGACTGGAAGTCGAAGGCGCCGTCGGCGAGATTCACCGGCACGCCGTCCTGCAGCACGCGCAGGCCGCGGCCGTGGAAGGTGCGCTGGAGGCCGGAGCCGCGCACCGACAGCCGCGACTCCTCGGCGCCGGGAATGCGCGATTGCGCGAACACGCCCGGAGAGAATGCAAACGCATCGGCCGGCGTGACCGCGCTGCCTTTCAGATAGTCCTCGGCGTCGATCACGGCGCTTCCGCCGGCCGCCTGTGCTGCGTTGCGGCGCGCCTCGTCGAGGCCGGGCCGGGTCAGCGGAACATTCAGTTCTTTCGCCGCGCTGACCGACACTTCCGGCAGGACCGGAATCGATGCGGCGGATTGCGCCCAGGCGCAATTCCACGACAGCACGGCACAGGCCGCGGCTGCGATTTTCGGATGCATGTCTGTTCTCCCTGAACGCGCGGACGGCGTACGGCCGCCTGCCGCGGCGGCCCGCAAGGTCCGCGCAACAACGACCGGATTACGGCCCGGTCAGTGCTTGTGATGGCCCCTGGCGGACCGGCCTTTGATGTCGCGCACTTCGACCGACAGTGCGACGGTCTCGCGCTTCTTGTCCGCCAGTTCGAAGGTCAGTTGCAGCGGGACCTTGTCGCCGGGGTTCAGGGGTTTTTGCAGTTGCATCAGCATCACGTGATAACCGCCGGAAGCGAGCTTCACGCTCTGGCCGGCGGGGAGGTCGATGCCGGCGACCGGAAACATTTTCATCACGCCGTTCTCCATGCGCATGTTGTGCACCTCGGAGACCTTCGCGACCGGACTGGACGCGGCAACAAGGCGGGCATCGGTTTTGGCGGTCAGTTCCATGAACGCCCCGCTCGCGGTCTGGCCCTCGACGGTGCCGCGAATCCATGCGTCCCTGACCGTCACGGTCTGCGCCTGCGCGCTCGCTGCGCACAGCAAACCCAACAACACGCCGCAGGATTTCAACAGATTGGCCGAAATCATAAAAATTCCTTTAAAAACAAGTACTTATATAATTTTCACCACGGATGCGGGACAAGCTGCCGCACGCCGGGTACGCGAAAAATACGGAGAAAAATCAGGTGCGCGGCGGCGCGCGCGGATTCAGCGGCTGGAGCGCCGCCGGATCGTCGGCAGCCAGAGGGCTGCGCGGAAACACCACGGTCAGCGCGGCAACGGTGCCGACAACGACCGGGGCGGGATTCGTGGCAGCGGCAGGGGACGCGGTCCCCAGGCACATCAGGCAGTGCGCGGACTGGAGCTTCGCCTGCAGCGAGCCGGGCTGCGCGGAACCGTCCGTCTCGCCGAGGTCGACGCGGCAGATCGTCGCGAACGCGACCGGATCGATGGCCTGGCGCGCGACAGCCAGCGCCGGCACGGCGAGGCCGAACAGGAACGCCACGAGGGCGAAACCCGAAATGATCCGGCGGTGCGCAAGCAATCGAAGCAGTCGCATGGCCGCGATGTTAAGGGCTGCCCCCGCGTGGCGTCAAACCGGTCCGCTCAGAGCACGTAGCGCGCGAGGTCCTCGCTCTGCGCCAGATCCTTCAGCCGCGCGTCGACGTAGGCGGCGTCGATGGTCACCGTTTCCCTGCGCCGGCCGGCTTCGAACGACACTTCCTCGAGCAGGCGCTCCATCACCGTGTGCAGCCGCCGCGCGCCGATGTTCTCGGTGCGCTCGTTGACCTGCCAGGCGATTTCGGCGAGTCGCTTCACCGCGTCCGGCGTGAACACCAGTTCGACGTCCTCGGTTTTGATCAGCGCCTCGTACTGCCGGATCAGGCAGGCGTCGGTGCTGGTCAGGATGCGCTCGAAGTCGTCGACGGTCAGGTTCTGCAGCTCGACGCGGATCGGCAGCCGGCCCTGCAGTTCCGGAATCAGGTCCGAGGGCTTCGACAGGTGGAAGGCGCCGCTGGCGATGAACAGGATGTGATCGGTCCTGATCGTGCCGTACTTGGTGGTCACCGTCGTGCCCTCGACCAGCGGCAGCAGATCGCGCTGCACGCCCTGGCGCGACACGTCGGCGCCCGACATCTCGGAACGCGAGGCCACCTTGTCGATTTCGTCGATGAACACGATGCCGTTCTGCTCGACGTTGGCGACCGCGGCAATTTTCAGTTCCTCGTCGTTGACGCGTTTCGCCGCCTCCTCGTCGATCAGCTGTTTCATCGCCTCGGCGATCTTCAGCTTGCGCGTCCGGCGCCGTCCGGCGCCGAGGTTCTGGAACATGCCCTGCAGTTGCGAGGTCAGATCCTCCATGCCGGGCGGCGTCAGGATTTCCATCTGTGCCGGCGCGGCAGCGACCTCGATCTCGATTTCGCGCTCGTCGAGCGCACCTTCGCGCAGCATCTTGCGGAATTTCTGGCGCGTCGCCGATTCGTTGTCGGCGGCGGTGTCGCGCGCCGGCGTCAGCAGCGCGTCGAGCACGCGCTCCTCGGCGCTGTCCTGCGCCTGGTGCTTGACCCGCCGCATCGCCTCGACGCGCGCGTCCTTGATCGCCGCGTCGACCAGGTCGCGGATGATGGTGTCGACGTCGCGCCCGACGTAACCCACTTCCGTGAACTTGGTCGCCTCGACCTTGATGAACGGCGCATTCGCGAGCCGCGCCAGGCGCCGCGCGATCTCGGTCTTGCCGACGCCGGTCGGCCCGATCATCAGGATGTTCTTCGGCGTGATCTCCTGGCGCAGCGGATCGGGCACCTGCTGCCGCCGCCAGCGGTTGCGCAGCGCGATGGCCACCGCGCGCTTGGCGGCATTCTGCCCGACGATGTGCTTGTCGAGCTCGTGGACGATTTCCTGCGGGGTCATGGGAGTCATGGGTGGCGATGAGCGATGAGCGATGAGCGATGAGCGATGAGCGATGAGCGAATGGACCCTGAACCGCAATCCCGGTTCGGTTTTACGACTTACCGCTTGCCGTTCACTCCAGCACCTCGATCAGGTGCTGCTGGTTGGTGTAGATGCAGAGGTCGCCGGCGATCTCCAGCGATTTCTTCACGATGTCGGCCGGCGCGAGATCGGTGTTCTCGAGCAGCGCCCGTGCGGCGGACTGCGCGTAGGCGCCGCCGCTGCCGATGGCGACGAGGCCGTGCTCCGGCTCCAGCACGTCGCCGTTGCCGGTGATCACCAGCGAATGTTCGCGGTCGGCCACCGACAGCATCGCCTCCAGCCGGCGCAGCATGCGGTCGGTGCGCCAGTCCTTCGCCAGTTCCACCGCGGAGCGCATCAGGTTGCCCTGGTGCTTTTCCAGTTTCGACTCGAAACGCTCGAACAGCGTGAAGGCGTCGGCGGTGCCGCCGGCGAAACCGGCGAGGATGCGGTCCTGGTAGAGGCGGCGGATCTTGCGCGCGGTGGCCTTGACCACGATGTTGCCCAGCGTGACCTGGCCGTCGCCGCCGAGGGCGACACGGTTGCCGCGGCGCACGGAAAGAATGGTGGTGCCGTGAAAAACTGCATCTGCCATGGGATTGCAACCTGTTGATTTATTGGAAGGATGCGGCGAAGGAGCGACGACCCGCCGACCTTTCAGATGAGGGCGGTTGCGGCCGTTTCAACCCTGCCGCGAATCAGGATTCCAGCCGGAACGATACCGGCACACGCACCCAGTCTTCAATGTTTTCCGCGCCGCGCCGTGCCGGAACGAAGCGCCAGCCTTTCACCGCGTCCAGCGCCGCATGATCCAGCGCGCGCGACCGGCTCGACTGGTCGACTTCGATCTTCAGCGGCATGCCGTCGCGCCCGACCAGCACCCGCAGCATCACCGTGCCCTCCTCGCCGCTGCGCCGCGCGGCCGCCGGATACGCCGGCGGCGGATTGCGCAGGTACGACGCCGTGAACGCCGGCGGCGTGACCGTCACCGGCGATGGCAGAGCAGGCGCCGCGGCCTGCGCGGCAGTTGCAGGCGCTGCCGCGGGAACGGCGCGCGAGGGCGCTTCCTCGACCGCTGCGACAGCCGGCACAGGCGGAACCGGCGGCAGGGCCAGGGCCCGCGGCTTCACGGCAGGAGAAGGCGCCGGCGGATTGCGGGTCCGCGGCGGCGGTGACATCGCCGCTGCCGCCGCACTGGCGCGTTCGGGCAGCACCATCACCACGTCGAGCACCGGCGCCACCGCCTGCGCAGGCGGCAACGGCCGCCATCCCGGCAGCCACGGCAGCAGCATCGCATGCAAGGCGACGCTGGCCAGCAGGCAGATGAGCGGGATGCGCCGGGACGGACGCGGAAAATCGGCCATGGCGAAAACGCGGCTCAGGCACAGGGAGAGCCGGCATTATCCGGCATATCCATGAAGCGCCACAAACCGCCGCCGCGGACACGGACCTGTCCGCGGCGGCGACTCCCGCTAGAACTGCCCGCGCAAGCCGACCTGCGCGCTGCGCCGGCCCAGCGGCGCGATGTCCTTCAGGAAGGACACGTGGTTGCGGGCTTCCTCGTTGAGCAGGTTGATCCCGCGCAGGAAAGCCTCGAGCCGCAGGCCGTTCGCCGGCAGGCGGTAGGTCAGCGCCGCGTTGAGCATCGTGTAGCCGTCGGTGGGCAGCTCGCCGGCGGCGACGCGGTTCTGGCCGTCGAACACGGTCGCATCGAGGCGCGCGCTGAGGCGGTCGCGACGGTATTCCACGCCCGCGCCGTAACGCCAGGGCGCGATGCGCGGCAGCGGCTGCCCGGTGCTGCGGTCGTCGGCGCGCACGTAGCCCGCGTGGACCAGCAGGTCGAGCGTGCCGCCGCGCTCCATCAGCCGGAAGCGGCCCTCGCCCTCGATGCCGCGGAAGCGCGCGGGCACCGCGCGATAGGCGAATTCCGGCAGGATTTCCTCGCCGGTGTTCAGCGACGTACCGTCGCCGGCATCGGCCGGATTCAGCTCGCCGTCGACGCCGCGGGTGTTGCCGCTGTCGAACAGTCCGAGGTAATTGCTGAAGCGGTTGTGGAACACGCTGACGCTGCCCGAGTGTTTCCCGGATTTCAGGCGCAGGGCGATGTCGACGGCCTTCGATTTTTCCTTGCCGAAGGCGCTGTTGCCGACCTCGTAGACGCCGGTGGCGGCATGGGGGCCGTTGGCGTAGAGCTCGTAATAGGTCGGCGCGCGCTCGGTGTAGCTGCCGTTAACCGCCAGCGCCAGCCCCGGCATGAAGCTCCACACCGCGCCCAGCGCGCCGCTGTTGCCGCTGAAGCTGCGCGTCTGCGCCGCGCCGAAACGCGGGTCGACGGCGCCGAAGGGCACGTCGCCGCCGCCTTCGCTGCCGACCTCGGTGCGCTCGTGGCGGCCGCCGAACGTCAGTTTGAGGCTGCCCAGCGGCAGTTCCTCGAAGAAGAACATCGACTTTGCGCTGGTGCTCGTCGACGGCACGAAAGCCTCGGCGCCGAGCGCCGAAAAATCGGAATCCGCCAGTTGCAGCCCGACCGCACCGCGCAGCGGGCCGATGTCGCCGTGCACCGCCTCGACATGCAGATCCTTGCCCTTGCTGCGAAAGCGTGTCGCCGGAACGCCGGCGTCGAGCTCGACATGTTCATAGTCGGTGCTGCCGGCCTTGAACTTCAGGGCGCGGATGACGCGTCCCAGCTCGCGCGCCTCGCCGGCAATGTCCCAGCGGCTGCTCTGCATGTCGATGGTCACTTCCGGTTCGGCCACCGTGCCGTACACGGTGTTGTAGCCGGAGCGCGAAATGCCGACGTAGCCGTGGGCCCAGGTGTGCGACAGGCCGACGGCGCCGCCGTCCGAGCGCGACGCGCTGTTGGGCAGAGTGCCTTCGGCCTCGACCGGCTGCGGATCGGCGGCGCGCAGCCGCGCCGAACGCGCGAAGCCCTTGATGCGCAGGTCGTCGGTGTCGCGGGTATGGACGTCGGCATGCAGCGCCAGGCTGCCGTTGCCGGCCTCGAGCACCACGCCGGTCGATTTCTCGCGCGCCGCGCCACCGAAGCGCGTTTCGGCACGGCCGGTGACGCCGTGAACAGGCGCCTGCGGAATGCGGTTGTCGATGATGTTGACCACGCCGCCGACGGCATTGCCGCCGTAGAACAGCGCGGCCGGGCCGCGCACCACCTCCGCGCGATCCATCACCAGCGGATCCGCCGTCACGGCGTGATCGAAACTCAGCGACGAGGCATCGAGCATGCCCGCGCCGTTCTGCAGGATGCGGATGCGGTCGCCGTCGAGGCCGCGGATGACCGGGCGGCTGGCGTTGGGGCCGAAACCGGTGGCGGCAACGCCGGGCAGGCCGTCGAGGGTGTCGCCCAGCGTGCTGCCGCGCCGCCGGAACAATTCGTCCCCCTGCAGCACGGAAGCCGGAGAGGCCAGTTCGAACAGGTCGCTGCCCAGCGGGTTGCCGGTGACCACCACCTCGGGCAGCGTCGCCGCCGGCGCGGCAGGCTGCTGCGCATGCGCGGCCGCCGCGTGCACCGCGGCCGCCATGGCCGCGAGCGCGAAAGACTTGCGTTTCATCATGATGTTTCTCCAAAGGACATGACGGGCCGCGCGCCGCCGCGAAGGGCATGCGCGATCCGGAACAATCAGGAAATCGGGAAAGGGGCCGGCGTCCGCCGGCCGGGTGCCTAGGAGAACGCGGGGGGCGCGCGGGAATCGTATGGGACGGCCGCGGATTCCACCGCGGCCGCACCGCCGGCGGCAACCGGCACGGCGCCGGCCGCGCCGGCGACGACGGGGCAGGCGCCGCCGGGCGCGCCGCCGAGGACTTCGCTGTACAGCAGGTCGAAGCCGCAGTCGGCGGACCATTCGCCGGAGGGCCGGTCGTCTTCATGCGCATGGCCATGCGCGGGCGCGGCGCCGGCATGCGCGCCGGCTTCGCCGTGAACGGCGACATGCAGCAGCGCATGGTTCAGCGCGCCGTGCTGGACGAACAGCAGCAGCGCGATCAGCGCCGCATGCAGCAGGCGCGGGCAGGGCAAACGCTGCGGTCCGGCTCTGTTCACCGCTTCACCGCTTTATCGGCCAACGGGCGCGGCATCGGTCAGCCGGTAGTACAGCCCCATCTCGTCGTTGCGCAGCAGCGCGAGGCGGCCGGAAACGACGATCGGCTCGAAGCCGTATTTCACCGGCGTCTTCGCCCGCACCTCGACCACCTGCTCGGGACCGCCGGGCATGCAGAACGCGCAGGTCGGCGGCAGGGCCACCAGCAGGAAGCGCTTCTGCCGCTCGCCCATGTCCAGCGGCATCATGAAGCCCTGCAGCTTCACTTCCTGGCGATCGAGCGCGGACACGCTCCTGCCGAAATCCGGGATGAAGCGGTCCTTCTGCTTCAGCGTCTTCACGTCGGCCAGCGTTCTCCACGACACCACGCCCTTCAGTTCCGGCAGGGGCTTTGCCGCGTACGGCGACGGCGGCAGGCCGGCGTCGGCGTCGCGCTTCATCAGATCCTTCGAGCCGGGCTGGAAACCCTGGGCGCCGAACGGAACCGTCAGTACGAGCGCTGCGGCCATCACCCAGGGTTTCATAAAAACTCCTTTATAATCAAATACTTATAAATATACGGGGGCCGGCATCAATGGCGGTGCTTCATGCCGCAGTATTTCCCGATCGCCAGCCCTTTGCAATCCTTGGCGAGCTGGGCGTGGCATTCCTTCTCCGACTTGCCGCCCTCCAGGCATTTCGCCGCGTTGAGGTGGGCTTCCGCCATCGCGCGGTGATCGGCGACATCCTTCTTGATCTCCGCGGCGCCGTGCGGCTTCTCTCCCTTCTTGTGGTCGTGGTCATGCTGCGCGGCGGACACCGGCATCGCGACCGCCAGCGCCAGGATTGCCATCACCACCATCATCATGCCGCCATTTTTTTCCGGGTGCATCTTCGTCTCCTGTCTGAACTGCGTTGAAAAAACGTCCTGCATCAGCCCCGGGCCAGCGTGCCGGCGATATCGGTGCGATAGGCGCGCCAGGCCGGCAGCAGCGCGGCCACGATCCCGGTGCCCAGCGCCAGCGCGACGACCCACAGCTCTTCCGCCACCCAGGCGAAGCCGGTGATCTCGGCCTGCTGCGCGGCCTTCAGCGCATGGCCCAGGATTTCCGCCATCGCGTGGCCAAGCACGAGCCCCAGCGCCGCGCCCAGCATCGCCAGCAGCAGCCCTTCGAACAGCAGCAACAGCAGCAGCCGGCGCGGGCTCGCGCCCAGCGTGCGCATCACCGCGAGGTCGTAACGCCGCTCGTTCAGCGCGTTGTAAAGCGCGATGAACACGCTGAGCCCCGCGCTGAGGATCAGCACCAGCGCGAAGGCGCGCAGCACGTCGACGCCGACGCCGATCAGGCTGAACAGCCGCGCGGTCTCGTATGCCGGCGAGGCCGCCTGCATGCCGGTGTTGTTGTTGATGTAGCGCGGCAGGATCGCCGCCGCCAGCGGCGAGGCGTACTGCAGCAACAGCGCGGTGAATTCCTTTTCGTCGTCGCCGAGCTGCCGCTCGATGTCGGGCACGTCCCCGATGTCGTGGTGCCCGGCATGCACCACCCACACGCTCTGGTAGGACGACAGCACGAGGCGGTCGAGCACGGTGCCGCTGCGCTCGAGCACGCCGACGACCCGGTACGGATGGCCTTCATGGACATGCCCGCCGCTGTCGCCGAGGCCGTGCGCGCCGTGGAATTCGGCGCCGACGCCGAATCCGGTGCGCGCGGCGACTTCGGCGCCGAGCACCACCTCCATCGGCGCCTGCCACATCCGGCCGGCGGCGATTTTCGCGCCGTAGTGCCCGACGTAATCCGGCGTCGTGCCGACGATGCGGTGGCCGCGGTAGCTGTCGCCCAGCGCCAGCGGAATGGCCTTCTTCACCGCGCGGTGGCCGGCGATCTCCCGCGCCTCCTTCCAGGCGATGTTCCCGGTCGGCACGTCGATGTGGTAGATCGCCGACAGGATGATCTGCAGCGGGCTGCCCTTGGCGCCGACGGCGAGGTCGATGCCGCGCGCGTCGCGCTGCATGCGCTCCTCGAGCTGATGGGTCGCCAGCAGCAGCAGCACGATGGTGCCGACGCCCAGCGCCAGCAGCAGCACGTTGAGCAGCGTCGCCAGCGGCCGCGCGCGCAGGTACGAAAAACCGACGGTCGCGATGTTCATGCGCGCGCCCCCAGGTCGTAATGCCGCGCGACCCGCGACCGGATGCGCTGGTCGTGGGTGGCGATCAGCAGCGTCGCGTTGCAGGCCGCCGCCTGCGCCTGCAGCAGGTCCAGCGCCTGCAGGCAGCGCGCGTCGTCGAGGTTCGAGGTCGGCTCGTCGGCCAGCAGCAGTTGCGGGCGGTTGACCACCGCGCGCGCGATGGCGACGCGCTGCGCCTGGCCGAAGGACAGCTCATGCGGCTGCGCCGCGCCCTTGCCGCCGAGGTCGAGGCCGTCGAGCACCTCGGCGACGCGCCGCCGGTCCTGCGGCAGGCCGGCAAGATATTGCGCCAGCAGCAGGTTGTGCATCACGTCGAGGCTGGGGATCAGATGCAGCCGCTGCAGCACGATGCCGATGTGCCGGCCGCGGAAACGGTCCAGCGCCTGCGCCGGCAGCGTGCCGAGATCCTGCCCGGCCACCGTCACCGCGCCCGCGGCCGGGCGCAGGATACCGGCAAGCGCGTGCAGCAGCGTGGTCTTGCCGCTGCCCGAAGGCCCGAGCAGCAGCCAGTGCTCGCCCTGTGCCGCCCGCCAGCTTCCGACATGCAGCACCTCCTGCCCGTCATAGGCATGGCGCAATCCGCTGACATCGAACAAGCATTCCTCCTTCCGGATGCCGGCCTAATGCCGGTGCTCCGGCGCGCGGGCTCCCGCGCGCACGGACGGGCTGCATGTGGCGCACAGCCCCTTCACCGTCATCTCGAAGTGCTGGGGACGGAAACCCCGCGGCAGTCGGACCACGGGGGCGACCGAGAATTCATCGAGGCAGAGCACGGTGCCGCAGCGGTCGCACTGGAAATGCGCATGTTCGCCCTCGTGAACATGACCGGCGGCATTGAAGCGCCACACCCGGTCGTCGCCGGCAATGCGGTGCGCCAGTCCCTGCGCCGTCAGCCAGTCGAGCACGCGGTAAATGGTCACGCGGTCGATGTCGAAGCGGCGGTCGACGCGCTGCTCCAGCTCGTGGTGGGACAAGGCCTGCTCGGCGGCAAGCAGGGTCGCCAGCACCTCGACACGCGGACGCGTCAGCCGCGCGCCGGTGGCGCGCACCAGCGATTCGGCCTGGCGGTAATGGCGTTTTGCGGGGATTGCGGACATGGCGCGATTGCACCACAGTCCGCCCATTAATGCAATTCAGTTGCAATTACAGGCTGGGCTATACTGGTTCCCGCCATGAAAAAGCTGCTGATCCTGCTGATCGACGCCTACCGCCTGCTGCTGTCGCCCTTCTTCGGCACGCAGTGCCGGTTTTATCCGACATGCTCAGCCTACGCGCGGGAAGCCATCGACACGCATGGCGCAATCAAGGGGTCGTGGCTGACGATCAAGCGGTTAGGAAAATGCCATCCCTGGCATGAGGGCGGCATCGACAACGTGCCGCCGGCACGGCCTGAAAAACGTTGACTCTGCATGTAGACTGTGCGGTGCCGATTTGCTGAAAATTAAGCACTGTATGCGGCCTTGCAGAACGATATTATCCTGATGATTATCAAGGATTCAAAGCACATACCATCAAAAGAAACGTACGCTCTGGCTACTACTTGGCGGCGTAGTCGTTCTTTACTGCATCCTATTTGCGCTCGCTGGCGTGGTCGGTTCATAAATGTCCGTGAACGATTCAAAAAACACCATCAACCGGCTCACGAGTGCATCCCTCGATCTAGAAGGTTGCGTCCGATTCCTAGATGCATTGGAGGAACAAACATACGGAACCACTGCCTATGAGGCGTTACTGATTTCGGCAGTTGTCTTTTATGCTCGCCCGTTCTCGGAGAATGAAAAGAAATCGTCCACGTCGCCATCCGATCCAAGAGTTCCCGACGCTGTGCTAACTGGTCTTTCCGAAAGCGAGAAGAAAATCCATGAGGAACTAAGGATTTTGCGGAACAAGGCGCTTGCACACGCCGAATGGACGTTTCACCCTACCGGTGTCAGTTCACGCAAGGTGATAAACGCTTTACCCTTTTCGATCTGGAAGTGGTTTCCCGGCCCCATTGAAATATCAGCGTTTCGGGGCTTGGCGCTCAAGGTTCGCCATGCAGTACAAAATGCTCAGGCCAACGCGCTACGCAACCTACCCTAACATCTTGTTCTAGGGTACCGCCGCCCCCTGAACTCAAACGTTAAATACCAACCCGCAGCAACAATCCCTTCAGATACTCCCCCTCTGGGAAATTCAGCGCTACTGGATGATCCTCCGTGGCATGCAACCAAGCCTCAATGCGCGCATCCACCCCAGCGTCAAGTGCCGCGCCGGCGACGATCTTCTGGAACAACTCGGCGCTGACGCCGCCCGAGCAGGAATAGGTCATCAGCACGCCGCCAGGATTGAGCAGCCTGAAGCCGAGCAGGTTGATGTCCTTGTAGGCGCGCGCGGCTTTTTCGGCATGGGCCGCGGTGGGCGCGAACTTTGGCGGGTCGAGCACGATCAGGTCGAAGCTGCGGCCGGCGTCGCGGAATTTGCGCAGGACCTGGAACACGTCGGCTTCGATCCATTCGGCTCCGGGCAGGCGATTGCGCTGCGCATTGGCCTGCGCCGCGGCCAGCGCCGGGCCGGCGCTGTCGATCGCGGTGACCGATTTCGCGCCACCGGCGAGCGCGTTCAGCGCGAAGCCGCCGCAGTAGCAGAAGCAGTCGAGCACATGTTTATCTTTGGCGAGCCCGCGCAGCAGCAGGCGGTTGTCGCGCTGGTCGAGGTAGAAGCCGGTCTTGTGGCCCTGTTCCGCATCGATCGCGAATTCGAGCCCGTGCTCGCGCACCGTCAGCGGTCCCGCCGCGGGCTCCCCGCGCAGCAGGCCGGACTGCGGCGGCAGGCCTTCGAGCGCGCGCACGTCGGCATCCGAGCGTTCGATGACGCGCGCGATGCCAGGCAGCGCCGCCAGCGCGTCGACGATCGCGCCGCGCCAGCGTTCGGCGCCGGCGCTCAGCAGTTGCAGGACCACGGTGTTGCCGTAACGGTCGGCGACGACGCCAGGCAGGCCGTCGGATTCGCCGTGCACCAGCCGCACGCTGTCGTCCGCGGAGGCGCTGCGCGCAGCCGCGGCGCGCGCGATACGCCGGGCGAAAAACGCGGCGTCAATGTCGCCCGCGGTCCACGACCAGACGCGGGCCCGGATCTGCGATTCCGGACTGTACGCGGCGTCCGCGAGGAAGGCGCCGTCGGCCGAATGCACTTCGACGGTGTCGCCGGGCTGCGGCTTGCCTTCGACTTTGGCGATGGCGCCGGAAAATATCCAGGGATGCCGGCGCTTCAGCGATTTCTCGCGGCCGGGCTTCAGGATCAGTCGATGCATCGCTACTTTTCTTTTTTCTTCGCCCGCGGATGCGCGGCATCGTAGATCTTTGCCAGGTGCTGGAAGTCGAGTTGCGTGTACACCTGCGTCGTCGAAATGCTGGCATGCCCCAGCATTTCCTGCACCGCGCGCAGGTCGCTGCTCGACTGCAGCACGTGCGAGGCGAAGGAATGGCGCAGCATGTGCGGATGGACGCGGGCGGCGACGCCCTGCTGCTGCGCGCGCTGGCGCACGCAGAGCTGCACGGCGCGCGGCCCGAGGCGCCGTCCTTTCGGGTTGACGAACAGCGCCTGCGCGTCCGCCTCCGGCATCGCCGCGCGCTGCGCGAGCCAGGCCTGCAGCGCCTGCACGGCGTGGCTGCCCACCGGCACGATGCGCGTCTTGTTGCCCTTGCCGGTCACCCGCACCGTGGCGTCGGAAAAATTGATGTCCTCCGGCGCGAGTCCGGTCAGTTCCGACAGCCGCAGTCCGGAGGAATAGAACAGCTCAAGGATCGCGCGGTCGCGCACCGCCAGCGGATCGCCATCCTCCAGCTCGACCAGTTGCCGCGCCTCGTCGGGAGACAGGGCATGGGGCAGGCGTTTCGCGCTTTTCGGCGCGCGGATGCCGATGCAGGGATTCTGCGCGCAGCCGTGGTCGCGGGCGAGATAGTGGTAGAAGCCGCGCCAAGCCGACAGCATGCGCGCGAGGCTTCGGCCGTCGAGGCCGCGCCCGTGCAGCTGCGCGATGCCGCGGCGGATGTCGTGCGCGGTCAGCTCCCCCGGCGCGCGGTCGGCGGCAAGGCGCAGCAGGGCCTCGATGTCGCGCCGGTAGTTCTTCGCGGTGTGCGCCGACAGCCGGCGCTCGTGGGTCAGGTGACGGAGGTAGCCGTCGAGTTGTGCGACGGAAGCCGGGAGGATCGCCGCTGCGGGCGCTGCGGGATGTTTTCGCCCGCGGGCGGTCACGCCGGTTCCAGGTGGCGCCGCAGGCAGGCGGCGACGATTTCGCCGATGCGCGTCAGGTACAGCGTGCCCATTTCGGGATAGAAGCGCTGGGCATCCTCGCTCGCCAGCGCGAGCAGGCCGAAGCAGTCGGCGCCGCGCAGCGCGACGTAGGCATACGATTTCAGCAGCGGCGCGGATTCGCCGAAAAACGCCGCGGTGTCGGCCATCGCCAGCGGCCCGCAGTGCGGATGCAGCAGCCCGGCGGCAAAAGCCTTCGTCGCCTCCGATACGCCGGCATCGTCGGCGGCCGGGTGCCACAGCCTGAGCGCGACGTGCGGCACCGAGAAATCCTCGCGCAGGTTGAAATCCACGGCATGGCGCAGCGCCGCCAGGTCGCGCGCACCGATCAGCGCCAGCGCGAGGCGGTGCACCTTTTCGCTGATGACGTCGTTCTCCTCGCCGAACTGGATCATCTCGGTGAGCTTGCCTTCGAGCTGCTTGCCCCGCTCGCGCAGCGTCAGGATCTGGCGCTCGCTGATCGATATCGCCCGCCCGCCGTGCGGATGGGGAATGAACACGTCGGCGACGACGTCCGCGTAATGCTCGAAAAATTCCGGGTGTTCCTTCAGGTACGCGGCTACGTCATCGGGCTTCATCATGATCCTTGCTGGATTCGTTAAGGCTGTTCAGTCGGGCAGTTCGATGGCGCCGTCGAACACGGTTTCCGCCGGTCCGGTCATCAGCACCGGCCAGCCGGCGCCGGACCATACTATAACGAGGTCGCCGCCGCGCGTCGAAACCGTGACCCGCGCGTCGAGCAGGCCGCGCTCGATGCCGGCGACCACCGCGGCGCAGGCCCCCGTGCCGCAGGCCAGCGTTTCGCCGGCACCGCGTTCGTGGACACGCAGCCGGATGTGCGTGCGGTCGATCACCTGCAGGTAGCCGGCATTGACCCGCTGCGGAAACAGCGGATGCGTTTCGATCAGCGGCCCCTCGGTTGCGACCGGGGCCGCGTCGACGTCGGCGACGACCTGCACCGCATGCGGATTGCCCATGGATAAAGCATTGATTTTAATGATATTTTTATCAACCGCCAGATCGTACAGCGGCTGCCGCGCCGGCACCGCGAAAGGGATCTTCGCCGGCTCGAATTCGGGCACGCCCATGTCGACCGTGACTTGGCCGTCAGCTTCGAGCCGCGGCTCGATGACGCCGGCCAGCGTGCCGACGCGGATCGCGGATTTTTCCGTCAGCCCGCGCCCGTGCACGTAGCGCACGAAACAGCGCGCGCCGTTGCCGCATTGCTCGACCTCGCCGCCGTCGGCGTTGAAAATGCGGTAATAAAAATCGGTGTCCGCGGAACGCGCCGGCTCGACCATCAGCAACTGGTCGCAGCCGACGCCGAAATGGCGGTCGGCGATGAAACGCAGCTGCGCCGGCGTCAGTTTTACCGGCGCGGCGGTGGCGTTGACGACGACGAAGTCGTTGCCGAGGCCCTGCATCTTGGTGAATTCCAGTTTCATCCCGGTGGCCGCATTCAGCGGCATTGATCCCGGTAGTCGCGGTAGATGCAGCGGTCCATCACCACCGTCATGCCGCCGGCCCGCGCCCGCAGCGCCGCCGGTTCGTTGACGATGCCTTCCTGGATCCAGATCGCCGGCAGCCCCAGCGCCAGGCACTCGTCGACCACGCCGTCGATGAATTCGGCGCTGCGGAACACGTCGACGAGGTCGATTGTTTCCGTTTCCGGGATGTCCTTCAGCGACGGGTAGGCTTTCTCGCCGAGGATTTCGCGCGCCGCCGGATGCACCGGAATCACACGGAAGCCGAATGCCTGCAGCGCCTGCGACACGCCGTGGCTGGGACGCGAGGCGTTCGGCGACAGGCCGACCACGGCGATGGTTTTCGTTTTTTTCAGCAGCGCGCAGCGCGCCGCCGCATCGGGATTCTCGAACATGTTCAGACTCATTTCACGTTCAGTTTCTTCGCCATCACGTAATCGTCCATCACGAACCCGCCGCCGATGTCCTTGACCGCCGCTTCGCGCAGCACGAAGCCGTGCTTGCGGTAGGCGGCGATCGCATTCGCGTTGTTGCGGTTCACCGCCAGCACCAGTTCGCGGCAACCCTCGCGCCGCGCCACGGCCTCCGCCTGCCCGATCAGCCGTCCGCCGCAGCCGCGGCGCTGCAGGTCCGGCCGCACGTACAGCTTGTCGATTTTCATCGTCTCGCCGCCCGGCTCCAGTTGCAGGGCCATGTACGCCGCGATGCCGCCATCGAGCCGCAGCACGAACCACCACACATCGGGCCGCGCCAGCTCCGCGCGGATGACCGCCGGATCGTAACGCTGCGCCAGCATGTATTCTATCTGCGCGACGCTGATGATGCCCGGGTAATGCGCATGCCAGATGCCGCGGGCCAGCGCGGCCACCGCCTCGATATCGCCGTCCGCCAGCGGTTCGATGCCGTCCGCGTGCATCGCCGGCTCAGTAATAGCGCGCCTCGCCCGGCGGCCGGGTCTTGAAGCGCTTGTGCAGCCAGTAGTACTGCGCCGGCATCTCGCGCACCCGGGCTTCGATGAAGGCGTTCATGCGCCGCGTGTCGGCGGCAAGGTCGCCGCCCGGGAAATGTTCCCAGGCGGGATGAAAGCGCAGCACATAGCCCGCGCCGCCCGGCAGTTGCGTGGTCACCGCCGGCACGACGACGGCGCCGGTCAGCGCGGCGATGCGCGCGAGCCCGGTGATGGTCGCCGCCGGCACGCCGAAGAAGGGCACGAAGATCGAGTCGCGCTCGCCGAAATCCATGTCGGGCAGATAGTAGAAAGGCGATCCGGACTTGATCGCCTTCGCCACCGGCCGGATGCCGTCCTGGCGCGAGAAAAGCTCGGGCATCACGAAGCGGGTGCGGCCACGATAGAGCACGGCGTCGAAGGCGGCGTTCTTCTGGCGGCTGTAGACCGAGACCACCCTGTACTCGGCCCCGATGCGGATGCCGCCCATGTCGAGGCCGACGAAATGCGGCGCCAGAAAAATCACCGGCCGGTCGCGCACCGCCTGCCAGTGCTCGAGGCCTTCGACGCGCACCAGCTTCAGCACGCGCTCGCGGCTGCCCCACCACAGGATGCCGTGCTCGAGCAGGCTGCGCGCGAACGCGGCGAAATGCTCGCGCGCGAGTTCGCGGCGTTCGCGATCCCCCAGTTCCGGAAAACACAGTTCCAGATTGGTCATCACGACGCGACGCCGCTCCGCCGCGAGCGCATGCAGCAGCAGCCCCGCGGCGCGGCCCAGCGGCGCGAGCAGCGACAGCGGCAGCCAGTGCAGCAGCCAGATCAGGCCGAGGCCGAGACGAGTCATGGGAGGCAGCGATGAGTGCGGAGCGATGAACGATGAGCCAAAAGCCGCACCCGGGCACTGGTTTTCAGTTCATCACTCATCGTTCCGCGCTCCACGCTGGTGGTTTTGTAGTGGTTGTAGCTCCACAGATATTGCGTCGGGCACGCTGGATCATGTCCTCTACCGCGCGATTCAACGCCGCGGGCAACAGCGATGGAAAACAGCGATGAGTGCGAAGCGATGAACGATGAGCCAAAAGCCGCACCCGGGTACTGGTTTTCAGTTCATCGCTCATCGCTCCGCACTCCGCGCTGGTGTTTTGTAGCGGTTATAGCCCCACAGATACTGCGCCGGGCAGCGCCGGATCACGTCTTCGACGGCGCGATTCAGCGCCGCCGGCGACAGCGGCGCCGCGTTCACGCGCTGCAGATGCAGGCGGTAACCGGCGCCCTGCGGCAGGCGTTCGGCAAAGGCCATCACCACCGCGGCGGCGGTGGATGCCTGCAGGCGCGTCACCAGCGTCATCGTGTAGGCGGGCCGGCCGAAAAAATCCGCCCACTCGCCCTCGCCGACGCCCGGCGCCTGGTCGGGCAGGATGCCGACGGCCTCGCCGCGCTTCAGCGCCTTCAGCAGTTGCCGCACGCCCTGCAGCGTCGCCGGCGCCAGCCGCGCGCCCGTGCGCGACCGCCCCGCGAGCATCAGCGGTTCGAGGCCGGCCCGCTTGGGCGGGCGGTAGAGCACGGTCAGCGGCAGGCGCCGCGCCCCATAGAGCGCGGAGATTTCGAAGCAGCCGAGATGCGGCGTCAGGAAGATCAGGCCCCTGCCGTCGCGCTGCGCCGCTTCGACCACGCTCCAGTCGTCGCAACGCACGATGGCGTCGACCCCGTCGCGGCCGAACCACAGCCGGCACAGCTCGACGATGCCCTTGCCGGCCTCGGCCACGGCCGCATGCCGCGTGCGCCGGAGCGACTCCGCATCGGCGCAGAGCGCGCTGGCCCGCAGGTTCTCGCGCAGCCGCCGGCGGTACGTCGGCGACAGCCCGTAGACCAGCCAGCCCAGGCCCGCGCCGAAAAAATGCAGTCCGGCCAAAGGCATGCGCGCGCAGCACCGCATCAGCATCAGCACCATTGTTGGCAGAGGGGAATTCCGTTAAGAAATCGGGAGTTATGCTATTCTAGCGGCCTTTTTGCCGGGCTCCGCAGTCAATTTCCCCCGGCTCCCATCAACCCTCAACGCGATATACGTCCAAGCCCATGAGCAATTTCCTGTTCACTTCCGAGTCGGTGTCCGAAGGCCATCCCGACAAAATCGCCGACCAGATTTCCGATGCGGTGCTCGACGCCATCCTCGCCGTGGACAAAAACGGCCGCGTCGCCGCCGAAACCATGACCCACACCGGCCTCGTCGTGCTCGCCGGGCAGGTCACCACCAATGCCCGCGTCGATTACGCGCAGGTCGCGCGCAAGGTGATCAAGCAGATCGGCTACGACGACTCCGAGATCGGCTTCGACTACAAGAGCTGCGGCGTGCTGGTGTGCTACGACCAGCAGTCGCCGGACATCGCGCAGGGCGTCGACGAAGGCAAGGGCCTCGACCTCGACCAGGGTGCCGGCGACCAGGGCCTGATGTTCGGCTTCGCCTGCGACGAGACGCCGCAACTGATGCCGATGCCGATCTACTACTCGCATCGCCTGATGGAGCGCCACGCCGAGCTGCGCCGCGACGGACGCCTGCCTTGGGCGCGTCCCGATGCGAAGTCGCAGGTTTCCGTGCGCTACGTCGACGGCAAGCCGCACCACATCGACACGGTGGTGATCTCCACGCAGCACCGCGAGGACATCGGCCACAAGGAGCTGTCGGAAGCGATCATCGAGCAGGTTTGCAAGCCCGTGCTGCCGAAGAACATGATCACCAAGGACACCAAGTACCTGATCAACCCGACCGGCCGCTTCGTCATCGGCGGCCCGCAGGGCGACACCGGCCTGACCGGCCGCAAGATCATCGTCGACACCTACGGCGGCATGGGCCGCCACGGCGGCGGCGCCTTCTCGGGCAAGGACCCCTCCAAGGTCGACCGCTCGGCCGCCTATGCCGCGCGCTACGTGGCCAAGAACATCGTGGCCGCGGGCCTGGCCAAGCAGTGCCAGATCCAGGTGGCCTACGCCATCGGCGTGGCGCGCCCCATGAACGTGACGGTGTACACGGAAGGCACGGGCGTGATCCCGGACGAGCAGATCGCCGCCCTCGTCAACGAGCATTTCGACCTGCGCCCCAAGGGCATCATCCAGATGCTGGACCTGCTGCGCCCCATCTACGCCAAGACGGCGGCCTATGGCCACTTCGGCCGGGAAGAACCGGAGTTCACCTGGGAGCGGACCGACAAAGCCGAAGCGCTGCGCGCAGCGGTCGGGCGGTAGTCCCCTGCCGGATGATCCGGCTTTCCTTCAGTGGCCATCTGCCTTCGGTGACCGCTCACATCCTGCACAAGCCCCGAGAATTCGTTCCCGGGGCTTTTTTGACTCCGGATCGAACTTTCGATACCCTCCGAGAGCTCCTGCCCTGAATTTTTCAGCACAGCGACCGATATGCACTCACAGGCAAGTTTTTTGCCCCGTTGAACTGCCACGACCCGGAGCCTTGAACCATGGACACCACCCTCCCCGGCACGAACGAACGCTCTGCGCAAGGTAGCGATCCTCTGCAGGGCGAACAGATGGAGGAACTGAAAGCCCGCCTCGCGAGAGCGGAGGCGCTTTACGATCAGGCGCCTTGCGGTTTTCTTTCCCTGGATGCCGACCTGCGGTTCGTGCAGGTCAACCAGACGCTGCTCGACTGGCTGGGTTACCGCCGCGACGAAATGGTCGGGAAGATGAGCGTGACGGACCTGATCGATGCATCGTGGCGCGAGCTGGTCACCACCCGCCTGGCGTTGCTGCGCCAGCAAGGCAGCACCGAACCCATGGAACTGGAGATCGCGCGAAAGAACGGGACGCACTTTCATGCGCTGCTGTCGTCCACGCCGGTGTACGACGCCCAGGGACAGTTCCTCCACACCAACACCACGGTGGTGGACATCAGCGAGCGGCGGGCCATGGAGGTGCGCCTTGCGGCCCACGGCGGTTTCCTGCAGACCATCACGGACCGCATTCCCGCCCGGATCGCCTACTACGACAAGGACCTGATCTGCCGATTCGCCAACTCCGCCCACGCCAGCCGCTATGGCAAGCTGGCCGGTGAAATGGTGGGTTCGCACCTGAGCCAGGTGGTGCGCCCCGAGCTGCTGCCCGAGATCCTGCCCCGCGTGGCCAGCGCACTGAGCGGCGAGTCGCAAACCTTCGAAGCCGAGCGGACAGCGTCGGACGGGAGCCGCAACTTCTATCAGATCCACTACATCCCCGATTTCCAGAACGGCGCAGTGGAGGGCATCTTCATCGAACTGCACGACATCAGCGAACGCCGGCGCACCGAGGAATTCGTGCTCGAAGCGAACCGGGATCTTGAAGAAAGGGTGGCCGAGCGCAGCGCGGAACTGTTCCGCAGCGAGCAGCGGTATCGGCTCATGGTCGATGCCATCCAGGACTACTGCGTGTACTTCGTGGACGAATCGGGCGTGGTCACCGAATGGTCGGAAAGCGCCCAGCGGCTGCATGGCCATGGACGCGCCCAGATCATCGGCCAACCCTACACGCACCTGCTGGCCGGCGACGGCACGGGCGAGGACGAAGTCGATCCCGATCAGGTGCTGCGCCTGGCCAAGGCGCACGGCCAGTGGGAGACGCGCGGATGGCGCTTGCGCGAAGACGGCTCGCGCTTCTGGGCCCATACCGTGCTGACCGCCCTGCGCAACGAGGAGGGTGAGCTGCAGGGCCTGTCCAGCATCACCCGCGACATGACAGCCGCCAAGAGCCTCGAAGACGTCATGAACGACCTCAACCGGGAACTCGAAAAGCGCGTCGCGGAGCGCACCCAGCAACTGGTGGCCGCCAACAAGGACCTCGATGTGTTCTCGCACATGGTCTCCCACGATCTGCGCGCACCGCTGCGCCACATCGCCAGCTTCGTCAGCCTGCTGCAAGAGCAACTGGGCGACTCGGCCGACGCGCTCACGCTGCAATACATGAACTCGATCGCCAAGGCCAGCAAGCGCATGAGCCTCATGATCGAAGGCTTGCTGGAATATGCCCGGCTGGGCCGCGTGACCCTGGAGTCCCAGCCCGTGCCATTGGGGCCCTTGCTGCACGGCGTGATCACCCACCTGCAGCAGGAGAATCAGGGCCGCGCCATCGAATGGGCGATCGACGAGAACCTCCCGGTGGTGCAGGGCGACGCCATGCTGCTGGCCCAGGCCTGCGGCAATCTCCTCAGCAACTCGGTGAAATACACCCGTCTGCAGGACGTGGCCAGGATCACCGTGGGCTGGCAGGTCAATCCGATGGGGGGCCAGACCTTCTACGTGCGGGACAACGGCGTCGGCTTCGATCTTGAAAAGGCCCACAACCTGTTCGTGATGTTCCAGCGCCAGCACCACTCGATGGATTTCGACGGTATCGGCACCGGCCTGGCACTGGCCCAGCGCATCATCGAACGCCACGGCGGAAGAATCTGGGCCGAAACGGGTTCGGGCCAGGGCTGCACCTTCTACTTCACCCTGCCGTCCGCGGAGGTGGAGCACGACCTGATGCTGCCCGAATCGACCATGGCCGTGCTGCACTGAGCTCGCGCCGCGGCCAGGGCGGGCGACAAGGCCTGCGGCAGGCGACAGATTTCAAACACCCCGGCTATTGAAAACCGGCCTGTTCGCCCTTATCATTAGCACTCGCTGGATTTGAGTGCTAACAACTCGTTCCAAGTCGGCCGGCGGCCTCTGCCTCTTTGCAAGGCAGGGGCCGTTGGCCTGAAAAACCCTTTACCGTTCAATCTCAGGAGATGCAATGAACCTTCGTCCTCTCGCCGATCGCGTGA
>CAZHJU010000022.1:0-52761 GCA_964533495.1 uncultured Bordetella sp. | reverse complement strand
AACCGCCTGCGCGTGGCGCTGACCGGCCTGACCATGGCCGAAGCCTTCCGCGACGAAGGCCGCGACGTGCTGTTCTTCGTCGACAACATCTACCGCTACACGCTGGCCGGCACCGAAGTCTCGGCGCTGCTGGGCCGGATGCCGTCGGCGGTGGGCTACCAGCCGACGCTGGCCGAGGAAATGGGCCGCCTGCAGGAGCGCATCACCTCGACCAAGACCGGCTCGATCACGTCGATCCAGGCCGTGTACGTGCCGGCGGACGACCTGACCGATCCCTCGCCCGCGACCACCTTCGGCCACCTCGACTCCACCGTCGTGCTGTCGCGCGACATCGCTTCGCTGGGCATCTATCCCGCGGTGGATCCGCTGGATTCGACCTCGCGCCAGCTCGACCCGCACGTCGTCGGCGAAGAGCATTACGGCGTCGCCCGCCAGGTGCAGGCCACGCTGCAGCGCTACAAGGAATTGCGCGATATCATCGCGATTCTCGGCATGGACGAGCTGTCGCCGGAGGACAAGCTGGCCGTGTCCCGCGCGCGGAAGATCCAGCGTTTCCTGTCGCAGCCGTTCACGGTGGCCGAAGTGTTCACCGGTTCGCCCGGCAAGTACGTGTCGCTGAAGGACACCATCAAGGGCTTCAAGATGATCGTCAACGGCGAATGCGACGCGCTGCCGGAACAGGCCTTCTACATGGTCGGCGCGATCGAAGAGGCCTTCGAAAAAGCCAAGACTCTGCAGTAAGAGGCAAGGAACCCGTCCATGGCTGAAGCCGCACACACCCTGCACGTCGACGTCGTCAGCGCCGAGGAACAGATCTATTCCGGCGAAGCGGAGTTCGTTGTGCTGCCCGGCGAGACCGGCGAGCTCGGCATCTACCCGCGCCACACGCCGCTGATCACCCGCATCAAGCCCGGCGAAGTGCGCATCAAACCGGCCGGCGGCGGCGCCGAAGAGTTCATCTTCGTCGCCGGCGGCGTGCTGGAGGTGCAGCCGAAAGTCGTCACCGTGCTGGCCGATACCGCGATCCGCGGCGCCGATCTCGACGAGGCCAAGGCCACCGAGGCGCTGAAGCAGGCCGAGGAAGCGCGCAAGAACGCCCAGGGCAAGCAGGAAGTCGCCACCGTCGAAGCCGAGCTGGCGATGCTGGCGGCCCAGCTCGCGGCGATCCGCAAGCTGCGCGGCAAGCGTTGATGGATGGGCGCGGCGGCAGCGCCACGCACAAGGGCAGCCTGCGGCTGCCCTTTTTCATTTCCGCGCGGCCATGACCGAAACCGCCCGCGCCGTCGATCTGCTGGTGGTCGGCGGCGGCATCAACGGCGCCGGCATCGCCCGCGATGCCGCGGGGCGCGGCCTGTCGGTGATGCTGGTCGAACGGGGTGACCTCGGAGGCGCCACGAGTTCCGCCAGCAGCAAGCTGATCCACGGCGGCCTGAGGTATCTTGAGCATGGCGAATTCCGTCTGGTGGCGGAGTCGCTGCGCGAACGCGAAGTGCTGCTGCGCGCGGCACCGCATCTGGTGCGGCCGATGCGTTTCGTGATGCCGCATGTGCCGGAGCTGCGGCCGGCGTGGATGATCCGTGCCGGCTTGTTGCTGTATGACCTGCTGGCGTTGCGGCGGACCCTGCCCGCATCGCAGGCCGTGGATCTGACGCAGGCGCCCTGGAATGACGGATTGCGGCCCGCCCTGCGCCGCGGTTTCGCCTATTCCGACTGCCATGTCGACGATGCCCGCCTGGTCATCGCCACCGCCCGCGACGCGGCCGCCCGCGGCGCGACCATCCGGACGCGCACCGCCTGCGTGAAGCTGCGCCGCGACGGTGCGCAGTGGCGCGCCCTGCTGCAGCCGCGGAACGGCGATTCCTGCGAAATCGGCGCGCGCGCCGTGGTCAATGCGGCCGGGCCTTGGGCGGCGATTTTTCTTGCCGAGGCCGTGCAAGCCGCGGCGCCTGTCAACCTGCGCCTGGTGCAGGGCAGCCACATCGTGCTGCCCAGTCTGTATCGGGGCGAACATGCGTTCATCCTGCAAAACGACGATCGCCGGGTGATTTTTGCCTATCCCTGGGCATCGGGGCACACGCTGGTCGGCACCACCGACGTTGAATTGCACGGAAGGCCCGAGGAAGCGGCCACCGGCGAGGCCGAAATCGAGTACCTGTGCCGGGCGGTCAGGCGTTATTTCCAGCGCGAGGTCGGCCCGCGGGACGTGGTGCATCACTATGCCGGCGTCCGGGCCCTGCTCGACGACGGTCGCGCCAATCCCTCGCAAGCGACCCGCGATTACGAGTTGCGCATGTCGGGAGAGGCCGCCGGCGCGCCGCTGTTGTCGGTATTGGGCGGCAAGATCACCACCTATCGCAGGCTGGCCGAGTGGGTCATGGCCAAATTGAAACCCTGGTTTCCGCGGCTGGGCGCGGACTGGACCGCGGATGCGCCGCTCGATGGCGGCGATGCCGGGCCCGGCGGCTGGGCGGCGCTGAGCGAAGCCGCGGCGCGCGAATGGCCGTGGCTGCCGCTGCCGTTGAGGCAGGCGCTGCTCGGCCGCCACGGCAGCAATCTGGGCAGGCTGCTCGGCGATGCCCGCGCATTGTCCGATCTCGGCACTTGTTACGGCGACACGCTGTACGAACGCGAGGTCGACTGGTTCATCGACCATGAATGGGCGGTCACCGCCGAAGACGTGCTGTGGCGGCGAACCCAATGCGGATTGCAACTGACATCCGCGCAGCGCCAGGCGATCGCGGACCATATGGCCCGCCGCGCCGTTTGAGCTTCGTGGGATAATTTCGGGATGCGATTCCAGGTCGTCATACTCGCGGCGGGCCAGGGCAAGCGGATGAATTCCGATCTGCCCAAGGTGCTGCATCCGCTGGCCGGCCGGCCGCTGCTGGCCCACGTCATCGCCACCGCGCGCGAGCTGGCGGCCGAGCGGATCTGCATCGTGCACGGCCATGGCGGAGAGCGGGTGCGCGCGGCGGCCAGCGGCGACGATCTCGTGTTCGCGCTGCAGGAACCCCAGCTCGGCACGGGCCACGCCGTGCAGCAGGCGCTGCCGCAATTGACGCCGGCGCCGCTGACGCTGGTGCTGTACGGCGACGTGCCGCTGGTGCGCGCCGACACGCTGCGCGGCCTGCTGGAGGCCGCCGGCAAGGGCATCGCGATCCTGACCGCGGAGCCCGCCGATCCGACCGGTTACGGACGCATCCTGCGCAACAAGGCGAAACGCGTCACCGGCATCGTCGAGCAGAAGGACGCCACGGCGGCGCAGCGCAAGATCCGCGAGATCAACACCGGCATCATGGCCTTGCCGACCGCGAAGCTGAAGCAGTGGCTGCCGAAGCTGCGCAACAGAAACGCCCAGAACGAGTACTACCTGACCGATGTCGTCGTGCTGGCGGTGAAGGACCGCGTGCCGGTCGCCGGCGTGCCGGCGGCGGATGCCGGCGAGACCGAGGGCGTCAACAGCCGCGCACAACTGGCGCAACTCGAGCGCCTGTACCAGAAACGCCAAGCCATGCGCCTGCTCGAATCCGGCGTGACGCTGGCTGATCCGGCGCGCTTCGACCAGCGCGGCGCGCTGACTTGCGGCCGCGATGTCGCCATCGACGTCAACGGCGTGTTCGAGGGGGACGTGACGCTGGCCGACGGTGTCAGCATCGGCGCGAACTGCGTGCTGAAGGACGTCGCCATCGGTCCCGGCACCCGCATCGAACCCTTCTGCCACCTCGACGGCGCGCGCATCGGTGCCGGCTGCCGCATCGGTCCCTACGCGCGCATCCGGCCCGGCACGCGGCTCGCCGACGAGGTGCACATCGGCAACTTCGTCGAGGTCAAGGCCAGCGAACTGGGCGAAGCTTCGAAAGCCAACCACCTCGCCTATGTCGGCGATTCCACGGTCGGCCGCAACGTCAACATCGGCGCCGGCACCATCACCTGCAACTACGACGGCGCCAGCAAGCACCGCACGGTGATCGAGGACGACGTGCACATCGGTTCCGACGTGCAGCTGGTGGCGCCGGTGCGGGTCGCGCGCGGCAGCACGGTCGGCGCCGGCACGACGGTGTGGCAGGACACGCCGGCCGGCGGCCTGGTGCTCAATCCGAAAAGCCAGGAACACCGCGCCGGCTGGCAGCGGCCGCGCAAGGCGCCGAAATCATCCTGAACGGGAGTCCCTGAGAACATGTGCGGCATCGTCGGTGCCATCGCCCAGCGCGATGTCGTGCCCATCCTGATCGAAGGCCTGAAGCGCCTCGAGTACCGCGGTTACGATTCAGCCGGCATCGCGATCAACGATGGCCGGCTGCAGCGGCTGCGCAGCACCGGCCGCGTCGCCGAGCTCGAACGCATGGCGCAGACCGCCGGGGTGGGCGGCCCGCTAGGCATCGCCCACACGCGTTGGGCCACTCACGGCGTGCCTTCCGAGCGCAATGCCCATCCCCATGTCTCGGGCACGATTTCGGTGGTGCACAACGGAATCATTGAAAACCACGACGAGATCCGCGACCGGCTGCGCGCCGCGGGGTACGCGTTCCTGTCCGATACCGATACCGAAGTCATCGCGCATCTGGTGCACGAGCACCGCAAGTCGGCGGACAGCCTGTTCGAGGCCGTGCGGCGGAGCCTGCGCGAACTGGTCGGCGCCTATGCCGTCGCGGTGATCGATGAGGCCGACACCGGGCATGTCGTCGTCGCGCGCATGGGCGCGCCGCTGCTGCTGGGACTGGGCGAGGGCGAAAACTTCGCGGCCTCCGACGCTTCCGCGCTGGTGCAGGTGACCCCGCGCATCGTCTATCTCGAGGAAGGCGACTGCGCCGAACTGTCGCGCGACCATATCCGCATCGTCGATGCCGACGGCCGTCCGGTGGTCCGGCCCGAACAGCGTTCGCAGTTGACGGCGGAAGCTGTCGAACTCGGCCCCTACCGGCACTACATGCAGAAGGAAATCTTCGAGCAGCCGATGGCGGTGGCCAACACGCTGGAGATGGTGACTCATGCCAGCGCCATCGCGCCCCAGCTTTTCGGTGCCAGTGCAGAAAATATTTTCAATAAAATCAATGGATTAGTAATACTGGCCTGTGGCACCAGCTATCACGCAGGGATGGTGGCGCGGTACTGGATCGAAGCCCTGGCGGGGCTGCCCTGCACCGTCGAGATTGCCAGCGAGTACCGTTACCGCGAGCCTTACAACGATCCCGATGCGTTGGTGGTCACGATCTCGCAGTCGGGTGAAACGGCCGACACGCTGGCGGCGCTGCAGTACGCCAAACTGCGCGGCCACCGCCACAGCCTGTCGATCTGCAACGTGCCGGAATCGGCGCTGGTGCGGGCCTCCGACCTGCGCTTCCTGACGCGCGCCGGTCCCGAGATCGGCGTGGCCTCGACCAAGGCCTTCACGACCCAGCTCGCGGCGCTGGTGCTGCTGGCGATGGCCCTGGCCAAGCAGCGCGTACGCCTGCCGCCGGCGCGTGAGGGCGAGTTGTTGCATGCCTTGCGCCATCTGCCCTCGGCATTGAGCCACGTGCTGCAGGTGGAGCCGGCGATTGCGGCCTGGGCGGCGCTGTTCGCGCGCAAGGAACACATGCTGTTCCTGGGCCGGGGCATCCATTATCCGATCGCCATGGAAGGCGCGCTGAAGCTGAAGGAGATTTCCTACATCCATGCCGAGGCCTATGCCGCCGGCGAGCTGAAGCACGGCCCGCTGGCACTGGTGGACCGCGACATGCCGGTGGTCGCCGTGGCGCCGCGCGATGCGCTGCTCGAAAAACTGAAATCCAACCTGCAGGAAGTGCGTGCCCGCGGCGGTGAGCTGTATGTGTTGGCGGACCAGGACACCCGCCTGCAAAACGGCGACGGCGTCCACGTGATCCAGATGCCCGACCACGCCGGCCTGCTGTCGCCGATCCTGCACACCGTGCCTTTGCAGTTGCTGGCCTATCACACGGCCCTGCACCGCGGCACCGACGTCGACAAGCCGCGCAATCTGGCGAAGTCCGTGACGGTCGAGTAAATCCGCACTCGCGCCGCCAGGTGCGGCAAAATCCTGTGGACCGCCGCCACTGCCGCGGCCTGATGATCTAGCCGCCGCGCCGCGGCTTGCGTCCGGCGCGGGCGGCCAGTGGATCGTAGGCCCACCGCGGCAGCACGTGCATCAATCGCGCGATCACCGCCATCTGCCAGGGCAGCACCGCATGGGTTTTCCGCACATCGATGATGCCGGCGATTTTTTGCGCTGCCGTTTCCGCCGTCATCATGAAGGGTATGCGGTAGGGATTGACCGCCGTCATCGCCGTGGCGATGTAGCCGGGGCAGATCGTGATCACGGTGATGCCGCTGCCGCGAAGTTCCACGCGCAGGCTTTCAAGGTAATTGATCGCCGCGGCCTTGGATGCCGAGTAGGCACCTGCGCCGGGAATGCCGCGGTATCCGGCGACACTGGCGATGCCGACGAGCACGCCGTGCCCGCGTTCGCGCATGGCCGCGACATGGGGCTGGAAGCTGTGCACCAGGCCGAGGACGTTGGTGTTGAAAACATCGCGGAAGGCCTGCTCATCCCCGGCTTCTTCGGTCAACGTGCCGACACTGACGCCGGCGTTGGCGATGACGATGTCCGGCAGGCCGTGCCGTGCGGCGATGGCCGCCGTCGCATCGCGCATGGCGGCGGCATCGCGCACATCGGCGGCATGTGCCGAGCAAAGTCCCGGATACTCGAGCACCAGCTTATCCAGCGCCGCGGCGCGGCGGGCAAGCAGCGCGACCGGAATTCCGCGATCGGCATAACAACGCGCCAGCGCGGCACCCAGCCCGTCGGAGGCGCCGGTGACAAGGACTGCGCCATGCGGGCGGGCCGGCATGCGTGATAGTTTTCCGGTTCAGCACAGACCGGCTTCGCTGCGCACCTTCTGCACCAAGCCGTTGACGATGGCAATCATGCCGTTCAGCGATTCGGCCATGTTGCCGGAAGTCAGGTAGCGGCCGTTGACCACCAGCGAAGGCGTGCCCGAAATCTGGTAGGCCCGGGTCAGCTTCGCCGCCTCTTCCACCTTGCGCTGCACTTCCGGCGAGTTGTAGGCCTGCTCCCAGCGGTCGCGATCGATGCCGTTGCGCACGGCCCAGGTCGACATCACGTCCGGTTTGCTCATGTGCAGTTCTTCGACATGGTAGCCGTGATAGACGCGCTGATGCAGGCGTTCGGCCTCGCCCAGCGCCTCCAGCGTGTAATAGATGCGGGCATGAGGCGCCCAGCTGTCGCGCAGTATTGCGGGAATGCGGCGGATCGCGACATCGGCCGGCTTGCGGCCGATCCAGCGCTCCAGCGCCGGCTGAAAATTGTTGCAATGGGGGCAGCCGTACCAGAAAAAATCGATGACCTCGATGCGGCCGGCTGTCGCCACCGGTTGCGGCGCGATGACCCGGTAGTCGATTTCAGCCCGCACCGGCTGCTGTGCGGAAGCGGGCGCGAGGAGCCCCGGTCCGAGCAGGCAGGCGAGCAGTATCGCCGCCGCCCGCAGCATGGCTATTTGCCGCCCCTGTTCTTGCGGGCTTCGGCGATCAGGCCGTCGATCACCTGGAAAAAGCGGTCATAGTCGACGGTGCGGTCGGCCTTGAGGGTCATCGACGGGGCCGTCAGGTAGCGGCCGTCGACCACCAGCGCCGGCGTTCCCGGAATGTCGTACTTGCGGGTCAGCTCAATGGAACGCTGCGTCCTGCCGTTCACGCCGAAGGAATTGTAGGTGTCGGCGAATTTCTTGCGGTCGACGCCCTTGCCCGCGGCCCAGTCGAATATCGCATTGGCGTCGCGCAGCTGCTGGCGCTGCTTGTGCAGGGTCGCGAACATTTCCTGGTGCAGCTTGTCGATCATGCCCAAGGCTTCGATCGTGTAATACGCCCGGGTCATCGGGACCCAGGAATCCTGGAACACCGCGGGCACGCGCCGGAATTCGACATCCGCCGGCTTGCGCTTGAGCCAGGCCTCCAGCGAGGGCTGCAGGTTGTTGCAATGGGGACAGCCGTACCAGAAAAACTCCAGCACTTCGATCTTGTTTCCGCTGTCCGTCGGCTGCGGCGGCCGGATCGGGGAATAGTCCTTGCCCGCGGTCAGCTGGGCATGAGCGGATGCGAAAAAAAGACTCAGTACGGCAGCGGCGAAGGCGCGCCGGGAGAACAGGATCGATGACATGGCTGCTCCGGTGAAGGGCGTTATTTGTCGGCGTCGCGGACCTTGATCAGCGTGGTGTCGACGCCGTTCTTCTTCAGAGTGTCGCGGGTGCGGTTCAGTTCCTCGACGTTGCCGTAGGGCCCCAGGCGCACCCGGTGCCAGACGCCGCGATCGGGCAGCGTCGTGGTCTGGATCGAAGCCTGCACGCCGATCAGTGCCAGCCGTGCCTTCAGATTGTCGGCATCCGGCGCGTTCTGGAAGGCGCCCGCCTGCAGGTAGAAGGATTCCTTCGCGGCCGCCTTGGCCTCGCGCAGCTGCTGGTCGGTGGCCGGCTCTTCGACGCCGGGCAGTATCTTGTAGAAATCGAAACGGGGCTTGCCGTCGGCCGCCGGTTTTGCCGGTTTGTCCGGCGCCTTGACCGGATCGGGCGCGGCCGCCTTGGCCGGCTCGGATTTGGCCGCCGGTGTCTTCGGCTGGAACGGCGTGGGCATCTTGTTGATGTACCAGGCCACGCCCAGCGCGATGCCCAGCCCCAGCACCAGGCCGATCAGGATGCCGATGAACAGCGATCCCCCGTTGCCGCGGGAACCGCCCTTGCGGTCATTGCCTTTGTAATCCCTGCTCACGCGCGCATCTTACATTTTTTCGGGTGCGCCCACACCCAGCAGCGCAAGCCCGTTCTTCAGCACCTGGCGCACCGCCACCGCCAGCGCCAGCCGTGCCTGCGTCAGCGCCGCATCTTCGACGATGAAACGTTCGGCATTGTAGTAGCTGTGGAATTCGCCGGCGAGTTCCTTCAGGTAGAAGGCAATGCTGTGCGGCGCGAGGTCGCGGGCCGCGCCTTCGACGACTTCCGGATATTCCGCCACCCGCTTGAGCAGCGCCGTTTCGTGCTCGGAGACCAGCGGCGCCGTGTCGGCCGCCGCCAGCGCCGCAGCATCGCCGCCCCACTGCGCCAGCACGCTGCAGACCCGCGCGTGCGCGTACTGGATGTAGTAGACCGGATTGTCGTTGCTTTGCGACTTCGCCAGGTCGAGGTCGAAATCGAAATGCTGGTCGCTCTTGCGCAGCACGTAGAAAAAGCGCGCGGCGTCGACGCCGACATCGCCATAGAGCTCCTCGAGCATGACGTAGTTGCCGCTGCGCTTGCCCATGCGCACCGGCTCGCCGCCGCGGAACAGCGCCACCAGCTGGATCAGCGGCACCACCAGCTTCGCGGCGTCGCCGCCGAGCGCGGTGATGGCCGCCTTTACCCGCGGGATGTAGCCGTGATGGTCGGCGCCCCAGACGTCGATGATGCGGTCATAGCCGCGCGCCAGCTTGTCGGCGTGGTAGGCGATGTCGGAGGCGAAATAAGTGTAGAGGCCGTTGTCGCGGCGGACCACGCGGTCCTTGTCGTCGCCGAAGGCGGTGCTGCGGAACCAGGTGGCGCCGTCCTTCTCATACAGGTGGCCGGCGGCCCGCAGGCGTTCCAGCGTGGCGGCAACCTTGCCGTCGGAGTACAGCGACTGTTCCGAGTACCAGCGATCGAAGGTCACGCCGAAACGCGCCAGCACATCGCGGCATTCGGCAAGCTGGCGCGCCAGCACCTGGTCGAACACGCCGCGGAGCGCATCGCCGAGCAGCGATTTCATGTTGGCGATCAGCACGTCCATGCGCGCTTCCTGCAGCGCTTCGGCCTGCTCCGGCGTTTCGTCGCCGCGCGCCTGCGGCAGTCCCGCGAGCACCGATGCGGCCTCGCGCTCGAAGGCCCCGCCCTGCTGCGCGCGCAGTTCTTCGGCGCGCTGGCGCACGTAATCGCCCTGGTAGCCATTGGGTGGAAATTCGACGCCGATGCCGGCGGCTTCGAGGTAGCGCATCCACACGGACACCAGCAGGATGTCCATCTGGCGGCCGGCGTCGTTGACGTAGAACTCGCGGTCGACGTCGTAGCCGGCGGCGGCGAGGACCGCGGCGAGGCTGGCACCGTAGGCGGCGCCGCGGCCGTGGCCGACGTGCAGCGGCCCGGTGGGATTGGCCGACACGAATTCGATCTGGATTTTCCGGCCTGCGCCGGTCCCGCCCTGGCCGTAGCATTCGCCGGTGGCGAGAACGCGCGCGATCACGCGCTGCTTGTAGGCGCGGGTGAGGAACAGGTTGATGAATCCGGCGCCGGCGATTTCGGCTTTCTCGAGATCCGGCGAAGCGGGCAGCGCATCGAGGATCTGCTGCGCGATCGCGCGCGGGTTGCCGCGCAGTTCCTTCGCCAGTTGCATTGCGATATTGCAGGCAAAGTCGCCGTGCTGGGCCTGTTTCGGGCGGTCGAGGGTGATGGTGGCGCGGCTTGCCGGCGCAACCTGCGCCAGTGCCTGGCGCAGCAGGCCGGCGAGCAGGTTTCGGGCGTCGGTGGACATGGGGGTCATCGGAGCTTCAATGGAGCCCGGCGTCAGGCGCCGGCGGGTTTCGTTCAAGTGCCTGTTTTGGCGGCAGTTTTGTCTGCGGAAAAGTGGCGGATTCTAGCATGGCGGCAGTGCGGCCACTCAGAGTTCCGCGGGGTCCACGTCGAGCGCCCAGCGTACCGCCGAGCTGGCGGCGGCCAGCTGCGGGTGCCAGGTATTGAGGAATGCGCGCAGTTCCGTGCGGGATGGAGACTGCAACAGCAGGTGCGCGCGTTCACGGCCGGCCTTGCGCATCATGCCGGCGGGCACCGGGTCGTAGATCGCTACCGCGGGGGTGACGCGGCGCGCAAGGCGCGCCGCATGGTCGAGAAATTGCAGGGCGGGATCGATGTTGCGCGCTTCCGCCCGCAGCACCGCCTGGTGCACGTAGGGCGGGAATCCGGCCTGGCGGCGCTCGGCGAGCATTTCGCGCGCGAAGGCATCGAAATCCTGGTTGCGCAGGGCCGCGTACAACGGATGGCCGGGAAACCGGGTTTGCACCAGCACCTGGCCGCGAATGTCACCGCGCCCGGCCCGCCCGGCGACCTGGGTCAGCAACGCATACAGCCGTTCCGGCGCGCGGAAATCGCTGCTGTACAGCAGGCTGTCGGCATTGACGATGCCCACCAGGTTCAGCCGGGGAAAGTCATGGCCCTTGGCGAGGATCTGGGTGCCGACGAGGATGTCGACGGCGCCCTCGCGGATGCGGTCGCGCATGTCCGGCCAGGCTTCCCTGCGCCGCGTGGTGTCACGGTCGACGCGCAGGATGCGCGCTTTCGGAAAGTGCTGCGCCAGGGCGGCCTCGATCCGCTGCGTGCCCTGTCCGATCGGGGCCAGATCGGCGTTGCCGCAATCGGGGCAGGCCGCCGGTACCGTGCTGTCGTGTCCGCAATGATGGCAGCGCAGGCGGCGGTCGCGCAGGTGCAGCACCAGTTTGGCGGAGCAGCGCCTGCAGTCCGATGTCCATCCGCAATTGCCGCAGGCCAGCACCGGTGCATAACCGCGGCGGTTGATGAACACCATGCTCTGTTCCCCGCGCCCGATGCGGGTCCTGATGGCGGCGATCAGCCGTCCCGATAAACCGTCGGCCGGCTGATCGTGCTGCAGGTCAATGCAGTCGATCTGCGGCGGCAGGGCGTTGATGCGTTGCGACAGCCGCAGCAGCCGGTAGCGGCCGTCGACGGCATTGCGGTAGGTCTCCAGCGCCGGCGTTGCCGATCCCAGCACCACCGGCACGCCGGCCTGACGGGCGCGGACCACGGCGAGGTCGCGTGCCGAATAGCGGAAACCTTCGGCCTGCTTGAAGGAGCTGTCGTGTTCTTCGTCGACGATGATCAGTCCCGGCGCCGGCAGCGGGGCAAACACCGCCAGCCGCGTGCCGAGGATGATGCGGGCTTTTCCGCTGCGCGCGGCTTCCCAGTGGACGGCGCGTTCGCCGTCGGCAAGGCCGCTGTGTAGGGTGGCGACGGTCGTTCCGGGAAAGCGCGTGACGACCAGCGACTGCAACTGCGGCGTGAGAGCGATTTCCGGCACCAGCAGCAGCGCCTGGGTATTGCGGGCGAGTGCTGCGGCGATGGCCTGCAAGTAAACCTCGGTTTTGCCGCTGCCGGTGATGCCCAGCAGCAGCAGCGGCTGATAACGACCCAAGGATGACAGTATGGTCTCGACGGCCGCGGCCTGTTCGCCATTGAGCGGAGGACCTGCTGCCGCCCGATGCGAGTCCGGCGGGGATGGCGGCGCCGGCGTTGCCGCCCGCACCCAGCCCTGCGCGATGAAGGCCTGCAGGGCCTTGCGGATCGCAGGGCTTTCAGTGGCGACGGTTGCATAGGGCAGCACCGGGTTGGCCCGCAGCAGCGACAGCAGCCGGTGTTGCGACCGGGCCCGCGGCGGCAAGGCAGAGGCATCGATCGCGGCGCCCGCCGGCGTCAGCGCGTATCCCGCCGGGGTCGGGTCGCGGCGGCGCACGCGGCGCAGGGCGACAGGCACGGTGGCCATGATCGCGGCGCCGAGCGGATGCAGATAGTAATCCGCGGCAAATCCGAGCAGCCTGAGGTCGGCTTTGCCGAGCAGGGGCTGTCCATCCAGTACGCGGATTGCGTGCTTCAGGCCGGCGGGCGGAATGTCGCTGTGCTCGGGCCTGGCGACGATGATCCCGATCAGTTTGCGTTTTCCGAACGGCACCAGCACGCGGGCGCCGATCTTCGGGGCGGGATCGTCACAGCGATAATCGAACAGCCGTGCGACCGGGACATCCAGCGCGACGCGAATCAGGCTCATGGCCGCACGCTACCGGCCGGGACGACAAGCTCGGCCGGGGATTCGAAATGACGGCCAACTGCTTTGCAGCCAAGGATTTTTGTGGTCACCGGGCTGTGGATAAATCTGTTGATCAAATCCCTGTCGCCGCCACCGGCTCCATGCCGGTTGATGGCCGGAGATATGGCCAAATTGGCGCATTATCAAAAATATCAATAAAAACAAATAGTTATAAGCTATGGGTAATTATCGAAACCTTCACCACGGCCGGCGATTACCCCTAAGTCCTTGCTGTGCATAATCTTTTTGCAGCGGTCGAGGTGCAGACCGGATCAGTGATAGGCCGGGCTCAGTTCGTGCACGGCATCCACCAGCGCCCCGACATGCCCGGGCGGCGTGAACTGCGAAATGCCGTGACCGAGGTTGAACACATGGCCCTCGCCTTTGCCGAACTGCCGCAGGACCGTGGCGACTTCGGTGCGAATGGTTGCGGGATCGCTGAACAGCACCGCGGGGTCCAGATTGCCCTGCAGCGCAACCCGGCTGCCGACGCGCCGACGCGCGGCATCGAGGCTGACCGTCCAGTCCAGCCCCACGGCGTTGCAGCCGATGCCGGCCATATCCTCCAGCCACAGCCCGCCGCCCTTGGTGAACACGATGCTCGGCACCGGTTCGCCGTTCCATTCGCGGTGCAGTCCGGCGATCACGCGCCGCAGGTATTCCAGGGAAAACTCGCGGTAGGCGGCATCGGACAACACGCCGCCCCAGGTGTCGAACACCATGACCGCCTGTGCGCCGGCTTCGATCTGTGCATTGAGGTAAGCGATTACTGCGCGGGCGTTGATGTCGAGCACGTGATGCAGCAGCCCGGGCCGCGCATAAAGCATGCTCTTGATGGTGCGGAAATCATCGCTGCCGCCACCCTCGATCATGTAGCAGGCCAGCGTGTAGGGGCTGCCCGAAAATCCGATCAGGGGTACCCTGCCGTCGAGCGCGCCGCGGATCTGTTTGACGGCATCCAGCACGTAGCCCAGGCTTTCCCGCGGCTCCGGCACGCGCAGCGCATGAATCGCCGCTTCTTCGCGCAGGGGGCGTTCGAACTTCGGCCCTTCGCCTTCGGCAAAATAAAGTCCGAGGCCCATCGCATCCGGCACGGTCAGGATGTCGGAGAACAGAATGGCCGCATCCAGCGGAAAACGCGCCAGCGGCTGCAGCGTGACTTCGGTGGCGAAATCGGGATTTTTGGCGAGGCCGAGGAAACTGCCGGCGCGTTTGCGCGTGGCGTTGTATTCCGGCAGGTAACGTCCGGCCTGACGCATGATCCAGACCGGCGTGTACGGCACCGGCTGGCGCAGCAGCGCGCGGATGAAGGTATCGTTCTTCAGCGCCGCCATTTAGCGCGGCAGCTCGCTGGATCCCGTCAGGAATTCGTCGACGGCGCGGGCGCACTGCCGTCCTTCGCGGATGGCCCAGACCACCAGTGACTGGCCGCGGCGCATGTCGCCCGCCGCAAACAGCTTGTTCACCGACGTGCGGTAGTTTTCGGTGTCCGCCTTGACGTTGCCGCGGCCGTCCTTTTCGACGCCGGCCTGTTCCAGCAGGCCGGTCGGCACCGGGCCGAGGAACCCCATCGCGAGCAGCACTAGGTCGGCTTTGAGCGTGAACTCGGAGCCCGGGACTTCCTGCATCTTGCCGTCCTTCCACTCGACGCGCACGGCGACGAGTTTTTCGACCTTGCCGTTGCTGCCTTCGAAACGCTTGGTGGCGACCGACCAGTCGCGCTGGCAGCCTTCCTCGTGCGAGCTCGAGGTGCGCAGCTTGACCGGCCAGTACGGCCAGACCAGCGGCTTGTTTTCCTTTTCCGGGGGCTGCGGCAGCAGCTCGAACTGGGTCACCGAGGCCGCGCCATGGCGGTTGGAGGTGCCGACGCAGTCGGAACCGGTGTCGCCGCCACCGATGACGATGACGTGCTTGCCGGTGGCCTTGATCTGGCCGGACACTTTGTCGCCGGCAACCACCTTGTTCTGCTGCGGCAGGAACTCCATCGCAAAATGCACGCCCTGCAGTTCGCGGCCGGGCACCGGCAGGTCACGCGGCTGTTCCGCGCCGCCGGCCATCACCACGGCGTCGAATTCATCGAGGAGTTTTTGCATCGCAAGCTTGCCGCCGACATGCTGTCCGGTGCGGAACTCCACGCCTTCGGCGCGCATCTGCTCGACCCGGCGGTCGATCAGATGCTTTTCCATCTTGAAATCGGGGATGCCGTAGCGCAGCAGGCCGCCGGCGCGGTCGGCCTTTTCGAATACCACCACGTCATGGCCGGCGCGTGCCAACTGCTGCGCGCAGGCCAAGCCGGCGGGCCCGGAGCCGATCACGGCGGCGCGCTTGCCGGTTTTTTTCGCGGGTGGCTGCGGCACGACCCAGCCGGCCTCCCAGCCTTTGTCGATGATGGCATGTTCGATCGACTTGATGCCGACCGGATCGTTGTTGATGTTCAGTGTGCAGGCGGCCTCGCAGGGGGCGGGGCAGACGCGACCGGTGAATTCGGGGAAGTTGTTGGTCGAATGCAGGGTGTCCAGCGCGCGCTGCCAGTCCTGCCTGAAGATCAGGTCGTTCCAGTCCGGAATGATGTTGTTGACCGGGCAGCCGCTCATGCAGAACGGCGTGCCGCAGTCCATGCAGCGCGCGCCCTGAATGCCGGCGGCTTCGTCGGTGAGGTGATGCACAAACTCCCGCCAGTGCTTCAGCCGTTCCTGCGGTTGTTCGGCGGCTTCGTGCAGCCGTTCGAATTCCAGAAACCCGGTCACTTTTCCCATAGCTGTATTGCCTCTGAAACATCAGGCCCGTGAAGGGCCGAAAGTCATGCCATTCGTCCTGCGGCGGCGTCAGGCCGCGATTTTTTTGCCCTTGCCGGCGAGTTCTCCAAGCGCGCGCCGGTACTCGTCGGGGAAAACCTTGACGAATTTGCCGCGCGCCGCCGCCCAGTCCGCGAGTATTTTCTGGGCGCGGACGCTGCCGGTGAGCCGGTGGTGATTTTCGATGAAACGCCTGGCCAGCGTTTCGTCGGCTTCACCCATGTGCCAGATGTCGCGGGATACCCGGGCATCCTGTTCGGCTTCGGTAAGCAGCGGTTCCAGCTTCACCATCGCTGTGTTGCAGTAGGACGCGAAACTGCCGTCCTCATCGTAGACATAGGCAATGCCGCCGGACATGCCTGCGGCAAAGTTGCGTCCGGTGGCGCCCAGCACCACGACCGTGCCGCCGGTCATGTATTCGCAGCCGTGATCGCCGGTGCCTTCGACGACGGTGTGCGCCCCCGAGTTGCGCACGGCAAACCGTTCGCCGGCGACACCGCGGAAATAGGCTTCGCCGGCGATGGCGCCGTAGAGCACGGCGTTGCCGGTGATGATGTTCTGGCCGGCGTCGCCGCGGAATTTCGGCGATGGCTGCACGGTGATGCGGCCGCCCGACAGGCCTTTGCCGCAGTAGTCGTTGGTGTCGCCGATCAGCTCCAGCGTGATGCCGCGCGACAGGAACGCGCCGAGGCTCTGCCCCGCCGAGCCGGCAAAGCGCACGCGGATGGTGTCGTCGGGGAGCCCGTCGTGGCCGTAGCGCTTGGCGACCATGCCGGAGAGCATGGTGCCGACCGTGCGGTTGATGTTGCGGATCGGCATCTCGATGGTGACCTTCTCGCCGCGCTCCAGCGCCGGGGCGGCCAGTTCGATCAGCCGGTGGTCCAGCGCCTTGTCCAAGCCGTGATCCTGGGATTCGGTATGCGAGCGGGCGATTTCCGGGCCGACCTGCGGCTGGTGGAAAATGCGGCTGAAATCGAGGCCGCGCGCCTTCCAGTGCCCGATGCCCTTGCGGGTGTCCAGCAGATCCGACCGGCCGATCAGGTCGTCGAATTTCCGCACGCCCAGCCTGGCCATCAACTCGCGGATTTCCTCGGCGACGAAGAAGAAGTAGTTGATGACGTGCTCGGGCTTGCCGGAGAATTTTTTGCGCAGCACCGGATCCTGGGTGGCGACGCCGACGGGGCAGGTGTTCAGATGGCATTTGCGCATCATGATGCAGCCCGCCGCGATCAGCGGCGCGGTGGAGAAACCGAACTCGTCGGCGCCGAGCAGCGCGCCGATGACGACATCGCGGCCGGTTTTGAGCTGGCCGTCGACCTGCACGGCGATGCGGCTGCGCAGCCGGTTCAGCACCAGCGTCTGCTGGGTTTCGGCCAGGCCGAGTTCCCACGGCGTGCCGGCATGCTTGATCGACGACCACGGGCTCGCGCCGGTGCCGCCGTCATGGCCGGAGATGGTCACGTGGTCGGCCTTGGCCTTGGCCACGCCGGCGGCGACCGTGCCGACGCCGACTTCGGACACCAGCTTGACGCTGATCGAGGCCGCGGTGTTGCTGTTCTTGAGGTCGTGGATCAGCTGCGCGAGATCCTCGATCGAATAGATGTCGTGATGCGGCGGCGGCGAGATCAGCTCGACGCCGGGCGTCGAATAGCGCAGCTCGGCGATGTATTCCGAAACCTTGCGGCCCGGCAACTGGCCGCCCTCGCCGGGCTTGGCACCCTGTGCCATCTTGATCTGGATCTGTTCGGCGCTGGCCAGGTATTCCGCGGTGACGCCGAAGCGGCCGGAGGCCACCTGCTTGATTTTCGATTTCAGCGAGTCGCCGGGCTGCAGCGCGATGTCGTGCTCGATACGCCCCTCGCCCAGGCGCGAGGCCAGCGTCTCGCCAGCCTGCACCGGCGCGAAGCGCCGCCGGTCTTCGCCGCCTTCGCCGGTGTTGGATTTGCCGCCGAGCCGGTTCATTGCCACGGCAAGGGTGGTGTGGGCCTCGGTCGAGATCGAGCCCAGCGACATCGCGCCGGTGGAGAAGCGCCTGACGATTTCCGCCGCGGGCTCTACCTCCTCGATCGGCACCGGCGTGCAGCGGTTGAAGCGGAATTCGAACAGCCCGCGGAAGGTCATGTGCCGCTTCGACTGGTTATTGATGATGTCCGCGTATTCGCGGTAGGTGCTCGCGTTGTTGGCGCGGGTCGCATGCTGCAGCTTGGCGATCGCGTCCGGCGTCCACATGTGGTCCTCGCCGCGCACCCGCCAGGCATATTCCCCGCCGGCATCCAGCGCGCCGGCCAGGACCGGGTCGCCGCTGAACGCGCCGAGGTGGGTGCGGATGGCTTCTTCGGCGACTTCGAACAGGCCGATGCCGCCGACATTCGACGGTGTGTCGTGAAAATACTTGTCGATCAGCGATGCCGACAGGCCGATGGCTTCGAAAATCTGCGCGCCGGTGTACGACATGTAGGTGGAGATGCCCATTTTCGACATCACCTTGCGTAGCCCCTTGCCGATCGCCTTGACGAAATTCTTGATGGCCTTGTAGCCGTCGATCTGGGCGCCGAACTGGCCGTTGTCGGCCATCTGCAGGATGGTTTCCAGCGCCAGGTAGGGATGCACGGCTTCGGCGCCGTAGCCGCCGAGCAGCGCGAAATGGTGCACTTCGCGGGCCGAGCCGGTTTCGACGACCAGGCCGGCGCTGGTGCGCAGGCCCTTGTCGACGAGATGGTGGTGGATGGTCGACAGCGCCAGCAGCGCCGGAATGGCGACCCGGTCGCGATCCACGCGCCGGTCGGAGATGATCAGGATCGAGTATCCGGCGCGCACCGCGTCTTCCGCCTGCGCGGCGAGGCTGGCGAGGCGGGCTTCGATGGCTTCCTTGCCCCAGGCCACGGGGTAGGTGATATCCAGCTCGCAGGACCTGAATTTGCCGTCGGTGTAGCTCTCGATGTTGCGGATTTTCTCCATCTCGAAGAAGTCGAGCACCGGCTGACTGACCTCGAGGCGGATCGGCGGATTCATTTCATCGATGCCGAGCAGGTTGGGCTTGGGCCCGATGAAGGACACCAGCGAGGTCACCAGTTCCTCGCGGATCGGGTCGATCGGCGGGTTCGTGACCTGCGCGAAAAGCTGCTTGAAGTACTGGTACAGCCCCTTGTTCTTGTTCGACAGGACGGCCGGCGGCGAATCGTTGCCCATGGAGCCGATCGGCTCCTCGCCGTTGGCGGCCATCGGCATCATCAGGAATTTGAGGTCTTCCTGGGTGTAGCCGAAGGCCTGCTGGCGGTCGAGCAGCGGTACGGCGCTGCGTTCCGGCTGTGCTTTCTGGCTCTCGACGTCGTCGAGCTTGACGCGGATGCGCTCCATCCATTCGACGTACGGTTTGCTCGATGCCAGCGATTCCTTCAGCTCCCTGTCGTCGATGATGCGGCCCTTTTCGAGATCGACGAGGAACATCTTGCCCGGCTGCAGGCGCCATTTCTTGGTGATTTTTTCCTCGGGGATCGGCAAGCAGCCGCACTCCGAGCCCATGATCACCAGATCGTCGTCGGTGACGATGTAGCGCGCCGGCCGCAGGCCATTGCGGTCCAGCGTGGCGCCGATCTGGCGGCCGTCCGTGAACGCGATGGCGGCAGGACCGTCCCAGGGCTCCATCATCGCTGCGTGATACTCGTAGAACGCGCGGCGGCTGGTGTCCATCAGCGCGTGGCCTTCCCAAGCCTCGGGAATCATCATCATCACTGCGTGGGCGATCGAATATCCGCCCATCACCAGCAGTTCCAGCGCGTTGTCGAACGAGGCGGAATCCGACTGGCCGGCGTAGATCAGCGGCCACAGCTTGTCGAGGTCTTTGCCCAGCACCGGGCTCGAGATGGCGCCCTGGCGCGCCCGTACCCAGTTCACGTTGCCGCGCACGGTGTTGATTTCGCCGTTGTGGGCGATCATCCGGAACGGGTGCGCGAGATCCCAGGTCGGGAAGGTATTGGTCGAAAAACGCTGGTGCACCAGCGCCAGCGCCGAAATCACACGCGGATCCTGCAGGTCCTTGTAATAGGTGCCGACCTGCGACGACAGCAGCATGCCCTTGTAGACGATCGTGCGCGCCGACATCGAGGGTACGAAATATTCGGTACCGTGCGCCAGTTTCAGCGCGCGGATGGCGTGGCTGGCGCTTTTGCGGATGACGTACAGCTTGCGTTCCAGGGCATCGGTCACGCGGATTGCCGAACTGCGCCCAACGAAGACCTGGCGGATGATCGGCTCGATTTTTTTTACCGATTCGCCAAGGTCCGCACTGTCGACCGGCACGTCGCGCCAGCCGAGAAGGATCTGCCCTTCATCCTTGATCGCGCGTTCGATTTCGTATTCGCAGGCGATGCGCGAGGCAGGTTCCCTGGGCAGGAACACCATGCCGATGCCGTAATGGCCGGCGGGGGGCAGTTTGATGCCCTGTTTGGCCATTTCCTCGCGGAAAAAGGCATCCGGAATCTGGATCAGGATGCCCGCGCCGTCGGAGGCTTTAGGGTCCGCGCCGACCGCACCGCGGTGCGTCAGGTTGCGCAGTATGGTCAGTCCCTGATCGACGATGTCGTGGCTTTTCTTGCCCTTGATGTGGGCGACGAATCCGACGCCGCAGGCGTCGTGTTCATGGGCTGCATCGTACAGGCCCTGGGGTTCCGGCAGATTTGGGTGAGCCATCGGGCGCCTCGTTAAAAACGCATTGATAATCAATGGGTTATGCGTAAAATTGTTGCGATGCGCAAGAACCTGGAAATCAATGTGCGAAAAACGGAGTGAAACCCGACAAGTCTACCTGCATCAAGGGGTTGATTCAACCGCCGGAGGCGGCAAATTCCGGAGATCAATCTCAGCGGATGTCGATGGCAAACAGGCGCCGGTGTTCGACGATGGCGTAACGATCGGTCATGCCGGCAATGTAGTCGGCAATGGCCCGGGGCGTGTCGGCGCGGGCCCGTTCTTGGAATTCGGGTGGCAGCAGGCCGGGTTCCGAGAGGAAGGCCTGGAACAGCTCGGTGACGATGCGGCGCGCCTTGCTGCTCATCCGGGATACCCGGTAATGCCGGTACAGGTTGGCGTGCAGGAACTGTTTCAGTTCGACCTGTTCCCGGCGAATGCGTTCGGAAAAGCAGATCATCGGCGGGCTTCGCCGCACATCGTCCATGGATGCCGGCGCATATTCCTTGATGGTGGCCGCGCTTTGCCGCACCAGGTCCGTGACCAGCGTGTCGATCATGCGCCGGACGGTTTCGTTGACCAGGCGCCGTCCTTCGATCCTGGGGAATTCTCGCAGCGCGGCGCGCATGTGGCGGCGGAAAATGCCGATGGTGGACAATTGTTCCATCTGCAGAAGGCCGGAACGCAGGCCGTCGTCGACATCGTGGTTGTTGTAGGCGATCTCATCTGCCAGGTTGGCAATCTGCGCTTCCAGTCCCGGTCGCTGTCTCCTGATGAAGCGTTCACCAACGTCGCCGAGCGTGCGCGCGTTCCTGAGCGAACAATGCTTGAGTATCCCTTCGCGGGTTTCGAAGGTCAGGTTGAGTCCGTCAAAGGCGCCGTAACGCTGCTCGAGCACGTCGACGACGCGCAGCGACTGGAGGTTGTGCTCGAATCCGCCATAGGGTTTCATGCAGGCATTCAAGGCATCCTGCCCGGTGTGGCCGAAAGGCGTGTGGCCGAGATCGTGTGCCAGCGTGATGGCTTCGGTGAGATCCTCGTCCAGCCGGAGGTGGCGCGCCACCGAGCGCCCGATTTGCGCCACTTCGAGGCTGTGGGTCAGGCGGGTGCGGAAAAGATCCCCTTCGTGGTTCACGAATACCTGGGTTTTGTATTCGAGACGCCTGAACGCGGTGGAGTGAATGATGCGGTCACGGTCGCGCTGGTATTCGGAGCGGCCCCGCGGCGGCGGCTCGCGCAGCCTGCGGCCCCGGGATTTTTCCGGAGCCGCGGCGTAGGGTGCCTTGTCAGCGGCCATCGATTCCCTCACCCCCAAGCACGGCTCTCAACACTCCGTCGGGCACCGCATCGCTGATAAACGCCTTGCCGATGCCGTGCAGCAGGATGAAGCGCATCCTGCCGCCCTCGACTTTCTTGTCGTGTCCCATCAGTTCGAGGTAACGATCCTCGCCCAGCGCCGGACCTTTTACCGGCAATCGTGCCCGGCGCAGCAGATCGACGGTGCGCTCGACGCAGCGGTCGTCGACCAGTCCCATCTGCCGCGAGACGCGCGCGGCGATGGCCATTCCCGCGCCCACGGCCTCGCCGTGCAGCCATTCGCCGTAACCGAGGCCGGATTCGATGGCATGGCCGAAGGTATGGCCGAAGTTGAGCAGGGCACGGACACCTTCTTCACGCTCGTCGCTGGCCACGACGGCCGCCTTGTTGCGACATGACACCTCGATCGCATGCGTCAGGGCTGCCGCGTTGCGTGCCATCAGGCGCTCCATGTTTGTTTCCAGCCAGTCAAAGAACCCGGCATCGCTGATCAATCCGTATTTGATGATTTCGGCGATACCCGCCGAAAGTTCGCGGTCCGGCAAGGTGCGCAGGGTTTCGGTATCGGCAATGACCACTCGCGGCTGATAGAACGCCCCGATCATGTTTTTGCCCTGGGGATGGTTGATCGCGGTTTTGCCGCCGACGGAGGAATCCACCTGGGCAAGCAGGGTGGTCGGAACCTGCACGAAGGGTGCCCCTCGCTGGAACACCGCGGCGGCAAAACCCGTCAGGTCACCGATGACCCCGCCACCGAGCGCGATCAGCGTGGTTTTCCGCTCCGCGCGAAAATCCATCAGGGCGTCAAATACCTGGTTGAGCGTGCGCCAGTCCTTGTGTTCTTCGCCATCGGGCAGGACGATGGCCCTTGCAGCAATTTTCTGCCGTTCCAGGCTTTCCTGCAGCTTGTCCAGATAAAGCGGCGCCACGACCGTGTTGGTGACGATCACTGCGCTGCGCTGGGGCAGATGGGGTGCCATCAATTCACCCCTGCCCAACAGGCCGGGACCGATATGGATCGGATAGCTGCGGTCGCCGAGTTCGACTTTCAGTGTGGAGGCCGGATCAGCGGTCGCCATGTTCTGTTCCTTGCGTTGCAGCGGGAGCCGGGGTATCGAACCGGTCCAGCAGAGTCTGGATCTGCGAGGTCAGCGTGCCGACACTCTGTGCGCCGGTGTCCACCACCAGATCAGCCACTTCGGTGTAAAGGGGATCGCGCTGCGCGTGCAGTTCCCGCAGCCGCGCAAGAGGATTCGCGGTTTGCAGCAACGGCCGGTTGCGGTCCTGGCGTGTGCGGCGCCAAAGGTCCTCCGGTACGGCGCGCAGGTAAATAACCCGTCCGTGTTTTTTCAGGCAGGCGCGGTTCGCCGGGGACAGTACCGCTCCACCGCCGGTGGCCAGCACGATGCCCTGCAGCGAGGTCAGTTTTTCGATCATCTTTTCTTCCCGGGCGCGGAAACCTGCTTCACCTTCGATGTCGAAAATCACCGGAATCTTGACGCCCGTGGTTTTTTCAATTTCCGCATCGGCATCGTAAAAGTCACGATGGATTCTCCTGGCGAGCATGCGGCCAACGGAGGTTTTGCCGGCACCCATCAGCCCCACCAGAAATATGTTCTGCGCAGGGCCGGAGGCCGGTGGGGAGGGATCATGTTGCCGGGGCATGGGGTGATTCTAGCGGAAGCGCCATCCCGGCCGGACGTAGTCTCAAACAAAAAAAGGGCGGCGCCGCGGCGCCGCCCTGATTCGCATGAAGCCGGTCAGCGCAGGCTTGCGCCGTCCTTGAGGATTTTGGGCGAAATGAAAATCAGCAGTTCCCGGCGGTCATCCACCCGCTGGTTGTTCTTGAACAGGAAACCGACGTACGGCAGATCGCCCAGAACCGGAACCTTGGTGGTGGTCGAGCGCTCGTCCTGCGTGTAGATGCCGCCGATCACAACGGTGCCGCCGTTCTCGACCAGAACCTCGGTGACCACCTGCTTGGTATCGATGGAGGGGCCGGACAGGGTATTCTGGCCGACGCTGTCCTTGTTGACGCGCAGGCTCATGATCACGTTGTCGTCAGGGGTGATCTGCGGTTTCACTTTCAGCGACAGGGTCGCCTTGCGGAAGGACACGCTGGTCGCACCGCTCGATGTCGCCTGCTGGTAGGGAATCTCCGTGCCCTGCTCGATCGTGGCCTCGATCTTGTCGGCCGTGATCACGCGGGGGCTGGAGATGATCTTGCCCTTGCCGTCGGCCTGCAGCGCGGAGAGTTCCAGGTTCAGGAACTTGGTGCTGCGATCATTGAACAGCAGGAACGAGAACACGCCGGGGTTTGCTCCCGAAAGTCCCTGGGCCGGAAGATTGACGAACAGGCCGTCGTTGAATGATCCGGCGGTGGCATTCTGCCCCGAACCCGCCGCAGTGTTTGCCAGGCTGCCGCCGATCGAACCCTGCAGGGCGTTGCCGCTGCCGATGCGGAAGCCCTGGCCCGTGGTGTCATTGAATCCCAGGCGGGCGCCGAGGTTGCGGCTGAAGGTGTCGTTGGCTTCAACAATGCGCGATTCGATCATCACCTGGCGGACAGGAATGTCGATCTGCTTCAGCAGCTTGCGTATTTCTTCGAGCCGGCTCGGCGTGTCCTGCACGAACACCGTATTGGTGCGGACATCGACGACCGCGCTGCCCCGCTTGGAAAGGATTTTCTGGGCGGGATCCGACAGCAGTTTCTGGAAATCCGCCGCCTTCTGGTAGTTGACCTGCATGCTTTCGGTGCGCAGCGGCTCGAGATCGGCGATCTGGGAACGCGCTTCCAGCGCCAGTTTTTCGCGCGTCGCCAACTCGTCGCGGGGAGCGATCCACACGACATTGCCGGTCTTGCGCATGTCCAGGCCCTTGCTCTGCAGGATGATGTCGAGCGCCTGATCCCAGGGCACGTCCTTCAGGCGCAGCGTCAGGCTGCCGCCCACGGTGTCGCTGGTGATGACATTGAGCCCCGTGAAGTCGGCGATGACCTGAAGCACGGCGCGGACTTCGACGTTCTGGAAATTGAGCGAGAGTTTCTCGCCGGAGAAGCCGGGCTGGACCAGGCGGTTGGCGTCATCGGCAACCTTTTTCACTTCGATGATGAAGCGATTGTCGGTCTGGTAGGCCGAGTGCTCCCATGCGCCCCGCGGCGTGATCACCATCCGCGTGTTGCCGCCCTGGGTGAAGGTTTCGATGCTGTCGACCGGCGTGCCGAAATCGACCACATCGAGCCGGCGCTCCAGGTTTTTCGGCACCGCGGTGTTGATGAAGTCGATGATCAGCGAACGGCCCTGGCTGCGCAGGTCGATGCCGACCTGGTTGTCGGAGAGATCCACGACCACGCGCCCTTCACCGGTGCGGCCCCGGCGGAAATCGATGTCGCGCAGGCTGTGCCTGCCGTCGCCGGGTTTTGCCTGCGCAAAAGTCTGCGCGGCAGGCGCCGGAGCGGCAGCGCTCGCCGCTGCTCCCCCGAGGGTGATCAGAATGGCATTGCCCTCTACCTTCGCGTCATAACCCAGCGGTCGCGCGGTTTCCAGGACCAGGCGCGAACGATTGCCGGCCTGGACGATGTTGATGCGCCGGACATCGCCTTCGCCGATTTCCTGGACGTTCTTGCCTGATCCGTTGGTCGTGTTGGGAAAGTCGAAGGCGATGCGCGGCGGGCTGTTTACGGCAAAGCTGGCGGGCGTCGCGGCAGGGGCGCTCTTGAGCATGACCTTGATCACCGTGGTGCCACCCTGCTGGCCGGACACGTTGACCGATTCGATGCTGTTCTGGGCGTGCGCCGCCATGGCAAAACCCGCCGCGAAAAGCAGGACGGAAACATGTTTCATGGACCTGAAAAATCGAATCATTTCTTAGCCTCCTGTTCTTGCAGCAGCAGCGCCTGGTCTTTTTCTTCCCAGTTGCCGCCGCTGTCCTGAACGATTTCCTTGAGTTTGATGTCTGTTTCCGTGATGCCGACAATCCGGCCGAAATTCTGGCCGAGGTAGTTTCCCGACGTGACGCGGTACAGCCCCTTGTCAGGCGTCCTGACCAGCGCGAAAACCTGTCCTTTCTGCTGCAGGGTTCCCACCATTGCTAGGTTTTCCAGCGGAAAGGCTTCCAGCGCCTCGCGCTGCCGGTTGAGATCCGGTTGTATGCCGCCTTTCGTCGCCGATTTGGGTGGTTCGATCTTGCGCGGCTTGAAAGGATCCGTCAGATCGTAGGCATTGTAGGCAAACGGTTCGTACGGTTTGACTTCCGGCAGCGGCGGAATGCGTCCGCCCGGCATCTTGTCGGATTCCCTGACGAACTCGCGCAGATCGGAATGTTCTTCACCGCTGCAGGCGGTCAACGCAGCCGCGCTAAGGGCTGCAAGCAGGATCAGCTTGGGGCTCATTTCTTGGCTCCGGGCGCCGGTTTCTTGCGTGCGGCGGCAATTTCCGCTTCGTCGAGATAACGGAAAGTCTTGGCTGTCGCGTCCAGGGTCAGTCCTTCCTTGGCGGTGGACAGCGCAATATCGTTCAGCGTGACGATCCGGGACAGCCGGCCGATGTCGCTGGCAAAGGCGCCAAGGTCATGATAGTTGCCGGTGACCCGGATGGTGATCGGCAATTCCGCGTAGAAGTCGCGGGCCGTTTCCTGCGATGCGGGGCGGAACAGCTCGAACTGCAGGCCGCGGCCGAGGCCGGCCTGGTTGATGTCCGTCAGCAGCGCATCCATTTCGGATTTTCCCGGCAGTTGCTTGAGCAGCGCGCCGAACTGCGATTCGATGTCCACCAGCTGCTTGCGGTAGGCCGGCAGATCGATGGCCTGTTTCTTCTTGCTGAGGAAAGTGCTGCGCAGCTGTTCTTCTTTGGCCCGCGCTGCGTCGATCTGGGCAATCTGGTCTTGCCAGTCGAACCAGTAGGCGGCAAAAACCAGCAGCAGCAACAGTCCCAGGAGAACGCCGAATCTCGGCAGTATCGGCCAGCTGCCGATCTTTTTGGGGTCGAGGCGTTTGAGTTCGTCGAGGGTCATGGTTTAGCCCTTCCTGCCGCTTTTCTTGTCATCAGCCGCCTCGCGCACCACGTCGATGTTCATCGTGAACTCGTTGATGCGCGCCCCGCCGACCGTCGCAGCCTTGATCTCGACCAGATTGGCATTCTGGATGTGCTGGGAGCCTTCCAGATTGCGCATCAGCGTGGACACCCGCGCCTGCGATTGCGTGTAGCCGCTGATGGCGACCTTGGTGCCGCTCTGTTTGATCGATCTGAGATACATGCCGTCGGGCAACTGCCGGATGAGCTGGTCCATCAGGTGCACGACTTCGGCGCGATTGCTCTGCAGCGTCTCCACGACCTGCTTGCGTTTCAGCAACGCCGCCGTCTGCTCCTTGAGCTTGTTGATTTCGGCGATTTCCTTGTCGAGCTTGACGATTTCGTCCGACAGGTACTTGTTGCGCGCTTCCTGATTGGTGAACTGCCCGTCAAGATAGGAGTGGACGGCAAACCAGATCACGGCGCTGATGGCGACGACGACCCCCAGCATGACGAAGAACTGCTGTTGCTGCTGCTTCCGCCGCATCTCCCGATGCGGCAGCAGATTGACGCGAGTGGTCATTTGTCAAACCTCCGCATGGCGAGGCCGCAGGCGACCATCAGCGAGGGCGCATCCTGCCGGAGGCCTTTTTCGCGGATGCGGTTGGACAGCGACATGCCGGAAAACGGATTCGCGACCGATGTTTCCACCTGCGTTCTCTTGGCGACGGCCTCGGCCATCCCGGGGATGGCTGCGCAGCCGCCGCAAAGGACGATGTAGTCGATCTTGTTGAACTGGGTCGACGAGAAAAAGAACTGTATCGCCCGGGCGATTTCTTGGCCCAGGGTGTCCATGAAAGGCTGCAGCACTTCCGATTCGTAGTTTTCCGGCAAGCCGCCGGCGCGCTTGGCTGCTTCCGCCTCTTCCGCGGAGAGTCCGAATTTGTTCTGGATTTCCTGGGTCAGCTGCACTCCGCCGAAAGGCTGTTCACGCATGTATACCGACTGGTCGTTGCGCAGTACGTTGACGTTCATCATGGAGGAACCGATATCGACGACCGCGATGTTGAGGTCGCGGCCGCGTTCCGGCATGCTGGCCTCGATCAGCTCGAAGGCGGATTGCGCGGCAAAAAGATCGACATCCATGACCAGAGCTTTGAGTCCGGCGCCCTCGGCAACGGCAACCCGATCCTCGATCTTGTCCTTGCGCGAGGCGGCGATGAGAACCTCGACATCCTCTGCGCTGTTGGGCGCGGGACCGAGTACCTGGTAATCCAGATTCACTTCCTCGATCGCGAAAGGGATGTATTCGTTGGCAGCGCGTTCGACGTCCATTTCGAGGTCGTCCTCGCTCTGGCCCGCAGGAACCAGCACTTTCTTGCTGATCACCGCGGCGTTCGGCAGCGCGAGCGCGAGATTCTTGAAATTGCTGCCCAGGCGTTTGTGGCAGCGTTTGACCGCTTCGATCACCGCATCGAGGTTATTGATATTCCCCTCGACCACCGATTCGCTGGGCAGGGGCTCGATGGCATACCGTTCGAGGCGGTACACGCCCTTGCCGGCATCGGCAATCTCGACCATCTTGACGGCGGAAGAGCTGATGTCTGCGCCGATCAATGGCGGCATCTTGGGCTTGAACAATCCCTCGATGGCGTCAAAGTTTATACTGAATTTTCCTTTGGCCATATGTTTTTAGCGCGAATTCCCCACAACTTACTTTAGACAGTAGCAGCAACCTTTTATTGTGTAAAGGTTTTATGCCGCGTTCCCTTTGCGGTTCGATCCACCTATAATGCAGCGGCGACAGTTGCTACTGTGCAGTATTTTCAGCGTACTAGCAATAAGATTTTGCATTAGATGTGGCGTGTAACCCACAGATTAATTTGACTTTTTTCACAAAAGTAGTTTTCCACTAGATGTCCGCTCGTTGGTGGGTTTTCCCACTATTACTGGTGTTTTTGCTGGTTGCAGCCGGCAGCCTGATCGTCGGTTTTGCTGCGGCGGTCATCTATCCGACGCTGCCGACGCTCGATGTCCTGACCGATTACCAGCCCAAAATTCCCCTGCGGATCTACAGCGTCGATGGCCAGCTGATCGGTGAGTTCGGCGAGGAGCGCCGGGCCGTGGTTTCGCTGGAGCAGGTCCCCAAAACCCTCGTTGACGCCATCGTCGCCGCCGAAGACGAGCGGTTTTACCAGCATGGCGGCGTCGATTATGTGGGTGTTGCCAGGGCCGCCCTTTCCAATTTTGCCTCCGGCGGCGTGCGCCAAGGGGCATCCACGATCACGATGCAGGTCGCGCGCAATTTTTTCCTGACCAAGGAGAAAACCCTGACCCGCAAGTTCAACGAAATGCTGCTGGCCTTCAAGATCGAGTCCAGCCTGAGCAAGCAGCAGATCCTCGAGCTCTACATCAACCAGATTTATCTGGGGCAGCGCGCCTACGGCTTTGCCGCCGCTGCGCAGATTTACTACGGCAAGCCGCTGGCGGAGCTGACGCTCGCCGAGCACGCCATGCTTGCCGGCCTGCCCAAGGCGCCGTCGCGGTTCAATCCGGTCACCAATCCCGCGCGCGCGAAGCTGCGCCAGCAGTACGTGCTCAGGCGCATGCGCGAACTCGGCATGATCACCGAGCCGCAATTCGCCGGCGCCGAGGCTGCCGCTCCTGCGGTCAGGCAGTCATTCAACGGGTTTGCCGTGCGCGCGGACTTTTTTGTGGAAATGGTGCGGGCGCAGATGTTCGAGCGTTTCGGCGAGGCGGCTTACACCCGCGGGCTGAAGGTATATACGACGCTGCAGTCCGAACACCAGCGCGCTGCCTATCTGGCCTTGCGCAAGGGACTGACCGATTACGACCGGCGACATGGATACCGTGGTCCCGAAGCCCATGTCGACCTCGCCGGAGAATTGACGGATGAACGGCTGGAGGACGCGCTTCAGGATTTTTCCGACAGCGACGATCTGCTGGTGGCCGTTGTACTGGAAGCCACGCCCAAACAGGTTCGGGTCTACCGCCCCGGTGGGGAACGTGTCCTTATCGCCGAGGACGGGTTGAAGTTTGCCGCCCGCATGCTCGGTGACAAGGCGGCTCCCGCCCAGCGCATCCGCCGCGGCGCCATCGTACGCATCAGCAAGGATGAAAAAGGGCGTTGGCACCTGGGCCAGATACCCGCGGCCGAATCCGCCCTGGTGGCCGCCGATCCGCGCAATGGCGCTATTCGCGCATTGGTCGGCGGTTTCGATTTCAACCGCAACCAGTTCAACCACGTGACGCAGGCGATGCGCCAGCCGGGATCGAGTTTCAAGCCCTTCATCTATTCGGCGGCGCTGGAGAAAGGATTCACGGCGGCCACGGTGGTCAATGATGCGCCGCTGACCTTCACGGCCGCGCAGACCGGCTCCGAGCCTTGGGAACCGAAAAACTACGACGGGAAATTCGACGGCCCGATGCGTCTGCGCACCGCCCTGGCGAAATCGAAAAACCTGGTCTCGGTCCGCGTATTGCAGGCGATCACCCCCCAATATGCACAGGATTACGTAAGCCGCTTCGGTTTCGACCCCAAACTGCATCCGCCCTACCTGACCATGGCGCTGGGCGCAGGCACCGTGACTCCAATGCAGATGCTGGGGGCCTACTCGGTGTTTGCCAATGGCGGTTATCGCGTGACCCCGCATTTCATCGAACGCGTGGAAGACGGAAAGGGCAACGTGCTTTTGGTCAACCAGCCCCAGGTTGCAGGTGAATCCGCCGAACGCGTGATCGATGCCCGCAATGCCTTCATCATGTCGAGCATCATGCGTGACGTCGTGCGCGCGGGCACCGCGACGCGCGCAATGCGTCTCAAGAGAAGCGACCTCGCCGGCAAGACCGGAACGACCAACGAGTTTGTCGACGCCTGGTTCTGCGGCTTCCAGCCGAACCTCGTGGCCGTGGCCTGGATGGGCTTCGACCAGCCCAAGACGCTCGGGCGCAACGAAACCGGCGGCAACACCGTGTTGCCGGTCTGGATCGACTACATGGCGGTCGCGCTGAAAAACGCGTCGGAAGAGTCCCTCAACCCCCCGGCGGGTGTCATTGCAATGCAGGTTGATCCGGAAACCGGGGTACGCACGGCAGCCGGCGGCATCAGCGAGTATTTCTATCAGGAATTTCCCGCGCCCGATCATGCCGAGGCCGTGCCGGGCGCGGAGAAACTGCCCGACGACGCCCGGAACCAGTTGTTCTAGGAGCGGCGGATGTCCAGAGAGCGGGGCCGTGACGACACACGCCGTGCGATTGCGGTGCATGCGGCGCGGCTGATGGCGCAGGACGGCATGGAGGATTACGGCCTCGCCAAGCGCAAGGCCGCGAAACTGCTGGGCATTCCCGACGTGCGGCGGCTGCCCAGCAACGACGAGGTCGATGCCGCGTTGCGCGAGTACCGCGATATCTACCAGGGTGAAGCCCACAACCAGCGGATCCGCCAGCTGCGTGCGCGGGCGGCACGGGCGATGCGCGAACTGGCGGATTTTGATCCGCACCTGACCGGATCAGTGCTGTCGGGAATCGCGGGCCCCTATGCCGTGATCCATCTGCAGCTCTTTACCGACAATCCGAAGGCCGTTGAACTGTTCCTGATCGACCGCGGGATCGTCTACAAAACCGGGCAGAGCCGGCTTTACGCCGGACAGGAGCTGCGGGTGCTGCCGGTGTTCAGCTTGGAAGGCGAGGAGGCGGAGATCGAAATCACTGTGCTGGATGCGCGGGATATTCGCGTGCCGGTGCGCGCCACTGCGGAGGGCCGCGTTATCGATCGCGCAAGATTGGCCGCTGTCGAGGCGCTCCTGCAGAAATCGTAGCCGGGTGTCCCGATCCCGGCGTTCAGCCGCCGGTTTCGCCGATCCAGCGCGCGGCATCCAGCGCGAAATAGGTCAGGATGCCGTCCGCGCCGGCGCGCTTGAAAGCCAGCAGCGCCTCCATCGCGCATTGCCGCTCGTCGAGCCAGCCATTGGCGGCGGCGGCTTTCAGCATCGCGTATTCGCCGCTGACCTGATAAACGAAAGTCGGCGCCCTGAATTCATCCTTGACCCGGCGGACGATGTCCAGATAGGGCAGCCCCGGCTTGACCATCACCATGTCGGCGCCTTCCTGGAGGTCGAGCGCGACTTCGCGCAGCGCTTCGTCGCTGTTGGCAGGATCCATCTGGTAGTTGCGCTTGTCGCTTCCGCCCAGTTGCTTTGCGGAGCCGACGGCATCGCGGAACGGGCCATAGAAACCCGAGGCGTACTTCGCCGAATACGCCATGATCCGCGTGTGGATGAATTTTCCGCGATCCAGCGCGCTGCGGATTGCGCCGATGCGGCCATCCATCATGTCCGACGGCGCGACGACATCGACGCCGGCGGCCGCGCAGGCCAGCGCCTGCCTCTCCAGCACGGCGACTGTTTCATCGTTCAGCACATAGCCGCTGCGGTCGATCACGCCGTCCTGGCCGTGGGTGGTGTACGGATCCAGCGCGACATCCGTGATGACCCCGAGTTCGGGCAGGTGTTTCTTGAGCGCGGCAACGGCGCGGGGCACCAGCCCTTTCGGGTTGACGGCTTCGCGGCCGTCGGCCGTCTTCAGGCTTTTTTCTATGGCCGGGAACAGCGCAATTGCCGGAATGCCGGCGCGTGCCGCCGCTTCGGCATGCCGCAGCAGTTGGTCGATCGTGTGGCGGCGGATTCCGGGCATGGAATCCACGGCGACGGTGCGGTTTTTGCCATCCATGACAAAGACCGGATAAATCAGATCGGCGGTGGACAGACAATGCTCGCGCATGAGCCGCCGTGAAAACCCGTCCCTGCGCATGCGCCGCATGCGCACCGCAGGATATTTGCCAGTCAAAGACATAAACGCTGACACCCTGGAAATACTGGAGGTTTTTTGCCCGCCCACAGGCGCGGGAACTAATTCCGATTATAGCCGTCTGATATTACAGACGGCTCCGGCCGTCTCCCGCTTCTCCTCCCTGAGCGGGTGCCTTAATTCTAGTTAAGGCTCTTTGCCCCCGGTTTACTCCCCTTATAACCGGGGGCTTTTTATTTCTTCAGCCTTTCTTCAGCCAGCGGGCAATGACGGCCTGGGCTTCCCGCACGCCGGTCTTGTCGGTGCCGGAAAAGATCTGAACGCTTGCTTCGCCGGGATAGGCCCGCAACTCGTCCCGGGTTTGCCGGAGCACCGTGTCGGCATCGCGCCGGGACACTTTGTCGGCCTTGGTCAGTAACAGATGCACGGGTTTGTTGGTAGGCGCCAGCCAGTTCAGCATTTGCCGATCGAGCTCGGTCAGGCCACGCCGGATGTCCACAATTATTATCAATAAAATCAATGAGTTACGATTTGATATGTAAGTGCCAATTAACTCATCCCAGCGCTCCTGCTCAGGACGCGGCACTTTGGCGTAACCGTAACCGGGCAGATCCACCAGTGCGCAGTGGTTGCCCATGTCGAAAAAATTGATGGCTTGGGTGCGCCCCGGTGTTTTGCTGACAAAGGCCAGTTTTTTCCGGTTGGCGAGGGCGTTGATGGCCGTTGATTTGCCGGCATTGGAACGGCCGGCGAATGCCACCTCGGCGCCTTGGTCCGGCGGCATGTCGCCGAGCTGGTGGACGGCGTAACGGAATTCGAGTTGTGAAAACAGGGACACCGCCCATTATCGCCCGACACGGCAGTGCACGGGGCGAAATGCTATAAAATACAACCCTTTTTACTGATCGCAAGAACCAAGGAGCACGCATGGAACACCGCCAACCGACCCGCAGTCCGCAAATCTGGCGATCGTTTCTCGCCACCGCGCTGCTGCTGGCGGCGCAGGGCGTTGCTGCGCAAGGCGCGATCAAGGGCGACCCGGCCAAGGCGCAGCAGATCGTCATCCAGGTTTGCGTCGCCTGCCATGCGGCCGATGGCAACAGTCCGATTCCGGTGAATCCCAGCCTGGCCGGACAACATCCCGAATACACCTACAAGCAACTGATGAACTTCAAGCCGCAGGGCGGCAAGCCGGCGGAGCGCAACAATGCCGTGATGGCCGGCATGGTGGCCAATCTGTCCGAAGACGACATGAAAAACATCGCGGCATATTTTGCCGCGCAGAAGGCCAAGCCGGGTGTCGCGCGCGATGCCGCCCTCGCCAGGCAGGGCGAGGCGATCTACCGCGGCGGCATCATGTCCAAGGGCATTGCGGCCTGCGCGTCCTGCCATGCGCCCAATGGCGCCGGCATGCCCGCGCAGTATCCGCGGCTGGCCGGTCAGCATGCCGAGTACACCGCAGGCCAGCTCAAGGCTTTTCGTGCCGGGCAGCGTGTCAACGATGCCGCGAAGATGATGCGCGGCGTCGCCGCGAAGTTGAACGACCAGGAAATCGCCGCGGTGTCCGAATACATCGCGGGCCTGCGCTGACAGCCGTCGCGCCGCCGTTCTGCCGCGAGGGGGGAGACTGCGCCAGTCTCCCTTTTTTGTCTGCGTTGAGTTGACCGTCGATCATGGCCCAGCACACCCGAACCCGCGCCGCATACGACCTGCTGTCGTCGATGCGTTTTGCGATCAGCCTGCTCACCGTGCTGGCGATTGCCTCGGTGGTCGGGACCGTGCTGAAACAGGCCGAGCCCTACCCCAATTACATCTCGCAGTTCGGCCCGTTCTGGTTTCCGGTGTTCGAAACGCTGGGTCTCTACGACGTCTACCATGCGTCGTGGTTTCTGCTGATCCTCGGATTCCTCGTGCTGTCGACCAGCCTCTGCATTTACCGCAACGGGCCGGCGATGTTGCGCGAAATGCGCAATTTCCGCGAGCAGGCCACCGAACGTTCCCTGCAGCATATCCGTCACCGCGCCGAATACGGGCTCGCGGCACCGGCTGCGGGCGTACTGCAGCAGGCGGCCGCTTACCTCGCGGCGCAGGGTTTTCGTTACCGCATCACGGCGCGCGGGGAAGACACCCTGATTGCCGCCAAGGCCGGCAGCTACCATCGCAGCGGTTACCTGCTGACGCATTGCGGCATCGTCGTGATCTGCGTCGGGGGACTGCTCGACGGCAACATACCGCTGAAGCTGCGGCAACTCGCCGGCCAGATCGTGCTGGAAACCCGCGACGTGCCGCAAAGCCAGGTGCCGCCGCAAAGCCGGCTGTCGCCGTCGAATCCGTCGTTTCGCGGCAATGTCAACATTCCCGAAGGCACCAGCGCCAACGTCGTGTTCCAGAACGTCGCCGATGGCTACCTGGTGCAGGACCTGCCCTTCACCATCGCGCTGAAAAAATTCCACATCGAGCATTATTCGACCGGGCAGCCGCGTGATTTTGCCAGCGACATCGTCGTTGTCGACCATGAGACCGGGGAACGCTTCGAACGCACGATCCGCGTCAACCATCCGTTCATCCACAGGGGCATCGCCATTTACCAGGCCAGCTTCGCAGACGGCGGCACCCGCATGCAGTTGAAGGGCTGGCCGCTGCTGTCGCCGAAGGTCGCGCCCTTCGATGTGGCCGGCGCGGTCAACCAGGCGACCCGCATCACCAGCGGCGACACCGAAATCCGGGTCGAGGTTTCGGATTTCAGGCCGTTCAACATCGAGGATCTCGGTGCCGGCGCCGCCGAAAGTTCGCGCATCGAAGTCGCCAGCGTGTCGAAAAAAGTGCTGGCCCAACTCGGCTCGGGCGCTGCCGACATGTCCAACAGGGATCTGCGCAATGTCGGCCCCAGTTTCCAGTACCGCCTCCGTGATGCCCAGGGCCAGGCAAGGGAGTTCAGCAACTACATGCTGCCGTTGCAGCTCGACGGTGCCTGGTACCTGATGACCGGTGTGCGTTCCAGTCCCAACGAAGGTTTCCGTTTCCTGCGCCTGCCGCTGGACGGGGACGGCCGGGTCGACGGACACATGCGGCTGCGCGCCGTGCTGCTCGATGAAAAGGCCTGGCCGGAAATCGGACGGCGCTTTGCGCGCAATGCGGTCAGCGGTTCGACGGTGCCGGCGGAAATGCGGGTGCGCCTGGCGGAGAGCGCGGAGAAGGTGCTGCAACTGTTCGCGGTGCGCGGTTTCGAATCGGTGGGCCAGTTCATCGAAAAGGGCATTCCGCAGGCGGAGCAGGAAAAGGCCGCCGACGTCTACGTGAAGGTGCTGGAAGGCGCGGCGCTGGAGGCCCTGCAACTGGCGCGTGAACGGGCGAAACTGCCGCCGGCGTCCTTCGATCCGCAGACCCTGCGCTTTGTCCGCGACACCCTGACCTCGGTCAGCGACAGCTTCGCCTATGGCGCCCCGGTCTACCTGCAACTGATCCAGTACGAGGAAGTGAAAGCCTCGGGCCTGCAGTTGACCCGCGCCCCCGGCCAGAACATCGTCTACGGTGGTTCGCTGATGCTGGTGCTGGGGGTCTTCGCGATGCTGTACATCCGCGAACGCCGGATCTGGTTGCTGGTCAAACCGGCGCAGGGCAAGATGCTGCTGGCGATGGCCACCAACCGCCAGACGCTGGAGAATGAACGGGAATTTGAACGCCACAAGGCCGCCCTGGCCGAGGTCGTGAAAGGTTGACCATGGAACTTGCACAAACCCTGCCGCAGCAGCAGTCCTGGCTGCGCCGGCTGTCCTGGCTTGACTGGGCCTATGCCGTTGCGCTGCTCGCCGGCGCCGGCGTCGCGCTGAAACTCTACGGCGCCTACATGGACAGTTACGAACAGGCGATCCTCGTCGGTACCGCGTTGACTGTCGCCGGCCTCGGCTGGCACTGGAAGGCGGTGCGCGTGCTGATGATCGTGCTGGTGGCCGTCAGCCTGTGGAGCATCTCGCTGTACCAGGGCGACCTCGCGCGGGCCGACCGGGTGTTTTTCCTCAAGTACATAATCTCCAGCCAGACCGCGATCATGTGGATGTGTTTTCTCTACGCGATGTCCGGTGTCGCCTACTGGGCCGGGCTGCTGGCCCGTGCCGACGGGGTCGCCCGCGCCGGCACCGGACTGGCCTGGAGCGCCACGGCGATGGGCCTGATCGGCCTGATGGTGCGCTGGTACGAGTCGTACCTGATCAGCCCGGATGTCGGCCACATCCCGATCAGCAACCTCTACGAAGTGTTCGTGCTGTTCTGCATCGTCACCGCGCTGCTCTACCTCTATTACGAAGGCCGCTATGCCACGCGCAGGCTCGGTGCCTTCGTGCTGCTGATCATCCTGGTCGCGGTGTGGTTCATCCTCTGGTACACCTTCGACCGCGGCGCGCACGAAATCCAGCCGCTGGTGCCGGCGCTGCAGTCGTGGTGGATGAAAATCCACGTGCCCGCGAACTTCATCGGTTACGGCGCGTTTTCGATCGCGGCGATGGTCGGCATTGCCTGCCTGCTGGCCGGCAGGGGTCTGCTCGCGCGCGTGCTGCCGCCCGCCGAAGTCATGGACGACGTGATGTACAAGTGCATCGCCATCGGTTTCGCCTTTTTCACCATCGCCACCATTCTCGGCGCGATGTGGGCGGCCGAGGCCTGGGGCGGTTACTGGTCCTGGGATCCCAAGGAAACCTGGGCGCTGATCGTCTGGCTGAACTATGCGGCCTGGTTGCACATGCGGCTGATCAAGGGTCTGCGCGGACCGATACTGGCCTGGTGGGCGGTCGTCGGGCTCTTCGTGACGACTTTCGCCTTCATCGGCGTCAACATGTTCCTGTCGGGGCTGCATTCCTACGGCAGCCTGTAGGCGGGTCAGGGCGCGACCGGCGTCGCGGGCGGCAGCGCCAGCCCGCGTCCGGCGGCAAGCCGGCGCAGCCTGTCCGGGTAATCGGAAATAATGCCGTCGACACCCCAGTCGATCATCCGCGCAATGTCGGCTTCGTCGTTGACGGTCCACACGACCACCTTCAGGCCAAGCTGACGCGCCTCGCGCAACCGTTCACGGGTCAGGTCGCCGAAATGGGGCGACCACACGGCGCCTCCTGCCGCCTTGACCATCCGCGGTACCGAGCCGCCGTGGTTGCCGACATGAAAGCCGGCTGTCCATGGCGATGAAACATCGTGCGCGCGGATGTTGTCGAGCCAGGGCTGCTGCGCGGTCAGATACACCGTGGCGATGCGCGGAGCTTCGCGCTGCACCACCTGCAGCGTGCGCCAGTCGAAGGACTGTATCGTGACCCGCGATTCCAGGTTTTCCAGACGTATCAACTCGATCAGCGCCCGCGCAAAAGCCTCGGGCGACACGGTCAGCCGCGGCTGTTCCGGCAAGATCTTGGTTTCGATGTTGAAACGCACGCTGCCGTTGCCGGCGCGGCGCGCCAGATCAAACACCCCGGCCAGCCGCGGGATGCGGGCGCCGTCGACCGGTTGCTGTGCCGAAAAACGCTGCGCGTAGGCCGTCTGCGGACGGATGCGTCCGACGTCGTAAGACTGCAGTTGCTGCCAGGTCAGCGCATGGATGGCGAGATCGCCGCGGGTGATCCATTCGCCACCGGGGCTGCGCGTGATGTCCGGATTCAAGGTGGCGTCGTGGCTGACCACGACCACGCCGTCGCGGGTGACCGCGGCGTCCAGCTCCAGCGTGGTGACGCCGATGGCGAGTGCGCGGGCGAAGGCCGGTAGCGTGTTTTCCGGCGACAGGCCGCGGGCGCCGCGATGGCCCTGCAGATCGAGCCCTGCCGCGCCGCCTGCGGCCATCAGCAGCGCCGCGGCAAGCAGGATCCGGCGCATGCGGCCTTCATGTCATTCGCCGGCGGCCAGGAAGGAAGTCAGTCGCCAGCCGCCCTCGCCCTTGCGGAAGCAGGCCAGATGCTCGAGCGGGCTGCGGATGTGCTCTTCGGGAATGAAGCCCTCGTGCTCCCCGGCCCTGATCTTCACCCATTTCTGCCGGTTGTCGGCATCGCTGTCGGCAACTTCCCAGTCGACGACGTGGACGATGGAATAGCCGAGATTGGCGAGGATTTCCACGCTGCCCGAGGGGCCGGCGCGCAGCGCGGTTTCCCTGGCAGTGATCGCGCCGTGGCCGTGGGGATCCGCATCCTTCGGCCAGCGCGGCAGCACGTACGGCGCGCACAGGCTGCGCGGCATTTTTCCATGGCCGTACCAGGCGGCGCCGAGGTGCAATGCGCGCGGCAGTTCGCGCCACAGCGGGCTGTCTTCAGCATTGATGTCCCACTGGCGGATGAACTCCCCATGCCCCGCCGGTTGTTCGAGACCGTTGCGCACGTTGCGGGCGACGATGCCGAGCATGAATTTCCGGTCGCGTTCCTGCACGGCCTGCAGCAGGCGGTCGCGAAAACGCGTCCACGACGGATCGCCCGCGGCTTCGTCGCGCGGCGCGAACACGCCGTCCTGCGGTTTGGCCGGCGGCTTTTTCTGCTGGGCGAGTGCCGGCATGGCCGGAACCGCGGCCAGCAGCAGCACGCAGATGCCGCGGCACAGGATGCGCATCAGTAACCCTTGAATTCGCCCCTGCGCTTGTCGAAAAACGCCCGCAGGGCTTCCTGGTGGTCTTCGGTCTTGTGGCAGATCGCCTGGAAGGCCGAGCAGGCGTCGAGATGCTCGTCGAGGTTCTGCCGCTGCGACAGCTTGAGCAGGCGTTTCGCATAACGCACGGCCTGCGGCGGCTTGGCGGCGATCTTGCCCGCCAGTTTTTTCGCGGCAGCCATCAGCTCGCCCGGTTCGGTCACTTCGAGCAGGATGCCCAGTGCCTTCGCTTCGTCGGCCTTGATGATGCGGCCGGTCAGCGTCAGTTCCGCCGCGCGCTGGTAGCCGAGCAGGCGGTTGAGGAACCAGGCGCCGCCATCGCCGGGGATGATGCCGAGGTTGACGAAGGTTTCGCCGAATTGTGCTTCGGTCGATCCGATGCGGATGTCGCACATGTTGGCGAGATCGAAGCCGGCGCCGATGGCCGGCCCGTTGACCGCGGCGATCACCGGGATGTCGGCATCCTGCATCGCCAGCGGGATGCGCTGGATGCCGGTGCGGTAGTTGCGCTGCAGTTCGTGCGGCGGTGCTTTCGCGCGTTCGCCCATGGTTTTGATGTTGCCGCCGGCGGAGAACGCGTTGCCGGCGCCGGTGATGATCAGCACCGAGGCGTCGAGGCAGGTGCCTGTCCATTGCAGCGTGTTGACGATGTCCGACACCAGGTCGGTGCTGGTCAGCGCGTTGCGCACATCGTCGCGGTTGAAGGTCAGCGTCGCGATGCGGCCGTCGAGCGTCAGCGTCGCATCGGTCAGTTTGGGCAGTGCGGTCATGGCATGGGTTTCCGGTGGGGGGGGGCGTGAAGGGCGCTATCTTAAGCGCCGCAGCAGGGGCGCACAACCGAGCTTACGCGCGGGGTTCAGGCCGTTTGAGAGCGCAGATGTTCGACCGCGGCGTCGCGCGAGTCGATCACGCGCTGGCGTGCGATGCGCTCCGCGGCGTCGCCGTTGCCTTCACGGATGGCCTGCAGCAGGCTTTGCCAGTTGCGCGCGGACTGCTGCCGGCGCTGCGGCGTGGACAGGCCCAGCCGCGTGTAGCGCACGGTCTGCACCGCGAGCGAGCCGAGAATGGCCTGCAGGCGATGATTGCCGGCGGCCTGGGTCAGCAGCCGGTTCAGGCGCAGCACGATGTCGATGTAATCGTCGCCGGGCCCCGGGTGCGCCGCAGTTTCGGCCAGCTTTGCGATGTCCTGTTCCAGCGCGAGGATCAATTGCGTGCGATGCGGCTTTTCGGCGATCAGCCGGTCGCGCAGGCCGTTGAGCATCGCCCGGATGTCGAAGATTTCGTTGACTTCCTCGATGCTCGGATCGGTGATCTGCGCGCCGCGCCGCGGCAGGATCATCATCAGGCCGTCTTTTTCGAGCAGGCGCAGCGCTTCGCGGACCGGGCCGCGGCTGACTTCGAATTCCTCGGCAACGGCTTGCTCCATGATGCGCTGGCCGGGGGCATAGGCGCCGGACACGATCCGTTCCGACAACTTTGCCGCGATTTGCTCGGGCAGCGACTGCGTCAGGGGCGCGGCCTGTCGCAGTTGCGCAAGAACTTCGACGGAGGGATGGACGGCTGACATGGAAAGTTGGGCTTGTGCTCGATCAACTGGACTGTTGCGACAATAGATTCAATTTGTATCATTGTCAACAATCTTCTTGACAACAATAATAGGGCAGGCATAGCATGCCCTTCCACCTTCAGTCCCTATTTCAAGGAGTCTCGCATGGCCCGCATCGAAGTCAAATCCGAAATCACTGGTACGGTCTGGCAGCTGAAGGCCAAGCCCGGAGACAAGGTCGAGAGTGGCGACACGCTGATCGTGATCGAGTCCATGAAAATGGAAATTCCGGTCATCACAGAAGACGGCGGTACGGTGAAAGAGATCCTGGTCAAGGAAAAGGATCCGGTCGCCGAAGGCCAGGTCGTGGCGATCGTCGAAGAATAAAAGCAAGCAATCACTACCATTCAAAAGTGAGCCTTTGCTTTTATATAAGCTATTGTTTTTGAATATAAATAGTACTGTAAGTCGATGAGCTGGCTGCCAGAAATCGAAGAGCTGCAGCGCCGGCGTGCGCTGGCGGAGGCCTGTGGCGGTCCGGAGGCCGTGGCCAAGCATCATGCCCAGGGCAAGCTCACGGTGCGTGAACGGATTGCCGCGCTGACCGATCCGGGATCCTTTCGCGAAATCGGCAAATTGGCCGGCAAGGCCAGCTACGATGCCGAAGGCCGGCTGACCGCGTTTGAACCGGCACCCTACGTGATGGGCATTGCGCGCATCGATGGCCGGCCGGTGGCCATCGGCGGCGAGGATTACACCATCCGCGCCGGCACCGGGTTCGGCAGCGACCGCCGCAAGGGCGGGCAGGGCGGGTTCATCGAAGATCTCGCGCACGATTACCGCGTGCCGCTGGTCAATCTGATCGACGGCACCGGCGGCACGGTCAACACCGCGCGGCGCAAGGGTTATACCGTCGTCCCGGGCTACGGCCAGGACGGCATGGAGCGCTCCGTCGACCTGCTGGGCATCGTTCCGGTCGTCAGCGCGGTCATGGGCACCACCGCCGGCGGGCCTTCGATGCGCGCGATCCTGTCGCACTGGTCGATCATGGTGAAAGGCAGCGGCCAGATCTTCGCCGCGGGGCCGCCCGTGGTCGAACGCGCGTTCGGGCAGCGGCTGCACAAGGACGAACTCGGCGGCACCAGGATTGCCGTCGATACCGCCGGCACCATCGACAACGTGGCCGAAAGCGAGCAGGACTGCTTCGAGCAGATCCGCCGCTTCCTGTCGTATATGCCGCAGAACGTCTGGGAATTGCCGCCGGTCGTCGACAGCGGCGATCCGGTCGACCGCTGCGAGGATGCGCTGGCCAGCATCGTGCCGCGCTCCGGCCGCCAGGCCTACAACATGAAGAAGCTGGTCGGCATGATCGTCGACCGCGGCTCTTTCTTCGAAATCCAGCCGACTTTCGGCCGCGCGGTGATTACCGGCCTCGCCCGCATGAACGGCAAGGTGGTCGGCATCGTCGCCAGCAATCCGATGGTCGGCGGCATCGTGGATTACAAGGCGGCGCGCAAGCAGGGGCATTTCACCGAGCTCTGCGACATGTTCAACATTCCGATCATCCTGTTTGCCGACGTTCCGGGGCTGATGGTCGGCGTGGAGTCCGAGTCCGACGCGATCCTGCGCGAGGGCGTGCGGGCGCGCTTCATCGGATTCCAGGTCGGCGTTCCGGTGTTTTCGGTGCTGATCCGCAAGTGTTACGGCGTGGCGGGTGGCGGCTTCACCGATCGCGGCGGGCTCAATTTCAAGATTGCCTGGCCTTCCGCCGAATGGGGTTCGCTGCCGGTCGAAGGCGGCGTCAAGGCGGCCTACCGGCGCGAAATCGAAAGTGCGCCCGATCCCGCCGCCCGGGAACAGGAGCTGGAGGCGGAACTGAAACGGCTGGCCTCGCCCTTTCGCACCGCCGAGGCCTTTGCCGTCGAGGACATCATCGATCCGCGCGAGACGCGGCCGTATCTTTGCCAGTTCATCGATACCCTGCAGGGTCGCCTGCGTTCGCAGCTGGGACCCAAATTCAAAAGCGGTGTCAGACCCTGATCATCCGGAGGAGGATTGCGATGAAAAGAACCTTGCTGAAAACCCTGACAGGCGCATGCCTGGCGCTGGCTGCCGCAACGACGGCCATGGCGCAGGCGACGTGGAAGCCCGAGCGCAACGTCGAAATCATCTCGGGCACGGCGGCCGGCGGCGCGGTCGACCGCGCCAACCGCGCGGTCCAGCGCATCTGGCAGGAGAGGAAAATCGTCGAGGTCAGCACGATCGTCATGAACAAGCCCGGCGGCGGCAACACCATCGCCTGGAACTACATCAACCAGCACGCCGGGGACGGCCATTACGTGTCGATCGCGCCGTACACGCTGCTGACCAACAAGCTGGTCGGCACCAGCCCGCTGACCTGGAGCGATTTCACGCCGATTTCGCTGCTCTTCAACGAATACATGACCGTGGCGGTGCGGGCGGATTCGCCGATCAAGACCGGCGCGGACCTCATCGCGCGCCTGAAAAAGGACCCGTCCTCGCTGTCGGTCGCCGTGGCCAGCACCCTCGGCAACCACATCCACATCGGCATCGCCAAGGCGATGAAAGCCGCGGGCGTGGATATTCGCAAGATGAAAGTCATCGCCTTCAAGTCTTCGGGGGAATCGGTGACCAACCTGCTGGGCGGCCATATCGACGTCGTTTCGTCGACGACGCCCAATGTGATCGCGCATGTGCAGGCCGGCACGATCCGCGTCATCGCTATCACGTCCGCGCAGCGGATGCCCGGCGCGCTGGCCGCCGTGCCGACGTGGAGCGAACAGGGAATCGACGGCACGTTCTCCGCCTCGCAGGGCGCGATCGGGCCGAAGGGGCTGAATGCCGCGCAGGTCGCTTTCTGGGAAAGCGCGTTCCAGAAGCTTTCGCAGTCCGACGAGTGGAAGAAAGAGCTGGCCGCAAGCTACTGGGACGGCAACTACCTGCCGTCGAAGGATGCCGCGAAATATTACGAAACGCAGGCCGCCGAGTTGCGGGGCATCCTCACCGACATCGGGCTCGTCAAATAAAAAGGCATGGGCGATTCTCCGCAGGGGCCGCTGAGCGGGTACCGCGTTCTGGAGATGGGTTCCACCATCGCCGGGCCCTTCTGCGGCCGGCTGTTCGCCGACTTCGGGGCGGAGGTAATCAAGATCGAACCGCGGGAAGGCGACGGCGTGCGCTCCGCGGGCAAGCGGTTCAAGGGCAAGTCGCTGTACGCGGCCAGCATCCTGCGCAACAAGAAACTGATCTCGGTCGATCTGCGCCATGCCCGGGGGCAGGCGCTGGTGCGCAGGCTGGTGCCGCAATGCGACGTGGTCATCGAGAATTTCCGTCCCGGCGGCCTCGAAAAATGGGGGCTGGGTTATGCCGACCTGTCGCGTCTGCGCCCGGATCTGGTCATGGTCCGCATCAGCGGCTTCGGTCAGACCGGTCCCTACAGCGCGCGCCCCGGCTACGGCATCATCTGCGAAGCGGCCAGCGGGCTGCGGCATCTGACCGGCGATCCCGACCGTCCGCCGGCGCGCGTCGCGGTGGCGCTGACCGATTACATCACGGGCCTGTACGCGGCCTTTGGCGCGACGATGGCGCTGTTGCATCGCAACCGGACCGGCGAAGGACAGTACGTCGATGCGGCGCTGGCCGAAGGCGCGTTCAGTTTCATCGAGCCGCATGTGCCGGCCTACGACAAGCTCGGCGAGATTGCCAACCGTGCCGGCTCCGGCATTGCCGGCAGTGTGCCGAACAATCTGTACGCGACGGCCGACGGCCAGTTCGTGCACATCCAGGCGGCGCAGAACACGGTGTTCCGCCGCTTTGCGCCGGCCATCGGCCGCCCCGGATTGCCCGACGACGAGCGTTTTGCAAACGCCATCGCGCGCGGCCGGCATCAGCAGGCGCTGGACGGGATCGTGCAGGACTGGGCCGGCCGGCACACGCTGGAGGAAATCCGCGGGATCCTGGACGCGGCGGATGTTCCCGCGACGGGCATCAACAACGTGGCCGACATTTTCCGGGATCCGCATTTCCGCGAACGCGGCATGCTGGCGGAAGTGCCGGACGAAGACCTGGGCACGGTGACGCTGACGGGCCCGGTGCCCAGGTTGTCGCGCACGCCCGGGCGCATCCGCAAAAGCGGAGGGCGCGTCGGCCAGGACACGCGGGGCGTGCTGGAGCAGATGGGCTGGACCGCGGACGAAGTGCGGGACCTGGAAAAGGCCGGCGTGATTTACAGCGATCCGCAGGGCGCGGTTCATGCGGAGTCATTGTAACATATTGATTTTATTGATTATTTTATAATCCGACTGACTGATATAACGGAATCGATCCAATGGCATTCGAAGCATTGCTGCAGGAATATGAAGCCCGCCGCGCCAAGGCACTGGCCGGCGGCGGCGAAGAGAAATACGCCAAGCGCACGGCCAAGGGGGTGTGGAATGCGCGCCAGCGCATCGACTACTTGATGGACAAGGGCTCGTTCATCGAGTCCGGACTGTTCGGTTCCTCGGCGGTGTATCCGGAGATGGAGGACGAGACCCAGACGGACGGCAAGCTCGCCGGCTTCGGTCGCATCAATGAGCGCGACGTCTGCCTGGTGGTCAACGATTTCACGGTGAAGGGCGCGTCGACCTCGGCCACCAACAGCAAGAAGATCTCGCACATGAAACGCACCGCGGTCGAGCGCGGCATGCCGCTGGTGCTGATCGGGGAGTCCACCGGCGCGCGGCTGCCCGACGCGATGGGTTCGCGCGGCATGGGGCTGCTGCTGGGCAACGACAACACCCAGTTCCGCCGCCTGCGCGAAGTGCCCACCGCGGCGGCGGCTTTCGGCCCGTCCTTCGGCTCGTCGACCTGGCTGATGTGCCAGTCCGACTTCGCCATCATGCACAAGAGCGCGATCATGGCGGTGTCCAGCCCCGGGCTGGTGTCGATGGCGCTGGGCGAGAAGGTCTCCGCCGAAGAACTTGGCGGCTGGCGCCTGCACGCCGAGGTCACGGGTCTCGTCGACCAGGTGGCCGATACCGAAGAAGAGGTGTTCGACCAGATCAAGAAATTCCTGTCGTACATGCCCGGCCACCACCGCGAAGCGCCGGCCGATGCGCCGGTGCCCGCGGGTTCCGGCGCCGACATGGCGAAAATCTTCGACATCCTGCCCGAGAGCCGCACGCAGGTGTACGACATGAAGCGGGTCATCAAGTGCATCGTCGACAAGAATTCGCTGTTCGAGATGAAGCCGCGTTTCGGCAAGAGCGCGGTGACGGCGCTCGCGCGCCTCGGCGGCAAGTCGGTCGGCATCATCGCCAACAATCCGCTGCACCGCGGCGGCGCGCTCGATGCCGATGCCTGCCGCAAGATCGTCGATTTCATCGTGCTCTGCGATTCGTTCAACATCCCCTTCGTGATGCTGGTCGACACCCCGGGCTTCCAGATCGGCACCGAGGCGGAGCGCGCCGGCGCGCCGGGCAAGATCATGAATTTCATGAACGCGATGACGCTGGTCACCGTGCCGCACCTGTCGGTGATCGTGCGCAAGAGCTACGGCCGCGCCTATGTCTGCATGGGCGGCGGGCGTCATTCCGACGAGGTCGGCGCCTGGCCCTCGGCGGAGGTCAGCTTCATGAGCCCCGACTTTGCGACCAAGATCGTGCACGGCGTCGGTCACGGCGAGCCGGGTTTCGAGGAGGCGCTGGCCGACATCCGCAAGGGCGCGGACGTCTGGGGCCTGGCCGCCGTGTATGCCGCGCAGTCGGTGATCCGGCCGCAGGACACGCGCGACTACCTGATCCGCATGTTCGACGTCTACAAGCTGCGCATGACCAAGGGCGTGGGCCAGCACCTGATGCGCGCCTGGCCGACGAGCTACTGATCCGTACCGCCGAGGAGAGCGCCGCGAGGCATGTGAAACGTGATTCCCCACACCCAACTTCCGGGCCGGAGCATGGTCCGGGAGAGCGTTTCGCGTTTCACATGCCTCGCGGCGTTCCAGCGGCGGTTTCCGAAACATCCATGACGAAAAGACATGTTCAATAAAATCCTAGTTGCCAACCGGGGCGCCGTTGCCGCCCGGGTGCTGCGTGCGCTGAACGCGATGAATATTCCGTCGGTCGCGATCTATTCCGAGGCCGACAGCCATGCGCCCTATCTGGAAATGGCCAGCCAGACCTTCGCGGTCGGCCCGGCGCCGGCGCGCGAAAGCTATCTCGACCAGGACCGGCTCGTCGAAGTGCTGAAACAGTCCGGCGCCGACGGCCTGCATCCCGGCTACGGTTTTCTGTCGGAGAACGCCGGGTTCGCGCAGAAGGTCATCGATGCCGGCGCGCACTTCATCGGGCCTTCGCCAAAGTGGATCGACGCGATGGGCCACAAGACCCGCGCCCGCGACATCGCCGCGCAGTACGGCATGCCGATGTCGCAGGGCTCGGGCGTGCTGTCCGACGACAATGACGCAATCCTCGCCGCGGCGCGCAAGATCGGGTTCCCGGTGCTGGTGAAGCCGGCCGGCGGCGGCGGCGGCATCGGCATGCTGCCGGCCAAGGATGAAACCGAGCTGCTGACCGCGGTCGAGCGCTCGCGCTCGATGGCCAGCCGCGGTTTCGGCACCGCCGAGGTCTACCTGGAAAAACTGATCGAACGCCCGCGCCACGTCGAGTTCCAGATCCTCGGCGACCGCCACGGCGGCGCGATGCACCTGTTCGAGCGCGACTGCTCGACCCAGCGTCGCAACCAGAAAGTCATCGAAGAGGCGCCGGGGCCGGAAATCCCCCGCGACAAGGCCGTCGGCGTCGCCGACCAGATCGCCGGCATCATGAAAAGCATGGGCTACGACAACATCGGCACCGTCGAGATGCTGCTCGGCGCCGACGGCTCGTTCAATTTCCTGGAAATGAACACGCGGCTGCAGGTCGAGCACGGCGTCACCGAGGAAGTCACCGGCGTCGATCTGGTGCGGTCGCAGATCCGCTCCGCGGCCGGCGAAAAACTCGCCGACATCCTGCCGGGAAAGGCGGAGGTGAAAGGTCATGCGATCCAGGCGCGGGTCTATGCCGAGGATCCGAAGAACTTTTTCCCGTCGCCGGGCAAGCTGGCGGTGTTCCGTCCGCCCGAAGGCGACGGCATCCGCATCGATACCGGCTACGCCGAAGGCCGAGACGTGACGCCGCACTACGATCCGATGATCGCCAAGGTCATCGTGCGCGCGGCCACGCGCGGTGCCGCGATCGACAGGCTCGTCGAGGCGCTCGAGGGTTTCGACATCCAGGGCCTGAAGCACAACATCCCGGCCGTGGTGAACATCCTGCGCTCGAGCCAGTTTCGCGAAGGGCGTGTCCACACCGGCATCATCGGCGAAGTGACGGGCAGAAAAATATGATTAAAAATCAAATAGATACGATTGTCTCCACAGCCAAGGCCGCGGGCCGTAACGCGCTCGACGAAAGCGCCGGCAAGGCGTTGCTGGCCGGTCACGGCATCCGCGTGCCGCAGTCGCGCGTCGCAAAGGGCGCGGCCGACGCCGAAGCCGTGATGAGCGGCCTGCAGACGCCGGTGGTGGTGAAGGTCATGTCGCCCGACATCCTCCACAAGAGCGATGCCGGCGGCGTCAAGGTCAACCTGCGCAGCGCCGATGAAGTGAAGGCCGCGATCGAAGGCATGCTCGCGGCGCCGAAGATCAAGGGCGCACGCATCGAAGGTTTCCTGGTCGAGGAAATGGCGCCCGCGGGCCACGAACTGGTGGTCGGCGGCCTGCGCGATCCGCAGTTCGGCCCGCTGGTGATGGTCGGCCTCGGCGGCATTTTCGTCGAGATCTTCAAGGACGTGTCCTTCCGCCTGTGCCCGATCGCGCGCATTGACGCCGAGGAAATGCTCGACGAGCTGAAGGCCGCGGCGATCCTGAAGGGCGCGCGCGGCGGCAGGCCCGCTTCGCGCGAGGCCATCATCGACGTGCTGCTGAAGATCGGTGGCGAGGACGGCCTGCTGCTGAAGCACGCGGCCGACATCAGCGAGGCCGACATCAATCCGCTGATCGTCTCCGAAACCGGCGCGGTCGCGGTCGACGCGCGCTTCATCCTGGGCTGAGCACCGGAAACAGAACATGAACATCCTCGAACAATTCACGCCGCTGTTTGCGCCGAAAACCGTCGCCGTGATCGGCGCATCGAGCAAGGGCAACGCGCTGCCCAACATATTCATCCGCCGCATCCGCGAGTTCGGGTTCAGCGGCGACATCTACCCGATTCATCCGGGAGCCGCGGAAATCGACGGCCTGACCGCCTACAAGACGCTGGCGGATACACCCAAGCCGGTGGACTATGCCTATATCGCGGTGTCCGGCGCGCAGATTCCCGGCATGCTCGCCGCGGCGAAAGGCCACGTGCGTTTCGCCCAGGTGATCTCGAGCGGTTTCGGCGAGGTCGACGAGGGTAAGGGATTGCAGGACGAGCTTGTCAGCGCCGCGCGCGCCGGCGGCATGCGTCTGCTCGGCCCGAACTGCCTCGGCATCTACACGCCGCGCGGCCGCGTGACCTTCGCCGAGATCGGACCGAAGGAAGTCGGCCACGTCGGCATCGTGTCGCAGAGCGGCGGGCTGGGCACCGACATCATCCGCCGCGGCCTGTCGCGCGGCGTCAAATTTTCAGGACTGGTCACGGTCGGCAACTGCGCCGACGTGACGCCTTCCGACCTGCTCGAGTTCTACCTCGCCGATCCGCAGACGAAGGTGATCGGCATGTACATCGAGACCGCGAAAGACGGCCGCCGGCTGTTCGACATCCTGCGCAATGCGAAGGCGTCCAAGCCCGTGGTCATCCTGAAAGGCGGCCGCACGCAGCAGGGCCTCGCCGCGGCGGCGTCGCACACCGGCTCGCTGGCCGGCGACGACCGCGTGTGGGTGGCGCTGGCGCGCCAGACCGGCTGCATGCTGGTCGACACGCTGGACCACTTCATCGACACGCTGCTCATTTTCCAGACGCTGACGCCGCGTCCGCAGCGGCCGACGCGCAAGGTCGTGCTGTTCGGCAACGGCGGCGGCACCAGCGTGCTGGCCACGGATTATTACGCCCGCCTCGGCCTCGACGTGCTGCCCTTCGACCAGGGCCCCATCGACGCGCTGGCGGCGCTGAAGCTGCCGCCCGGCACCAGCATCACCAACCCGGTGGACTGCCCGGTCGGCACGCTGCAGCAGGACGACGGCCGCGTCGCTGAAAAGATCCTCGACATCATCTGCGGCCAGGGCAAGCCCGAGGCGCTGGTGATGCACCTGAATCTGTCGGCTTTCGTCGGACGCTCCAAGCCGGAGGTGCTCGACAACCTGATCGCCGCCGCGCTGCGCGTGCAGGAGAAATATCCGGGGCAGTCGCATTTCATCCTGGTGCTGCGCTCCGACGGCGAGCCGGCGCTGGAGGCACGCAAGCGCGAATTCCGCGACAAGGCGGTGGCGCTGGGCGTGCCGGTCTACGATGAGATGGCCAACGCCGGCCATCCGCTGGCCGCGCTGGCGGGCTTCGAGCGATTCAAGGCTGCGCGCGTGAGGGAGAAATGAAGTCCGGGTGAGCGCGGCACACGCGGCGGTATCGTGCATTCGGGGCATTCGGAAATGCGGGTTTTGCGGGAGATGAACATGTTGCGGAATCTGATTTTCATGATCGCGGGAGTTTGTATCGCCGGAACGGCACACGCAGCCGAAGCCTGGACTCCGGACCGTGCGGTCGAAATCATCGCTGGCTCGGGCGCCGGCGGCGCGCAGGACAGGACTGCGCGGACCATGCAGAAGATCTGGAAGGAACGCAATATCGTTCCCGTGCCGGTGAACGTCGTCAACAAGCCCGGCGGCGGCGGCGCCATCAGCATGGCCTATCTCAACCAGCAGGGCAGCGACGGGCGTTATATCGCTGTCAGCTCCCCCGTGGTGCTGCTTAACCACATTTCGGGCAAAAGCCAGCTCAGCCACACTGATGTGACGTCCCTGGCGCTGCTGTTCAGTGAATACATCGCCATTGCTGTCCGCAATGAGTCGCCGATCAGGAACGGAGCCGACCTGATAAGGAAAATGAAGGCGGATCCCGCATCCGTCAGCGCGGCAGTGGCGACGGCCCGCGGCGGAATGCAGCACATCGCGGTGGGAAGGATTGCGAAAAGCGTCGGTGCGGATGTCGGCAGGATGCGCATCGCGGTTTTCAACTCCGGCAGCGAATCCATCACCCAGGTGCTGGGCGGGCATATCGATGTCGTGGCGACAGCGGTCGCCAATGCGGCACCGCATGTTGCCAACGGCCAGTTGCGGATCATCGGAATTGCGGCACCGCAGCGCCTGCCGGGCGCGCTGGCGAATGTGCCGACCTGGAAAGAGCAGGGTGTTGATGTAGTGGTATCCAACTGGCGGAGTGTGCTCGGTCCCAAGGGGATGACGGCTGCACAGACGGCATGGTGGGACAGCGCCTTGCAGAAACTGGTGCAGACCCCGGAATGGAATGAGGACATCCAGAAAAATTACTGGGTGAACAATTATCTCGGCAGTGCGGAGAGCCAGAAGTTTTTTTCGGCTCAATACGAGGAATTGCGCAGTGTGCTGGGTGAACTGCTTGCCAAATAGGCGTTTGACCAGAGGAAAACCATGAAGGACAACAGCAGGGATGCCCCGGTGCAACAACCGATGCATGGCATCCGGGTGCTGGAACTCGGCACGACGATTGCGGGGCCGTTTTGTGCCCGGCTGCTCGCCGATTTTGGCGCGGAAGTGATCAAGGTTGAATCCGCCGAAGGTGATCCGATCCGCACATCCGCCAAGCGCTACAAGGACAAGCCTTTGTACGCAACGAGCCTGATGCGGAACAAGAAGCTGATCGTCATCGATTTGCGCACGGCGGCCGGACAGGATCTGGTGCGCCGGTTCGTCAAAAAATGCGACGTCGTGATCGAGAATTTCCGTCCCGGCACCCTCGAAAAATGGGGGCTCGGTTACGAGGCGCTGTCGCAGATCAATCCCGGGCTGGTGCTGGTCCGGATTTCCGGATACGGACAGACCGGCCCTTACAGCCAGCGGCCCGGTTATGGCGTGGTTTGCGAGGCGGTTGGCGGGCTGCGCCATGTCACCGGTGACGCCGACCGCCCTCCGGCGCGCGCCAATATCGCGCTTACGGATTGCATCACCGGGCTCTACGCCGCTTTCGGCACCATGATGGCGTTACGCCACCGTGAGCGCACGGGCGAGGGGCAGGTCGTGGATACGGCCCTGTATGAATGCGCGTTCAGCTTCATGGAAGCGCATATCGCGGCCTATGAGAAGACCGGCTACGTCGTCGGCCGCGAGGGCGCCGGTCACACCGGCAGCGTGGTCAACAATCTGTTCCAGACCCGCGACGGGCATTATGTGCATGTCCAGGGTTCGCAAACCAACAGCTTCCGCCGTTTGTGCCTGGCAATGGGGCGGCCGGACATCCTGGATGATCCGCGGTTCAACACGCGCCTCGAACGCGTCAGGAACGGCGACGAAATGGACGGCATCGTCGCTGCATGGATTGGCGCGCGCGACTATGAAGCGGTAGAGAAGGCCCTGTCGGCTGAAGACGTGGTGTTCACCCGCATCTACACCATGGCCGACATTTTCAGGGATCCGCATTTCAAGGTGCGCGGGATGATTCCAAGCATTCCCGATGAAGATCTCGGCACGGTCGCCATGGCAGCCCCCGTTCCGCGCCTTACCCGCACGCCCGGTGCCATATGCAAGAGCGGCGGCCGTGTCGGCCGCGACACGTTTGAAGTTTTGCGCGGCATGTTCGGCCTGTCAGCCGGCGAAATTGAAAAGCTGGAACGCGACAGGATCATCAGCACCAAACCGCCGGTGGCGGTCAAACAAGGAGGGAAGTCACCATGACACTGGGACAGGGCAGGAAACATTTTTTGCTGACACTGGCCAGTTGTGCGCTGGCGGCCGCCTGCGGTGGAAACGCGTGGGCACAGTGGAAGCCGGAGCGCACTGCCGAACTCATCGTCAGTGCCGGGCCGGGAGGAAACCAGGATCTCACCGCCAGGGTGATCCTGGGCATCTGGCAGGACAAAAAAATGGTGCCTTCCGCAGTGG
>CAZHJU010000021.1:54600-54795 GCA_964533495.1 uncultured Bordetella sp. | reverse complement strand
GGCTTGAGCATGTTGCCGGCGTCCATGGCGCCCTCGGCCTTGCCGGCGCCGACCATGGTGTGCAGCTCGTCGATGAAGACGATGGTCTGCCCCGCGTCCTGCGAGATCTCCTTGAGCACCGACTTCAGGCGCTCCTCGAACTCGCCGCGGTACTTGGCGCCCGCCAGCAGCGCCGCCATGCCCAGCGACAGCACG
>CAZHJU010000021.1:862-54590 GCA_964533495.1 uncultured Bordetella sp. | reverse complement strand
GGATTGTTTTTCGTGCGGCGCTGCAGGATCTGTATCACGCGGCGGATTTCGTCGTCGCGGCCGATCACCGGATCGAGCTTGCCGGAACGCGCGCGCTCGGTCAGGTCCAGCGTGTATTTTTTCAGCGCCTCGCGGCTGCCCTCGGCTTCGGGGCTGGCGACGTTCTCGCCGCCGCGCAGCGACTCCACGGCCTTTTCGATATGCGCGCGGTCGCCGCCGTGCTGCTTCAGCAGGCGGCCGGTTTCGCCCTTGTCCTGGGCCAGCGCGAGCAGGAACATCTCGGAGGCGATGTACTGGTCGCCGCGCTTCTGCGCTTCCTTGTCGGTGAGATTGAGCAGGTTGCCGAGGTCGCGCGAGATGGTGACTTCACCGCCGGTGCCCTCCACTTTCGGCAGACGGTCCATCGCGGTTTTCAGCGCGCCGCGCAGGCCGCCGACATTGACGCCCGCCTTCTGCAGCAGCGAGGCCGTGCCGCCGTCCTGCTGGTTGATCAGCGCTAGCAGCAGATGCTGCGGCTCGATGTAGGCGTGATCGCCGCCGACCGCCGCGCTCTGCGCGTCGGCGAAGGCCTGCTGGAACCGGGTGGTAAATTTGTCGAAGCGCATGTCTGCCCCAATGTCGATATTCGAATACTCCTGACATGGGGCGCGGCGCGGAGGTTTTCAATGCGCCTGGCGGGGTTTCGGTAAAATCAATAAAAACAAATACTTATGTATAACGCCCAACGATCGCCACGGAATCCGACAATCACCGCGACGGGCAAACCGCCGCCGGTCAGGCGGCAATCCCGGACTGCTGGCCTTCCGGCTTCCGCCGGTAACCGGCCTCCGGATACGGATAGAGCATGTTCAGCGCGATGCTCTGGTTGGCGGTCTGCACGATGCGCACATGCTCGCGCTTCAGCTCGCGCGCATGCCGGCAGCCGCAGGCATGCGCGATCATGTCGATTTCCTTGTTCATGTTGTTGCAGTAGTTCGCCACGCGCAGGTATTTCTCGGCCACCACCAGCCCGCGCTGCAGGCGCTTGTTGTGGGTGGTGATCCCCGTCGGGCAGGTGTTCTGGTGGCAGCGCAGCGCCTGGATGCAGCCCAGCGCGAACATGAAGCCGCGCGCGCTGTTGACGAAATCCGCGCCCACGCACAACGCCCAGGCCGCCTTGGCCGAAGTGACCAGCTTGCCGGCGGCGATGACCCGCACCCGGTCGCGCAGGTCGGCCTGGATCAGCGCATCGACCACCCGCGGCAGGGCCTCGGCGATGGGCAGCGACATGTGGTCCATCAGGGTCTGCGGCGCGGCACCGGTGCCGCCCTCGCCGCCGTCGATGGCGATGAAATCCGGCGCGAACTCGCGGCCGCGGCGCAGGATGCCTTCGCACAGGTCGTTCATGAAGGCCCAGCCGCCGATCGCGGTCTTGACGCCGACGGGACGCCCGGTCAGGTTGCGGATGTAGGCGATCCGGTCGAGCAGGTCGTCGACGCTGGCGATGTCGTGGTGCCGGTTGGGACTGATCGAGTCCTGCCCCTCGGGTATGCCGCGGATGCGGGCGATTTCGGCGGTGACCTTTTCTCCGGGCAGCACGCCGCCCTTGCCCGGCTTGGCGCCCTGCGACAGCTTGATTTCGAAGGCCTTGACGTGTTTCGCCAGTTCCTTCGCCTTGGCGGGGGAAAAACTGCCGTCGAGCTCGCGGATGCCGTACTTGGCGGTGCCGATCTGCATGATGATGTCGCAGCCGCCGGTGAGATGGTAGGGCGAGAGGCCGCCCTCCCCGGTATCCATCCAGCAGCCGGCCAGCGCCGCGCCGCGCGACAGCGCCTCCACCGCCGGCTGCGAGATCGCGCCGAAACTCATGCCGCTGATGTTGACGATGGATTTCGCCTCGAAGGGCTGCTCGCAGTAACCGTCGCCGATCAGCACCGAGGGTGTCGGCAGCCGGTCCTCCTCGAGTACCGGATAGGGATGGTTCACGAACAGGATCGAACCTGGAACGTTCAGGTCGTTGGTCGAGCCGAAACCGATGATGCCGCCCTCGTTTTTCGCGCTCTTGTAGACCCAGCCGCGGGTCGCGCGGTTGAAGGGCATTTCCTCGCGGTCGTTGGCGAAGAAATACTGCCGGAAATATTCGCCGAGATCCTCGAAGAAGAAACGCAGGCGGCCGATGACGGGATAGTTACGCAGGACCGTATGCTTCTTCTGCGTCACGTCGTGGATGATCATGAAAATCAGCCCGCCGATCACCGCGAAGCCAAGCACCGTGCCGATGCCGTATGACAGCACACTCATGATATCGCCCATGCGCGCTCCCTCTGCCGCTCGGTTAAAATCCCTGCCGCGCCAACTATATAGCAGTTTTCAGGAATCCACCCGTCACACCATGAATCTGGCACAGGAAATCGAACGCAACGTTTCCGCCGCACTGGCGGAAGACGCCGGCAGCGGCGACCTTACCGCGCAGCTCGCGCCCGACCGGCCGGACGCGCGCGCCCATGTCGTCTGCAGGCGGGAGGCGATCCTCTGTGGAACCGCCTGGTTCGACGCCTGCATCCGGAGCCTGGATTCCGCCGCGCGGATCGAATGGCTAGCCCGCGACGGCGAGCGCGTGGCCGCCGGCGCCCGTCTCTGCAACATCACCGGCGCCGCCCGCGCGCTGCTCACCGCGGAGCGCACCGCCCTGAATTTCCTGCAGCTGCTGTCAGCGGTCGCCACGGTGACCCGCCAGTACGTCGACCGCGTGGCCGGCACCCGGGCGGCCATCCTCGACACGCGCAAGACGCTGCCCGGATTGCGCGTTGCGCAGAAATACGCGGTCACCGCCGGCGGCGGCGTGAATCACCGCATGGGCCTGTGGGACGCAATCCTGATCAAGGAAAACCACATTGCCGCGGCGGGTGGCGTCCGTCCCGCGCTGGCGGCAGCGGCGCGGCAGGCCGACCGCGCCAGCTGGGTGCAGGTCGAAGTGGAAAACCTGGCGCAGCTGCGCGAGGCGGTGGATGCCGGCGCCAAAATGGTCCTGCTCGACAACATGTCCCTGGAGCAGATGCGCGAAGCCGTCGCCTGGACGGCGGGACGCGCGAAACTCGAGGCCTCGGGCGGGATCACGCTGGACAACGTGCGCGCCATCGCCGAGACCGGCGTCGATCGCATTTCGGTCGGCGCGCTGACCAAGGACGTCGCGGCAATCGATCTGTCGATGCGCTTCGACGTTGCCTGAATCCATGGCGCTCTACACGCATTATTATAAGTATTTGATTTTAAACGATTTTATCAGGACCGCCTGGCGATGAAGGTTTTCACCGCCTCGACGTCCGGATCCATCACCGCCACCCGTTGCAGGCGGTTCTCCAGCCCTTCGTAACCCGGCGGCACCTCGGGATCGCGGCCCAGCGCCTCGCGGATGGTGTCCGCGAATTTCGCCGGCAGCGCCGTTTCCAGGCAGATCAGCGGCACATCCTTCTCGCGCCGCTGCAGGCCGACGTTGACGCCGTCCGCGGTATGCGGATCGATGGTCACGCCGTAACGCTCCGCGATGCGGCGGATGCAGGCGACGCGGTCGGCGTGGGTGCTGCGCCCCGAAACGAAGCCGTACTGGCCGATGCCCTGCCAGTGCGGCGTCTCGCCGAGGTTGAAACCGCCGGCCTCGTCGACTTCACGCCACAGCCGCGCCACCATCGCCGGATCGCGCCCGACGAGATCGAACACGAAGCGCTCGAAATTCGACGCCTTGGAGATGTCCATCGACGGGCTCGAGGTCTGCGCCGTTTCGCGGCCGGAACGCACCCGGTAGCGCCCGCTGCGGAAAAATTCGTCGAGCACGTCGTTCTCGTTCGAGGCGAGGATCAGCCTACGGATCGGCAGGCCCATCATCCGCGCGATGTGCCCGGCGAAGATGTTGCCGAAATTGCCCGAGGGCACGGCGAAGGACACCGGCTCGCCGTCGCTCCGCGTCGCCGCGAAATAGCCCTTGAAGTAGTACACCACCTGGGCCACGACCCGCGCCCAGTTGATCGAGTTCACGGCGCCGATGCGGTGCGCGTTCTTGAATGCGGCATCGGCGCTGACCGCCTTGACGATGTCCTGGCAGTCGTCGAACACGCCGCGGATGGCGATGTTGAAAATGTTGGCGTCCTGCAGCGAATACATCTGCGCGCGCTGGAACGGGCTCATCTTGCCGTGGGGCGACAGCATGAACACGCGGATGCCCTCGCGGCCGCGCATCGCGTATTCGGCCGCCGAGCCGGTGTCACCCGAGGTCGCGCCGAGGATGTTCAGCGTGCGGCCCTCGCGGCGCAGCACGTATTCGAACAGCTCGCCGAGCAGCTGCATCGCCACGTCCTTGAACGCCAGCGTCGGCCCGTTCGACAGCTTCAGCAGGTGCAGACCGGGTTCCAGCGTCTGCAGCGGCGTGATCTCCGGGGAACCGAAGGTCTCCGCCCGGTAGGCGCGGCGCACCAGGCGCGCGAGGTCGTCCGCCGGAATGTCGTCGACGAAGCGGCCGATGATCGCGATCGCGAGATCGGGATAGGAAAGCGGGCGCAGCGCCGCCAGTTCCTCCGCCGTGAGCCGCGGATAGGCCTGCGGCACCACCAGCCCGCCGTCCGGCGCCAATCCGCCGAGCAGCACGTCGCAGAAACGCGCCGCGGGCAAACGGCCGCGGGTGCTGACGTAGCACGCGGCCGACACGGCCGCGGCGGCTTTCGGGGCGGGCGCGCTCACTGCAGCGCTTCCATGCGAATGCGCGTGATCTTTCCGGAAACCACCGGCAGCGCCTCGATGCGGGCGGTCGCCGCATCGACCTTTTTCTCCTGCGCGAGGTGGGTCATCAGGATGATGTCGACCTGCTTCTCCCCGGCATGCGGCTCCTTCTGCACCAGCGCCTCGATCGAAATGCCCTGGTCGGCGAGGATGCGGGTGATGTCGGCCAGCACCCCGGCCTTGTCCTCCACCCTCAGGCGCAGGTAATACGAGGTCTCCACGTCCCCCATCGGCAGGATCGGCGCGTCGGACAGCCGGTCGGGCTGGAAGGCGAGGTGCGGCACCCGGTGCTCCGGATCGGCCGTCAGCATGCGCGCGACGTCCACCAGGTCGGCCACCACCGCCGAGGCCGTCGGCTCGGCGCCGGCGCCGGCGCCGTAGTACAGGGTCTGGCCGACGGCGTCGCCCTTGACCAGGATCGCGTTCATCACGCCCTCGACATTGGCGATCAGTTGCCGCGCCGGAATCAGCGTCGGGTGCACGCGCAGCTCGAAACCGGCGGCCTTGCGCTTGGCGATGCCCAGCAGCTTGATGCGGTAGCCGAGTTCCCCGGCGTAACGGATGTCCTCCTGCGCCAGCTTCGAAATGCCCTCGACGTGCGCCTTGCCGAACTGCACCGGAATGCCGAAACCGATGGCCGCCATGATCGACAGCTTGTGTGCAGCGTCCACGCCCTCGATGTCGAAGGTCGGGTCGGCTTCCGCGTAACCCATGCGCTGCGCCTCCTTCAGCACGTCGGCGAAGGCCGCGCCCCTGTCGCGCATCTCGGACAGGATGAAATTGCTGGTGCCGTTGATGATGCCGGCGATCCATTCGATGCGGTTCGCGGTCAGACCCTCGCGCAGCGACTTGATGATCGGGATGCCGCCGCCGACCGCCGCCTCGAAGCATACGGTGACGCCCTTCGCCCGCGCCGCCGCGAAAATCTCGTTGCCGTGCAGCGCCAGCAGCGCCTTGTTGGCGGTGACCACGTGCTTGCCGGCGGCGATCGCCTTGAGCACCATCTCCCTGGCCACGCCGTAGCCGCCGATCAGCTCGACGACGATGTCGATGCCGGGATCGTTGATCACGTCGAGCGCGTCGCCGGTCACGCGCGCGGCATCGCCGACGACGGATTTCGCGCGCGCCACGTCCTTGTCGGCAACCGCGGTCATCCGTATCTCGCATCCGGCACGGCGCGAAATTTCCTCGCTGTTGCGCTGAAGCACGCGGAAGGTGCCGCCGCCGACGGTGCCGATGCCCAGCAGCCCCACATTGATCGGTTTCATTGGTTCGCTTTTCTTTCTGTCCTGTTGCCTGTTGCCTGTTGCCCTGTCGCGACCGCCGCCTACTTCAGCAGTCCGTCCTTGCGGAACATTTCCTTGATGGTGCGGATCGCCTGGCGGGTCCGCGCCTCGTTCTCGATCAGCGCAAAACGCACATGATCGTCGCCGTAGTGGCCGAAGCCGGTGCCCGGCGCCACGGCGACCTTGCCCTCGATCAGCAGCTTTTTCGAGAACTCCAGCGACCCCATCGCCTTGTACGGCTCCGGAATGGGCGCCCAGATGTACATCGTCGCCTGCGGCTTGTCGACCGTCCAGCCCATCGCGTTCAGCCCGGACCACAGCACGTCGCGCCGGCCCTGGTAGACCTGGCGCACGCTTTCCACGCAGTCCTGCGGCCCTTCGAGGGCGATGATCGAGGCCACCTGGATCGGCGTGAACATGCCGTAGTCGTGGTAGCTCTTCATCCGCGCCAGCGCGTTGACCAGTTCCCGGTTGCCGACCATGAAACCGACCCGCCAGCCCGCCATGTTGTAGCTCTTCGACATCGTGAAGAACTCGACCGCGATGTCGCGCGCGCCCGGCACCTGCAGGATCGACGGCGCCCTGTAGCCGTCGAACACGATGTCGGCATAGGCCAGGTCGTGCACCACGTAGATGTCGTGCTCGCGGGCGATCGCGATCAGGCGCTCGAAGAACGCGAGGTCGACGCACTGCGTCGTCGGGTTGCTCGGAAAATTGACGATCAGCATCTTCGGCTTCGGGTAGGTGTCGCGGATCGACTGCTCCAGCGCCTCGAAGAAATCGACGCCGGCGTGCATCGGCACGTGACGGATGTCGGCGCCCGCGATCACCGGGCCGTAGATGTGGATCGGATAGCTCGGGTTGGGCACCAGCACGATGTCGCCCCGCTCCAGCGTCGCCAGCGCGAGGTGGGCGATGCCCTCCTTCGAGCCGATGGTGACGATGGCTTCCGAATCGGGATCGAGCTCGACGCCGTAACGCGTCCGGTACCAGTTGCAGATGGCCTTGCGCAGCCGGGTGATGCCCTTGGACACGGAATAGCCGTGCGTGTCCGGGCGCTGCACCGTTTCCACCAGCTTGTCGACGATGTGCCGCGGCGTCGGCTGGTCCGGATTGCCCATGCTGAAATCGATGATGTCTTCGCCGCGCCGGCGGGCGGCGAGTTTCAGCTCGCCGGTGACATTGAACACGTACGGCGGCAGGCGTTTGATGCGCGGAAAATCTTCCATTTTGATTTCAAGAATCCCAGGAGGACGCGTGCAGGGCCCCGACATTGACCAGCCGCGGCATTGCGGCACCGGGGCGCCCTGCAAATCGGTGCCCGGCGGGCGGAAAACGTATAATTGTAGCCAAGCGGATTATGCACGGCAAATCATGGAGTTATGAAGCTGCACCTGGCAAGCGGCCGAAACGGCCATTCATTCACCGCCTACGGCCCCGGTTACCTGGCGGTCAACGGCGTCCGCTACGGGCATCCCCTGCTGGTTTTCCCGGATCAGCCGCCCCGGCAGTGGTCCGCGACGGATTTCGCGGCGCTGTCGGCGGCCGATGCCGCCATGCTGCTGGAGGGCAGGCCGGAAATCATCGTTTTCGGAACGGGACCGGCGCAGCGGCTGCCGGGACCGGACCTGCTGCGCGCGCTCGCCGGATCGGGCACCGGTTTCGAGGTCATGGCCACCGCGGCCGGCTGCCGCACCTTCAACATCCTCGCCGCCGAGGGCCGCCGCGTGCTGGGGGCTATGCTCCTGCCCTGACCGGTTCCTGCGGCATCCCGGTTTCCGCGTCCCGGGGAAACTGCGCCGGCAGCGTGAAATGGAATGTCGCGCCCTCTCCGGGCTCCGCCTCCGCCCAGACGTTGCCGCCGTGGCGGCGGATGACCCGCCGCACCAGGGCCAGCCCGATCCCGGTGCCCTGGAACTCGGATTCGCCGTGCAGGCGCTGGAACGCGCCGAACAGCTTGTTTGCGTACGCCATGTCGAAACCCACGCCGTTGTCGCGCACGAAATAGGTGATGCCGGCGCCGTCATCCCTGCATCCGACCTCGATGCCCGCATCGGGGCGCAGGGCGGTGAATTTCCAGGCGTTGCGCATCAGATTGTCGAGGGCGACGCGCAGCAATCCGCTGTCGGCCGCGACAGTCATGCCTTCGGCGACCCTGACATCCACTTTTCGCGCGGGGTCGGCCTGCGCCAGTTCCCCCGCGATGTCCCGCGCCAGCGCGCTGAGGTCACAGTCCCGGATCTGCAGGTCGCGACGCGTCACCCGCGCCAGTTCCAGCAGGTCGTCGATCAGGCTTGCCATGCGCCGGCTGCCGGCGCGGACCCGCTCGAGATAATCGCGCCCGGTGTCGTCGAGCTTCGCCGCATATTCGTCGAGCAGTATCTGGCTGAAGCCGTCTATCGTGCGCAGCGGCGCGCGCAGGTCGTGCGACACCGAATAGGAAAAAGACTCCAGCTCGCGATTGGCCGCGGCCAGCGCGCGCGTGCGCTGCTCCACGCGCTGTTCCAGTTCGGCGTTGAGCTGGCGCACCTCCGCCTCGGCATGCCGGAAATCGGTCAGGTCGTACCCCATCAGGTGGGCGCCGGTGACGGCACCGTCCTCGCCCCGGTGCGGAATCAGGGTCAGGCGCGCCACCCGCCTGCCCGCCAGCGTGTCCAGCGCGAGCTCGTCGGCGACGGCCTCGCCGTGCAGGGTCCTCTCCAGCAACGGACGCAACGGCCCGTCATGGTGCGGCCCCGTGCCGAACCACCGGTCGAACGCGGGATTCGAATACTGCAGCTGCCGGGCAGCGTCAAAAAAGGCGATCACGGCCGGCACGTTGTCGGCAATGGCCCGCAGGCGCGCCTCGTTGTCCCGCAGCAGCCGTTCCATGCGCATCTGGTCGGTCATGTCGCGCACCAGCACCAGCCTGACCTTCCGGCCGGCCAGCGCGGTCGGATAGGAATAGATTTCGACATCGAAGGCTTCGCCGCTTTTCCGGACATGCTTTTTCTGCAGATGTTCGACAATGCCGGCCGGGCGGTTCAGCGCGCCGAGGTAACGCTCGCGGTTTTCCGGAGTCTGGATGCCAACCAGGCTCATCGCCAGCATCTCCTTGCGGGAATAGCCGTACAGCGACAGGCAGGCATCGTTGACCTCCAGGAATTCCAGGGTGTCCTCGTCGCGCAGATACATCGGCAGCGGGGTCAGCGCGAAAAGCTGCCGGTAGCGCGCCTCGCTCTCGAGCACCCGCGCTTCGCTCTCCACCTGCTCCGAAACGTCCTCGATGACCGAAATCAGGTAATCGGCCTTGGCGCGCCCACCACCCTCGGCGAGCCGGGAAACCGAAAGATTCACCCAGATGTGCCTGCCGTCCTTGCGCCGGTAGCGCTTGCGGCGGGAATAACTGGTCACGCCGCCGCTCATCAACTGCCGGTTCATCTGCACGGTGCCGTCCATGTCCTCGTCGACGGTGAGCTCCGTTGTGGTTTTCTGCAGCAGCTCGCTTTCGGAATAGCCGAGGATTTCGCACAGTTTCCGGTTCACGCGCAGAAACCGCGGCTGCTCGGTCAGCTCCCGGATCGCGATGCCGACCGAAGCCTGCTCGAACACCGCGCGGAACCGCGCTTCGCTTTCCTGCAGCGCCGCCTGCGCCATGCGGCGGTCGGTGACGTCCAGCGCGATCACCAGGCGCGCCGGCTTTCCGGAGAATTCAAACGGCTGCGCGGTGATCTCCACCAGCAGCATCCGGCCGTCCCGGGTCAGGTGGCGCCGCTCGAAGTGGGCCGTGGCCGCCGGATCCCGGTCCAGCAACTGGCGGCCCACCTGCTCGCGATCCTCCTCGACCTGCAGATCGATCGCGCTCATCCGCAGCAGTTGCTCGCGGGAATAGCCGTATTTGGCCACCATCGCCTCGTTGACCGCCAGAAACCCGGGCCTGCCGGTTTCCGCGACCCACATCGGCAGGGGGGCCGATTCGAAAATCAGGCGGTAGCGCCGCTCGCTTTCCTCGAGGGCGGCCACCATCTTCATGCGTTCGGTCACATCCTGCGCGGTCGCCAGCACCCCGGCGAATCCGCCGGATTCATCGCTCAGCGGCGTGTTGCTCCAGTCGCAGATGATCCGCGCGCCGTCCTTGCGGATGTTTTCGTTGGTCCCCGACACCGCGGTGTCGCCGGCCTGCAGCCGGACACGCCGCTCCCAAACGCGGGATCGCAGCTGTTCCGGCACGATCCATTCCGCGACATCGCGGCCCTGCAATTCCTGCAGCGGATAACCGAACATCTTTTCGGCGGCCGGATTGCAGTAAAGGAGCCTGAAGTTCCCGTCCTGCAGCAGGCAGGCCACGGGCATGTGCTGCAGCTGCAGTTCGAGCCGCCCCAGCAGGTGCCGGCGCTCACGCTGCAGGTGGCTGCTGGCGATCTGCGCCTCGTTCCGGTCCAGGAACTGCCCCACTTCGCTGCTGATCGAATCGAGCGTATCCAGCGTCACCTGGTCCGGCGCCTCGACGCGATCGCTGAAAAATTCCAGCGCATCCTCGATCCCTCTACCGCGGCGCACCGGCACCGAAACCGCGCCGCGCAATCCGGCCTCCCGCGCGAGCCTGCTGCGCCGCAGGTTGAGCGGGGAATGATCCGTGAGCCAGGCGATTTTTCCCTGCAGGATGGCCTGCGACACCGTGCCCGACCTCGGGTCGCTGGCTTTGGGCTGCATGGAAAGTTCAATGAACCCGTCGGCGGTGCATCCCGGCACCAGCCAGTACTCGTGGCAGGTCAGCAGCTGCGTGCGATCGTCGAGATGGCGGCGCGCGCCCCACTTCCAGTCCATGTTCCTGCAGATCGCCTCCAGCACCTCGCGCATCGTGCCGTCCACATCCCGTCCCAGGCTGAGTATGCGCGTCACGTCGTGCTGCATGCGCAGGCGACGGCGCAGGGTGATCTCCGCCGTGATGTCGTTGCCGATGCCGCGATAACCTTCGAACCTTCCGCCTTCATCGAATACCGGCTCCCCGCTGACGCTGCCATAGGTCACGACCGCCTGCCGGTCGATGAAACGCAGCGCGAGATCCCGGAACGGCGCGCGGCGGGCAACGACGGCCCGGTGCTCCGACCAATCCGTCCCCAGCGGCGTGACGCCTTCGATCTCCCACAAGGCCTTGCCGGAGAGCATCTCCGGGGCCAGGCCGCACATCCCGTGGAAATCCCCGGACACCTGTTTCAGCCGGTATTCTTCATCCGTCTCCCAGCACCAGTCCGAGCCCAGGGCGGTGAGCGCCCTGAAGTGCGACTCGCTGCGGCGCAGCGCGCGCTGCGCGGCCCGCTGGCGGTTCATCAGCACAATGATCGTTATGCCTCCGGCGAGAAGGCACGCGAGGAGAACCGCGATGATCCGGTAAGGCATGGGACCGGCATGAATGTCCGCCATGGCGACGGTCACGGTCAGGCCGAGCGCGGCGGCCACGGACATCAGCAACAGCCGCGGCATGCGCATGCTTCGGAAAAATCCGCGAAAAACAGGCCGTGCACGACCTTTTTCCTGAGCTGGCTTGGAATTCACGATCTGTGTTGCGCGATGTGGCCGCGGCGGACTCGATTGCGGAGGTTCATTATAATCGCGACTGCACGTTGTCCAATCACGCGTCGTCCAGGCGCATGGCCCACCAGTTCGCCCCTGCCGGCGAGGAAGGCTCCTTCCCCGATGTCGTCACAGCTCAATGCGGTCGCAGAACAGATCAACAGCATCATCCTCGGCAAGGCACGGCAGATCAGGCTGGCCATCGCCTGCCTTCTGGCGCGCGGCCATCTCCTGATCGAGGACGTGCCCGGCGTCGGCAAGACCACGCTCGCCCACGCCATCGCCACCTCGCTGGGCCTGCGCTTCCAGCGCATCCAGTTCACCAGCGACCTGCTGCCCGCCGACATCCTGGGCGTCTCGGTCTACAACCGCGACACCGGGGGCTTCGAATTCCATCCCGGGCCGGTCTTCACCAATGTCGTGCTGGCCGACGAAGTCAACCGGGCCACGCCGAGGGCGCAAAGCGCGCTGCTCGAGGCCATGGAGGAAAACCAGGTCACCATCGAAGGCGAAACCCGGCACCTGCCCGCGCCCTTCTTCGTCATCGCCACGCAGAATCCGTCCTACCAGATCGGCACCTTTCCGCTGCCCGAATCCCAGCTCGACCGCTTCCTGATGCGCATCGAGCTCGGTTACCCGGATGCGCAGGCCGAGCGCGCGCTGCTCAACGGCGACAACCGCCGCGACATGCTGCTGCGCCTGCAGCCCCAGTTGGATCCCGAGGGGCTCGCCCGGCTGCAGCTCGCAGTGCAGCAGGTGCGCGCCTCGCCCGCCCTGCTCGACTACCTGCAGGCCCTGGTCAACACCACGCGCCGCTCGCCGGCCTTCTCGCACGGCCTGTCGCCGAGGGCCTCCCTCGCCCTGCTGCAGGGCGCGCGCGCCTGGGCCTATATGGACAGCCGGAAACACGTGCTGCCCGAGGACATCCAGGCCGTGCTGCCGGCCGTGATCACGCACCGCCTGAGCCCGGCCGGCGAACCGGCCGGCGGCAATCACGCCTCGCTGGTCACCCAGCTGCTGCAAGAAGTCGCCATCCCCTGAGGCAGGCATGAATGCCGCCCTGGCCTCCGCGGCCGCCCTGAAAAACCGCGTCCTCGACTGGATATTTCAGTGGCGGGGTCCCGAACGCGGCACCATCGTGCTGGTGCAACGCCGCGTGTTCATCCTGCCGACGCGGCAGGGGCTGCTGTTCGCCGGCGTCATCCTGCTGATGCTGCTGGGATCGGTGAACTACGACCTTTCCCTCGGCTTCGTGCTGTCCTTCCTGCTCGGCGCGGCCGGCATCCAGTCGATGCTGCATACCTTCCGCAACCTGGCGAACCTGCGCATCTCGGCCGGCCGCACGTCGCCGGTGTTCGCCGGCGAACGGGCCGAATTCGGCATCCGCATCGCCAACGGCGCGGGCGTGCCGCGTTACGGCGTCGGCGTGACCCGGGACCGGATCAGCGCGGATTACGTCGACGTGCCCGCGGACGGGGAAATCGCCGCGACCGTGGCGATCCCCGCGCTCCGCCGCGGCTGGCTGCGTCCGGGCCGGATGACGCTGTTCACGTTTTTTCCGGTCGGCCTGTTTCGCGCCTGGTCCTATGCCGACCTCGACATGAGTTGCCTGGTCTACCCGGCGCCGGCTTCGCCGGGCCTGCCGCTGCCGCGACCGCAGGCCGGGGACGGCAAGGGCGGCACGCAGGGACAGGGCCAGGACGAGTTTTCCGGGCTGCGTCCCTACCGTCCCGGGGATTCGCCGCGGCACCTGGCATGGAAAGCTATCGCCCGCAGCGACGTGCTGATGACCAAGCAGTTTGCAGGCCGCGTCGCGGCCGAGCTGTGGCTGGCCTGGGACGCGCTCCCCCCGGACATGGACGCGGAAAAAAAGCTGGGACACCTGGCGCGCTGGGTCATCGACGCCGATGCCAGGGCATTTGCCTACGGCCTGCGCCTGCCGGGCCAGCTGATCCCCATCGCCTCGGGGGCCGCGCACCGCGCGGACTGCCTGCGCGCGCTCGCATTGCATGACGCCGCTGCCGACCGTTCTTAGTTCGCGCCCGCTGGGCACGCGCGACATCCACTGGCTGACCGTGGTGTTCCTGCTGGCCGCCGGGCCTCACCTGTTGCGGATGCCGCTGTGGATATCGGCGCTGGTGACCGGCATCGCCGGCGCCCGCCTGCTGCAGGTCCGCCTGCGCGGCGCGCAGCCGAAAAAATGGCTGCTCGCCCTCGTCGCGGTGGCCGCCGCCGGCGGCATCCTGCTGCAGTACCGGACCCTGTTCGGCCGCGAGGCCGGCGTATCCCTGCTGGTGGTCATGCTGGCGCTGAAGCTGCTGGAAACCGGCACCCGGCGGGACGGCATGCTGCTCGGTTTCCTCGGCTGTTTCCTGCTGGTGACCAATTTCCTGCATTCGCAGACCATTCCGACGGCGCTGTACATGCTGGTCTGCGCCTGGCTGCTGGTCGCCACGCTGATCGTCATGCAATACACCGGCGCCTGGCCCGGCTGGCGCCATCCGGTCAGGCGCGCCGGCATCCTGATCGCCCAGGCCCTGCCGCTGATGGCCGTGCTGTTCCTGCTGTTCCCGCGGGTCCAGGGGCCGCTGTGGGGCCTGCCGCAGGACGCCTATGCCGGGCTCAGCGGCCTCTCCGACAACATGAGCCCCGGCAGCCTGAACAGCCTGATCCTGTCGGATTCCGTCGCCTTCCGCGCCGAATTCAGCGACGGCCAAACCCCCGATCCCAGGGATCTTTACTGGCGGGGACCGGTGCTGTGGGATTACGACGGCCGCACCTGGACGGCGCCAAGACTCGTCCAGCGCATCGAGGAATTGCCCGCCGGCGGCAACATCCATTACACGGTGACCCTGGAGCCGCACAACAAGCGCTGGCTGTTCGCCCTCGAATTTCCCGGACAGCACCCGCCGCGCTCGATGGCGACCCGCGACATGCAGCTGCTCAGCTTCACGCCGGTGCGCAGCCGCATGCGTTACGAGATGACCTCCGCCATCGGCGCCGCCTACGGCGCCGACGACGACCAGTCCGTGCTGTCGCGCGCGCTGCGCCTGCCCGCCGGGACCAATCCGCGGACCGCGGCCTTCGCCGCGGAACTGCGCGGCAGACACGGCGACGACCGCAGCCTGGTGGCGGCGGTGCTGGGCATGTTCCGCAATGAAAATTTCGTCTACACCCTGTCGCCGCCGCTGCTCGGCGAACAGCCGGTCGATGAATTCCTGTTCGACACCCGCCGCGGCTTCTGCGAACACTACGCCTCGGCGTTCACCGTGCTGATGCGCGCCGCGGGCATTCCGGCGCGGGTGGTCACCGGCTACCTCGGCGGCGAAATCAACCCGGTCGGCGGGTACATCCTGGTGCGCCAGGCCGATGCCCATGCCTGGGTGGAGATCTGGCTGGAAAAAACCGGCTGGGTGCGCGTCGACCCGACCGCCGCGGTATCGCCGGCGCGGGTCGAGCGCGGCATCGCCTCGGCCCTGCCGCGCAGCGACCCGCTGCCGATGTTCGTGCGCGGCGACTTTGCGATGCTGCAACGCATGCGCCTGACCTGGGACTCGGTCACTTACACCTGGAACCAGTGGGTGCTGGGCTACACACCGGAACGCCAGCGGCTTTTCCTGAGCCACCTCGGCTTCAGCGAGGCCAGCTGGCAGACCATGTCCGTGATGCTGCTGGTCCTCGCCGGGATTGCCGTACTGTTCGGCGCCGCCCTTGCGCTGCGCGATCTGCGCCAGGCGCGCCCGGATGCGGCGAAAGCTGCCTATGACCGGTTCTGCCGCAAACTCGCGCGGCGCGGATTGCCGCGCGGCGCCGCCGAAGGCCCCCGGATGTTCGCGCGCCGCGCCGCGCAGCAGCGTCCGGATCTCGCGGCCGCCATCGACGACATCACCGCACTCTACGTCGGCCTGCGCTACGCCGGAGAAGCCGGCCCCGAATCACTGCAGATGCTGCAACGGCGCGCGCGCGCCTTCAAGGCGTGAATTCAAAAAATATCAATAAAATCAAATACTTATAGAATCAAGCCGGGGGCAGCAGGCCGGTGGGATCGACCGGCTTGCCGAGCAGCCGGATCTCGAAATGCAGCTTGACGCGGTCGGCATCGCTGTCGCCCATCTCGGCGATCTTCTGGCCGCGCGCCACCGACTGCCCCTCCTTCACCAGCAGTTCGCGATTGTGCGCGTAGACGCTGAGATATTTCTCGTTGTGCTTGATGACGATCAGCCGGCCCAGTCCGCGGATGCCGGTGCCGCTGAAAATCACCCGGCCCGATCCCGCAGCCACCACGGGCTGGCCCATTTTCCCGGCGATGCCGATGCCCTTGTTCGAGGCGTCGTTGAACGGGCTGACGATTTTTCCGCTGACCGGCCAGATCCAGCCGATCTCGTCATCGCCCTGCGGGCGATCCTGCGGCGCGGGTTTGACGACGACGGCAGGCGGCTCCGGCTTGACGCCCGACATCTGCGCATAGGCCTGGTCCGAATACGGAACGCGCACGCCGCGGGGCTCCGTTCTCGCGCCGCCGGCCACCGCGCCGCGTTCGCTGCCCAGGGGTTGCGCTTCGACGCTGCCCGGCGGCGCGCGCAGCGGTGAAGCGACGACCCCGCCGGGCGGCGACAGCCGCAGTTGCTGGCCCACCCGGATGCGCGAAGGTTCGATGCCGTTCCAGGCCGCGAGCTCGCGATAATCCAGGCCGAATTCGAGCGCGATGCTGTAGAGCGTATCGCCGGTCTTGACCGTGTAGAAGTCCGGGCGCGGACGCTCCGGTGCCGGCACCGGCGCCGCCCGTATCACGGGTTTCGCCGGCGGCCTGGCCTGCTGCTGCGGCAGCCGTTCCGCGACCGGCGCCGGCCGGGTCGCCGCGCAACCGGCGAGAACCAGCGCCAGTGCGCCATACAGGACCGCGCGGATATCCGGGACGGGACGGCCCGGCAGGCGGCCTTCGCTGCGATCAGCCGAGGCCGGCAAGCAGCGGCACGAACCGGGCATCTTCCACCTTGCGATCGACATAGCCTTGTGCGGTTCTCTCAATGACGTGCAATGCCTGTTTGTCGCGGTTGGTCAGGGGAATCACGAGTCTACCACCCACCGCCAGCTGCTCGCGCAGCGGCTGCGGTACGTGGGTCGCAGCCGCTGCGACAACGATTCCGTCAAAAGGTGCCTGCTCCGGCATGCCCAGCTGGCCATCGGCATTGCGCACGCGCACGTTGTGCGCCCGCGCGTCGCGCAGGTGGCGGCGCGCCTTGGCCAGCAGCGGCGCCAGCCGTTCGATCGAATACACCTCGCGCGCGAGGCGCGACAGCACGGCGGCCTGGTAGCCGCAGCCGGTGCCGATTTCGAGGACCTTGCCCGGGATCGCGCCGCCGCCGCGCAGCAATTCAAGCATGCGCGCCACGGTGTACGGGCTGGATATGGTCTGGCCGAAACCCAGGGGCAGCGCCATGTCCTCGTAGGCCCGGCTCGCCAGCGCTTCGTCGACGAAGATGTGCCGCGGCACCTCGCCCATCGCACCGAGGATCACCTCGTCGCGTATGCCCTGCGTGCGCAGGCGCTCGACCATGCGCAGGCGCGTGCGCTGCGAGGTCATGCCGATGCCCGAATTGGCCGCGTTCATGCGCCCGCCCGCAAGCCAAGCCATTGCTGCACGGCTTCCATCTGCGCGAACCGCGTCAGGTCCATCTGCAGCGGCGTGACCGACACCGTGTCCGAAGCCGCCGCATGGAAATCGGTGCCCTCGCCGGCGTCCTGCGCGCTGCCCGCGGCGCCAATCCAGTAGACGGTTTCGCCGCGCGGCGTATTTGCCTTCACCACCGGTTCCGCCTTGTGCCGCTTGCCGAGCCGGGTGACGCGGACGCCCCGCAAGGCCTCGTACGGCACGTCGGGCACGTTGACGTTCAGCAGCACCGGTCCTTCCACGCGCTGCTTCGAGAACCGCGCGACGAGCTCGGCGGCGACGCGGCCGGCGGTGGCGAAATGGTCGTTCCCGGAAGCGACCAGCGAAACGGCGATCGACGGTATGCCGAGCAGGAACCCTTCCGTGGCCGCCGCGACGGTGCCCGAATAGATCGTGTCGTCGCCCATGTTGGCACCGTCATTGATGCCCGACACCACGACGTCCGGCAGTTCCGGCAGCAGGCCGGTCACCGCCAGATGCACGCAGTCGGTCGGCGTGCCGTTGACGTGGTAGTAACCGTTGCCCGCGCGCCGCACCGACAGCGGGCGGTCCAGGGTCAGCGAGTTGCTGGCGCCGCTGCGGTCGCGCTCGGGGGCGACCACGGTCACCGTGCCCAGCGGTGAAAGCGCCTGCTCCAGGGCGGCGAGGCCCGGCGCGAAATAACCGTCGTCGTTGCTGAGCAGGATGCGCACGCTGGTGTTTCGGTCTGCTTTGAGTGATGCCCGGCATCGTCCGCGCGGGCCGTTGTTCTGTTCTGCTGTCCCTTTGCTGCGGCCGGGATTTTAACATGCGCCACTGTCCGCACCGGGACCGGTGCTAGGATACGCGCTTCCATTCACAACCGGATCAACTCATGGCTCCCATCGGCTTCCGCATCCTGCCCTTCGCAACGCAACCTTCCCGGAAAATCATCGCCACGCTGCGCAAAACCGCGACGGCGCACCTCAGCGACAACATGAACCGGCTGCACGCGATCGGCCCTGACCTCTTCCCCTGCCACAGCGGCGGGCGCATGGTCGGCACCGCGCTGACCGTCAAGGTCGGCCCCGGCGACAACCTGATGGTGCACAAGGCGATCGACATCGTGCGCCCGGGCGACGTCATCGTCGTCGACGCCGGCGGCATCTGCACCCAGGCGATCATCGGCGAGATCATGTCCGCCATCGCGGAGCGCAACGGCGCCGCCGGCATGGTCATCGACGGCGCGATCCGCGACGCCGATGCGCTGGCGCAGTCGAAATTCCCGGTCTATGCGCGCGGCATCACCCATCGCGGCCCGTACAAGAACGGCCCCGGCGAAATGAACGTGCCGGTGGTGATCGGCGAAGCCGTGGTCAATCCCGGCGATATCATCGTCGGCGACGACGACGGCCTGGTCGCCATTCCGCAGGCGATGATCGAGGAAACCCTCAAGCTCGCGAAACTGCAGGAAAAGAAGGAATCCGACCTGCTGAAGGCGATCCGCGGCGGCAAAAAACTCGACCGCGCCTGGGTCGACGAATCCCTGCGCGCCAAAGGCTGCGCGATTTCGCCCAAGATGCGCGGCTGATGGCCGGACCGCTCGCCGGGGTCACCGTGGTCGACCTGACCACGGTGGTCATGGGCCCCTACGCGACGCAGATCCTCGGCGACCTCGGCGCCGAAGTGATCAAGGTCGAGGCGCCGGGCGGGGACAACGTGCGCCACGTCGGCCCGATGCGCAACCGCGGCATGGGCCACATGTTCCTGCACCTGAACCGCAACAAGAAAAGCATCGTGCTCGACCTGAAGCAGCCCGCCGGCCGCGACGCGCTGCTGCGCGTCGCCGCAAAGGCCGACGTGCTGATCTACAACATCCGGCCGCAGGCGATGCAGCGCCTGCGCCTGGGTCATGCCGAGGTCGCCGCGGCGAATCCGCGCATCATCTACGTCGGCGCCTACGGCTACGGCCAGCAGGGCCCCTACGCGGCGAAACCGGCCTACGACGACCTGATCCAGGCGATGACCGGCCTGCCCTGGCTCGCGCAGCGGGCCGGCTCCGCGGATCCGCGCTACATCCCCGCGACGCTGGCCGACCGCATCGTCGGCCTGCACGCCGCCTACGCGGTGACCACCGCGCTCTACGAACGCGAACGCACCGGCCGCGGCCAGGCGGTGGAAGTGCCGATGTTCGAATGCATGAGCCAGATGATCCTCGGCGACCACTTCGGCGGCCGCAGTTTCGAGCCGCCGCTCGGCGACTCCGGCTATGCGCGCGTGCTGGCGCCGGAACGCCGCCCCTTCCGCACCCGCGACGGCCATGTCTGCGTGCTGATGTACAACGACAAGCAGTGGCAGGCGTTTTTCCGCCTGATCGGGCGCGAGGACCTGTTCCGCGACGATCCGCGCTTCAACAGCCACGAAAACCGCTCGGCCCGCATCGCCGAAGCCAATGCCTTCGTCGCCGGCGAAATGCTGAAGCGCACGACGGCGGAATGGCTGCAGGCGCTGGACGAGGCCGACATCCCCTGCGCGCCGATGAACTCGATCGACGGGGTCATCGACGACGAACACCTCAATCGCAGCGGCTTCGTCCGCCAGGAACGCCATCCCAGCGAAGGCATGCTGCGCACCACGGCCGCCGCGACGCAGTGGTCGCGCACCCCGCCCGCCCCGCAATGCGGCGCGCCGCGGCTCGGCGAGCACGGCGCGGAAATCCTGCGCGACGCCGGCTACGGCGACGACGAAATCCGCGCCCTCGCCGCCGCCGGCGCCACCGTCCTGCCCGGCTGAAGGAGCGCCGCCGTGGATTTCGAGTTTTCCGAAGAACAGCGCGCGATACGCGACGCCATCGAACGGGTATGCGCCCGCTTCGGCGCGGACTACTGGCTGGAAAAGGACCGCGACGGCGGCTTTCCCCATGAATTCCATGCCGCCATCGCCGCCGACGGCTGGCTCGGCATCGCGATGCCCGAACAGTACGGCGGCAGCGGGCTCGGCATCACCGAAGCCGCGCTGATGATGGAAACCATCGCCGCGTCGGGCGCCGGGTTTTCCGGCGCCTCCGCCGTGCACATGAACATCTTCGGCCTGCATCCGGTGGTGGTCTACGCCTCCGGGGAGCAGAAAAAACGCTGGCTGCCGCCGCTGATCGCCGGCCGGGACAAGGCCTGCTTCGGGGTCACCGAGCCAGGGGCGGGCCTCGACACGACGCGCCTGACCACCAGGGCCGTGCGCGACGGCGATGACTACGTGATCCACGGCCAGAAGGTGTGGATCTCGACCGCGCAGGTCGCGAACAGGATCCTGCTGTTGGCCCGCACGACGCCGGCCGGAGAGACGGAAAATCCCGTCGACGGACTGACGCTGTTCTACGCCGGCATCGACCGCGCGGCCTTCGAGGCGCGCGAAATCGACAAGATGGGCCGCAAGGCCGTCGACTCCAACCAGGTGTTCATCGACGGCATGCGCGTGCCCGTCGCGGACCGCATCGGCGAGGAAGGCCGGGGTTTCCGCTACCTTCTGGACGGCCTCAATCCGGAACGCATACTCGTCGCCGCCGAAGCCGCCGGACTGGGCCGGGCCGCGCTGGAGCGCGCGGTGCGATACGCCGGCGAGCGCATCGTGTTCGACCGGCCGATCGGCCAGAACCAGTCCATCCAGCACCCGCTGGCGCAACGCTGGATCGAACTGGAGGCGGCGCGCCTGCTGACCTACAGGGCGGCCAGCCTCTACGACGCCGGGAAACCCTGCGGCGCCGAAGCCAACGCGGCGAAATATTTCGCCGGTGAAGCCGGATTCAGGGCCTGCGAGACCGCGGTGCTGACCCACGGCGGCATGGGCTACGCCAGGGAATTCCACGTCGAGCGCTATTTCCGCGAGGCGATGATCGCGCGCATCGCGCCGGTCAGCGCGCAACTGATCCTGTGCCACATCGCCGAGCGCGTGCTCGGCCTGCCGAAGTCGTACTGATCAGCCGCCGCGGCGCGCGCCATGCCGCAGCAGCAGTTCCCTCACGCGCCCGACGCCCGCAACGACGTCTTCGTCGGGCATCACCGGCGGCAGGAACCCGGTGATCCTGCGCCGGTGATTGAAATACACGGGCAGGACCGGCACGCCGGCATTCTTCGCGATGCGGTAGAAACCCGATTTGAAGCGCGCGCCCTGCCGGCGCGTGCCTTCCGGCGTGATCGCTAGCCACAGTCGCTCCCGTTTTCCGAATTCGGCGGCGAGGCTTCCGGCAATGTCTTCGGGCCGCGCGCGATTCACCGGCATGCCGCCCAGCCAGCGCAGAAAACCGCCGAGCGGCCAGAAGAACAGCGTGTGTTTCGCCACGAACGACACCCGCAGCCCCAGCGCGAACAGGAAAGCGGCGCCGACGACGAAGTCCCAGTTGGAGGAATGCGGCGCGATCGCGACGACGGCGCGCGGGCAATCCGGAAAACATCCTTCGGCGCGCCAGCGCAGCAGGCGCAGGACCGCGCGTCCCAGGGCCGCCAGCGGCCCGTAAGTCCGGCGCGGCACCGAGGCGCCGACCGCGATGCCGGCCGGGTCCGTCCCCTCCTGCTCCTCCGCCGCGGCGGGCATGCAGCCTCTCCTTTCCATGCTTCCCCGGATGCTGGAAGCGACATCAAAAAAATTAAATAAATATTTAATTATTAAGTACTTTTTAGTTTTCCGGTACCATCGCATAAAGCCTGTCATGCTGCAGCGAAGGCATCATGCCGCGCACCCTGGCGACCTTGCCCGGATCGATGTCGGCATACACGATGCCCGGCTCCTCGCCGCCGTCCGCGATCACCTCGCCCCAGGGATCCACGATCAGCGCATGCCCGTAAGTCTGGCGCTTGCCCGGGTGTTCGCCGCACATCGCCGGCGCAAGGATGTACGCCGCGTTCTCGATCGCGCGCGCCCTCAGCAGCGAATGCCAGTGCGCCACCCCGGTCTGGCGCTGGAACGAGGACGGCACCGCGATGAATTCCGCACCCCGCTGGGCGAGCGCGCGGAAAAGCTGCGGAAAACGCAGGTCGTAGCAGATGGTCATGCCGAGCCGGCCCCAGGGCGTTGCGGCCGTCACCGCATGTTCGCCCGGCCGGTAGAGCGACGACTCCCGGATCACCTTGCCGTCAGGCAGCGTGACGTCGAACATGTGGATCTTGTCGTAGGTCGCGACCACCTGCCCGTCGTCGGACAGGAGAAACGAGCGGTTGGCGACGCGCCCGTCGTCGCAGGCCAGCGTCAGCGAACCGGCGAGCAGCCATACCCGCTGCTCGCGCGCCAGCGTCCGCAGCGCCGTCAACGCGTCCCCGCCGTCCGGCGGCAGCGCATTGTCGCGCATCACGCGGCCGCTGCCGTCCATCATCAGGCAGTATTCGGGCGTCAGCACGAACTTCGCGCCGCTCTTCGCGGCCTCGGCCACCATGCCGCGCACGGTGGCCAGATTGGCGGACAGGTCGTTGCCGCTGTTGATCTGCAGGCAGGCGATGCGAAACGGTGCGTCCATAAAAGGCGGGATTCCGGAATAAGGCGGCTGCAGGAAAAACAGGAGAACCGCGCGGGTTTTACTGCGCGGCATTCTAGTTTAAACGGCCGGACCCGGGCAACGCCGCTATGCCGGGGAGCGGCAGCGGTAGCGGCGGTAGCGGCGAATCAGCATGTTGGTCGAACTGTCATGCAGTTCCGGCGCCGGCGCGCCCTGCAGCTCCGGCAGCATCCGCGCCGCCATCTTCTTGCCCAGCTCGACACCCCACTGGTCGAACGAATCAATGCCCCAGATGACGCCCTGCGTAAAAATGCTGTGCTCGTAGAGCGCGACCAGGGCGCCGAGGGTTTCCGGCGTCAGGCGCTCCGCGAGAATGGTGTTGGTCGGGCGGTTGCCTTCGCAGGCCAGGAACGGCGCATCCCCCGGCCCGTTCGCGGCCCGGCCGAACGCCAATGCCTCGGTTTGCGCGAACAGGTTCGCCATCAGCAGATCGTGATGATGGCCCAGCGGATTCAGCGACCGGCAGAACCCGATGAAATCGCAGGGCACCAGCTGGGTTCCCTGGTGGATCATCTGGAAAAACGAATGCTGCCCGTCGGTTCCCGTTTCCCCCCAGCAGACGGGCCCCGTGTGATGGTCCACGCGATGCCCGTCGAGCGTCACCTGCTTGCCGTTGCTCTCCATCGCCAGTTGCTGCAGGTACGCCGGAAAATGCTTCAGATACCGGTCGTACGGCAGCACGGCCGCGGTCCGCGCGCCGAGAAAATTCCCGTTCCACACCGCCAGCAGGCCCAGCATCACCGGCAAGTTCCGCTCGAAACGCTCGCCGCGGAAATGCCGGTCCATCGCATGAAAGCCGGCGAGCATTTCGCGGAACCGCTCCGGGCCGATGGCGATCATCGTCGACAGCCCGATCGCCGAACCCATCGAATAACGGCCGCCGACCCAGTCCCAGAAGCCGAACATGTTTTCGGGATCGATGCCGAAGCGCGCCACCTCGTCGCGGTTGGTCGAGACGGCCACGAAGTGTTTCCCGACCGCCCCCCCGTTCCCGCCATCCCCGAGCCGGTCCAGCACCCAGGCGCGCGCGGCGCGGGCGTTGGCCAGCGTCTCCAGCGTCGTGAAGGTCTTCGAGCACACGATGAACAGGGTTTCCCCGGGATCCAGCCCGCGGACGGCCTCCGCGAAATCGCTGCCGTCCACGTTGGACACGAAACGGAAGCCGATGTCGCGCCGGCTGTAGTGGCGCAGGGCCTCGCAGGCCATCAGGGGGCCGAGGTTCGAGCCGCCGATGCCGATGTTGACGACGTTGCGGACCGGCTTCCCGCTGTGGCCCAGCCACCGGCCTTCGCGCACCCGGCGCGCGAAGGCGGTCATTTTCCCGAGCACCGCCTGCACCTCGGGCACGACGTTGACGCCGCCGACGGTCATCCTTTCATGCGTGGGCGCCCGCAGGGCGACGTGCAGGGCGGCGCGCGACTCCGTCACGTTGACCGGCTCGCCGTTGAACATCGCGGCGATGCGCTGTTCGAGGCCGCGCTCCCGGGCCAGCGCCGTCAGCAGTCCCAAGGTCTGGCCGGTCACGCGGTTCTTCGAATAGTCGAGGTAAAGCCCCGCGGCTTCCGCCGCATAACGCTCGCCCCGCTTCGCGTCGCCGGCGAACAGTTGCCGCAGATGCAGGCTGGCCGTCGCCTTGCGGTGCGCGGCGAGCGCCTGCCAGGCGGCGCAATCCGTCAGTCTCCCAGGGTGCCGCGGCACCGCGGCGTACGCCGGCGCGCTCATCGGATCAGCCCAGATGCTCGGCGGCCCAGCGCTGCCACCGCCAGCTGTCCGCGCACATCGCATCGATGCCGAGCCTGGCCTCCCATCCGAGCACCTCGCGCGCCCGCGCCGGATCGGCGCAGTACTCGGCGAGGTCGCCCGGCCTGCGGTCGGCGAAGCGGTACGCGATCTTCCTGCCGCTGGCGGCCGAAAAGGCGCGCACCACCTCCAGCACGCTGTAGCCGTTCCCGGTGCCCAGGTTCAGGGTCAGAACGCCGGAATGCCCGGCCAGCCTGTCGAGCGCGGCAAGATGGCCGCGCACCAGATCCACCACGTGAATGTAGTCGCGCACCCCCGTTCCGTCCCGCGTCGGGTAATCGGCGCCGTACACCGGCAGGCAGTCCCGCCGGCCCATCGCCACCTGCGCGATGTACGGCATCAGGTTGTTCGGCGTGTCGTTCGGGTCCTCGCCGATCAGCCCAGAGGCATGGGCGCCCACCGGGTTGAAATAGCGCAGCAACGCGATGCGCCATGCCGGATCCGAATTCGCCACGTCGCGCAGCATTTCCTCGATCATCCATTTGGAACGCCCGTACGGGTTGCACGGCGCGACGGGAAAATCCTCGCGGAACCGCAGATCGGGAAGATTCCCGTAGACCGTCGCCGACGAGGAGAACACCAGCGTTTTCACCCCGGCTTCGGCCATGCATTCGACGAGCGTCGTACTGCCCGACACGTTGCAGTCGTAGTAATCGAGCGGGCGCCTGACGGAGTCGCCGACGGCCTTGAGCCCGGCGAAGTGGATGACCGCGCTGAAACGGTGTTCCGAAAACAGCTTCCGCAGCGCGTCCCGGTCGCGGATGTCCAGTTCCGCGAAGCCGGGGCGCCTGCCAGCGACGCGCCCGATGCGGTCCAGAACCGACGCCTTGCTGTTGCAGAGGTTGTCGACGATGAAGACCTCCCGCCCCGCCCCGATCAGCTCGACGACCGCATGCGAGCCGATGTAGCCCGTCCCGCCCGTGACCAGAATCATCCCGGACGCCACCTAGAACAGGCTTTCACGCACGAAAAACACGTCGCCGGGCCTGACCGGATCGCTCAGGTCGGAACGCGTTTCGGTCGCGCTGCCGGCCCCGCGGCGGTACAGCCGGGGACTCCGCTCGGTGCCCCGCGCCGTCGGTCCCCCGCCCCGCGCGAGCGCCTGGCGGACCGTCATGCCGCGCTCCACGCGATAGGCGCCGGGATTCTGGACTTCGCCGTAGATGTAGAACATCGGCGCCCTGTGCACGTAGATGACGTCGCCCGGCGCCACGAACGCATCGCCCTGGACGCCGTCGGTCAGGAATATGCCCTCGACGTCGACTTCCCTGCGGAACGGCTTGCCGTCGCGCATTCCCGTCAGGACGGCCACGTCGGCGCCGTCCGGGGCGATGCCGCCGGCGACCGCCAGCATTTCCAGCACCCGGACGTTCACCGTTTCGATCGGATAGAGGCCCGGCTTCCGGACATGGCCGAGGACGGAGACGCTGTTGCCGTGCATGGAGAGCACCACGATGTTCACGTGCGGCTGCTTGATGAAGCCGCCCTCGCGCAGGGCATCGGCGATCGCCTTTTCGGCGGCGGCGACGGGCATTCCGCCGACCCTGATCATGCCGATCAGCGGATAGGTGATCGTGCCCTGCTCGCCGATCCGCGTCTCCAGCGTCAAGTCGGGATTCTGGAAAACCAGGATCCTGATGTTGTCGCCGGGACCCAGTTCGTAGTCCGGCCGGCCCTGCGGAGCCGGGGCCTGCGCCGCGGCCAGCGCGCCGGTGGCGATCAGCAGAACGGCCGCAAGAAGCCGCGCAAGGTTTCGCATCATCATCGTGTCTCCGCATCCCGTTTGAAAGTCCGCCTCCGTGCTGCCGGCTGTACTGCGCCGTTGCCGGCGCCGTGGTTCCCTGAAAATTCCATGTTTCAGAACCTCAGTCCGGCGCGCAGATAAACGGTCGAATTGTCGAATTCCGCGGTGGGCGTGTTCGACGAACGTTCCGCCTTTTGCAGTCCGGTGCTCAGCGAGATGTTGCGCCTCGGCATCCAGTCGGCGGCCAGCCTGACGCTGTGCAGCCTGTCCCGGCGCAGCGGCCCCGGAAGCGGCGCGACCGCGCCGTCGAAATCGCTCTCGACCCGGTCGAAACGCAGGCTGAGGCGGGTTTTCTCGGTCAGTTGCCACGCCGGCGTGAACGAAATCGTGTTGTTCGTCCTGTAGCTGGACGCAACGTCGACCACGGCGTCGATATCGCGCTTCAGCGACAGGTAGAAGCGCAGTTTTCCCGCGGGTGTCCAGTGATAGCCCAGTTCGCCGACCAGGCCGGAAAAATCCCGCGCCGGAAAATTGTCGTGATTGCGGTTGCGCCATCCCACGCGGCCGTCGAGCACCGAATTTCCGCCGATCCTCCACTTCAGGCGCATTTCGCTTTCGTTCTCGCGGAAGGTGCTGTCGAGGACGTTGACCGGATCAGCCACCCGGTTGACGTAATCGCCATGACGGACGTGCTGGATGAACGTGACCGCGTTGCCCGACGCGAACTCGTGCCTGACGCCGGCCTCGTAGTCCAGCAGGCTGAAATCCGCCTCGGCAAGGAACGGCACCTCGCTGCTTTGCCTGTACCTGGAGACGCCGCCAAGCAGATGCCAGCCGCCGCCCGCCGACCAGTCGACGTTGAAATGCTGATTCTCGTTGTCCCGGACATTGCGCTGCTGCGACAGGACGACGAAATCCTCGAACGGCACCAGCGTCTGCGTGCGCGCGGCGCCCAGGGATCCGCTCAGCCTGGGAGTCAGATGCCACAGCCAGGCCCCGCGGTAATCGAAGGCGTTGTAGTCGAGATGGGAAAAATTGTCGTAGCGGTGCATCGTCCCGGTCAGGTCGAGCTGGAAGCGCTGCTGCGCGTAGGGCTTGTCGACCCGCAGGCCGAGATGGGTGCTGGTGATGGTGTCGGACTTCGTCGAACGACCGAGGACGGCATTCGGATCGACGAAACCAGGCAGCCGGAACAGATTGGAGTCGTGCGTGACGCTCCCGCCGACCACCACGTCCACGACATCGCCTTCGGCCGCCGCCGCATTCACGGAAACCCCCAAGGGCGGCAGCCACAGCAGCGCCAGAAACAGCCGGCGCGGCCACGCGCGGCACCGATGCACTGGCGACGCAGCCCGCCGGGCAGAAATGCCTTTTCGAAGCGGATTTCGAGCGCACATAAAATATCCTTTGCAATCAAATACTTATAAAATATGCAACCCTATGTGTACCTCAGGCCCGCGCGTCGCCCCAGCGCAGCGTGCAACTGTCGTCCCCCGCGTAAACGGCATGGCCCCGGCGATCCACGCAGTACTGCGGGGACACCACCTTTTCCTCGAAGCGCATGCCTTCGGCGATCCGGGTGTATTCGAACAGCACGCACTGCCTGACGCTCGACCCGCGCTTCAGATGGCTGCCGTGTCCGATCCAGGTCGGCCCGATGATTTCGGTTCCGGGCTCGATGCGGACGCTGGAGCCGATGTACACGGGGCCCTCGATGCGCACGCTGCCCCAGTCCACCGAGGTGTTCAGGCCGATCCACACGCCGGGGCGGATTTTCGTTCCGGGCATGTCCATCTGCGCCACCTCGCCGCGCATCACGCGCTGCAGGACGGACCAGAAATCGCTGACGCGGCCGATGTCGATCCAGTTGAAAAAACGCTTCTGCGCGTAGAACGGCGCGCCGCTTTTCACCAGCAGCGGGAACAACTCGCTGCCGATGTCGAAAGCGGTGTCCCGCGGGATCATGTCGAGCACCTCGGGCTCGAAAATGTAGATCCCGGTGCTCGCCAGTGTCGACCGCGCCGCCTCCGGGCTCGGTTTCTCCTGGAAGGACAGGACCTTCCCGCGCGGATCGGCGACGACGATGCCGTAGTTGACGACGGACTCGCGGGGAACGTCGAGCGTCACCACGCTGGCCAGCGCGCCCTTGGCGTGGTGCTCGTGCAGCGCCGCGCCGACGTCGAGGTCGACAATCGCGTCGCCGCAGATGACCAGCGTGGTTTCGTCGAAGAAGCCGCTGTAGTCCTGGATGCTGCGCATCCCCCCCGCCGAACCCAGCGGCCGCGGCAGGATGTCGCCGTGCTCGTACACGCCTTCGTAGGAATAGCCGATCTGCACGCCCCAGCGATGGCCGTCGCCGAAATATTCCTCGATCTTGCGGTGCATGAAGGCGACGTTCACCATGATCTGCTTCACGCCGTGGCGCGCCAGATGCTCGATCAGGTATTCCATGACCGGCTTTCCCAGTATCGGGATCATCGGCTTGGGCAGGTCCTTGGTCAGCGGGCGGACGCGCGTGCCCTGGCCGGCGGCCAGGATCATCGCCTTCAGCGTCCTTTTTCCGGCGCGCGCCCGCACGCGCCGCTGCGGGACGGGCAGGAAGGATGTTTCCGGCAGCGCGTCGCCGCTGGTGTTCCGGTCGAAATACTCAAGCATGGTCACCTCTCGTGCGTGCGTAGGAAATTGCGCCGGCAAGCTGGCGCGGCAGCCCTGACGGATGTCTGAACAGCTGCTTCAGCGCGCGCCGGCACCAGGTCAGCAGGCCGATCCATCGCGTGCGCGCGTCGCACAGCAGCTTGCCGTAGCAGGCGCCGATCCCGCGGTCGTACTGTCGTTCCAGCCGCAGGGCCGCCGCGCGGTCGCGCCCGTGGTTGTGGTACACCGTGGGCCCTGGGAAATAACCGCCGCGCCAGCCCCGCAGGCTCGCCCGCGTCGCCAGCTCCATCTCTTCGCCGGCGAAAGCCGCGCCCGCCCCGAACAGGGGATCGAAACCGCCCAGATCGGTCAGCACCGCGCGCCGGAATGCCATGTTCGAGCCCTGCACGAGTCCCGGATAAATCACCGAGCCCGGCCCGATGTCGATCGTCCTGTATTCCTCCATGACCGAAATCGGGTAATCGCGCGGATTGAAGCGAAGTATCCGGCCCCCCGCGTATCCCGTGTCCGGGCGGTCCGCGAACACGCGCCGCATCTCCTGCAGGACATCGGCCCTGACGATGCAGTCGTCGTCGGTGAAGAACACGATGTCGCCCCGGGCCGCCCCGATCGCGGCGTTGCGCCCGGCGCTGTTCCCGGGCCGCAGCTCCACCAGGGAACGGAAAGGCACCGGCGACAGGCGCGCCATCCGGTCGATCACCTGCGGCGTGTCGTCCCCGGAGCCGTTGTCGACCACGATGATTTCCCAGTCGCCGGGGTAATCGATCCCGAAGACGGACCGCAGGCAGTCGCCCAGCGCCGCGCAGCGGTTCCGGGTGCAGATGACAACCGATATGTCCATGCTTCTTCTCCTTTCCCCGCCGCTCTCAAACCCGGCGCGCAAACAGCGCAAGAACGTCATGCGCCACCGGCCGCATCAGGATCAGCGCGACGCCCAGATAGGCCGCGCCGGCGACCGCCGCGGCGCCGGCGATCACCGCGGCCGGCGGCGCATCCTGCGCCAGGTGCACGACGCCTTGCGCGACGACGCCGGCGAGCACCGCGCCCGCGGCCGGGCCGGCGAACATCCGCAGGTAATCCCGGATGCGCATTTCGAGCAGGCGGCAGGTCATCGCCAGCGCATAGGTCCACACGACGCCGGTGCGGATCACGACCGCCAGCGCCAGCACGTGAATGCCGTGTTCCACGGCGAAACCGATCACGATGATGTTGGCGACGGCCTGTGCCACCTGGTACCGGGCCCAGAGATTCGCGTGGCCCAGGCTGCGGATCAGCGACGCCTGGAAAATTCCGATGGTCTGGATCGCCCCCAGGAACAGGAAGCATTGGTAGACGGGCACCGCCGGCGCCCATCGGTTCCCGAATACCGTGACGACCAGTTCGTCCGCGATGCCGAACAGGATGCCGATCAGCGGAAACACCCCGAATGCCGCCATCCGGACCGAGGAAAGATAACCGCGCTTCAGGGCGGCCCGATCGTTCTGGATGCTGGCATAGGCCGGCAAAGCCACGTTCCCCAGCGCACCCGCCAGCACTTCGACGACGACATCGTTGAGCCGGCGGCCGAATCCGTAGACCCCCAGCGCCTGGGTACCGAGCCTTGCGCCGACGATGAAGCGGTCGAGGTGCATGTTGAGCGCCTCGACGCCCTGCCACAGCACCACATGGGGCGAATACCGGCGCAGGAAGCCGAGGTCCGCCGCGGAAAAATGCCGGCGCGGCAGCCACCCGCTGCAGGCCAGGATCATCCCGAAGCCCAGCGCGCTCATCGCGCACAAGCCCGCGGCCAGCGCGAGCACCCCCCATCCGGCGTGCAGCAGCGTGAGGCTGACGGCCAGCCCGCAGGCCGACACCAGCATGTTCAGCTTCGCGACCGCCGGAAAACGCAGTTCCCGGTAACACAGCGCCAGGGGCACCGACGACAGGGTGTCGAACAGCACCTTGCCGGACAGCAGCGGCAGGCAGGCGGCGGTGGCCGGCAGCCAGCCCCGCCAGCGCAAATAACCCGCGGCGGCGATCAGCGCGAGCGCCAGCAGCACGGCGACGACCGCGCTGAACCAGAACGCGGAGCTCTGCATCGCCGGCGTCAGCTCCGGCGTCTGGATGACCGGCTCGCGGTAGGCATTGAGCGCCAGCCACTGCACCGCGGCGACGATCGCGATGGCGAGCATGTATTCGCCCAGTTCGCCGTGATCGACGGCGCGGCTCACGGCCACGAACGTGATCAGCGCGCCCAGCGCCAGGGACGCCTGCGACGCCAGCGACCAGACCGCACCGCGCGCCGTCCGGCGCGACAGCGATTGCCGGCCCCCACCCGGTGCCTGCGCGGCTTCAGCGCGCATGTGCCTCCCCTTCGTGACGACGCCTGAAGGCCTCCAGCCGTTCGAGCATGATGGCGTGCGCGCGCCCGATGCGGCTGTCGCGGCTGAGCGCCGGATCGGCGGCGGCGAGACGCCGCAGCGACGCCACCGCGCGTTCGTGGAAGTACGGCGCCGCGACGGTTTTCATCATCCGGCCGTGCCGGCGCAGGCGCCGGGCGCCTTTCCCGCTGCCGCCGAACAGGCGCATCGCGGCCTCCAGCCCGTTCGAAGGCGACAGCGGCATCGGGCGCAGTTCCATCTGCAGCGCGCCGGCCCAGTCGAGCCATTTCCGGCGGTGCTGTTCCTGGATCGGACGGGCCGGCACCCACGGCACGCGCAACGCGTCGGCGACGATCGCCCCGTGCATCGCTTCGGCCACGACGACCTCAGAAGCCAGGATGGCCTCCAGCACGGCATCGACGGGAGAACGGGGATCGATGAAATGCAGCCCCGCCCCGGCGCAGGCCTCCTTCCATCCGCCGTCGCAGGCGCTTTCCCAGTGCGGCATGAACGATGCCCTGTACCGCTTCGGCGGCCGCGTTCCGATGCAGGAGCGCAGCAGTATCGCCGCATCGCCGACGCCCAGGGATTCGTCGACGCCCATGGCCCTGGCGGTCAGCGGCCCCCGGACGAAATAGATGTCCCAGTTCGCGTCGACCGCGGGCACCGGCGTGTACCCGCCGTAGCCCGCCCCGAAGACGATCTTTTTCGATTCCGGGGGATGAAAATCGAACAGTATGGAGCCGATGCCGAGAAATATCCGGTCCGCCTTTTCATCGAAGAATCCGGGCAGCAGCCTCGGCCACAGCCACTGGTTCAGCTCATCGCCGAAATTCGGTGGCGATCCTCGGAAGTAGTACATCTTCACGGGGCGGTCTTTCTAGACCCTGTGCGGCAGCCCGGACAGCTGCCGGCCGGCCTTGCGCAACACGCTTTCCCGCCGCGAGGGTTCGCATTCCAGTATGTACTGCCATGTCTCCGCGCTCAGCCGATAAGGCCGTTTTGCGTCCTCGCCGCCCCTCCTGAATTCCCGGCACATGCGCAGTCCGTCCCTGAACGCCCTCAGCGTGTCCCGGACCATGTTGTTGCGCACGCCGCGCGCCAGAAACGCCATCGCGGACAATGCCAGCCGCGCCCGCGAGGCTCCGAACTTGTAGTTGCTGTACAGGGCGTTGCGGACCGTGTAGTAATAACGCCCCCGCTCCCAATGCACCCGATGCTCCGGCGACACCTTGTGCCGGACCCCGACGTCCGGCATGTAGGCGATGCGGTACCCCAGATTGAGCATGCGGTAGCACAGGTCCAGCTCTTCGCCGCAGAAGAACAGCTTTTCGTCGTAGCCGCCGACGCCTTCGAACACGTCGCGCCGCACGGCATGCCCGGCGCCGACGAAGCGGGTCGTGCTGAAGCCGCGGTCCGGATCGCCCTTGCCGGAATAGTCCCAGGAAGTCGCGTCGTTGTTTCCCGTGTACATGTTGGCGATGCGGAAACCGATCGCGCAAAGGTTCGGGCGCACCTCGAAATGCCGGACCACCCGGTTCAGCACCTGGTCGTCGGAGAATTCGGCATCGCTGTCCAGCGCCACCACGTAGGGGGCGCTTCCCATGGCCGTGGCCATGTTGCGGCCCGCGGCGACGCCGACGTTTCTGCCCAGTTTTTTCAACTCGACGTCGGGTTCGTTCCGCAGAAACCGTTCGAGTTTCTCCAGATTCCCCGCCTCGCTGCCCTGATCGACGACCAGGATCCGCCTTTCGACGCCGGCCTGCCGTGCGGCGCTGCGGATCGCCGCGATCGTGTCGTCGACCCTGTTCCAGGAAAGAATGATCACATCGACCTTTGCCGAATCGTCCGTCATCTGCCTTGCTCCCGTGTCGTCACGCCCTGCGGTAGGCGTGGACATAATCGATTTCCATCAGCCCCGGAAACGGCGTGCCGTCATCCGGGTCGGGAATCCAGCCCGGATCCCCGCTGCCCAGCGCCAGGTTGGCCAGCATGTACATGTCCTCGTGAATGCCGTGCGCTCCGTACTCGAACGTCCTGGTGCCGTCCACGAAGAACACGATGTTCTCCGGCGTCCAGTCGATGGCGTACCGGTGGAATCCGTCGGTCGTATCGATGAACTGATCGATCCAGAGGCCTCCCAAGGCCGGCGCCGCGCGCTTCTGCTCGATGACGCCGTGGTGAACCCCGTGCGGGCGGGCGCCCGACGCCTCCATGACGTCGATTTCCGGGGGCCAGACCCCGCGTTTCGGCAGCAGCCAGAAAGCCGGCCAGAATCCCCTGCCGCGGGGCACTCTGGCGCGGATCTCGAAATAGCCGTAGGTCTGCCAGTGCGTCAGCTCGCTGCTGATGCAGCCCGAGGTATAGCGGTGGTTCCAGATGTGCGGGGACACGCGCAGCGGATCGGCCCTGTCCGCGCGGATGCCGAGCACGCCGTCCCTGATCGAGAACGGCTGCACGCCGAGGGCCGCGCCGGCGGTCCCGGCGAATTGCGGATCCATGTAGATCTGCTTTTCCTTGTTGATGACGTCCTTGCGCGCGTGCCGGTAGCGGCTTCGCCAGGCAGGGGCGCTGCGACGGCTCCCGCTGGCGTTCTCGTTGATGCGGCTCACGTCAGCGTCGTCAAAATCGTCGCGGAAACTCGGCGCGTACGAGGGAGGAGCCAGCACCGGCAGACTGACTGGCACCGGCGTGCCGGACGTCCTGCCGATGGTCAGGCCCGAGACGACTTTCCCGAGCCCGTGTTCCCCGTCTTCGGTCATGCCGAGCCGGATGCCGTCGCCGAGCTGCAGCGGATTCCCGGCGCGGCCCCGATGCGAGGCGCGGCGCACCAGGGACGTCACCCGGTCCCCGGTCATGATCTGCGCGCCGTTCCTGCTCCATTCGATCCTGACGATGCGGTCGCCCGTCACATCGCTGAATCCCGACAGCTCCGTCGTCCCGATGCGCGCGGTGATCCATCCGCTGTTGGAATATCCCAGCCGCAGCCCGCCGCGGTCGCCGGCCGAATCGAGAATCACGCCGCCGCGCCGCCCGCCCGCCGGCAGCATCAGCGTCAGCGTGCCTTCCGAAGGATCGACCGCCGACGACGGCAGCACGACCTCGTCGGCCGCGCGCGTGGCGGGCCCACCCTGCGTGGGAATGCAGGAACTGGCGTCGTTGCCCGCTTCGTATTGCGCGCCCCACATCAGCACGCTGTCCAGGCTCAGCGGCGTATCGGCTCTTTCGTACGGATTGACGCGGTTCAGGGCATAGACGGGGGATGTCTTCCGCGGCCGGACCGCTTCGTTGTCGAGCACCGAGAAACGCCTGGCGCCGCGGTCCCGGTCCTGCCAGGCGAAGGCCAGCACGTACCGGCGCCACGACGGCCCGACCTCCACGACCGTCGAGACTCCGTTGTAGGTCGAAAAATCGCGCAGCCGCAGGCGCCATTTCCCGGTTTTTGCCGCAGAACGCAGCCATACCGAGGCCGCGCCGTATTCCGACCACGGCGCGGCGCCGGCCACGGCATCGAAGAAACTGCCGGTCACCGGCGCGGCGCGGCTGATGCGAAAGGCCCCCTGGCTGCCGTCGGGCGCTTCCACGTCCGTCACCCAGGAACCGGACATGTTGGCGCCGCGGCTCCATCCCCTGCGGTCCGGGCGGCTGGAATGAGGCAGATGATTGGTTGCCGCCCCTTCGATCAGCAGTCCCGTGTGCTGCCCGCCTTCTTTCGGGAAGCGCGGAACGTCGGCTTCGACACGGTGCAGACGGCCGTCCTGCCCCGCAAGCAAGGCGGCACTCCGCCGGCGGAAACGGACGCCCGCGGGTACCTGTCCGCGGAAATCCAGCGCAATGTCCGCCGGGCGGGCCAGCGCCGGAGCGAAGGCCATGCCGGCCGCGAGCGTGCCCGAGCAGCGCATGAACTCTCTCCGGCCGGGATCCCTGACGGTCATCGTCCCCCCTGTCCTTCGGGGAACGCCGCGCCCCGCTGCGGCAGGCACCGGTACGCCAGTGACTGGAGCGCGGGACGCAGGGTTTCCCGGTAAACCGCGAACAGCATGAATGCGCCGTTCGCCGCCCACCGCGGCCATTTCAGCCCTGTCCGCAGGGCATAACGTTCGTAATACTTGCCGAAGAAGTAACGGGTGTAATACGCCGACCAGTAAATGCGTTTCCAGAAGGCGGTGCGCTGGCCTCCGGTGCGGACCTCCTGCATCGGCAGATGGATGCTGTGGCAATCGTTGGTGACCACGATGTCGTAGCCGTTGACAAAGAGGTTCATCTGGTAATCGGACTCTTCCCTGTAGCCGTTGCCTCTCGCGTAAAAGGCGTCATAGGGAAATTTCCGCAGCAGCTGCCTGTGCGTCAGAATGACCGCGTTGGTCAGCGGCAGCCGGATGTCGCCCTCGAATCTCGCGGCATTGACGTACTCGCAGATCAGCGGCCGGAACGGCCGGCTGCGCCTGATGCCCTGCCCGAAACGCCGCAGGGCCTGCGCCGGCGTCTCTCCGGCGTGCATGTACACCCGGCGCCCGGACACCGCGCCGGCGTTCGAAGCCAGCAGTTTGTCCAGGCAAGTGGACGCATAGCCGGGCTCCAGGTACTCGTCGTCATCGCAGAACAGGATGAAATCGTTGCGCGCCGCCGCGACGCCGACGTTCCTGGAATGCGACGCCCCGCTGCGCACGGGATTTCTAAGGAAACGTGTGGTCACGTCCGGATGGCGGGATCCATGCTGCGAAACCAGTGCCTCCGAGCCGTCGGTGCCGGCATCGCTGACGAAAACGATCTCCGACACCCGGTCCTGTCCGTAATAGCTGCCGATGACCCGCCTCAGCGTATGGGCCCGGTTGTAGGTGGGAACGATCAGGGTGATCATGGTCAGGCAACCTGTTTCAGGCCCGGACGGGCGTCGAGCCGTTCCAGCGCGCGCAGAAGCCGCATGCCCCTGTCGCGCCAGCGGTACAGGGTGCGCGCCTCGGCAAAGGCGCGCTGCTGCATGCGGTTGAGCAGTTCCGTGTTCTCCGCCGATTCGACGATCGCGTCGACCAGTTGCCGCATGTCCTCCCGGCACAGGATGTTCCGGCGCACCGCCTCCGGCAGCCCGGCCGCCGCCGCGGTGATGCTGGCCACGGGAACGCGGCCGAATATGTAGTCGAGGTACTTCAGCTTGAATCCGCCACCGATGAACTCCGGCACGACCGCCATCCTGGCGGCGCCGAAAAACGGCGAAATGTCGTCGACGAAGCCGTGGAACGTGGCGGCGGCGGACCACGGCTTCAGTTCATCGAGAAGGCCCTGCGGAACGTCGCCGACCACGTCGAGACGAATGCCCCGCTGGAGAAAACGGCTGTCGGCCGCCTCCAGGAAACGCCGGAGGTTTTCCTGCTTGACGACCCAGCGGAACGAACCCACCAGCACCACCCGCAGCGGGCAACTGGCGTCGATGTCGCGTTCGGGCGCGATCCACCCGGAATAACCCGGCGTCAGCACGACCACCGGCTTTCCCGGAGCCTGGGTCGCGTAGGCCTGCGCATCCTCCTCGGTGATCGCCGCGATCAGATCGACGCCTTCCAGCAGGCGGCGCTCCAGTGAACGGACCTTGCGGTAGTTCTGCCACAGCGCCGCCTTTTTCAGGACCGGCGCGCGACTGTCCCGCGCCATGGAACGCCACAGGTTTTCTTCATGGTTGTGCGCCAGGTACACCAGCACCGGCTTTCTGCCGGACGCGCCGGCGCGCGCTTTCCTGCAGGCCTCCAGCGCCCATCCGGATCCGTAGCTGTCGAGCACGATGACGTCCCATGCCTGGCGCAGATGCGCATCCAGCGCCCGGCGGTAGCCAGCCGTGGCATGGATGGCCGCGGCCATCGGGAAACGGCTCAATGCCCCCCGCAAGGCGCCATGCTTGCGTCCGTCCACGACCTGCCTCTCCACGGGCCATGCGTCGCCCGTGCAGGCGGCCGTTCCCGTGTCGAAGCCCAGAAACCGCAGCCGCGCCCCGGCCTCGCAGAAGGCACGGGACATGTTGAAGGAGTAGACCTTGTCTCCGGCATCCTGCGGAAACGGCATGTCGCGGGCGATCCAGAGACACCTCATGCCATCCTCCCGGCCCCGGCGGCACAACGTTTGATGATTTCCGCACGCATGACCGTCAGGCCTTCCGGACGGAGGTGGCCGGCGCCCAGGTCTGGTAGCGCCTGCCGCGGAACGATTGCCATACGCCGAGCCCGGCCCCGGCCAGCGCGATGAGCACGTCCGCCACCTGGTTGAAAGGCTTCACGCCATGACGATGGCCCGCGACCAGCGCGGCAGCGGCCGCGATCACCAGGATGGCCGCCAGTGCCGGCCGTCCCGCGACAAGCAGGGCCGCCAGCAGGAAGACCGACGACAGCGACAGCGAATAAATGGTGAACCAGCGCAGCAGCTTGTGGGACACGTACTTGTACACGTTCAGGCCGCCAAGCTTCCGGATGCGGGGCCACAGGATCCTGTGCACGTTGAAAGCCTGGCAGGCAATGCGCGCCTTGCGCCGGAATTCCTCGCCCTGGCTGCTGGCCGATGCCTCATAGGCCACGACATCGGTCGCCTGCACGATCCGGTATCCGTCCGCCAGAATCGTCATCGATACGAACATGTCGTCGATCAGGTGCTCCGGCGGCGGGCGGTGCAGTTCCCGCCTGATGGCGAACAGCGAGCCGTCGGCACCCATGACCGATCCGGTCTCTTCCTCGAGCTTCTTGATGGCCTCCTCCATCCGCCAGTACAGCGAGCCCGACGCGGCGGTCACGGATTCGCCGGGGTTCGTGTAGACCAGATGGCCGCACACGCAACCCGTCTGCGGATCGTCGAAATGGCGCTGCAGGTTCAGCAGCGCCTGCGAATCGAGCATGACGTTCGCGTCCGTGAAAACCACGATCGGTGCTTCGGCATGCGACACCAGCAGATTCATGCCGTGGGTCTTGCCGCGCCGGTCGGGCGACACGAACAGCCTGATCCGCCCGGAATAAGCACGCAGGATGTCCGCGGTGCGATCCGTGGAGCCGTCGACGTAGATCAGTATGTCCAGATCCGGGCTGCCGTTCCGCAGCGCCAGCAGGTTGTCCATCTTCTGCCGGATGACCTGCTCTTCGTTGTAGGCGCACATGCAGACCGCCATTCGCCACGCGACCGCCGGCCCGTTTTCCGGAACGCGCGCGGCGTCCGTTCCCTTCCGGAATCTTCTGATCAGCATCAGCGACAGCGGATAGGTCGTGAAGGGATGAAGGGCCAGCAGCATGAAAACGCCGCCCAATGCGAGCAGCATGCTCACCATGACGGCCTCGCCGCGGAAACTGCCGCCATTTCCCGTCCGCCCTGGCCCGGGACGCCTGCCTCACGCCGGGCCGTGGACGCGGACGGCCACACCAGCAGCGCCAGCGCCAGGGAATGGACAAAGGTGTTGTAGGCGCCGTTCAGGAACAGGGCGATAGCCAGCACCAGGCGCAGGGCAAACGGCCCCTTCGCGCCGAATATGCAGAAGAACATGAAGCCGAAATACAGAAGCGCCCCGATCACGCCGTACTCGATGACCATCTTGAACAGCGTCATCTCGGCCGCCCGGTGATCCAGGCTGTGAACGAGATCCCTGTAGTTCCCGGCGCCGTAGCCGAAGAGCATTCTTCCCGGGCCGTCTTCCGCCGCCAGCCCGAATATCCGGAATCCGCCGACAAACCGCTCATAGGCGCTGGATTTCTCCGAGCCGAATTCACCGATGCGCGCGACCAGGTGCTCGAGATGCAGCTGCGGCCCGGCCAGAACCAGCAAAAGCACTGCGATCATGGCCACGGCAACCACGTCCCAGCGCCGCCGCGCGATGACCAGCAGCGGCACCCCGGCGGCCAGAAGGACCAGGCCGGTGCCGGAATGCGAGGCGATGATCGCAAGAAAATACAGCGCAAGGCGCCAGAGCCGCGACGGCCCCGCCAGCTCGACAAGCGCCGCGACAGCCAGGAACTGGCTGAAAAAGGACGGTTCCTGCATGAACACGCCGTTCGCGCGGTACAAGTCCGACCCGTAGGCGATCGGCGCCTGCATGTTGAATCCGCTCACGCGCCATTCGGCCGGCAGAAAATTTTCCAGCGGAAACACGTAAGCCGCCGGCACCAGGAACTGCAGCGCGTACTGGCCGATTCCGAGAACGGCGATCACGGCAGCCAGGTTGAGGAACACCCTGTTCAGCGTCTCCAGAACGCGCTCTCCGCCGGCGACGTACAGCACGTACGGGAAATGCAGCAGCATCAGGAACGCGAGGGACGGCAGTGAAAAGTGTTCGCCCTGCAGGACGGTAAACCCGCCGATGGCTCCCGCCATCAGGCAGAAGAATGCGAGGCGCGCCGGTTCCAGTCTCAGGCTCCCCGGCGGCAGCGTGCCGATGATCACGGCAAGGTAGATCAGCGGGAAACCCATGCCGATGCCGTCCGCGCTGACGCCGGGCACCGCGAATTTCGAGAACAGGCTTGCGCCGAGAACGGGGAGCAGCAGCATCCACAGCACGAGGCGGTCGCCTGCCGCGGTGCGCCCGATGCCGGACGCACCCCGCCCGCGCCATGCATTCCCGCCGGCGCGCGCCTGCCGGCCGGTGTCATGACGGAATGCCTGATCGAAGGAATCCATGAAGCCGCTCAGAAGGCCCGGATCACGCTGCCGACGATGTGAACCCCGCTCTCGCGCATGTCGCCGGCCATGCCCTGCAACTGCGCGATCCGGCTGCGCCGGTCGCAGGCCACGACCAGCGCCGCTCCGGCGCGGACCGCGAGCATCTGGGCATCCGCGTAATCCGAGGCCGCCGGCGTGTCGAACAGGATGACGTCGAAGCGGGCCCTGATGTCCTCCATCAGTCTCCCGAAGGCCGGGCGGGCGATCAGTTCCTGGGGATTCGGCGCCGCGGCGCCGGACGGCAGCACGCTGAGATTCCGCAATTCCGGGACGTTCTGGATGGAACCCTCCGCGCTGCGGCCGGCCAGCAGCGTCGTCAGCCCCGTCCCGCCGTCTATGCCGAACAGCGCATGCTGCCGCGGCCGGCGCAGGTCGCCGTCGATCAGCAGCGTGCGTTCGCCCAGTTGCGAAAAAGCGACCGCCAGATTGGCCGCCGTCCAGCTGCGCCCGTCGCCGCGGCTGGTGCTGACGACGGCGAGCGCGCGGTTGCCGTTGACACCGAACCAGCGCAGCATCAACTGGTTGCGCACGGCAAGAAGATTCTCCACTTCGGGCGTGACCGGGGTGAATGCCGCGGCGACCTCGCGGCTGAGCCTGCTCCGCTCCCGCATCAGGCATGAATGGTCGAACTGCCGGGCCAGCGCGTACTGGATGTCCTCCTCGGAAAGCACCTTCAGCCTTTTCGCCGCCTCGCCGAAACTCAGCCCGCTGCTGTCCTGCAGCCTGGCTATGCGTTCAGCGTCGCCCGGGCGCAGGCGGCCTTCGTCGACGAGGATGGCGCCTATTCCCCGGCCGCCGGCGTCATCAGGCATCTTGAATGGCGCGTTCATCTTTAGCCCTCTTCTCTTGTCCCGCTTCTCTTGTCCCGTTTCTCCGGCCCGGAAATCATCGCTTCGCCAGCAGCCCCGCGGACCGCGGCGGAGCCAGCATCACACCCTCCCCGCCCAGCACGCCGAACACGGGAACGCCAAGCGCGTCGCGCAGATGCCCCGCCCCGTAAAGCCGCCGGTCGAAATGCTCCCTGAAAAGGGCCAAGGCCACGCCGGACAGGAAACCGAACAACGCGGCCAGCAGCAGGTTGATTCCGACTCTCGGGCTGTGGGGGAAGATCGGGCGCACCGCGGGCGTGATGATCATGACGTTGGTCGTCTGGTTCTGGCTTTCCAGGCTGGTTTGCACCAGGCGCTGCGTGACCATGTCGTGGGCGCGCTGCGCATTGGCCACGTCGTTCTGCAGCACCGCAATCTCGTCGCGCTGCCGGCTCAGGTGCAGCACGCGGCGACGCTGCGTATCCAGCTCCTTCCGCAATTCCGCCTCCCGCTGCAGATTGATCCGGTTGGATGCGCCCAGCGAGGCGGCCACCTTGCCGATCTCGAGATCGAGCCGCTGCCGGGCCACGGCGACCTGCTCGTCCAGACGCCGGATATCCGGATAGTTGTCCCCGAATCTCCGTGATTTTTCCGCCCGCTGCAGTTCGAGACGGGCCAGATCGCCTTTCAGGCTGGCCACGACGGGGTTCTGCAGAACCTCGCTCATGCTCTCCCCTTTCAAGGCCGCCTGCCGTTCCCGCGAGGCGCTCTCCGCGCGCGCGCCCTGAAGCGCGGTCAACTGGCTCGACAGCTCGCTCAAACGGGTGTTCTCGATGTCGAGGTTCGCGCTCGGCGACGCGACCACGCCGCTTGCGCGCTGGTACTCCGACAGCCGCGCCTGCGCCCTCTCCAGATCCCTGCGCAGGACCTGGTTCCGCTCCTCGAACCACTTCACGTACGATTTCGCCGGATCGACCTTGAGCTCGAGGCTGGTGTCGATATAGGCCTGCGCAAAGGCGTTGGCGATCCGGGCCGCGCGTTCCGCTTCATCCCAGAGAATCGTGATTTCGATGAGATTCCCCTCGCGGGCCGGCCTGACCTGCAGGCCTTTTGCCAGGCGTCCCGCAAGCCACAGCTTGAAATCGGAAGCGCTCCCATCCTCTTCCACCGGTCCCGGATTTTCCAAAACCGGAAACAGGTGCCCGGCCTGCGTCCTCAGCCATGCGAAAAAACCGGAGTCCCCGAAAAGCGGGGACCCCGCGACCTGATCCCGCCAGCGGGCAATCAGGCGTTCGTCGGAGTCGAGCCCGAGGGCACGTATGACTTTCTGCACCACGCGGTCGCTGGATACGATTCCCACCTGGGTTGCCAGATAGCCCGGAACAACCGGAACCTGGGTCTGACCACCCAGCAGCAGATCCCCGCCCTTGACGTCGACGAGCACCGTGACGGATGCCCTGTACAGCTTGGGCAAGGCCATGTTCACTCCGGCGACGACCGTCAGCATGAACAGCAGCGTGAAAAAAACGATGCGCCAGCGGAGCCGGACCACCAGAAGAAAATCACGCAATGTCATTGGCGCGATCCCTTGCGGTCAGGGGCGCGGGAACAGCGGTACGGATCATTCCATTCCCCTCATGCGACGGATCATGGAAAACAGTGCGATCCCAAGGCCAACGAACAGCGTCGCCAGTCCGCTCTTCGATCCCGCATCGGCTTGGGCGGAGACGACGGCTCCGTCCCGTGCCGCGCCGTGCAGGCCGGAACCGCCCGCGCTGGACACCTGAACCGACGGCACTTCGCCACCGCCCTTTCTTCCTGCGCCGTCAAAACGGAAATCCGCCCGCGATGCGATCTCCGCCCTCGCGCTCATTTCGCCAACGGGGGAGAGTGCCGCATATCCGGACATCGATGCCGTGAACAACAGGATCACTCCAACCATCACTCGTCTCATGCCTTCATCCTTTCGCCTCCGTCACGAACCCGCAAAAAGAACCCGCAAAAACGGAATCCGGGAATGTCTCTCATGCAAAGGAAATTCCCCATTCGTCACGATGCCGTGAAAATCGTTCCGCTCTGCCGAAAACAGTCGTTGCACAACGACACCACGGGCATCTTTCGAAGACCGCAACTGTCGCCAAATCAATACACAACAGGCCGGAAAAATGCGATGCGCATTCGAATTCAACAATCTCCGCACTCACAGAACGCCCGGCCACGGAGATGCCACGAATCTTGCTTTGTCAGCTGGAAGCGGCCCCAACCGGGACAAAGCAATATCCAAGCCAAAAAAATTTCTCCATTCCTGAAAATTGAACGAGGTCATTGATGCAAATCGCCGTTGATTCAAAAACCGGAAACCTCGGAAGAAGCCCGCTGGAACTGGTTGCCGTCACGGAAATTTTCATCGACCCTTTCATGGCGCTGGCTTTCCTGTTTCTTGCCGCCGCCGCGCTGGACGGGCCGATCTCCGCGCGGCATGTCATCCTCGGGATCGTTACGCTCTCGATGATGTTTCCGGGGTCGTTCAGGCTGACGGACAGTCCCGGCCGCATGGCATGCAAGGCCGCGATCGACTGGTCCCTGGTCGCGCTGATGCTTCTTCTTCTGGGCTATGTCACCGGGTACATGCGCTTCTTCTCGACGGCGTTCTCGGCGAGCTGGCTGCTGCTCACGTTCCCCTTGCTGATGGCCTCCCGCGAAATCGCCCGTCGCGCGCTGCCTCTACTCATCGCCCGGGGACACCGGCGTCGCGCAGTGATTGTCGGCAACAATGAAACCGGTGCCGCGCTGGCCCGGAAGTTTTCAGATGACGCCTATCTTGGCGTTGATTTCATTGGTTTTTTTGACGACCGGCATGCGCATCGCCTGACCGGAATGGATGCCCGGCAACTGCTCGGCCCAACGGACAATCTGGCCGGTTTCGTCAAAAAACACCGCATCGATCATGTCTACATCACCCTGCCGATGTCCTCGCAACCCAGAATCCTGTCTCTGCTCGACGACATCAAGGACACGACGGCCTCCGTCTTCTTCGTGCCCGATGTCTTCATGATCGAATTGATCCAAGGGAATGTGAATTCGGTCGACGGCATTCCGGTGGTCGCCGTGTGCGACACGCCGTTCACCGGATTCCGCGGATTTGCAAAACGCGCATCGGACGTCGTTCTCGCATCGCTGATCCTTCTGCTGATCTCCCCGCTGATGATCGCCGTGGCCGTCGGCGTCCGGCTCAGTTCTCCGGGCCGGATCATTTTTTCCCAGAAGCGCTACGGGCTGGACGGCAGGGAGATCGTCGTCTACAAGTTCCGCTCCATGAGCGTGACGGAAGACGGAAAGAGCAGCTACACCCAGGTCACCCGGGAGGATTCGCGCGTCACGCCCTTTGGCATGTTCATCCGGAAAACCTCCCTCGACGAGCTGCCACAGTTCATCAACGTGCTGCAGGGGCGCATGAGCATCGTCGGCCCCCGCCCGCACGCCATCGCGGTCAACGAGCAGTACCGGAAACTGATTCCGAGCTACATGATCCGCCACAAGGTCAGACCCGGCATCACCGGCTGGGCGCAGGTCAATGGATACCGCGGCGGCGACGATCTCGAGCACATGAAAATGCGGATCAAGTTCGATCTCGAATATCTGCGCAACTGGTCGCTGCCGCTCGACCTGCTGATCATCTTCAGAACCGTCGCGCTGGTTTTCAAGGACAGCCGCGCTTTCTGAATCCCCTGCTTCGGCGTTCTTTCCCAAACGCAAGGCGGGCCGGACGTCCGGGGACTTCTAGGCCCTCCCGAAGGCGTCCTCGAAACGCACGATGTCGTCTTCGCCAAGATAGGCTCCGGACTGCACCTCAATCATTTCCAGCGGCAGCTTCCCGGGATTTTCCAGGCGATGCCTGACTCCGAGGGGAATATAGGTCGATTCGTTTTCGGTGAGCAGAGACACTTCGTCACCGCGCGTCACGCGCGCCGTTCCGCGCACGACGATCCAGTGCTCGGCGCGGTGATGATGCATTTGCATGGAGAGCGCCGCTCCGGGATTGACGACAATCCGCTTGACCTGGAAGCGGGTTCCTTTGTCGACGCTGTCGTAATATCCCCAGGGACGATGCACCTTGCGGTGGATACTGGCCTCCGGCCGCTTTTCCCGCTTGAGCCTGGCGGCCAGATCCCGGACATCCTGCACGGCGTCCTTGTGCGCGACCAGCACGGCGTCCGGCGTTTCTACGACCAGAACGTCGCTCACTCCGGCGAGGACGAGCAGCCTGGCTTCGGAAACCGCCAGTGAGCCTCTGGCTCCGGCCGCGATCACGTCGCCGCGCAGCACATTTCCGTTCTCATCCTTGTCGCTGATTCTCCAGTAGGCATCCCAGGCGCCGACGTCGGACCATCCCGCATCCAGCGGCACCATGACGCCAATGTCCGCCGGCAGTTTCTCCATGACCGCGTAATCGATCGAATCCGATGGGCAGGCAGTGAACGCCATCGCATCAGGACGCAGAAAATCCCCGTCCCGGTCGCGCACGACAAGAGCGGCGCGGCAGGCCTCGACCATGGAGGGCTGCCGCGCGCCCAACAGGCCGATCCAGACCGATGCGCGCATCACGAATATTCCGGAATTCCAGAAATATTCTCCCGACGCGACATAGCGCGCCGCGGCAGCCGCATCCGGCTTCTCCACGAACGAGACGATTTTCCTGCTGCCGTCCGGTCCCGGACGGCCGGCGCCGGCCCGGATGTAACCGTAGCCGGTCTCGGCATGCCCGGGAACGATGCCCAACGCCACGATTTTTCCTTCGTCGGCGTGCAATGCGCCCGCCGCGATCGCGCGACGGAAAGCCTCCGCATCGGCGATCACGTGATCCGCCGGCATCACCACCAGCACCGGATCGTCGCCGGAATCCTGCGCCACCAAGGACGCCAGCGTCAGCGCGGGCGCCGTATTCCGTCCTTCCGGTTCGAGCACGATGGCCGCCGGACTGACGCCCGCCTGCCGCAGCTGCTCCGCCACCGCAAAACGGTGGCCGTCGTTCGCAACCACCAGGGGCTCCAATACCCGTCTGCCGGAAAAAACGTCCGCCTGCCGCAGCCGCTGCGCGGTGGTCTGCAGCATGGTGTCGCCCCCCGCCAGGGCGAGCAGTTGCTTCGGAAACTGTTCGCGCGACAGCGGCCACAACCGCGCTCCGGAGCCGCCGCACAAAATGACCGGCTGTAGGGTTCCATGGTTTCGCCGCACGGCAGGCTCCGGCGCCAGTCCGTCGAGAAATCCCGGCAACCCTTCACCGCCGCGCCCGATATCCACATCCAGGATTTTCATCGGATCAAATATCGGCGACAGCGAGCTTGTTGCGGACCGCCTCGACGCCTTCAACGCCTGCTGCAATCCTTCCGGCCAGATCGCGATTGGCTGCCGTATCGACCGTACCCGACAAGGTCACGACGGCCCCGGAAGCCATCACCTTGATAGACTGCGTTCCGAGTTCCGGATGTTCCTTCAGCGCATCTTCCACCCTGATGTTCAGGGCAAGATCATCAACGGATCTGTGGGATTTGGCGGAATCACCTCCGGATAAAACCCTGGATGCTGCATCGGTGTCGCCATTCGAATTCCTGGCCGCCTGCTCGACAGGCGACGGGTCGCATGCAGCCAACCCCAGGGCAAATACTGCGGCCGCTGTCCACGACGCCCAGCGTGCCTGCTCATCGACAATCATGACTTCCGCTCCCCGAAAACCGTCCATCAGATCGGGAGCGATTTTTATGCCATTAATTATTTCAAAATAAAATCAATGGGTTATGCATAAAAGCGCATAGGCATTGACGCCAATTGCCTGAAAATTGGCTTCGGCAATACCTTGATCGATATAACTATTTGATTTTTAAGGTATTTTATGTCTTTAATCGGCGACAGTATATCCGGGCACCGAACAAGGCAGCGGGCAAGGAATCGGCAAAACCGGGGCAGCGTCGAACGCAGGCGCGACCGCAATGCGCCTGTGTTTCACTCAAAGAATTTCCCGATCAAAAAGAAAACCTCCCGCAAGACTCCCGCAAGGATTTTGCGGAAGCATTGGAGAGGTTTTCCAGGTGCCTGATGATTTGGTCGGGGCGAGAGGATTTGAACCTCCGACCACCTGCACCCCATGCAGGTACGCTACCAGGCTGCGCTACGCCCCGAGGAGGCGGATTATACATCAGCGGCGCGGGGTTTCAGCGCTAGCGGATCAGGTTCGCAGTTGGTCGATTACGCTTTTGAGTTCCTGCCGCAGTTGCGCGAGCGCGGGTTTCGCCATTGCTGCAGGCCCGGCAGTCCGGGAATTGCGGGAAGGTTCGTTGGCCAGTTCGTCAAGCCGGTTGCGGGCGCCGCTGATGGTGAATCCCTGATCGTAGAGCAGTTCCCTGATGCGACGGATCAGCAGGACTTCGTGATGCTGGTAATACCGCCTGTTGCCGCGGCGCTTGACCGGCCGCAACTGGGTGAACTCCTGCTCCCAGTAACGCAGAACGTGCGGCTTCACGCCGCACAGTTCGCTGACTTCACCGATGGTGAAATAACGTTTTGCCGGGATCGGCGGGAGCTGGGACTTAAGGCTTCCGCTGGCTTCCATGGAAGTGCTGTTCCACCATCGACTTCAGTTTTTGTGATGCATGGAACGTGACGACGCGGCGCGCGGAAATGGGAATTTCCTCGCCGGTTTTGGGATTGCGGCCGGGACGCTGCGGCTTGTCGCGCAACTGGAAATTGCCGAATCCGGACAATTTGACGCCCCTGCCATTCTCCAACGCATGACGAACTTCGTCGAAGAAGGACTCCACCATGTCCTTGGCTTCGCGCTTGTTGAAACCCACTTTCTCGAACAGCAGGTCGGCGAGTTCCGCTTTGGTTAACGTCATCTTGTCCCCTCTCAACGAAGCTTCGCGTTGAACTTTTCTTGCAGAATCTGGCGCAGTTCAGTCATCGCTTTTTCAGCTTCTGCGTCCGTCAAGGTTTTATGAGTATCCTGCAATAACACACTGAATGCAAGACTTTTTTTCCCTTTTTGGACTCCCTCGCCACGGTATAAATCGAACACCGTGACGTCCCGCAAAATAGCCGGCCCGGCCTGCCTGAGCGCCCTGTCGATGTCGTCGAAACGAACGCCTTCCTCGAATTCCGCCGCCAGATCGCGCCGTATCGCCGGGAACCTGGACACCTCCAGGCAAACCGGCAACCGCCGCTTTTCGAGAGCCTCCAATTCGATCTCGAACAACACCGGTGCCGACGGCAGATCATACTTCCGCTGCCAGCGCGGGTGCAATTCCCCGATCCAGCCGGCGTCCCGGCCTTCCACCACGATCTTTGCCGACTTTCCGGGATGCAGCGCCGGATGGGACGCCGGCACAAACGAAGCGACGGCCGGCTGCAGCAAGGATTCGAGATCTGCCTTGATGTCGAAAAAATCAACGCCACGGGCGGCGCTGCCCCACTGCTGCGGCTGCGCCTCGCCGAACGCCACGGCCGCGAGCCGCCAGGGCTGCGGATATTCCGGAGCATTCAGGAAACAGCGCCCCAGTTCGAACAGCCGCACGCGCCCCTGCTTGCGGCTGGCATTGAAACCGACGGCATGGATCAAGCCGCCGATGAGGCTGGAACGCATCACGCTCATCTGGCTGGCGATCGGATTTGCCAGCGCGACGGGATCGGCGTTGGCGCACAGATCCTCTTCCCAGGAGCGATCCACGAAACTGTAGGTGACGACCTCCTGGTAATCGAGATCCGCCAGGGTGCGACGAATGGCCATCGCCCCCCGCGCGGTCTCCGCGACCGGCAACAGGGCGGCGTGGGCCAGCGGCGGTTTGGCCGGAATCCGGTCGTAGCCGGTGACACGGGCCAGTTCCTCGATCAGGTCTTCCTCGATGGCCATGTCAAAACGGTAGCTCGGCGGCACGGCTTCGACCGTATCGCCGGCCAGCTTCGGCTGGCAACCCAGACGTTCGAGAATCGACACCGCGGACGCCGGATCGACGGGAAAACCCAGTATCCGCTCGGCGCGGGACAGGCGCAGTCTTACCGGATTGCGCGCCGGCAGGACGGTGCTGGTCTCCGCGACCGGCCCGGCGCGCCCCCCGCAAATCTGCATGATCAGTTGCGATGCACGTTCCATCGCGTTGCGCGTCCCGGCAAAGTCGACGCCGCGCTCGAAACGATAGGCTGAATCCGAGCCGAATCCCAGCTCGCGCGTCCTGCCGGCGATGATTTCCGGCACGAAAAAGGCGCTTTCCAGGATGACATCCTGCGTGCCCGGGGTGACGCCGCTGGATTCGCCGCCCATGATGCCTGCAAGCGCCAGCGGCTGGCGCCCATCGGCAATGACCAGATGGCCGGGATGCAGCTTCAGTTCCGTGCCGTTGAGCAGCACGAGCGCTTCCCCGTCGCGGGCGCGCCGCACGCAAAGGCCGCCGTGCACGCGCGAGGCGTCGAAGGCATGCAGCGGCTGCCCCATTTCCAGCAGGACATAGTTGGTCACGTCGACCACGGCGCTGATCGTCCGGATACCGCCACGCGCGAGCCGCCGCGCCATCCAGTCCGGCGTTGCCGCGCCGGCGTCGATGCCGCGGATGATGCGGGCGCCGTACCGCGGACAATCGGCAGGCGCTTCCACCGTGATTTCCACGCGGTCTTCGATCTGCGGCTTCACCGGCTGCGGCACCGCCCACTTCAGCGTGGCGCCGCTCAGCGCGGCGACTTCGCGCGCCATGCCCAGCACACTCAGGCAGTCGCCGCGATTGGGCGTCGGCTTGGTGGTCAGCACCTGGTCGTCGAGGTCGAGCAGATCGCGCAGCGACATGCCGATGACCGCGTCCGCCGGCAGTTCCAGCAGGCCATCCGCGTCCTCGCTGAGCCCCAGCTCGCGCGCGGAACACAGCATGCCGCCGGATTCGACGCCGCGCACCCTGGCCTGCCTGATTTCCATGCCCGGCAGCCGCGCCCCGGGCAGCGCCGCCGGCACGCGCATTCCGGCGCGAACATTGGGAGCACCGCAGACGATGGTCAGCGGCGCCGTGCCGGCATTCACCTGGCAGACGTTCAGGCGGTCGGCCTGGGGATGCTTTTCGACGGACAGCACTTCGGCGACCACCACGCGTTCGAACGGCGCCGCCGCCGGATCGATCGCCTCCACCTCCACGCCGCCAAAAGTCAGCAGGTCCGAAAGCTGCGACGTGGAAAGGTCCGGATCGACCAGTTCACGCAGCCAGTGCTCCGATATCTTCATGGCCGCGGCCGCCTATACAAACTGCTTCAGGAAACGCAGGTCGTTCTCGTAGAACAACCGCAGATCGTTGACGCCATAGCGCAGCATCGTCAGGCGATCGGGTCCCAGCCCGAACGCGAAGCCCTGGTAACGCTCGCTGTCGATGCCAACGTTGCGCAGCACGTTGGGATGCACCATGCCGCAGCCGCCGACCTCCAGCCAGCCGTCGCCGAAGCTCATGTCGATTTCCGCGGAAGGTTCGGTGAACGGAAAGAATGACGGCCTGAAGCGCACCTTCAGCCGCGAATCCTCGAAAAACTGCTGGAAAAAATCGATCAGCACGCCCTTCAGATTGGCAAAGCTGACGCTCTCGTCGATCCACAGGCCTTCGACCTGGTGGAACATCGGCGAGTGCGTGGCATCGGAATCGACGCGATAGACGCGGCCTGGCGCGATGATGCGGATCGGCGGCTGCCGCCGTTCCATGTAGCGGATCTGTATCGGCGAGGTATGCGTGCGCAGCAGATGCTTGCCGTCGGCGAGATAAAAGGTGTCGTGCATCGACCGTGCCGGATGGTTTTCCGGCTGGTTCAATGCGGTGAAATTGTAGAAATCGGTTTCGATTTCGGGACCGTCGGCAACCTCGAAGCCGATCGAGCGGAACAACTGCTCGATGCGCTCCATGGTGCGGCTGACCGGGTGCAGGCCACCCATGCCGTTCCCCCGTCCCGGCAGGGTCACGTCGATCGACTCGCCCGCAAGCCTTGCCTCCAGTTCGCGGGCGGCGATGAACTCCCGGCGGGTGTTGAGGGCTTCCTCCAGCTGCTGCTTGGCCGCGTTGATGCGTGCTCCGGCCGCGGGACGCTCCGCGGCGGGCAGCTTGCCCAGCCCCTTGAGCAGCTCGGTCAGCGCCCCGGACTTGCCGACGTAACGCGCCTTCGCCTGCTCCAGCGCGTCGGCACCGTCGATGCCGCCAAACAGCGCCATCGCCTCTGCCACGAGCTTGTCGAGTTCCTGCATGTGTGAATGTTAGCGGAATCCAGTGAAAAAAAAGGAGGCTCTTCGAGCCTCCTTTTCCGGGCCTGGGTGCTCAGGCGCCGAGGCTCGTCCTGGCCTGCTCCACAAACCGCACGAACGCCGGCTTGTCGAACACGGCGATGTCGGCCAGCACCTTGCGGTCGACCTCGATCGCCGCCTTTTTGAGGCCGTTCATGAATACGCTGTAGGTCATGCCGTGCTCACGTGCCGCCGCATTGATGCGGGCGATCCACAGGGCGCGGAATTCGCGTTTCTTGGTGCGACGGTCGCGATAGGCATACTGCCCGGCGCGCATGACCGCCTCGTTGGCGATGCGGAATACGTTGTTGCGGCGGCCGCGGAAACCCTTGGCGGCCTTCAGGACCTTCTTGTGCGCCTTGCGGGCGATGACGCCGCGTTTGACTCTTGGCATGGCTCGTCTCCCCGATCAGTAAGGCAGCATCGCGCGGACTGCGCGCTGGTCGGAATCGTGCACCATGGTCGTGCCGCGCAGGTGACGCTTGCGCTTGGTGCTCTTCTTGGTAAGGATATGGCGCAGGTTCGACGAACTGCGCTTGAACGCGCCGCTGCCCAGCTTCTTGAATCGCTTGGCCGCGCCGCTCTTGCTCTTCATTTTCGGCATGATGACTCCTGTTTTAGCCTAGCGTCGGGCGCCTGCGTTGCCGCGGGACTTGAGGCCCGATCACTACTTCTTTTCAACGGCCGCGGCGCCCTGCGCTGTCGCGCCGGCCGCCACAACCACCTTGCCCGGCGTTGCCGCCGGCTTGTCTCCCACTGCCTTGCCTTCAGCCTTGGGAACACTCTTTGCCGCAGGCGCAGGCTTCGCTTGCACCTGCACTTTCTTCGGCGCCAGCACCATCACCAGCTGGCGGCCTTCCATCTTCGGGAACTGCTCGACCACCGCCAGTTCCACCAAATCCGTCTTCACGCGCTCCAGCAGGCGGATGCCGAATTCCTGGTGCGCCATCTCGCGCCCCCGGAAACGGAGCGTGATCTTCGCCTTGTCGCCCTCTTCAAGAAACCGGGTCAGGTTGCGCAGCTTGATCTTGTAGTCGCCTTCGTCCGTGCCCGGACGGAATTTCACTTCCTTGACGACGATCTGCTTCTGCTTGAGCCTCGCTTCGTGCTGCTTCTTGCTCTCGCGATACTTGAACTTGCCGTAATCCATGACACGGCACACCGGCGGGCTCGCCGTGGGCGCAATCTCGACCAGATCCAGTTCCGCTTCCTCCGCGAGCCTGTTGGCTGCGGCGATGCTGATTACGCCGACCTGCGAACCATCGGCACCGATGACCCGCACTTCCGGGGCGGTGATCTCACCGTTGATCCGGGCTTCTTTTTCCTGAGCTATGCGACAGACTCCTAAACTGGGTTGCTCTTCAGGCTGCGCGTCCTTTTCGTTCGATATCGCCTTTCAACAGCGATAAGAAGGCGTCCAGGGTCATCTGCCCCAGATCTTCGCCTCCACGGGAACGCACAGCCACCAATTGCGCCGCCACTTCCTTGTCACCAACGACCAGCTGGAAAGGCAGCTTTTGCAGACTATGTTCGCGGATTTTATAGGAAATTTTCTCATTTCTCAAGTCGGCCTCGGCCCGGAAACCGGCCTTCCTGAGCGCATCCGCGACCTCCGCCACGTGCCCCGCCTGGGGCCCGGAAATGTTCATGACCACGATCTGCACGGGCGCCAGCCACGCCGGCATCGCCCCGGCGTAATGCTCGATCAGGATGCCGATGAAACGCTCCAGAGAACCCAGGATCGCCCGGTGCAGCATCACCGGCGTGTGCCGGGTATTGTCCTCGGCCACGTATTCCGCGCCCAGGCGCCCCGGCAGCGCGAAATCCAGCTGCAGGGTGCCGCACTGCCATACCCGTCCCAGCGAATCTTTCAGCGAAAACTCGATTTTCGGACCATAAAAAGCGCCTTCGCCCGGATTGAGATCCCAGTCCAGGTCCTTGGCATCCAGCGTGGCCTTCAGTGCCGCCTCCGCGCGATCCCATACCGCATCCTCGCCGATGCGCTTCTCGGGACGGGTCGACAGCTTGACGAGGATATGTTCGAAGCCGAAATCGGCGTACACCCGGCGCAGCAGATCGATGAAATCCCCCGCTTCGCCCTGGATCTGGTCCTCGGTGCAGAAAATGTGCGCATCGTCCTGCACGAAACCGCGCACCCGCATCAGCCCGTGCAGCGCGCCCGAAGGTTCGTTGCGATGGCAGGAACCGAACTCGGCGATGCGCAGCGGCAGGTCGCGGTAGCTTTTGACGCCCTGGTTGAAAATCTGCACATGGCCGGGGCAGTTCATCGGCTTCACCGCGTAATCGCGCTTTTCGGATTCCGTCGTGAACATGTATTCGCGGTAATTTTCCCAGTGACCGGAGCGCTCCCACAGCACGCGGTCCATCACCTGCGGCGTGCGCACTTCGCGATACCCCGCCTCGGTCAGCAGGCCGCGCATGTACTGCTCGATCACCTGCCAGATCACCCAGCCGTTGGCATGCCAGAACACCATGCCCGGCGCCTCGTCCTGCATGTGGAACAGGTCGAGTTGGCGCCCCAGCTTGCGGTGATCCCGTTTTTCCGCCTCCTCCAGGCGGTGCAGGTACTGCTCCTGGTCCTCTTTCCGCGCCCAGGCCGTGCCGTAGATCCGCTGC
>CAZHJU010000021.1:0-852 GCA_964533495.1 uncultured Bordetella sp. | reverse complement strand
TCTTCGAATCGCCGCGCCAGTAAGCCCCCGCCACCTTCATCAGCTTGAACACCCTGAGCCGTCCGGTGGACGGCACATGCGGCCCGCGGCAGAGATCGATGAAGTTGTCCTGGCGGTACAGGGAAATCGGCTCGTTCGACGGAATCGAGGCGATGATCTCGGCCTTGTACTTCTCGCCCATGTCCGAGAAAAACTTCACCGCCTCGTCGCGCGGCATGACCTGGCGATCCACCCTGATGTCGCGCTTGCTGATTTCCGCCATGCGCTTTTCGATGGCGGCAAGATCCTCCGGCGTGAACGGCCGCTTGTAGGAAAAATCGTAGTAAAACCCGTCCTCGATCACCGGACCGATGGTCACCTGCGCATCGGGAAACAGTTCCTTCACCGCATGGGCCAGCAGATGCGCCGTGGAATGGCGCAGGATTTCCAGTCCTTCCGGAGTCCTGTCGGTAATCACCGCCAGTTCGGCATCCGCTTCGATGCGGTGGGACACGTCCACCAGTCTGCCATCGACGCGTCCGGCCAGCGCCGCCTTGGCCAGCCCGGCGCCGATCGAAGCCGCGACTTCCGCCACCGTCACCGGGTTCTCGTAGGACCGGACCGATCCGTCAGGCAATTTGATGTTGATCATGTCGGGAATTCCGTAAGCACAAACAAAAAAAAGTGCGGACGAGCCGCACTTTTTTCCGCTACCAGGGAAATGACGCAGCTACCGCCGGGATACGGGAAAACTGCAAGTTCGCGGTGTCATAACGCTCGCTTTCCGTGTTCCGGCGGCAAAAATACGCATTTCGTAAATTGGTAGGCGCGATTGGACTCGAACCAACGACCCCCACCATGTCAAGGTGGTGC
>CAZHJU010000020.1:17136-56065 GCA_964533495.1 uncultured Bordetella sp. | reverse complement strand
GGGCCTGCTCCTAGTACGAGAGGACCGGAGTGGACGCACCTCTGGTGTACCGGTTGTCACGCCAGTGGCATCGCCGGGTAGCTAAGTGCGGAAGAGATAAGCGCTGAAAGCATCTAAGCGCGAAACTCGCCTCAAGATGAGACTTCCCGGGGACTTGATCCCCCTGAAGGGTCGCGGAAGACCACCGCGTTGATAGGTCGGGTGTGTAAGCGCAGCAATGCGTTGAGCTAACCGATACTAATTGCCCGTGAGGCTTGATCCTATAATTTTGAGCGCATGCTGATCTTTGGTCGGATTGGTTTGCTCAGGTAGGCTCATGTTAATGTTCAATCAAATCAATAGGTTATGAAAATAACTTAGACTTTACTTCTTCCGAATCCGGCGTACAGGCAGCACACAGGATGTATTGCCTGCACCGCCAAACAGCTATGCCTGACGACAATAGCGAGTTGGTCCCACCCCTTCCCATTCCGAACAGGGCCGTGAAACGACTCAGCGCCGATGATAGTACGGACTACCCGTGTGAAAGTAGGACATTGTCAGGCACCCATACCGGAAAAGCCCGGCCTCGATGAGGCCGGGCTTTTTCATTTCCGGTGTCCGTTTTTTCACGCCCGCCGGGGTTTCGCAGCTTGTTGATCGATACCGTCGCTGTTCCGAGCTCGCAGGCGGCCGGCCGGCTTTGACGGCGGAGCTTCGGCGTGCAAACCGGGCGCCGCGGGAACAAAAAAGCCCGGCCTGAATATCGGGCCGGGCCTTTGCTGCAGGTCGGGAATTCCTGGCCGCGTGGTTTGCGCGTCCGCGATATTTATTCCACTTTGGCCTTCGCGCGCAATTCGTCGATTGCCTTCTGCACGTTCTCGCGCTGCACCAGTTGCTGCAACTGGGGTTTGATGGCCTCATAGCTCAACGGACGGACGTCGTCGAGGCGGATCACGTGCCAGCCGAAATTGGTCTGCACAGGCGCCTCCGTCGTTTCGCCTTTTTTCAGGCGGGCGAGGGCTTCGCCGAAGGGGCGCACGTAACGCGCGGGCGGGGACCAGCTCAGGTCGCCGCCCTGTGCCTTGGAACCCTCGTCCAGGGATTTTTCCGTGGCAAGCTTGGCGAAATCGGCGCCGCCCTTGAGCTGGGCGATGATTTCCTTGGCTTCATTCTCGCCTTTGACGAGGATGTGGCGGGCCTTGTACTCGTTGGCGGCGGGACTGTCCTTGAAACGCTCGTGGGCCTTCTTCATGGCATCCTCGCTTGGCGGATGACGCTTGGACAGCTCGTTCAGCAGGGCACCGACCAGCACGTTCTGGCGCGCCAGATCGAGCTGGCCGCTGATTTCGGGATTCTTGTTCAGTCCCAGCTTCACGGCCTCCTGCGCCATGACCTCGCGGTTGACCAGTTCCTGCTTGATCATGTTGCGCAGCTCGGGCGAGTCCGGGCGGCCCTGCGCGGTGACCTCGCGCAGCAGCGCGTCGGCACGCGCCTGTGGGATGGCGGCGCCGTTGACCTTCGCGACCTGGGCGATCGCCGCCGGCATGGCCGTGGCCGCTGCAACGGCAATCATCACGGATAAAACGGTGGTTCTTTGCATGACAGCTCCTTTGTTGGATCCAGAATTCGTTTGCATCAGATCTCGTCGGGGGCATAGGCCTTGATGGCCAGCGCATGGATTTCCCTGTGCATCAGCGTACCGAGAGCCGCGTACACCATGCGGTGGCGGGCCTGCAGGGGTTGCCCGGAGAAAGCGCTGGACACGATGACCAGCTGGTAGTGCCCGCCGCCATCCCGGGCGCCGGCATGGCCGACATGCAGCCCGGATTCATCGAGTATTTCCACCGACTCCGGAGCCAGGGCGGCGAGTTTTTCCCGTATCGCGTCGACTATCGCCACGATGCCCTTGTCGCGGAATGCCCGGCCTTCATTCAGCTTCTTTTTCCTTGATATGGGGGGCCAGCAGGACGGCCTGGGCAATCACGAACACGATCATCAGGCCGATGCCGCCAAAAAGCTTGAAATTGACCCAGATGTCGGTCGAGAAACCGTAGGCGACATATAGATTCAGCACTCCCATCACCAGAAAAAATCCGATCCAGCCCAGCAGGAGTTTTTTCCATACCGGGTCCGGCGCGCTGACCTGCTTTTCCATCATCGAGCGGATCAGGTTCTTCCGGAATGCCAGGTCGGCGACCAGCAGCGTTGCGCCGAACAGCCAGTAGAGCACCGTCGGTTTCCACTTGATGAAGGTCTCGTCGCGCAACAGCAGCGTTGCCCCGCCGAAGATCACGATCAGGCCGAGGCTGATCCACTGCATGTTGTCGACCTTGCGCCGCCTGAGCCAGAACCAGACGATCTGCAGCACGGTTGCGGCGATGGCCACCCCGGTGGCCACGTAAATGTCGTAGACCTTGAAGGCCGCAAAAAACAGGATGACCGGGAAAATGTCGAACAGGAATTTCATGGCCGCAGATTATCCCCTGTTAGTGCCGGCCAGTCCATTTGGCGAGACGGCTGCGCATGGCTTCCCGCACCGCATTGCCGTAGGTGGTTTTTTGCGACTCGCGCAGGCCTTCCGCATAAAAAGCCGCACAATGACCGGGCAGGTGTGTTTCCAGCAGGTCGAAGGCGGTGTTCATCCGCGCCGGATCCTGCGTCCGGGTGGCGATGATCGCGCAGTTGAAATGCAGCATCAGCCAGGGTTGTTGCCGTGAGGGCTCCGTGCCGCCGGCCGGTCCGGGCTCCGCGTGCGCGATTACCGCGCAGGCCTGCTGGAACAGCAAGGCCAGCACGGCAGGATCCCCGGTGGCGTTGGCCTGGCGGGCGAGGGCATTGACCACCGGCTCCAGGACGGCGATCCGTCCGCCGTGCCGGATGAGCCATGCCGCCATTTCCAGCGCCAGATCCTCGACCGTGGCGCGCGCATCATCCAGCCGCAACTGGTAGGCCCACAGGCCGAGGTCGGAGAGGCATTCCAGCGCGTGTGTCCCCAGTTCGCCGATTTCCTCCAGCGGCAGTGTTTCCCCCGAATCGTCGGCCTGCCGGCAGATTTCGAAACACTGCCGGACAGCATCGGCGAGCAGCGCCGGGGTCACTTCCTGATCGGGAAAGGGACCGGATTTCTCGAAGGCGGCGATCAGGACGCCTGCGGCCTGGTCGAATGCGCGGCGCGCGGCGCGGTTCACCGCTTCTCGAACTTGAGCGATGCCGAGTTGATGCAGTAACGCAGGCCGGTCGGCCGCGGGCCGTCCTCGAACACATGGCCGAGATGGGCGTCGCAGCGGCTGCACAGCACCTCGGTGCGGGTCATGAGAAGACCATGATCGGCTTCGGTGGCCACGTTTTCCGGCACGGCCGGTTGCCAGAAGCTCGGCCAGCCGGAACCGGAGTCGAATTTTTCGGAGGAACGGAACAATTCGGTGCCGCAGCAGATGCAGCGGTAGACGCCTTTCTCGTGATTGTTCCAGTATTCGCCGGTAAACGCCCGTTCGGTGCCCTTGCGCCGCGCCACCTCGAATTGCTGCGGCGTCAACAGGGCTTTCCATTCGGCGTCGGTTTTCTCGATTTTTTCACTCATAATGACCTCTTGGGCCGATGCGGCCCGCAATTAGTTCCGGAGGGCCGCCTGACGCCGCCCGCCGGTCCGAAGGGAGCAGACATGACCACCGCCTACTGGATGATCCTCGTTGCCGGCCTGCTACCGTACTGGCCGACAGTGGCCTCGAAACTGCGCCGCGACTACGACAATGCCGCACCGCGTGCCGGTGTCGACCGCCTGCCGCCCCGGCAGCAACGCGCCTACTGGGCGCAGCTCAACGCTTTCGAGGCGTTTCCGCTGTTCGCGGCGGCAGTGATCATCGCACATCTGGCCGGCGCCGCGCAGTCCCGCGTGGACGCGCTGGCCGCGGCGTTCGTGGTTTTCCGGATACTCTATACGCTGGCCTATCTGCATGACCGGCCGACGCTGCGTTCGCTGCTGTGGACGGGCGGCCTGTTCTGCGTGATCGGGCTGTTTGTCGCCGCGGCCTGAAAGGACGCCGCCGGCTCAGAGCACCTTGCCCGGATTCAACAGCCCCTGCGGATCCAGCGCCTTCTTGACGGTCCGCATCAGGTCCAGTTCCACCGCGCTTTTGTAACGCACGAGTTCGGCCACTTTGGACAGGCCGATGCCATGCTCGGCGCTGAAACTGCCGCCGTACTGCTGCACGATGTCGTAGACCGTTTCCGTGACGTCGTGCGCCTCGCGCGCCTCTGCGTCCGTGCGCAGGCGCGAGGGAATATAGGCGTTGTAGTGCAGGTTGCCGTCGCCGAGGTGGCCGAAGCAGATCAGCTTCACATCCGGAAATTTCGCTTCCAGCGCCGCCTGCGCCTCGCGGATGAACTCCGGGATGCGGCCCACCGCGACCGCGATGTCGTGGCGGTAGACCATCACCGGTTCCTGGCGCGCGCCTTCCGGGATCGACTCGCGCATGTGCCACAGTGCCTGCGCCTGGGTGCGGCTTTCGGCGATCACCGCATCGACCACCAGATCCTCCTCGAAGGCCGATTCCAGCGCATGTTCGAGGTCGGCGCGCAGCGCGGCTTCGCCGCCGGCGTCCGCCAGTTCGGTCAGCACGATCCAGGGATGCGCCGCGCTCAGCGGGTCCCGGGTTCCGGGCACGTGCTTCCACACCAGCTCCAGGCTGTGCCGGGAGATCAGTTCGAAAGCGGTGATGCGGTCGTTGCAATGACGGCGCATCAGTGCCAACAACTTCAACGCTGCTTCGGAGTCGCGCACGGCCATCCATGCCGTGGCATTGGCGGCGGGGCGGGGGAACAGTTTCAGCGTCGCTGCGGTGATCACGCCCAGCGTGCCTTCGGCGCCGATGAACAGGTGTTTCAGGTCATAGCCGGTATTGTCCTTGCGCAGGCCGCGCAGGCCGTTCCAGATGCGGCCGTCGGGCAGCACCACTTCCAGCCCCAGCACCAGGTCGCGCGTGTTGCCGTAACGCAGCACGTTGACGCCGCCGGCGTTGGTCGACAGGTTGCCGCCGATCTGGCAACTGCCTTCGGCGCCGAGACTCAAGGGAAACAGCCGGCCGGCATCGGCGGCGGCCTGCTGGATATTGGCCAGCACGCAGCCGGCTTCCGCAGTCAGCGTATTGTTCAGCGGATCGACGTTGATGATTTTGTTCATCCGCGCCAGCGACAGCACGATTTCCCCGCCGCCGGTGTTTGGTACCGATGCGCCGCACATGCCGGTGTTGCCGCCCTGCGGCACCAGTGGAGTGCCGGTGTCGGCGCAGAGTTTCATCACGGCGGCGACTTCAGCGGTACTGGCCGGGCGCACCACGGCCGCGGCGGCACCGCGATAGACGCCGCGCCAGTCGACGACATAAGGTTCAAGATCTGTTGCTTCTGTCAGGATACCCTGCGGCCCGACGGCCTGCCGGAGTTTTGCGATGACACTGGCGGATATTGTTGCACTAGCGGCATTGGCGGCATTGCTGTGATCGTTCATTTAAGGCCCTGGATCAAAATCAAAAGATCAGTTGATTGTGATTGTAAAGGGTATCCGCTCATTGTCCGACAGTGATGCTTGCGGCCTGTGCGGGGCTGCGATTCCGTTCGCTTTCGCGATGCAGGAGTGCCGTGGGTTCCCGTACGCTGCTGGCACCGCACAGATGACTTGGGGTTGGCGGTGGCAGCAGGCAGTGAATGAAAAATAATGTAATAAAAACAATAACTTATAATCATTTTCTACCTGCATCAATCCACCGTCGATGATGGTGGCTGCAGAACCTGCCGTCAGGCGCTTCAGCCGTGGTTCAAGCCTGTTTCGTTGCCAGCAACTCACGCAGCACATAGGGAAGAATGCCGCCATGCCGGTAGTAATCGACTTCGATCGGCGTGTCGATGCGCAGCGTCAGCGGCACGGTTTCTTTCCTGCCGTCCTTGCGCGTGATGGTCATCGTCACATCCTGCATCGGGATGATCCCTTTCTCGATGCCGGTGATGTCGATGACTTCGCTGCCATCGAGCTGCAGGGTCTGCGCGGTGACGCCGGATTTGAACTGCAGCGGCAGCACGCCCATGAACACCAGGTTGGCGCGATGGATGCGTTCGAATGCGCGCACCACCACGGCTTTCACGCCCAGCAGCTGCGGTCCCTTGGCCGCCCAGTCGCGCGAGGAGCCCTGGCCGTATTCGTCGCCGCCGAAAACCACGGTCGGTACGCCGCTTTTCCTATAGCGCATCGCGGCTTCGTAGATGGACATCTGTTCGCCGGAGGGCTGGTGCAGCGTGATGCCGCCTTCGCTGCCCGGCACCATCAGGTTCCGGATGCGGATGTTGGCGAAAGTGCCGCGCATCATCACTTCATGGTTGCCGCGGCGCGCGCCGTAAGTGTTGAAGTTGGCGATCTGCACGCCGTGATCCTGCAGGTACTGGCCGGCCGGTGCCGTGGCACGGATGCTGCCTGCGGGACTGATGTGGTCAGTGGTGATTGCGTCACCGAAGATGCCCAGCACGCGGGCGCCCCTGACATCGCTGACTTTGCCCGGCTGCATGCCGAAACCGTCGAAATACGGCGGGTGACGCACGTAAGTCGATTTTTCGTCCCACTGGTAGGTTGCGCCGGACGAGGAGGGGATTTCATCCCACATCGGATTGCCTTCGCCGAACGCCGAAAACAGCTTTTGGTACATCGCCGGATCGGTCGCGTATTTCATCACTGCGCCGATTTCCTGCGTCGAAGGCCAGATATCCTTCAGGAACACCGGCTTGCCGTCGCTGCCGGTGCCTATGGGATCCTTGGTGATGTCGATATTGATGGTGCCGGCGAGGCCGAAGGCCACCACCAGCGGCGGGCTCATCAGGAAATTGGCCTTGATGCTCTGGTGGATGCGGGCCTCGAAGTTGCGGTTGCCGGAGAGTACTGCGGCGGCCACGATGTCGTTTTTGGAAACAGCTTCTTCAATGACCGGATCGAGCGGGCCCGAGTTGCCGATGCAGGTGGTGCAGCCGTACCCGGCGACGTAGTAGCCGAGTTGTTCCAGGTAAGTCAGCAAACCCGCCTTTTTCAGGTATTCAGTGACCGCCAGCGAGCCGGGGCCGAGCGAGGTCTTGACGTGCACGGGCGGCTTCAGGCCCTTTTCAACGGCTTTTTTCGCCAGCAGGCCGGCGCCGAGCAACACGCCCGGGTTGGAGGTGTTGGTGCAGGAGGTGATTGCCGAAATCAGCACGTCGCCGTGGCCGATGTCGGTGATGCCGTTGCCGGCGCTTGCCGCCTGGTTGCCAACCCGGTTGGGGGTAGGTCGATTATCGACCATTTCAACCACGTTCCGGGCCGCGCCCGGGATCGCGCCGTGCTGGACGCCGCCGCCGGAACTGGTGCCGGGCACAGGCACGTCGAGATTGACGGCAACGCGCTTGCCGATGGCGTCCGCGCTTTTGCCATAGCCGCCTCCGGCGACCGGCGCTCCCATCAATTCCGCAAATCTGCCTTTGAGTTCGGGAAGGTCGAGATGGTCGTGCGGACGGCGCGGGCCCGATACGGCGGGCCTGACCGTGGCCAGATCGAGTTCGACGACCGACGAATAATCGATGTCGCCCGGCTTCGGCATGCCATACATGTTTTGCGCCTGGTAATAGGCCTTGACGGCCGGAACCACGGCACCGCGACCGGTCATTTCGAGGTATTCACAGGTCGTGTCATCGACGGGGAAGTAGCCGCAGGTCGCACCGTACTCCGGTGCCATGTTGCCGATGGTGGCGCGATCGGGGATGCGCAGCGATGCCGCGCCTTCGCCGAAGAATTCGACAAATTTCCCGACGACCTTGTGGTCGCGCAGCACCTTGACGATTCTCAGCACCAGGTCGGTTGCGGTGACGCCGTCGCCAAGCCTGCCGGTCAGGTGGACGCCGACGACATCGGGCTCCAGGAAATACATGGGCTGGCCGAGCATGGCCGCTTCCGCTTCGATGCCGCCGACGCCCCAGCCCAGCACGCCCAGGCCGTTGACCATGGGCGTATGCGAGTCGATGCCGACGAGGCTGTCGGGGTAATGCATGCCATCCTTGTTCCACACCACCCTCGATATGTATTCCAGATTGATCTGGTGGCAGATGCCGTTGCCGGGCGGGATGATTTCGAAGGTGTTGAAGGCCTGTGCGCTCCATTTCAGGAACTGGTAGCGCTCGCGATTGCGCGTGAACTCGATTTTCATGTTTTGCCGCAGGGCGTCGGCCGACCCGTAATGGTCAATCTGGACCGAGTGGTCCATGATCAGATGCGCCGGGCACAGCGGCTCGATGATTTTCGGATCGGCCCCCATTTTGCGGGCGGCTTCGCGCATTGCGGCAAAGTCCACCACCAGCGGCACGCCGGTCATGTCCTGCAGCAGCACGCGTGCGACGACGAACGGCACTTCTTCGGTGCGTCCGCCGCCCGGTTTCCAGCCGGCGAGGTTTTTCAGGTGGGCTTCGGTGATTTTCCGGCCGTCGAAATTGCGCAATGCGGATTCCAGCACGACGCGCAGGCTCACCGGCAGACGCGAAATGTTGCCGAAGCCGGCTTTTTCAAGCGCCGGCAGGGAATGGTATTTGCCGAACCGGAATTCCTGCAAGGAGTTGAACGGATCGAGGTTCATCGCCGCTCCTTTGTGATAGGTGCCGTGCAGCGCGGGGATGCCTCGCAGGGGTGTATCGATTTGACGACCGGCCCGGGGGAAGCCCGGCATGCGAAATCTGCCGTGCAGGCAATCTGCAAATTTGCTCCTGTAGTTAACCGATGCCGTCAGGCGTTGTCAAGCGTAAAATGGATTCCACTATCCGGTTGCGCATTGCCGGATTGCGCAACACGATGCCCGCGTTCTCGGGTAAGATTTTTCCCGGAAAAACTCGCTGGAAAAGCGATAACCTGCGTGAATCAGATCGGGTACGTGTGATCCGCAGGTATGCGGTGCAACTCATCCGGAGGAGATAAACAGCCATGGTCGATCGCATCATTTTTGTCTGCACGCTGCTGCTCGCGGGCGTGTATTTCTGGGGAACGGCGCAGATTCCCAGCCTCGAACTGGGCGATCCGCTGGGTCCCAAGGCTTTCCCGCAGATGCTGGGGGTGGGCCTGCTGATCGCCGCCGCCATGCTGCTGGCCGAGATCCTGCGCGACCGCAAAAAGGTGAAGGCCGGCGGTGAGGACACGGGCGCGCTGAACTGGGATCCGCAGCACTGGGTGGTCGTGGCCGTCGTGGGATGGACCGCCCTGTACATCGCGCTGTTCGAGCCGCTGGGCTATATGCTGTCAACGCTGCTCTACCTGTTGGGGCTGACCGGGTATTTCAACCGCGGCCGCCACCTGATGAACGGGCTGACCTGCGTGCTGTTCGTGGTCATCAGCTATTCCGCCTTCACCAAGCTGCTCGGCGTGAATCTCGCCCGCGGCATCATCCCGTTCTGAGGTGCGCATGGAAACCCTGACCCACATCCTGAACGGTTTCACGGTTGCGATGCAGCCGATCAACCTGTGGTACACCTTCCTCGGCGTATTCATGGGCACCATCATCGGCGTGCTGCCCGGCATCGGACCCTCGGCGGGCATCGCGCTGCTGATCCCGATCACCTACGGCATGAACCCGACCTCGGCGCTGATCATGATGGCCGGCATCTACTACGGGGCCAAGTACGGCGGCTCGACCACGGCGATCCTGATCCGCACGCCGGGTGAGGCGTCCTCGGTGATGACCTCGATCGACGGCTACGAGATGGCGAAACGGGGGCGCGCCGGCGCTGCGCTGGCGGTGTCCGCAATCGGCTCCTTCATCGCCGGCACCATCGGCGTCGTCGGCCTGACGCTGTTCGCGGTGCCGCTGACTTCGGTGGCCCTGAAATTCGGGCCCGCCGAATATTTCACGCTGATGCTGTTCGCGATGACCGCGGTGTCGACGCTGACCGGCAATTCGCCGGCCAAGGGCGTCATCGCGACGATCCTCGGATTGATGATCGCCACCATCGGCATCGACCTGCAGAGCGGCCAGGCCCGCTACACCATGGGCATTCCCGAATTCCAGGACGGCGTCGGTTTCGTGGTGGTGGTGGTCGGCCTGTTCGCGATGGCGGAAGTGCTGCGCGGGCTGGAGGGCATCTGCCGCGGCACCTCGGCCGAGGCGATGAAGATCAAGGGCAAGCTGTGGCTGACGCGCGAGGAATGGCGGCGTTCGATCGGCCCGATCTGGCGCGGTGGCGTGATCGGCTTCATCGTCGGCGTGCTGCCGGGCGCCGGCGGCACGATCGCCTCGATCATGTCGTACACGACCGAAAAACGCCTGTCGAAGCATGCGGAGGAATTCGGCCATGGCGCGATCGAGGGCGTGGCCGGCCCCGAATCGGCCAACAACTCCGACACGGCCGGCGCGCTGGTGCCGCTGCTGACGCTGGGCATTCCCGGGGGCGGCGCCACCGCGGTGATGCTGGGCGCCTTCATCATGTACGGCGTGCAGCCGGGGCCGCTGCTGTTCCAGAACCGTCCCGACCTGGTGTGGGGCCTGATCAACAGCATGTACATCGGCAACGTGATGCTGGTGATCCTGAACCTGCCGCTGATCGGCCTGTTCGTGCGGCTGCTCTACATCCCGCAGGGCATCCTGTATCCGATGATCGTCGCGATTTCCGCGATCGGCGCCTATGCCATCAACGGCAGCGTGGTCGATCTCTGGCTGATCCTGATCTTCGGCGTCATCGGCTACATCTTCGACAAGGTGGACATCCCGGTCGCGCCGCTGGTGTTGTCGCTGGTGCTGGGCGGCATGATGGAGCAGTCCTTCCGCCAGGCGATGACGATTTCCGGCGGCGACCTGAAGATCTTCTACAACAGCGGCATCACCGTGACGCTGCTGGTGATGTCCCTGATCTCGGTGCTGCTGCCGTTCATCGTTCCGCGGCTGCGCGCGATGGGCAGCAAGGGCGACGAAAGCTGATTTGATTTCTGTTTAACGTTCCGGAGAAGAAGGATTGAACAAGGTAACCGTGGTTCCGGGTGACGGCATCGGCCCGGAAGTCGTGGGCTCGGCCTGCGCCATCATCAAGGCCTCTGGCGCCAGGGTCGAGTTCGAGGAGGTGCTGGTCGGCATGCGCGCCGAGAAGGAATTCGGCACGCCGCTGCCGGTCAGCGTGCTCGAGTCGATCGAGCGCAATGGGCTGGCGCTGAAGGGGCCGACCCAGACCCCGTTCGGCGGCAGCTACCGCATCTACATCGAGCGCATGCGCGGCGGCAAGGAATGGCGCGCCGACTACCCGAGCATTGCCATCGCGCTGCGCAAGGAACTCGGGCTCTACGTCAACGTGCGCCCGGTCAAGAACTATCCCGGCGTCGCCACCCGCTACGACAACGTCGACCTGGTGATCTTCCGCGAAAACAGCGAGGACCTCTATGTCGGCGACGAGCGCATGATCGACGACGACACCGCCGAGGCGGTCAAGCGCATCACCCGCGGTGCCACCGCGCGCACTGCGCGTTACGGCTTCGAATACCTGAAGAAGACCGGCCGCAAGAAAATGACCATCGGTCACAAGGCCAACGTCATGAAGATGACCGACGGCCTGTTCCTGAAGGCGGGGCAGGACGTGGCGAAGGACTATCCGGGCATTGCCTGCGACGCCCGCGTCATCGACGCGCTGTGCATGGAGCTGGTGATCAAGCCGGAGACTTTCGACGGCCTGCTGCTGGCCAACCTGTTCGGCGACATCGTCTCGGACCTGGCCGCGGGCCTCGTCGGCGGGCTGGGCGTGGCGCCTGGCGCCAACGTCGGCGAACAATGCGCGATGTTCGAGGCGGTGCACGGCTCGGCGCCGGACATTGCCGGCAAGGACATCGCCAACCCGATGGCGGTGATCCTCTCCGGCGTGCTGATGCTGCGCCACATTGGCGAGAACGATGCGGCGAATCGCATCGACGCCGCGCTGACGAAGGTGCTGGCCGAGAAGAAGCACGTCACCCGCGATCTCGGCGGCACGGCGGGAACCCGGCAGTTCACCGAAGCGATCATTGCAAAACTTTAGTAAATATTTGATTTTAAAGGAAAATTATTAGATGGCCAAACGCATAGTCGTGGTCGGCGCGGGTGCCATCGGTGGCATCGCCGGCGGCCACATGACCCGCGCGGGTCACGACGTCACGCTGATCGATCCCTGGCCCGAGCATGTGGAGACCATGCGCGAGAAGGGCCTGCATCTCTCCGGCATGACGCCGCAGGAAGAACACACGATCAGGGTTAACGCCATCCACGTCACGGACGTGCAGCGCTTCTGCAAGGAGCGTCCGGTGGACATCGCTTTCATCTGCGTGAAGTCCTATGACACCGAGTGGGCGACGCACCTGATCAAGCCCTATCTCGCGTCCGACGGCTTCTGCGTGTCGCTGCAGAACTGCATCAACGAGGAGCACATCGCCGCCATCGTCGGCTGGGGCAAGACGCTGGGCTGCATCGCGAGCCTCGTTGCGGCCGAACTCTACGCGCCGGGGCGCATCAAGCGCACGGTGCCGCTGGGCGGCGACAGGCACACGGTGTTCCGCGTCGGCGAGCCGCATGGCCGCGTCACGCCGCGGGCCCAGGAAATCGCCGAACTGCTGCGTTCGGCCGACAGCGCCAAGGTCACCACCAACCTGTGGGGCGAGCGCTGGTCCAAGCTGACGGTCAACGCCATGAGGAACGGCCTGTGCGCCGCAACCGGGCTGTCGGGCAACCAGCGCGATGCCGCCGACGGCCCGCGTTCGGTGTCGATCCGCCTCGGCTCGCAGTCGGTGCGCGTCGGCCAGGCGCTGGGTTATTCGCTGGAAAAAATGCTCGGCATGGAGCCGGAGATGCTGGCGCTGGCCGGCGAGGGCAACCAGGACGCGCTGGCCGGCATCGAGGAGATCCTGCGCGAAGGCGCGAAGAAACGCTCCGACGAACAGCGGCCATCGATGGCCCAGGACATGTTCAAGGGCCGCCGCACCGAAACCGATTTCATCAACGGTTATGTCGCCGAGCGCGGCGCCTTCATCGGCGTGCCAGCGCCGCTGCACGTGAAAATGAACGATCTGGTGCACCGGGTCGAGCGCGGCGAGGTCAAGCCCGGCGCCGACCTGATCGCGGGCTGGTAAGCGCTCCGTGGAACGGCGGCGCGGCACGATGTGGCAAGCCAGATGATCCGGACTGCGCTGCTCGCGGGACTGCTGTTGTGGCTGCCGGCGCCGGCGCTGCAGGCCCAGGCGTGGCAGCCCGACAGGGCGATCGAAATCGTCGTGCCGACCACGCCCGGCGGCGGCATCGACCGCTCGGCGCGGCTGCTGCAGAAAATCATCCAGGAAGAGAAGCTCGCCCCGGTGCCGGTCAGCGTCACCAACAAGCCCGGCGCCGGCGGCGCGGTGTCGCTGGTCTACCTGAACCAGAACGCCGGCGACGGCCATGTCGTCGCGATCAACTCGCCCAACCTCATCGCCAACGACCTCAACGGCCGCGGCACGGTCAGATACCGCGAGGTGACGCCGCTCGCCAACCTGTTCAGCGAGTACACCGTCGTCGCGGTGCGCGCCGATTCGCCGCTGAAGCGCGGGCAGGATTTCATCGACCGCCTGCGCAAGGATCCCCAGTCGCTGGCGGTGTCGACCCCGACCACGCTGGGCAGCGTCAATCACCTGTCCTTCGCGCTGGTGGCGAAGGCGGGCGGCGTCGATCCGCGCAAGCTGAAGGCCGTCGTGCTCGGCTCCGGCGGCGACGCCGTCACCGCGCTGCTGGGCGGCCACATCGATGCCCATACCGGCACGCCGTCGTCGGTGGTGCGCATGGTGCAGGCCGGGCAGATCCGGGTCATCGGCATCCTGGCGCCGAAACGCATCGGTGGTCCCTATGCCGACACGCCGACCTGGACCGAGCAGGGTTACAAGGCGGTCATGGACACTTGGCGCGGCGTCATCGGCCCGAAGGGCATGACGCCGGCGCAGATCGCCTGGTGGGACGGGGTGCTGGCGAAAGCCGTGACCTCGGCCATCTGGAAGCAGGCGCTGGAGCAGAACACCTGGGAAGCCAATTACCTGGACAGCGCGCAGACCCGCAAGCTGTTCGATTCGGAACATGCCGGTTACCGGACCATTCTCGGTGATCTGGGGATGATCAAGTAGGCGGCAGGCCGCCGCAAGCCGGAAGGAAGAACCGCCAGCCATGACCGCCCGCACGATGTTCGACAGGATCTGGGACAGCCACGTCGTCGCGGAGGAAGAAGGCGAGATCCTGCTCTACGTCGACCGCGCGCTGATCCACGAAGGGTCTTCGCACGCCTTCGCGGCCCTCAAGCGCCGCAACCAGAAGGTGGCACGGCCGCGGCAGGTCTTCGCCTTCACCGATCACTATGTGCCGACCACCGGCCGCGACAAGGGCATTGCCGGCATCGCGGTCGACGAAATCCGCAACATGGTGATCGCCCAGCACGAGAACACGAAGCTGCACGGCATCCGGCTGTTCGGCTTCGACGATCCCGGCCAGGGCATCCTGCACATCGTGCCGCCGGAGCAGGGCATCACCCAGCCGGGCCTGCTGATCTGCGGCGCGGATTCGCACACCTCCACGCACGGCGCCTTCGGCAGCATCGCCTTTGGCATCGGCGCTTCCGACATGACCCACGTGATGGCGACCCAGGCGACCTGGCAGCGCAAGCCGAAGACGCTGCGCATCCGCGTCGACGGCAGGCTCGGTTTCGGCGTCGCGGCCAAGGACATCATCCTCGCGGCGATCGCCAGGATCGGCGCCGCGGGCGGCGTCGGCCACGCCATCGAATACGCCGGCTCCACGTTCGGGGCGATGAGCATGGAAGGCCGCATGACCGTCTGCAACATGTCGATCGAGGCCGGCGCGCGCTGCGGCATGATCGCGCCCGACGACACCACCTATGCCTACATGGACGGCCGTCCTTTCGCCCCGAGAAAAGGCGCCGAATGGGACGCGGCGATGGCGCTGTGGCGGTCGCTGCCCAGCGATGCCGGCGCGCAGTTCGACCGCGAAGTCGCGCTCGACGCCGCGCAGATCGAGCCGATGGTGACCTGGGGCGTCAATCCGGAGATGGCCGGCGCCGTCGGCGGCAGCGTGCCCGATCCGAAAAACGCGCCCGACGAACGCCGGCGCAGCGACTGGACCATGGCGCTGGACTACATGGGCCTCAAGGCCGGCATGGCGCTGGCCGACATCAGGGTCGACCGCGTGTTCATCGGCTCCTGCACCAACAGCCGCATCGAGGACATCCGCGCCGCCGCCGAGGTCGCGAAGCGCGGCAAGACGGTGGTGCCGGCCTGGGTGGTGCCCGGTTCAAAGACGGTCAAACGCCAGGCCGAAAAAGAGGGGCTGGACAGGATTCTGACCGCCGCCGGTTTCGAATGGCGCGATCCCGGCTGTTCGCTGTGCACCGCCATCAACGGCGACCAATTGAGGCCCGGCGAGCGCTGCGCGTCGACCTCCAACCGCAATTTCCGCAACCGCCAGGGACCGGGGGGCCGTACCCACCTCGTCAGCCCGGCGATGGCTGCGGCGGCGGCGCTGAAAGGGCATTTCACCGACGTGCGCGAGCTGTTCTGAGCATGCGCACTCATTGCAACGCAAGGAAGCAGACAACATGACTGGCAACACCCCGCAATCGATCATCGAAAAACTCTGGAATTCCCATCACATCCTGACCGACGAAGGCGAGTCGCTGATGTACGTCGACGTCGCGCTGGCGCAGGAGAACACGCTGCACGCCTTCACCGCGCTCGACAAGGCGGGCCGCAAGGCGCGCAAGCCGCACCAGATCTTCGCCTTCACCGACCACTACGTGCCGACCACCGGTCGCGCCAAAGGCACCGACGGCATTGCCGACACGGGCATCCGCAACATGGTGATCGACCTGCAGGACATGGCCAACAGGTTCGGCGTCACGCTGTTCGGCATGGCGCACGAGCAGCAGGGCATCATGCACATCGTGCCGCCGGAGCAGGGCCTCATCCAGCCGGGGCTGTTCGTCATCGGCAACGACTCGCACACGTCCACCCACGGCGCCTTCGGCTGCCTCGCCTACGGCGTCGGCGCCTCCGAGTTCGCGCACGTGATGGCGACGCAGACGCTGTGGCAGCGCAAGCCGGGGGCGATGCGCATCGTCATCGACGGCGAGCTCGGCTTCGGCGTCAGCGCCAAGGACGTGATCCTTGCGCTGATCGCGAAAATCGGCGTCGACGGCGCCACCGGCCATGCCATCGAATACGCCGGCTCGACCATCCGCAAGCTCGGCATGGAAGGCCGCATGACCATCTGCAACATGTCGATCGAGGCCGGCGGCCGCGTCGGCCTGATCGCGCCCGACGACAAGACCTATGCCTGGGTCGAAGGCCGGCCGTACGCGCCGAAAGGCAAGGCCTGGCAACAGGCGCTCGACGGCTGGCGCGCGCTGGCGAGCGACGCCGGCGCGCATTTCGACAGGGAAGTGGCGCTCGATGCCGCGCGGATCGCGCCGACCGCGACCTGGGGCATCACGCCGGAGCACGCGCTGCCGATCGACGGCGTCGTGCCCGATCCGTCCGCGGTCAGGGACGGCAAGAAGCGCGCCGAGCTGGAAACCGCGCTGGACTACATGGCGCTGCGTCCCGGCATGGCCCTGCAGGACATCAAGCTCGATCGCGTGTTCATCGGCTCCTGCACCAATGGCCGCATCGAGGATCTGCGCGCCGCCGCCGAAGTGGCGAAACACGGCAGGGCGAAGGTCACGACCTGGGTCGTGCCCGGCTCGATGGCGGTCAAGCGCCAAGCCGAAGCCGAGGGCCTCGACAAGGTGTTCACGCAGGCCGGCTTCGAGTGGCGCGAGCCCGGCTGCTCGATGTGCACCGCGATCAACGGCGACTATCTGCAACCCGGCGAGCGCTGCGCCTCGACCTCCAACCGCAATTTCCGCAACCGGCAGGGGCCGGGCGGGCGCACCCATCTCGTCAGCCCGGCGATGGCCGCGGCGGCCGCGATCAAGGGGCATCTTGCCGACGTACGCGAGCTGATTAAATAAGTTTATCAATATAATAAATAGGTTATAAAGTCATGCAAGCTTTCACCACATTGACAGCCGTTGCCGTGCCGATGCACGAGGCGAACATCGACACCAACCAGCTGTGCCCGACGCGCTTCAACAAGGTGCCGCGCGGGCCGAAATACCGCGAGATCCTGTTCTACGACTCGCGCTTCCGGCCGGACGGCACCCAGACCGAATTCATGTTGAACGCCGCGCCGTACGACCAATCGGGAATCATCGTCGCCGACCGCAACTTCGGCTGCGGCTCCTCGCGCGAGACCGCGGTCTATGCGCTGTACGAATTCGGCATCCGCTGCGTGATCGCGCCGAGCTTCGGCGACATCTTCGCCGCCAACTGCGCCAAGAACGGGCTGCTGGCGCTGATGCTGCCGGAAGAGGAATGCGCGGCGATTCGCCGCCAGTTGCAGGACAGCCCGGGCGCGAAAATCAGCGTCGATCTCGCCGCGCAGACCGTCACCGACACCGCGGGCAAGGTCCACAAATTCGAGATCCACGAAGTGCGCAAGCGCTGCCTGCTGGAAGGGCTCGACGACATCGCGCGCACCCAGCAGTACGCGGCGAAAATCGAAGGCTTCGAGAAAAGCTATTACCGGGACAGGCCCTGGCTCGCGGCGCGGGCCTGAAATATTCCGCTGGCGCCTGTTCGCCAAAACCGTCATGCCGGCGCAAGCCGGCATCCAGAACAGCGGTGGCAATCGGCGCGGCAACGACTGGATTCCGGCTTGCGCCGGAATTTGAACGGAGGAGAAAAGTGATGAGCGCAATACGCAGGTTTGCAGTGGGGCTGGCGGGCCTTTCGCTGGCGGGTGCCGGGACGTTCGTACAGGCCCAGGCCTGGCAGCCCGACAAGAACGTCGAAATCGTCATCAACACCGCGCCGGGCAGCGGCCAGGATTCGACCGGCCGGCTGATCCAGAAAATCCTCCAGGACCGCAAGGCGGTGCCGACTTCGGTGACGGTGGTCAACAAGCCCGGCGGCGGCGGCGCGATCGCCTACGGCTATCTGCAGAGCCAGGCGGCCAACGGCCACTTCGTGTCCATCGCCTCGAAGAGTCTCCTGACCAATCACATCTCCGGCCGCTCGCAGGTCACCTACAGCGACCTGACGCCGCTGGCGATCCTCTTCGACGAATACATCACCGTCGCGGTCAAGGCCGATTCGCCGATCAGGAGCGGGCGCGATCTGCTCGACCGCATGAAGAAGGACCCCGGCGCGCTGAGCTTCGGCGTCGCCACCAGCTTGGGCAATCCCAACCACCAGGGCATCGCGATGGCCCTGAAGGACGCCGGCGTCGATTTGCGCAAGATTCGCACGCCCGTGTTCCAGTCCGGCGGCCAGGCGGTCACCGCGCTGCTCGGCGGCCACGTCGACGCCGTGCCCGGTTCGGTCGGCCTGATGCGCAAGCACCTCGAGGCCGGGAACATCCGCGTCATCGCCGTGGCCGCGCCCCAGCGCCTCGCCGGACTTTACGCCGGCGTGCCGACCTGGAAGGAGCAGGGCGCCAATGCCATCGTCTCCAACTGGCGCGGCCTGATCGGCCCGCCCGGCATGACCGCGGCGCAGATCGCGTACTGGGACAATGCCCTGAAGCAGTTGTCCCAGACCGAAGGCTGGAAGAAGGAACTCGCCGACAACAACTGGGACAATGAATACAAGCCGGCGGCGGTGACGAAAAAATACATGGACGCGGAGTATGCGGAGCTGAAGGGGTTTTTGACAGAGTTGGAGTTGGTGAAAGGTAAGTAACTTTTGTCCACCTCGATATGCACAACTTCCCGATTGAAGTCATCCACGATATTGAACAGACGGAAGCGCCGGCCACAGGCCAGCGTATCGGCCATGAAGTCCGCCGACCACACGGAGTCCGGCTGACGCGGCACATACAGCGGGGCTCGTTCCCGTTTCGGCAGCCGCCGCCGGGCGGCACGACGCAAGTTCAGTTTCATCGCCCGATATACCCGATAGATGCGTTTGTGATTCCAGCCACAGCCTTCCAGCCGCAACCGCTGGCAGCATTTCCAGAAGCCCCGGCTGGGCCGCTCTTCGACCAGCCGGGCCAAGGCCGCCATCCGCTCCGCGTCCCGCACCCGCCAGTTCACCGATTCCGTGTAATACGCCGAACGGGCCAGTCCTGCGCAATCGCAGGCTCGGCACACAGATATTCGGTGTGCCACTACCAGATACCGTGCCGCCTCCCGCCGCCCCTCCGGCTTCAGAGCTTTTTTGCCTTCATCGCCGCGTTCTCCAGCGCCATATCCGCAAACAGGCGCTTCAACCGCGCATTCTCCGCTTCCAGTTCCTTCACCCGCCTCAGGTCCGACGCCTCCATCACGCCATACTTCGATTTCCACTGGTAGTAGGTGGCATCGCTGATCCCGTGGCTCCGGCAGATCTCCTTCACCGGCTTGCCGGCATCTGCCTCCTTCAGCACTGCAACAATCTGCGTTTCCGTAAATCTCGACTTCTTCATCTGAACCTCCTGGCCAAGTAACAATGCCAGAAAGCTCTACTTTTTGCCGGCCCGGAAATTAGGGAAGCTTACGAGAGAAATTAATTTTCGAATGAAGATCCGACACAATTTTCTGCTCGATTGGTCAAAATAATGGTTGAGCCAATATAGCGAGCAGGTAGGGGGCGATCTGGGGTTAGGATTGCTGTGGCCCGATGTGGCGGAATCCGGGCTGTGAAAGACGTTGTGAAAAGAGACGCACAACCGGTTTCAGCGGTCGTAAACACGGCATGCGGCGAATGGTATCAGGGAACTCCCGCTGCCGGAGCCGACCAGATTTCCCCAGTCGCCGGTGAGTGATCTTTTCGAGGACGATGCGGACGAATCCGAACTGGACGATGCTTTCGAGGCTGCCGCAGGCTTCGAGGCCGGTTCCACGCTGACTGGGAGCTGATTTTCCCCGCCTGTGCGGCGGGGTGCTGTTGCTGTCGTGTCATAATGCGTCCGGGATCGGGCTCTCAATTATGGATTTCTGGCGGTACTGCGGCTATCAACTGTCCGATCGGGCGCCCGGCGGGCGCCTGCTCACTGCTGGTCGACGGCTACCTCCATTCCAGCGGGCGGCGGGGCGGGCATGAGCGATCCTGCGCAGGGTTACGCGCCCGAGGCGCGTGCCGCGGTGGAGTGGCGGCGCATCGCGCGGATGCGCGACGAGGATGTGTCGCTGGCCGAAGGCGCGTTGTGGATCGCGGCCGGCGAGTACCCGGACCTCGCGGTCGATGATTATCTGGGACGCCTGCACGACATGGCTGCACGGCTGCGCGGCCGCCTGCGCGCCGACGTGGCGACTGCGGAAAAACTGCTGGCGCTGAATCATTACCTGTTCAACGAACTGGGTTTCGCCGGCAACGCGGAGGACTATTACGATCCGCGGAACAGTTTCCTCAACGAAGTGCTGGAGCGCAGACTCGGCATCCCGATCACGCTGGGCCTGATCTACATCGAGGTCGGGCGGCGCATCGGGCTCGGCCTGCACGGCGTGTCCTTTCCGGGGCATTTCCTGGTCAAGTGCGCGCTGCGCGACGGCGTGGTGATCCTCGATCCGTACAGCCGCGGTCTGTCGCTGGGCGTCGAGGAATTGCAGCAGCGCCTGCGCGACGCGGGCGGCGACGGGAATGTCGACGAAGCGGTGCTGGCCCAATTGCTGGGCGCGGCTCCGAACAAGGAGGTGCTGGCGCGCATGCTGCGGAACCTGAAGGCGGTCTATGCGCGCCAGGAGGACTGGCTGCGCGCGCTGTCCTCGAGCGAACGGCTGATCGCGCTGCGCCCCGACGATGCCGGGGAGGAATATCGCAATCGCGGCGGCATCTATCTCCGGCTGGAATGTTTCCGCGCGGCGCTGGGCGATTTCGGCACCTATCTCAGGCAGTGCCCCGGCGCGGCCGATGCCGGGGCGGTGCGCGCGCAGATGGCCGATCTCGCCGCCGTGGTGGCAAGGCTGAATTGAGCGGCGGCGCAGGACAGCCGCATTGCGTGGTGCGCCGCGCGACGCCGCGCGTGCGCGGCACGCCGCTGCTGTTCGTACACGGCGCCTTCTGCGGCGCCTGGTGCTGGGATGAGCATTTCCTGCCGTATTTCGCCGGGTGCGGTTACGACGTCTGGGCGGTGGATCTGCGCGGGCACGGCATCGACGGCGAAGAGGCCGGCTTTGCTTCGGTCGAGGATTACGTCGGGGACGTGCTGGCTGCTGTCGCCGCCATCGGCGAGCCGCCGGTGCTGCTGGGGCATTCGATGGGGGCCATCGTCGTCCAGCGCGCCTGGCGGCGCGCGCAGGCGCGTGCCCTGGCGCTGCTGGCGCCGGTGCCGCTGCAGGGTTTGCTCGGCAGCAGTCTGATGCTGGCGCTGAACTCACCAGAAATATACTTTGAAATCAATATGTTACAGAATAATCCGGGAGTGCCTTCGGCATCCGCGCAGCTGCAGCAGGCGATTTTTTCGGCCGATCTGCCGGCCGCCGATGCCTGGCGCCATCTGCGGCGCATGCGCCACGAATCGCAGCGTGCGCTGTTCGATCTGTGCTGGCCGCAGCAGCCCTGGATCGAACGGGCGGATATTCCGGTGAAAGTGTTCGCGGCCGCGGATGATCGCCTGTTTCCGCCGCCAGCGCTGGAGGAGACCGCGCGGTGGCATCGCGGCGAGCTGGAAGTGCTGCCGGACACGGCGCATGCGATGATGCTGGACACCCGCTGGCGGCGGGCCGCGCTGCGCATCGCGTCCTGGCTCGACGGATTGCCGGCCTGAGCGGCGGCGTGGACGCTCAACCGGGGCTTGGTTATGCTTCGGCCACCGAAGCGTGCTGAAGCGAGGGGGGAGAAACGAATGGATGCGTATCTGCTGTGGGCGGTGACCGGCATTGCGCTGATCATCATCGAAATGCTGACCGGCACTTTCTATCTGCTGGTCCTGGGGCTTGCCGCGCTGTCCGCCGCCGCCGCGGCATGGTTCGGCGGATCGTTCTGGGTGCAGGCGGTGCTGATCGCCGGGGTTTCGGTGACCGGCGTGCTGCTGGTGAAGCGTTATCGCGGCAGTCCGCGGGCTGCGCGGGCCATGCAGGGCGCGGGGCTGGATATCGGGCAGAAGGTGATGCTGGATGCCTGGATCAGCGAGGCCGACGGATTTGCCCGCGTCCGCTACCGCAATGCGCAGTGGGAGGCGCAGGTCACCGGCGAACGCACGCCCGACGGCAAGGTGTTCTACATCCACGCGGTCGAAGGCAACACGCTGCGCGTGTCGTCCGCGCGGCCGCATTGACCGCTGTTTTCGACAATAGACTATCCTGACGGAGAGCCGGGCATGTTTCCAAAACTGATGATCGTCGTTTTCCTGACCGGCATGCTGATCGCTTTCGATCAGCGTTCGTATGCCGTGCCGTTTTTTGTGGTTGCCCTGGGCGTCGTCGTGGCCATCGAGTCGATCCGCCAGGTGCCGCAGCAGATGGCCTGGGTGGTCGAGCGGCTGGGCAAATTCCACGGCGTGCTGGAGCCGGGGCTGAACGTGATCGTGCCTTTCCTCGACAAGGTGGCCTACCGCCATTCGCTGAAGGAGACGCCCTTGGACGTGCCGGAGCAGGTCTGCATCACCCGCGACAACACCCAGCTCGGCGTCGACGGCATCATCTATTACCAGGTGACCGACCCGAAGCTGGCGTCCTATGGATCCTCGGATTACATCTCGGCGGTGACGCAGCTGGCGCAGACCACGCTGCGCTCGGAAATCGGCAAGATGGAGCTGGACAAGACTTTCGAAAGCCGCGACGAGATCAACCGCCAGGTGGTGGCGGTGCTCGACGAGGCGGGGCATACCTGGGGCGTCAAGGTGCTGCGTTACGAGATCAAGAACCTGACGCCGCCGGATTCGATCCTGCGCGCGATGCAGGCGCAGATCACGGCCGAGCGCGAAAAACGCGCGCTGATCGCGAAATCGGAAGGCCAGCGGCAGGAGGAGATCAATCTGGCCGACGGCGAGAAACAGGCGGCGGTGCTGAAGTCGGAGGGCGACAAGACCGCGGCGATCAACCGCGCGCAGGGCGAGGCGGCGCGGATTCAACTGATTGCCGAGGCCACCGCGGGCGCGATCAACACCGTGGCCCAGGCGCTGAACGGCCCCGGCGGCGGGCAGGCGGCGAACCTCGAAGTGGCGAAACTCTACGTCAATGCCTTCGCGCACCTGGCGCGGACCAACAACACGCTGATCGTGCCGGCCAACGTGGCCGACGTGGCGACGCTGGTGAGTTCGGCGATGGCGGTGATGGACAACGTCAAGAAGGCGGCGCCGGGCGGCGCGCCGGCGGCCGGCGCGCCGTCCTGACCGGGGAAACCCGGAACGGGCGGGCAGCTGTCAGTGCAGGGTGATGCCGGAGGTTGCCGCGGACATCGCGGTGACGCCGGCGGGTCCGGACGGGGGAGAGCCGGCGTCGTCCGCGGCACTGCGGCGGGTTGCCTCCTCCTCGGCGGGCGTCGGCAGTTCGCCGCTCCGGATCGCGGAGCCTTCGGCGGCCGGAACCGCGGCTTGCGGGATAAGGTCCCTGGGCAGCGATGAGTCGTCCAGTTTTTCCCGCGGCGGATTGCCGTCGTAGATCAGGTTGCGGCGGCGTTGCAGATAGGCGTCGCGAACGAATTCGTATTCGTCGAGCGCGGCCACCGCAAGGACGCGGCTGGCGCTGAGCAGGCTTGCCCGGTCGGAAACGAGCCGCAGCGCGACCAGCTGGTTGCGGTCGCGCGGCGGGTTGACGTTCGCCACCGGGTCGACCATGAAATAGACCACCGTGCCCACCGCGTCCCTCGTGGTGCGCGGGCCGAGGAAGGGCAGCACGAGATAAGGCCCGTCGCCGATGCCCCACCAGCCCAGCGTCTGGCCGAAGTCCTCGTCATGTTTTTCCAGTCCGGCCGGCGTGGCCACGTCGAAAATGCCGAGCAGGCCGGCGGTGGTATTCAGCAGCACGCGGCCGACGTCGGAGAGCGCGGCGCCGAACTTGCCCTGCAGCAGGTTGTTCAGCGCGACGATGACGTCGTTGATGTTGGAGAACACGTTGCTGACGCCGGTGCGGACGAGACCCGGCACCACGCCCTGGTAAACCTCGGCCGCGGGCTTGATGAACATGGTGTCCACGCCGTCGTTGAAGGTGTGGACGCCGCGGTTGAGGGGCTCCAGCGGGTCGCGCGGGTCGCCGGTGCTGGCGCATCCGCCCAGCACGCCGAGGCCGAGCACGGCGCAGATGAGGGCCGACCGCAAACGACGGGCAAGATGAAGCATGTTTCTGATCCTTGACTGGGTGTTTTTTGTGCCGCAACAGGCGGATTTGGCGATTATATACAAGCTGTTGCGGTTCCGCCGCGCGGCGCCGGCGTTGTTGCAAAAACACAGCACCCGCGATGTCGTGGCGGCACGACGACGCTGCGCCTGAATCCGCCGCGCACGCATTTCGAGCCGGTTTTCGGGCCGATTTTCGAGCCGATCAATGGCCGGAGATTGGTCAAATTCCCTTTGTTATACTCGTCCGCCTGATTTTCCGGGTCGGTGAAAACCGGTCGTTGTCCCGGACGTACATCCTTCAATCCGCAATCCGCAGGAGCCGAATCATGCTGCAGAAAGCCAAGCCGCCCGTCGAACTGAAAGATCCCAGCCTGTTCCGCCAGCAGTGCTATGTCGACGGCGCCTGGATCGACGCCGACGACAAATCGACGCTGGCCGTGCGCAACCCGGCGACCGGCGAGCAGATCGGCACCGTGCCGAAGATGGGGCCCGCCGAAACCCGCCGCGCGATCGAGGCCGCCAGTGCCGCCTGGCCGGCCTGGCGCGCCAGGACCGCCAAGGAGCGTGCGAACATCCTGCGCAAATGGTTCGACCTGATGATGGCGAACCAGGAAGACCTGGCGAAGCTGATGACCGTCGAGCAGGGCAAGCCGATCGCCGAGTCGCGCGGCGAGATCGCCTACGGCGCGTCCTTCATCGAATGGTTCGCCGAGGAAGGCAAGCGCATCTACGGCGACACCATCCCGACCCACGCGCCGGACAAGCGCATCGTCGTCATCAAGCAGCCGATCGGCGTCTGCGCCGCGGTGACGCCGTGGAATTTTCCGAACGCGATGATCACGCGCAAGGCAGGCCCGGCGCTCGCCGCGGGCTGCACGATGGTGATCAAGCCCGCTTCCCAGACGCCGTATTCGGCGCTGGCGCTGTGCGAGCTGGCGGAGCGCGCCGGCATCCCGAAGGGCGTGCTGTCGGTGGTCACCGGCTCCGCCGGCCCGATCGGCAAGGAGCTGACGACCAACCCGCTGGTGCGCAAGTTCACCTTCACCGGCTCCACCGAGATCGGCAAGCTGCTGATGCAGCAGTGCGCGGGCACGGTGAAGAAGGTTTCGCTGGAACTGGGCGGCAACGCGCCCTTCGTCGTGTTCGACGATGCCGATCTTGCTTCGGCGGTCGAGGGCGCGATGGCCTCCAAGTTCCGCAATACCGGCCAGACCTGCGTCTGCGCCAACCGCATCTTCGTGCAGGACGGCGTCTACGAGAAGTTCTCGAAGATGCTCGCCGACAGGGTGTCGCAGATGAAGGTCGGCAACGGTCTAGAGGACGGCAATGCGCAGGGGCCGCTGATCGACATGAAGGCGGTGGAGAAGGTCGAGGAGCACATCGCCGACGCGCTGGAGAAGGGGGCGAAAGTGCTGACCGGCGGCAAGCGTCATGCGAAGGGCGGCCAGTTCTTCGAGCCGACCGTGCTGGCCGGCGTGACCACCGACATGAAGGTCACGCACGAGGAAACCTTTGGTCCGGTGGCGCCGCTCTATCGCTTCAAGACCGAGGAAGAATTGCTGAAGCTGGCCAACAACACCGAATACGGCCTGGCCTCGTACTTCTACAGCCGCGACATCGGCCGCATCTGGCGCATCGCCGAGGGACTGGAGTCCGGCATCGTCGGCATCAACGTCGGCATCATTTCCAACGAGATCGCGCCTTTCGGCGGCATCAAGGAGTCCGGCATCGGCCGCGAAGGTTCCAAATACGGCATCGAGGAGTTTGTCGAGGTGAAATACCTTTGCATGGGCGACATCAATAAATAATTAAATAAAATCAAATACTTATAATTAACCCTGCGCCGCCGCCGCAATATCCGCGGCGGCGGTTTCGTTTCCGGATTCCTGAATGTTCAGCATTCTCGGCCTCGATCATGTCGTGCTGCGCGTGGCGAACCTGCCGCGCATGGTGCGCTTCTACTGCGACGTGCTGGGTTGCACGCCGGAGCGCGAGCGCGCGGATCTCGGCATGGTGCAGCTGCGCGCCGGCAGTGCGCTGATCGACCTGGTGGCGGTGGACGGCCAGCTTGGCCGCCGGGGCGGCGCGGCGCCGGCCGCGGAGGGGCGCAACATGGATCATCTGTGCCTGCGCGTCGAGCCTTTCGATCCGGGCGCGCTGGCCGCGCACCTGATCCGCCATGGCGTGGTGCCGGGCGAGGTCAAGTCGCGCTACGGCGCGGACGGTGAGGGGCCGTCGCTGTATCTCGGCGATCCCGAGGGCAATGTCGTGGAACTGAAAGGCCCGCCGGATTTGCGTCCGGCGGGCCTCCGTTAAACCGACCGGCCGGCACCGCCGGCAGGCCGGCGGCACTGCGGCTCGGTCTCAGTCTTTCTTGCGCAGACTGGACAGCCAGTGCTCCATCTGCCGGCCTGCCGCTTCGCGGCCGCCGAGTCCGAACGACAGCGCAACAGCCACCGCGACCGCGCCGAAGGCCAGCGTGAATGCCAGATTCACGATGTCGTCCGCGATGCCCATCGCGCGCAGGCCCATCGCGACCACCAGGCCGAGAATCGCGATCCGGGCGATCTGCGCAAGGGCGGGCGAGTTTTCGCCGCTTGCGCGGTTCAGCGCGGTGAAGGCCAGATTGGCGAGCCAGAATCCGATCAGCAGGATGACGCTGCCCAGCAGGATGTTGCCGGAGAAGCCGATGAAAGTCGTGACGACGTCGCGCACCTGCGTGAACTGCAGCTGGTTGGCGGCTTCGACGGTGGCGAACAGCATCGCGAAGAACATGATCAGCATGCCGGCCAGCGCCGAGGGGCGGAGATCCTTGCCGAAGGATTGCGACAGGCCGATCTTGCCGGGCAGCGTGTCGATGCCCATGCCGCCGAGCAGGCGCGCAACCAGCGACGAGGCGAATTTCGCAACGTACCAGGTGATCACCAGGATCAGGCTGGCCGCGATCAGGTTCGGCACCGCGCCGAGGATGCGTCCGAGCATGTCCGTCGCGGGGCGCGAGATGGCCTCGATCTGCAGGGCGTCCAGCGCGGAGATCAGCGTCGGAATGAACACGAATATGAACACCAGCGTGCCGGCGACCCGCGAAAGCTGCACGGAACGCTCGAGTCCGGCCTTGTGCCCGGCGGCATCCGCGCCGGCCGCGGCCAGCAGGTTGACGACGAGCCCGCCCAGCACTTTCGCCACCAGCCAGCCGACGAAGCCGATGACCACGGCCGCGAACGCGTTGGGCAGGATGTTCAGCGCCTTGTTGACCATTTCCTGCACCGGCGCGAGCAGGCCTTCCAGTTCGTAGGCGCCGAGGATGGCCGGGATGAACAGCAGGATGACCAGCCAGAACAGCACGTTGCCGACGTTTTTGCTCATCGGTTCCATGCCGGCCGTCTCGGTCAGCCGGTCGTCGAGGCTGGTTTTCTCCAGCGCGCGCACGACGATGGCGCGCAGCAGCGTGGCGAGCAGCCAGGCCACGACGATGAGTATCGTGCCGGCGGCAAGGCTGGGCATGTAGCCGAAGATCTTGACGACCAGCACCTGGAACGGGTCGGAGACCAGATCGAGGCCGAGCGTGTTCAGCACGCCGAGCACGGTCAGGAGCATGATGAGCCAGAAGGCGCCGATGGCGATCCCGCTTTCGATGTCGAGTTTCTGGTCCGTGCTTTCGCGGAGGCGCTGGTTGACCTTCAGCAGCGCGAGCAGGCGCATGCAGCCGGCGCGCACCGCGACGGCGATGATCCAGCCGAGTATCAGCACGGCAAGCGCGCCGGCGATGCTGGGCAGATGCGCGCCGAGAGTGTTCGACAGCGAGGTGGCGAGTGTGTGGAGATCCATGGTCCCTCCGTTATCTTGTATGAAAATGTGAAGGCGAGAACGGCGAGCCGGTTCTCATGACATGTTCCGCAGGGGGTCGTGCGTCATGCTTCCGGCCCCGCTGTCGCACCTTACAACATGTCGCTCCGGAATGACAACATGATATTCCCCGCCGGAAGCGCATGCCTTTCGTGGAGGGCGCGGCAACGGTCCGGTGACGCGGTACGCGGCGTCGCGTTCAGATCGAGCCGGCGAGGTGGCGGGTATAGGCCCTGGTGCCGAGCTTGCCGCCCAGATCCGGCGTGCGGGTGTCCGGCGACTGCAGCGAATCGTCGATGGCCTTTTCGATGGCTTTCGCCGCGGCGTCGAATTCCGGGCGTTTGTGTTTCGCGGCCAGCCATTCCAGCAGCATCGCCGAGGACAGGATCAGCGACACCGGGTTGGCCTTGTCCTGGCCGGCGATGTCGGGCGCGGAGCCGTGCTGCGCCTGCGCGCAGCAGGCATCGTCGCCGGTCATCGTCGAGCCGGCGAGGCCCAGGCCGCCGGAGATTTCCGACGCTTCGTCCGACAGGATGTCGCCGAACATGTTGCCGGTGACGATGCAGTCGAAGCGGTCCGGGATGCGCACCAGCAGCGCGGCCATCGCGTCGATGATTTTCTCGTCGAGCTCGACATCGGGGTATTCCCCGGCCACCTTGCGCACCTCGCGCAGGAACAGGCCGTCGGACATGTGCAGAACATTGGCCTTGTGCACGGCGGTGACCTTCTTGCGCCGCTGGCGCGCCCACTCGAAGGCCACGCGCGCGATGCGCTGGCACTGGCGCGCGGTGACTTTCCGCACGGCGATCGCGACGTCCTCGGTCGGCATGAATTCGCCGCGGCCCATGAACATGTTGCGGTCGCCGTAGAAACCCTCGGTGCATTCGCGGAAGATCACCAGATCCATCGGTTTGCCGGTGAGGCCGACACCCATGCGCGATTTCGCGGGCCGTATGTTGGCGAAGAGGTCGAGCTGTACGCGCAGCCAGCCCGAGGGATTGATGCCGCCCTGTTCCCTGGGCGGGTAGTCGAGATGGGACACCGGCCCCAGGATGATGCCCGGCGCCTTGCGCGCGGCCTCCTGGATGTCCTCGGGCAGCGTCGAGCCGCGCGCCTTCAGCGCGGCGAAGCCGATTTCGCGGATGTCCCATTCCAGGCCGAGCTTGTATTTCGCGTTGGCACGGTCGAGCACGGCGAGGGTCGCTTCGGTGATTTCCGGGCCGATCCCGTCGCCGGGAAGAACGAGCAGTTTCATCTGGTTTCCTTGTCAGTGGTGTCTGTCTGTGTGCGGAACGGCGCCGTGAGCGCCTACAGCTGTGCCGTGATGGCCGCCGCGTGTCGCGGGAAGGTGGAGGAAGAGGAGGGAATCCCGGTTTTTTTCTCGCGCACGAGATCAAGATGGCGCCGCAGATACGCCGCGGCCCGTTCGGGATCGCCCTGTTCCAGCAGGTCCAGCAGATGCAGATGCTCCCTGCATTGTTCCATGAAGCGTCCGCGATTGCACTTGGCGCGGTATTCCAGCAGGCGGCGCATGCCGTTGACGCGGCGGATCGCGTCGATCATGAAGCCGTTGCCGGAGAACGAGACCAGGGTTTCGTGGAAATCCGAGCCGATCTCGAACAGCCGCGCTCTTGACAGCCGGTGCACCCCGCCGTCGAGCAGCATCTGCTGGTCGCGGCGGATGCGTTCGAGTTCGGCGCGGTCGATGCGGAAGCCCGGTTCGAGCAGCGCGGCCGGCTCGAACAGCATGCGGAAGCGGTAGCTCTGGGCATGCGCCTCGACGCTGTCGGGCAGCGTCGCGAACATCCAGCCGTGGCCCGGCTTGCGTCCGATCCAGCCTTCCTGCTGCATGCGGTGCAGTATGCGCTGCAGCTCGCGCCGGCGCAGTCCGTAGCGGCGCATCAGCGCGGTTTCCGTGACCTGGTCTTCCAGCTTGCCGGCCAGCCGGTCGTCGGCGATGCGCAGGTAGCGTTCCTCGGCCAGCGCCGCGTCGTCGCGGATGGGGAGCTTCGGCGTCTGCGCCGGCACCCTGCGCAGGAAATAGCCGTGGCGCGGCCGCCGCGCCACCACGCCCATGCCGGCCAGCACGTGCAGCGCATGGCGCACGGGGGTGCGGGAGACGCGGAAGGCGTCGGCGAGCCGCTGCTCAGGCAGGTGGCTGCCGACGGCGAGGCCGCTGCGGCGGATGTAGTCGACGACCCGGGAGGCGAGCCGCGCGGTGAGTCCCGAGGCCGCGCCCACGGGCTTATTCCGGCCGGATGTTCTGCGACTTGATGACGCTGCTCCAGCGCGCGATTTCGGAACGGATGTGTTTGTCGAGTTCTTCCGGCGTCGTGCCGCGGGGCACGAAGCCCATGCCGGCGAAACGCTCCTTGCTGTCGGCCGATTGCACGACGTGGTTGATCGCCTGGTTGAGCCGGTCGACGACAGGGCGGGGGATGTTGGCGGGGCCGACGATGCCGAACCAGTTGACGACCTCGAAGTCGCGCACGCCGCTTTCCGCGATCGCCGCCACGCCCGGCAGCAGCGGCGAGCTTTGGGCCGCCGCGATGCCCACCGCGCGCACGCGCTGGCTTTTGATCATCGGCTGGATCGAGCCCAGCGCCGCGAACATCGCCGACACCTGGCCGCCGATCAGCTCGGTCAGCGCGATGCTGGCGCCCTTGTAGGGGATGTGGACCATGTCGGTTCCGGTCTTCGCCTTGAAGAACTCCATGGCGAGGTGGGTGATTGCGCCGGTGCCCGAAGAGCCGTAGTTGATCTGGCCGGGCCTGGCTTTCGCGAGCGCGATCAGGTCGCGGGCCGAGCGCACCGGCATCGACGGGTGCACGACCAGCACCTGCGGCGACACCGCCATCAGCGTGATCATCGAAAAATCGCGCACCGGATCGTACGGCGTCCTCGGCTGCAGCGACGGATTGATCGCGTTGGGGCCGGGGTTGGCGAGCAGCAGCGTGTAGCCGTCGGGCGCGGACTTGGCGACCATGTCCGCGCCGATGGCGCCGCCGGCGCCGCCGCGGTTGTCGACCAGCACCTGCTGGCCCAGCGGCTCGGACAGTCGCTGCGCGACCACGCGCGCGATGACGTCGTTGGCGCCGCCGGGCGCGAAGGGCACGACGATGCGCACGGGCTTGACGGGAAAGTTCTGCGCGGCCGCGGGAGCGGCGGCGAGGCAGCAGGCGGCGAGCAGTGCGGGAATGCGACGGGTGCGAACGGTCATGGAATCCTCCTCCGGGAAAGGAAAAGCGGGCGCGGGCGCCGGGTGTCGCGGAAGCGGGTGCGCCCGCGGCTTGCATTGCATTTTGTTGAGCCAAGATACAGAATGCCCCGCGAACAATCAACCGTTTGCGGAGGAGTGACAGGAGCGATGGCTGGTCTGCAGATCATGGCGGCGGCGACTGCCGCCGATTACGTGCGCGACCCGGCGCGCTGGGGCGGCGCCGATGTTGCGGCGCATTTTCCGGGTTTCGAACATGCGGACGTGCGCACGTCCGGCGCGGTCATCCGCCTGCGCCACGGCGGTTCCGGCCCGCCGCTGCTGCTGGTGCACGGCAACCCGCAGAACCATACCTGCTGGTACAAGATTGCCGCGCGGCTGGCGCAGCGCTACCACGTGATCCTGCCCGATCTGCGCGGCTACGGCGACAGCTCGCTACCGGAGCCGGGCGAGAACAACATCAACTACAGTTTCCGCGCGATGTCGCAGGACCTGCTGGAGATCATGGATCAGCTCGGCCACGACCGGTTTTTCGTGGCCGGCCACGACCGCGGTGGCCGCACGGTGCACCGGATGTGCATGGACCGTCCGGAGCGCATCCGCAAGGTCTGCCTGATGGACATCATTCCCAACCATTACGTCTGGAACAATCCGACCAAGGCCTGGGTCATCGGCACCTGGCACTGGGGGTTCATGGCGCAGCCCGAGCCCTTTCCCGAACGGCTGATCAGCGCGGTGCCGGCGGAGTATTTCATCAGGAGCCGCATGGCGATCCGTGGCGGCACCGGCCTCGACTTCCTGACCGACGGCGCGCTGTCCGAGTACATCCGCTGCTACACGCTGAAGACCATCACCGGTTCCTGCCGCGACTACCGCGCGACCGCGACCTGTGATTTCGAGATGGACACCGCGGACAAGGACAAAAAACTCGAAATGCCGCTGATGCTGCTGTGGGGCGCGCGCGGCCATTCGCCGGAGCGGGCGCAGCGTTTCGTCGAGATCTGGAGGCAGTACGCCTCGAACATCCAGGTCACCGATCCGCTCGATGCCGGGCACTACATGCAGGAGGAGATGCCGGATCGCATCCACGACCGGTTCACGGCGTTTTTTGCGGACTGATCCCGGCGGTCAAAAAACGGCGCCTGCAGGCGCCGTTTTTCTGGAGGGGGCGTGCCTTACATATGCCCGTAAAGCAGCTTGCCCGCCACCGGCATTTTCGCGGTGAGGATGTCGCCCGACAGCGATTCGGTGATGTAGATCGTCTTGCGGTCGGTGCCGCCGAAGGCGAGGTTGGCCAGGTGGTGGTGCCTGTGGTCGGCCGAGTGCACCAGGTGCGTGGGCAGCATGTTCGAATCGAAGCGCCAGATGCCGACGCCGAGCTGGCAGACCAGCAGGCCATTCTCCGAGTCCATCTCGATGCCGTCGGGGCCGCCGACACCGCCCGAGAGCTGGATCGCGACGCCGGTCTTTGACACCGAGCCGTCGGCCATCACCGGCAGGCGCCAGATCGAGTTCGAGCGGGTGATGCCGACGTAGACGTGTTTCTCGACGGTGGTCACGGTGATGCCGTTCGGGCTAGGCGCGTTGTTGACCAGCTTGCGCAGGTCGCCGCTGGCCTTCAGGCGGAACACCGCGCCGGTCGGATCGGCGATGCCGGTCTGGCCCTGGTCGGTGAACCAGAGGTCGCCGTTGGTGGTGAAATGCAGGTCGTTGAGACCCTTGAAGCTCTCGCTGTAGGCGGTGCGCAGAACGTTTTCCAGCTTGCCGGTCTTCGGATCCAGCGTCAGCAGACCCTCCTTGTAATCGCAGATGAACAGCCGCCCGTCCTTGTGGAATTTCATGCCGTTGGGCCAGCCGTCGTACTGGATCACCAGGTCCCAGTCGCCCTTGGGGGTGATGCGGAAAATGCGTCCGAAGGGAATGTCGCAGACCCAGAGGTTGCCGTCGCGGTCGAAAGCCGGGCCTTCGAGGAAGCATTCGACTTCGGCGTTCTGCCGGTTGGGATCGGACCACGCGCTGCGGCTTTTCTTGCGGAATTTCGCGGGCAGCGAGGTGAAGACTTCGGTGGCGATGTGCTCGAGCGGTTTGAACGGATTGTACATGGCGCGACAATTCCCTCTGGATTTAATATAAATATTTGATTTTATTGATATTTTTATGACACCGCAGGCACGGTGTAGGCTGGCATCGCGATGCTGCGCGAGACGGCCGGATGCGCTGTGATGTTATCACGCGCGTTGTCCGGATATCCCCCGTCCATATCGCGGGCGGGCGGCGTACGGCGGGCACCGTGCTGCGGTAGCATCGGGCGGCCCGTTCAACAAGGAGCAACGACGTGTTCGAAGGTTTCAAGCATGTACAGATCCAGACGACCGATCCCGAGGTCAAGATCAACCTGCGGTACGGCGGCAACGGCCCGCCCATCCTGCTGATCCACGGCAATCCGCTGACCCACGTGCACTGGCACCTGGTCGCGCCGCGGCTGGCGAAGGAATTCACGGTGGTGGTCACCGACCTGCGCGGCTACGGCGACAGCGGCAAGCCGCGCGGCCTGCCGGATCACAGCAACTATTCCTTTCGCCGCATGGGGCAGGACCAGATCGACGTCATGGAGTACCTGGGCTTCAGGCAGTTCTGCGTCGCCGGCCACGACCGCGGCGCGCGCACCGCGTTCCGGATGGCGCTCGACCACCCGGACAGGATCAAAAAGTTCGCCAGCTTCGACATCCTGCCCACCCACCACATGCTGACCCACGCCACCTACCAGTGGGCGCTCAATTCCTCGCACTGGTTCTTCATGGCGCAGGCCTACGACATCCCCGAAAAGCTGATCGAGGGTAAGTACGACTACTACATCCAGCAGAAGCTGACCAAGCTCGGCATCGGCAAGGGCGGTTTTTCGGAAGAGACGCTGAAGGAATACGCGCGCGTCTGCACCGCCGAGAACATCCACGGCGTGTGCGAGGACTACCGCGCCGCGGTGACGGTGGACATGGCGATGGACACCGAGGACTTCAACGCCGGGCGCAAGATCCAGTGCCCGACGGCGGTGTACTGGGGCGAGAAAAGCCACACCGAGAAACATTTCGACCCGCGCAAGGCCTGGCCGCAGTACGCGGCGGACATCCGGCGCATCAAGCCGCTGCCCTGCGGCCATTATCCGGCGGAGCAGGTGCCGGACATGGTCTACGACGAGATCAGCACGTTTTTCCGGGACTGAAGCCGGCGGCGGGGGAAGCGGAGAGCGGGCGGAAATCTCCGCCCGTTTTTCATTGAACCTGCCGGCCGCGTGCCGGCTTTTGCGGCAGGCGGCCCGGCCCGGATGCCGCGCGGGGCACGTACAATCCCCGGCGTCCGCCCGCCATCGAGATGAACGCCAACATGTCCAGCGATGAACCGCAACGGTATCCCCACTGGCGCCGCAACCGGTGGGTGATGCCGCTGTCCAACCTGGTCTGCGGACTGGGTTTCAACCTGGCGTGGCCGTTTGTGCCGCTGATGGTGCGCGGGCTCGGCGTGCACGAAAATCTTGAGACGTGGATCGGCTACATGCTGATGGTGTTTTACCTGATCAGCTTCGCCGTGAGCCCGATCTGGGGCGGCATCGCCGACCATTACGGCCGCAAGCTGATGGTGCTGCGCGCGATGCTGGGCATCGGCGTCGCGATGCTGCTGATGCCGTTCTCCGAAACGCCGCTGACTTTCGCCGCGCTGCTGATGCTGATCGCCGTGTTCAACGGCTTCACGCCGGCCGGCGTGTCGTTGCTGGTCGCCAACACGCCCCCGGAGCGCATCGGCAGCGTCGTCGCGCTGGCGCAGACCGGCGGCCTGGTCGGCCAGGTGTTGGGGCCGGCGCTGGGCGCGATGCTGATCGGGCTGTTCGAGCCGCAGCACCGGGTGTTCTGGATCAGCGCCGCGCTGATGCTCGGCGGCGGCGCGCTGGTCGCATTTTGCGCCGGCGAGGTGAAACAGCTGGCGGCCGGACCCTGGCGCGCGCGCTGGATCGGCGGCCTGCGCGACATGCTGGCGGTGCCGCGCATCGGGCTGCTCTATCTGCTCGGTTTCCTGTTCATGATCATGTGGTACGGCGGCGTCACGGTGATCACGGTGTTCGTGATGCAGATCCTCGAGGCGCAGGGCGCGGATGCCGCGCAGGAGGCTTTCTGGGTGGGGGCCGCCGCGATGGCGATGGCGGTCGGGACGGTGATTGCGCTGCCGCTGTGGGGAAGGGCGCTCGACCGCGTCGGACCCGCCCGGGTGATGGTGTTCGCGTCCGTGGCGACGGTGATCACGCATCTTCCGCTGCTGGTGATCGACACGCCGCTGCAGCTCGTCATCGCGCGCGCCGCCTTCGGCCTGAGCGCGGCGGCGATGCCGACGGCGATCGTGCAGCTGATCCGCATCCACGCGCCGGCTGGCAGCGATGCGCGGGCGATTTCCTATTCGACCGCCTTCCAGTTTTTTGCGATGGGCATCGCGCCCTTCGCCGCGGGCCTGATCGGGCCGCTATTCGGGCTGCGCGTCTATTTTGCGCTGACGATACTGGCGATGGCGGGCGGGCTGGCGCTGTGGCTGCGCGCCGTCGGCCGCGGCGGGCGATGAGGCCGGTCAGTTGGGTTTCAGGTTCGCCGCGCGGATCACTTTTTCCCATTTCGCCGTTTCCGACCGGATGTAGGCGGTGAACTCCTCCGGCGTCGACGTGACCGGATCGATGCCGCGCGAGAGCAGGGCGTCGCGGATGTCGGCGGCATTGAGCGCGGCGCCGAATTCGCCGTGCAGGCGCCTGATGACGACCGGCGGCGTGCCAGCGGGCGCCATCATGCCGTACCAGTTGCTGGCCTCGTAATCTTTCAGCGCCGGCGTTTCGGCGACCGTCGGCACGTTGGGCAGGGCGGAGGAACGCCTGGCGCCGGTGACCGCCAGCGCCACCGCCTTGCCAGCCTTCACCGGCGGCACGCCGGTGGAAATCACCGCGACGAACACCGGCAGCTGGCCGCCGAGCAGGTCGGCGAGCGCGGGACCGCCGCCCTTGTACGGGATATGGGTCATTTCCACCCTTGCCATGGTCTTGAACAGTTCGCCGGCGAGGTGGCCCGGGCTGCCCAGGCCGGACGAGGCGTAATTGAAACCGCCCGGCTTCTGCCTGGCCAGCGCGATCAGCTCGGGAATCGACCGGGCGGCGACCGACGGATGCACCAAGAACATGTTCTGCAACTGCACGGCCATCGAGATGGTCGCGAAATCCTTCAGCGGGTCGTAAGGCACTTTGGTGACGGCCGGGCTGATGACCAGCGCGCCCAGCGTGCCGATGTGCAGGTTGTAACCGTCGGGCGTGGACTTGGCCGCGATGTCCGCGCCGATGGTGCCGTTGGCGCCGGCACGGTTGTCGATGATGATCTGCTGCTTCAGCGATTCGCCCAGCCTGGGCGCGATGATCCTTGCCACCAGATCGGTGGCGCCGCCCGGCGGGAAGCCGACGATGATGCGCAGGGGGCGCGCTGGATATTCCTCCGCGGCGGCGGCTGTCGCGGCCGGCGCGGCCAGGACCAGCAGCGCGGCGCAGGCTGCGGCAAGCGAAGCTCGGATTTCGGGCTGCTGGGTCATTGCAGTTTCCTCTGGTGGTATCTTCCAAGCCTGCTCGTATTGGCGGCTTGCCACGGATTATACGAGCGCCCGCCGCCCGTCGCATGGCGCCGCGGCGGCAAGCATCGTAACGCGAAGGGAGAATCAGAGGATGACGGCTGCGCAGATCCTGAAGGCAAGAACCCTGCTGGGCGACTATCCCAATACCGCCGCGCTGAAGTCGGGCGCGGTGGGGTCGCCGCGGCTCGGTTTCGATTTCGACGACGTCAGGCTGTCGCAGACCGCGTTCAAGGCGGTGGTGCGCGGCGAATACGACATCGCTGAGCTGGCGATCGTGACGTACCTGCAGGCCTTCGCCCACGGCAAGCCGTTGACGCTGCTGCCGACCGTGGTGATGGCGATCCCGCCGCATCCCTGCCTCGCGTACAACACCGCCCGCGGCAGGCTGGGACCGGGCGACCTGGCCGGCAGGCGCATCGGCATCCGCGCCCATTCGGTGACCACGGTGGCCTGGGTGCGTGGCATTCTCGCCGGGGATTACGGCGTCGATCTCGACGGCATCCACTGGGTGGCGTTCGAGGATCCGCATGTGCCGGAGTGCGTCGAGCCCGCCAACGTCAGCCGCGCGCCGGCGGGAAAAACGCTGGCCGGCATGCTGCGCGCCGGCGAACTCGATGCCGGCGTGGTGTCCGCATCCGACCAGCAGGACGGCGTGCTGGCGCCGGTGATCACCGATCCGGCGGCGGCGCTGGCGCGCTGGCGCGAACGCCACAACGCGCGGCCGCTGAACCACGTGGTGGTGCTGCACCGCGATCTTGCCCGCGCGCAACCCTGGGTGGCCGGCGAGATGGTGCGCCTGCTGCAGCAGAGCGCGGCGCACGCGCCCGGCATGCCGGGCGCGGATTCCATACAGTCCGGCATCGAGGCGATGCGGCCCAGCCTGGACCTCATCATCCACTATGCGTTCCGGCAGGGCCTGATTCCGCGACGTTTTGCCGTGGACGAGCTGTTCACGATGTGATCCTCGGCGCTGCCAAGGGAGATGAGGGCGGCACATGGCGCGGGTATAATTCGCGCAATTTTTCCGAAAGCCGAAAGCCCATTCATGCTGGACACTTCCAAGACCTGGGACCTGCTGGTCGTCGGCGGCGGCAACGCGGCGCTGTGCGCGGCCCTGATGGCGCGCGAGGCCGGCTGCAGCGTCATCCTGCTCGAAGGCGCGCCGAAGCCTTTCCGCGGCGGCAACAGCCGCCACACCCGCAACCTGCGCTGCATGCACGAAGAGCCGCAGGACATCCTGACCGGCGCCTACCCGGAAGAGGAATACTGGCAGGACCTGCTGAAGGTCACCGGCGGGCTGACCAGCGAGAAGCTGTCGCGCATCGTGCTGAAACACACCTCCATGTGCCGGCCGTGGATGATGAAGCACGGCGTGCGTTTCCAGCCGCCGCTGGGCGGCACGCTGCACCTGTCCCGCACCAACGCGTTTTTCCTCGGCGGCGGCAAGGCGCTGGTCAACGCCTACTACGATTCGGCGGAGCGCCTGGGCGTCGAGATCCACTACGAGGCCAAGGTCACCGACATCGAGATCGACGGCGACAGCTTCAAGTCGGCGACCTTCACGCTCGGCGGCGCGACCCATCAGGTGCGCGCGAGAGCCGTGGTCGTCGCCTGCGGCGGCTTCCAGGCCAACCTCGACTGGCTGGAAGAGGCCTGGGGACCGGCCGCGAAAAACTTCCTGGTCCGCGGCACGCCGTACAACCGCGGCGACATCCTGAAGCTGCTGCTGGCCAAGGGCGCGAAGCAGATCAGCGATCCGCTGCAGGGGCACTGCGTGGCGATCGACGCGCGCTCGCCCAAATACGACGGCGGCATCATTACCCGCGTCGACGCGGTGTCGCTGGGCATCGTCGTCAACAAGAACGCGCAGCGCTTCTACGACGAAGGTGAGGATTTCTGGCCCAAGCGCTACGCGATCTGG
>CAZHJU010000020.1:0-17126 GCA_964533495.1 uncultured Bordetella sp. | reverse complement strand
GCGATCTGGGGCCGGCTGGTGGCGGGGCAGCCTGACCAGATCGGCTACTCGATCGTCGACGCCAAGGTCATGGGCAAGTTCATGCCGCCGGTGTATCCGCCGATCCGCGCCGGCTCGCTGCGCGAACTGGCGGCGAAGCTGGAGCTGGATCCCGACGCGCTGGAAAAAACCGTGCGCGAATTCAACGCCGCGGTGCGCACCGGCACCTTCGACCACACGATCCAGGACGACTGCGTCACCGAGGGCATCACGCCGGCGAAGACGCACTGGGCGCAGAAGATCGACACCGCGCCGTTCTTCGGCTATCCGCTGCGGCCGGGCATCACCTTCACCTATCTCGGGGTCACCGTCGACGACAAGGCGCGGATGGTCCTGCAGGACGACAAGCCCTGCAAAAACATCTTCGCGGCAGGGGAAATCATGGCGGGAAACGTATTGGGCAAGGGGTACCTGGCGGGCATCGGCATGTCCATCGGCACCACATTCGGACGCATCGCGGGCGAGGAGGCGGCGAAACATGTACGCGGCTGATGAAAAACCGATGCCCCTCGACGCGCTGATCGAGGACGCGCAGCGCGTGCTGCGCGTGTGCAATGCCTGCCGCTACTGCGAAGGCTTCTGCGCGATGTTCCCGGCGATGGCGCGCCGTCTCGAGTTCACCGAGAACGACATCCATTACCTCGGCAATCTCTGCCACAACTGCGGCTCCTGCCTTTACGCCTGCCAGTTCTCGCCGCCGCACGAATTCCAGGTCAACGTGCCGCGGCTGATGGCGCGGGTGCGCGGCGAGACCTACCGCCGCTATGCCTGGCCCGGCTTCCTCGGCAGGCTCTACGACAGCAACGGCGTGGCGGTGAGCCTGATCTCGGCCTTCAGCATCGCGCTGCTGTTCTGGATCGCCGGCGCGCTGACCAACCCGGAGCGTTTCTTCGCCGCGCACAGCGACGCGCAGGGCTCGTTCTACGCGCTGATGCCGCACAACCTGATGGCCGGCATGTTCGGCGCGGTGTCGGTGTTCGTGCTGATCGCGCTGCTGACGGGTTTCATGCGCTTCTGGCCCTACATGGGCGAGGAACTGGCGGATTTCTTCAGGAAACCCCTGGCGGAAGGCATGCACGACGCCTTCACGCTGAAGAACCTCGGCGGCGGCGGCGAGGGCTGCACCTATCCGGGCGAGCAGAAGTCCTTCGTGCGCAAGGTGTTCCACCATTTCACCTTCTACGGTTTCCTGTTCTGTTTCGCGGCGACCAGCGTGGCGACGGTCTATCACTATGCGCTCGACTATCCGGCGCCGTACCCGTACCTGAGCCTGCCGGTGATCCTCGGCACCGTCGGCGGCATCGGCCTGCTGATCGGGCCGGCGGGGCTGCTGTGGATCAAGGCAAAGCGCGACCCGGAACTGGCCTACCGCGCGCAGGACGGCATGGATGCCGGGCTGCTGGTGCTGCTGTTCATGATCAGCCTGACCGGCCTCGGCCTGCTGATCTGGCGCGAGACCGGCGCCATGGGCACCTGGCTCGCGGTGCACCTCGGCTTCGTGCTGGCGCTGTTCCTGACCATGCCCTACGGCAAGTTCGTGCACGGCATGTACCGGCTGATGGCGCTGGTGCGTTACCACCTCGAGCGCCGGCGCCCGGTGCCGGGTGTGGCACCGGATTGAAAAATACTTTAAAAACAGATGTTTATATGATTGACGCGCCTCCTGCGCGCCAGCCTGTTCCAGAGAGAATCCGATGACAGGGCTCCGGAAGTCCGGACTGCATCACGCCTGGATCATTCTGGCGGCAGCCTGCGTGCTGGGTGTCGTCAGCCGCGCCGATTCGGCATCCTTCGCCGTGCTGGTGGATCCGCTGGTCGAGAAATTCGACTGGAAACGCGGCGACATCGGCCTGGCCTATTCGCTGGCCTTCCTGTGCAGCATGCCCGCGATGCTGCTGTTCGGCTGGCTCGGAGACCGTTACAGCGCGCGCGCGCTGATGCTCGGCGCGTCGTTGATGATTTCCGCGGGCACGATCCTGCTCGGGACGATCCGCGAACTGTGGCATCTGTATGTCATCTACGGCGTGTTCGTCGGCGCTCTCGGCAATGCGGCCTTCGTGGTGCTGCTGCCGGTGATCATCACCCGCTGGTTCAACGAGAAAATGGGGCTCGCGCTGGGCATCTACTGGGCCGGCTTGGGACTGGGGCCGGTGGTTTTTGCGCTGCTGTTCCGCTGGATGATCGAGAACCGCGGCTGGGAGTCGGCCTTCCTGGTGATCGGCCTGGCTTTCGGCGTGATCCTCCTGTTCTTTTCCTGGTTCATACGGACCAGTCCGGCCGAGATGGGGATGTCCGCCTACGGCGCCAGCGAGGCGGCGAAAGGGAAACAGGCATCCGGCGCGGCGGTCAGCCTGCGTTCGGTGCTCTCGCGCAAGCCGGTGTGGCTGCTGATGGGGTGCCACCACCTCGGTTGCGCAGGGCATGCGGTGATCCTCGCGCACGGCGTGTCGATGGCGACCCACCACGGGATTCCGGGCCTGCAGGCGGCGGGGGTGCTGAGCACGATCGCCGGGGTGTCGATTTTCAGCCGCTTCGGCTTCTCGCTGCTGACCGAACGGTTCGGCGGGCGCACCATCCTGTCGGGAGCGATCTTCGGCCAGAGCCTGTCGGTCCTGCTGCTGCTGTTTGCGACCGAGGCGTGGCACTTCTATGTCTTCGCGGTTTTCTTCGGCATCTGTTACGGCGGCGAGATGGTCGGATTTCCGATCATCAACCGGCAGATGTTCGGCCCCAGGGCGCCCCTGGGTTCGATCTTCTCGTTCCAGATGATCGGCGGCAGCACCGGCATGGCGCTCGGTGGCTGGATCGGCGGCGCACTGTTCGACCACTCGGGCAATTACACCTCGGCCATCCTGGCCGCCTCCGGGATCGGCTTTCTTGCGATCCCGCTGGCATTGTGGCTGCCGCGGCATCAACGGCCGGCGGCGGCTCACGCAGGCCGTTGATTCGCCCCCGGTCTGGTGCCGCCTGCCGCAATGGCAGGCCGATTTTCCCGATGCCGCTCCCGCGGCGCGAAAGCCGGAACGCGGATCGTGCTGCCGTTCCGCCGCGCCACGGCCGCGGTATCATGGGCGTGCCGTGACAAGGGGAAGACAAGGGGGGAGCCCAGCATGAAATTTCGGGGAATGTCCGTGATGCGGGTTTTCTGCGCCGCCGGCCTGCTGGCGGCCGCGATGCTGGCCCATGCCGCGGAACCCGCGGTCAGGCAGCCGCAGGTCGATACGCCGAAACGCGTGCTGTTCGTCGGCAACAGCTATCTCTATTACAACAACAGCATGCACAACCATGTGCGGCGGCTGGCCCTGGCGGCCGAGCCGGACGTTGCCAGGTCTTTCCAGTACAAGTCGGCGACGATCGGCGGCGCGCCGCTCCACCACCATGACATGGCGCACCTGACGACGCCGGGCAGCCTCGGCATCAAGGAGCCGTTCGAACTGGTGATCATGCACGGTAACAGCACCGATGCGCTGGCTGACGCGCGGCGCGCGGCATTCCGGGACAAGGCCGTCGAGTTCGGCGGATTGATCGCCGGGCGCGGCGGCAAGGTCGCGCTGTACATGACACCCGCGCACGTCAAGCCGAGCAAGGCGGCCAGCCCCGGCATGATGGCGAAGACGGCGGATATGTATGTCGGCGTCGGCAACGAGATCGGCGCACTGGTGATACCGGCGGGACTGGCCTTCGAGGAGGCCTACCGCCAGCGGCCCGACATCAGGCTGCACCAGGACTATGACGGCAGCCACCCGACGGTGCTGGGCACCTATCTTGCGGCGTGCACGATCTACGCCAGCGTCTACAACAGGCCCTGCAGCGGCAACGGCTACGACTATTACGGCAGGGTGTCCAGGGAGGACGCGGCTTTCCTGCAGAAGGTCTCGGACGAGACGGTGAAAAAATTCTACGGACGCTGATCCCGGCATGACCGCGCCCATCCTGCGTCCCCATCCCGGTGCCGAAACGCTGACCGGAGAGCGCTGCCACATCCTCGAACTGTCCAACGACGACGGCGATCCGGCGATGTCGATCGCCCGCGCGCGGGTGGAGCCCGGCGTCACCACGCGCTGGCACCGGGTGCGCGACACCGTCGAGCGTTACGTGATACTCGGCGGCACGGGCCGCATGGAGGTCGGCGACTGGCCGCCGCAGGAAGTGCAGGCTGGCGACGTGGTGCTGATTCCGCCGTCCGCGCGCCAGCGCATTGCCAACGTGGGCGAGGGCGATCTGGTGTTCCTGGCCATCTGCACGCCGCGTTTCCGGCCGGAGGCCTACGAGGATGCGGAAGGCGCTTAGCGCGACCGTGGCCCTGCTGCTGCCGGTTGCCGCGCTGGCGACGGGCATGGGCGTGGAGGACACGCCGCTGCGCCCGAGCGAACTGAAGCTGATGCAGCGCATCGCCGGGGTCGATCCCGCGTTCCGTTACGGCGAGCGGGTGAAGCGTTATTACCGCACGCACCCGAACACCAAGAACCGGATTCCACTGCGTGTCGAGATGGTGCTGCCGCAGCAGGACGGGCTGTACTTTGGCGAATACCGGAGTTACGTGATGACCATCAACGAGCCGGCCGGAACGGTGGCCTACGAATACGATGCGGGGACCGCAAAGCGCGGCCGCGGCACGATCCTGGTCACCCCCGAGGACGTGGTGAAGACCGAGTACCGCTGCGGCGTGTCGTCCTGCGGCATGCAGGTCGAGCGCAACGGGCGGCTGTTGGCGAGGCATGTCGATTCCCGGTAAAACATTAAATAAAAACAAGTACTTGGTGATTATCGCAAGGGGTGGTGATTCCCGGATGGACCCGACGACTCCGGCTGCATGACGATGGAGAGAAAAACATGGATTTCATCTGGCTGATACTGGTGGGACTGATCGCGGGCTGGCTCGCCGGCGTACTGGTCAAGGGCGGCGGCTTCGGAATGCTCGGCGACATCGTGGTCGGCATTCTCGGCGCGCTGGTCGGCGGTTTCCTGTTCCGTTCGCTGGGATTGTCCGCGGGCGGAGGATTCCTCGGCAGCATTTTTGTCGCCACCGTCGGCGCGATCGTGCTGATCGTCGTGCTGCGGATCGTCAAGAAGGCCTGAGCGGAGCCGGCCTCCGCGCCCCTCACTGCGGGCGGCGGAAGCGCGGATAGACCCTGTAGACGTTCTCTTCGAAGATCTTCTTTTTGTCGGCGGCGCTCAGCGTGCCGGCGGCGTCGATGTAGCGCCGGGTGTCGTCGTAGTAGTGCCCGGTTTCGGGATCGATGCCCTTGACCGCGCCGACGATCTCGGAGGCGAACAGGATGTTGTCCGCGGGGATCACGCGCGTCAGCAGGTCGATGCCGGCCTGGTGGTAGACGCAGGTGTCGAAGAACACGTTGTTCATCAGGTGTTCCTGAAGCGGTGGCTTGCCCATATCCTGGGCGAGGCCGCGGTAGCGTCCCCAGTGGTAGGGCACCGCGCCGCCGCCGTGCGGGATGACGAACTTCAGCGTCGGGAAGTCCCGGAACAGGTCCGCCGTGACGAACTGCATGAAGGCGGTGGTGTCGCCGTTGATGTAGTGGGCGCCGGTGAAATGGAAGGCCGGGTTGCAGGAAGAGCTGACGTGCACCATCGCCGGCACGTCGAGCTCGACCATCTTTTCATACAGCGGGTACCACCACCTGTCGGTCAGCGGCGGATCGGTCCAGTAGCCGCCGGAAGGGTCGGGATTGAGGTTGCAGCCGATGAATCCGTACTCCTCCACGCAGCGCACCAGTTCCGGGATGCAGTTGTCGGGGCGCACGCCGGGGCTCTGCGGCAGCTGGCAGACGCCGGTGAAGTTTTTGGGAAACAGCGTGCAGACGCGGTGGATCAGCTCGTTGCAGATGCTGGTCCACAGCACGCTGGTGGCGGCGTTGCCGACGTGGTGGGCCATGCCGCCGGCGCGCGGCGAGAAGATGGTCATGTCGGTGCCGCGCTCGCGCTGGATGCGCAACTGGGCCTTCTCGATGGTCTCGCGCAGCTCGTCGTCGCTGATCCGCAGCGAATCCCTGGCCGGGCTGACGGCGGGATTCTTCAGGCCTTCGATCTGCTTCTGGCGGAAGGCCTCGAGCGATTTGGGCGCGGTCGTGTAATGGCCGTGGCAGTCGATGATCATCTTGGTTGTTCCCGTGAAGTTGCGGCGGTGGCGCCGCCTCGGCGGCGCCCTCCGATTCTACTGTGCGGAGATGCCGGCTGCCTTGATGACCGGATTCCAGCGTTTTTCCTCGCTGCGCACATACTGCAGGTATTCGGCGGGAGTCGAAGGCGATGCATCAATGCCGCTGTCCCGCAGCTGCTTGACCACGTCGGGTGCCTTGAGGGCCGCGTCGAATTCGCGGTGCAGGCGTGTTACCGTTGCCACGGGCGTTTTCGCCGGAGCCAGCAGGCCGTACCAGTTCACGGCGAGATAACCCTTGACTCCGGCCTCCTGCATCGTGGGCACCTCAGACAACGCTTCGGCGCGCTTGCCGCCGGTGACCGCCATTGCGCGCACCTTGCCTGATTTGACATGCGGTACCGTAGTCGAAATCACTGCAAAGAATGCGGGTATGTGCCCGGCGATCAGGTCCGTGATGGCGGGTCCGCCGCCCTTGTACGGCACATGGGTCATCTGTGTTTTGGTCAGGGATTCGAACAGCACGCCGGCCAGGTGACCGGGGCTGCCGACGCCGGAGCTGGCGTAATTGATCTTGCCCTGTTGCGCCTTGGCGTAAGCGATGAATTCATTGACGTTTTTCGCGGGCACCGAGGGATGTGTGATCAGGATGTTCTGCAGCGAGACCAGCATGCCGACGTAGGTGTAATCCTTGTACGGATCATAGGGAACCTGCTGAATTGCAGGGCTGATGATCAGTCCGCCGATGTGACCCATTGCGACGGTGTGGCCGTCGGGCTCGGAACTCTTGAGGATCTGCAGCGAGATGACGCCGTTGGCGCCGGGACGGTTGTCGACGATGACCTGGTTGCCGAATCCGGCTGAAAGCTTTGGCTGCAGGACGCGGGCCACGAGATCGGTGGCGCCGCCGGGCGGAAAGCCGACGATGAAACGGATCGGCTTGCTGGGTTTCCAGTCACCGGATGCCGGCGCCGCAGCGAGTGCGGCGGACGGCATTGCGGCCATGGCGGCAAGCAGCAGCGTGTGGCTGATGATTTTTTTTGCGTTCATGTTTCCTCCTCATTGGGTGGGCAGGGTGCAACTAAGTTCGACGGTCAGGCGCCGTGGCGCCGGCTTTTGCGCCAGGCTGGGTCTTCGCGGAGGGCGCTGCATCCGCGGGAAGTTCTTGCCTGATGACTGTTTTCAGCAGCTCGATCGCGTGCCGCGCAAGGCGGGTCAGCGGTCTTTGCGTGGCGGTTGCGACCACCCACTGGCTGACGACCTCGGGCGAGATGATGCGCGCCGCATGCAGTTTTCCGCGCATCGCATGATCCCGGGTGGCGTGACGCGACAGGATGGCATGGCCCCAACCTCTGGCGACGAGATCGATCACTGCCGGGATCGAGTCGATTTCCAGTGCGGCATTGAGCGGCACCCGCTGCCGTTCGAACTCGGATTCGATGAACGTGCGCAGGGCATTGGGCCGGCTGGGGATGATCAGTGGCAGGTCCGCGATGTCGGCCAGGCGCACGGTGCCTGCCGGCCTGCGGGCAGTTGAGGATCTGCTGATCAGGTATAGATTTTCCGCGCCGGCATCCTGGTATTCGAGTTCCGATGCCGGCTGGGGATTGCAGAGCAGCGCGCAATCGAGGCGGCCAAGCAGCAGCCACTCCTGCATGGTCGTGGTCAGTCCCTCGGCAATGCCGATCGATGCCTGTGGAAATCGCGCCCTGAATTCGGTGACAACACGCACCGCCACGAGCTTGCCTGCCGTGGGCGGCATGCCGACCACGACCTTGCCGGCCGGGGAGTGCTCTGTGTCCTCCAGTTCCTGGCGCGCGAGATCCAGCTGATGCAGGATGCCGCGGCCATGCGCAAGCAGGCGATTGCCGTGATCGGTCATCGTAACGCCACGGCCGTTGCGATGCAGCAGGTGCTTCTTGACATCGAGTTCGAGCCGGCGGACCTGGCGACTCAATATCGATTGCGAAATGCCGAGCATTGCGGAGGCTTTGGTGAAGCTGCCGAGTTCCGCCACGCGGACGAAACACTCAAGCTGCCGGAGATCCATGTTTGTATAAGTATCCGATTATTGAGCAATGGCGCCCGGTGGCCAATGCCGCGGACGGTAAATCTGTTTTGCGGGATGAGCATAACAAATGACCATGATTTGCGGCATGGGCCAAGTCTGACAGGCATGGCCCTCTTGGGCACGGACCGGCGTCGATGCGTGGCTTGTTTGATTCATGGGCGCCACCGGCAGGTCATTCCGGTTGAGGGTCTGGATAAGCCCTGCTGCCGGTTTCGGTGATGATCGGCACACCAGGAGGGAACCCAATACTGAAGAAAACGGGTTTTGTAGGCCCTTATCTGGCGACTGACGCCGGTACGGCGAACGATCCGGCGGCGGGCAGGACGGTGATGTGACACGGGGGAGACCTCGACATGTCATTCCGTAAAAAAAGAATTTATGTGCGACGCACCATTTTCGCAAAAAAAGACCGCAGTGCCGGAGCACTGCGGTCTTTTATCAGGGGGGGCGGCTCAGACTGTCCGCATCAGTTGCTGTGGTAGAGGCCGGCCGCCTTGATGACTTTTTCCCACTTTTCCTTTTCCGACTTGATGTAGGCGCCGAACCGCTCGGGCGTGGTCGGCGCGGCATCGAGGCCGGAGGCGAACAGGATCTTCTTGACGTCGGGCATGTTCAGCACGGCGGTGGCATCCTTGTTCAGCCGGTTGATGATGTTGCGCGGCGTCTTGGCCGGGACCAGCAGGCCGTACCAGTTGTTGGCGTCGAAGCCCTTGACGCCGGCCTCGTCGATGGTCGGCAGCTCGGGCACCAGCGCGGAACGCTTGGCCGTGGTGACGCCCAGCGCGCGCAGCTTGCCGGATTTGATGTGCGGCACCGCGCTGGCGGCGGTCGCGAAGATCAGGTGAATGTTGCCCGCCACCAGGTCGATGATCGAGGGGCCGCCACCCTTGTAGGGCACGTGGACGATCTTGGTGCCGGTCTGCAGGTTGAACAGCTCCAGCGCGAGGTGGCCGGCGCCGCCGACGCCCGAGGAGCCGCCGTTGAGCGGCTTGGACTTGCCGAGCGTGACCAGCTCGGCGACGCTTTTTGCGGGCACCGAGGGGTGCACGACCAGGATGTTGGTGGAGTCGACGGCTTGGGTCACCGGCGTGACGTCCTTCAGCGGATCGAAGCCCAGTTTCTTGTACAGCGCGGGGTTGATCGCCAGTGCCGCGATCGTGCCCATCAGCACGGTGTAGCCGTCGGGCGCGGAGTTGGCCGTGATTTCGGTGGCGATGTTGCCGGACGCGCCGGGGCGGTTGTCGATGATGACCTGCTGGCCAAGCAGTTCGCTCAGCTTGTTGCCCATGGCGCGGGCCGTGGTGTCGGTGCCGCCGCCGGGCGCGAAGCCCACCAGCATGCGGATCGGCTTGGTCGGTTTCCATTCGGCGGCGGCACTGGCGGCCTGCGCGGGCAGGACCATCGTGGCGGCGACGGCGCCGGCAATCAGGCTGATGACGGGTTTTTTCATGGGTTTCCTCCGGTAGTTATGGTTTGGTTTGTTGCGGGTTTTGCGCGCCGGCCCGTGCGTCAGGCGGCGGCGGTGACCGATTTTGCCGCTTTGCGGCCGGCGGCCATGCGCGAGGCGAGCGTGAAGGCATGCTCCATCGCGCCGGGATCGGCCTTGCCCTGGCCGACGATGTCGTAGGCCGTGCCGTGGGCCGGTGTCGTGAACACGGTTTTGAGGCCCGCGGTCACGGTGACGCCCTTGTTGAAGCCGAGCAGCTTGGTCGCGATCTGCCCCTGGTCGTGGTACATCATGACCACGCCGTCGAATTTGCCCTTGAGCGCCTGCAGGAAGATCACGTCCGAGGAGATCGGCCCCTGGCAGTCGATGCCCGCGGCTTTCAGTTTCTCGACCGTCGGGCGGATGATGCGGATCTCCTCGTCGCCGAAGAGGCCGTTTTCGCCGTTGTGCGGATTGAGCGCGGCGACGCCGATGCGCGGGGCGGCCTTGCCGGCGGCGCGCAGCGTGTCGCTGGCAAGGTTGACCGCCGCGGTGATGCGCTCCGGAGTGATCATGTTCACGGCTTCGCGCAGGGCGACATGGGAGGTCACGCGGAAGGTGCTGAACTGGTCGATCACGTTCATCTCGCCGAAAAAGCCGCTGTGCGAGGTGAGGTGGGCGAACATCTGGTGCTCGTCGTTGAATTTCCAGCCGCCGCGGTTCATCGCGCCCTTGTTCAGCGGCGCGAAGCAGATGCCGTCGAGCTTGCCGGCCATCGCCAGATCGATCATGAATTTCAGCGTGTCGCCGGCGAGCTTGCCGGCTTCGTCCGACGATTGCCCCTGCGGGAATTTCGCGGGATCGGTGTTGCCGAGGTCAAGCAGCGGCAGATCCTGGCGCGGCCAGGTCACTTCATCGATGCCGCGGTAGACGGTATGCGGAACCTTGACGCCGGCATTGCGCATGCCGAGGTCGAGCACGCGCCTGTCGCCGATGATGACCACGTTGGCGAGTTGCGCGGGCTTGCCGGAGGCCAGCAGCCTGGCGGCGATTTCCGGGCCGATGCCGGTGACGTCGCCGAGCATGAAGCCGATGCGGGGGAGGGTGTTCATGGATACTCCTGAAGGAGCGGCATATTTTAGTCTATTTTCTCGCCCGGGCCGTTTTTCTGCGGGGGCCGATGGCCAGCAGGCGGGTCAGTTCGCGGGTGCCGCGGATTTTTTCGAGGTTGAACACCCGGTCGACGACCTTGCCTGCGTCGGATGCCGGCAGGCCGCCCCAGGTCGCGCATTCGATGAACTTGCCGGCGACCTCTTCGTCGCTCATCGGATTGGCCGGGCTGCCCTTGCCGAAGTCGGCGCGGCCGCCGACGGTGCGGCCGTCCTTCAGCTCGATGTCGATGATGGTGGTCATTTTTTCGTACCCCGCGGCTTCGGCTTCAGGGTGCACGCCGAAATCGACGAGGCCGATGGTGCGCTGCACATCGGCGCGGTTGACGACGGCATCGGTGAATTCGGCGAGCCCGGCCCTGCGTTCGAGCAGCAGGATCGCCATGCAGAATTCCATGCTGAATTTGGCCTGCAGTTCGGTTTTCGGACGGCGGTGGATCAGCGTGTTGGGCATGTGCCGGTTGGTGCCGACGCGGATTTTCCGGACCTGCGCGGGCTTGATGTCGTGCCGCAGCACGAGGTCGAGCATGACCCCCATGCCGGGATGAGTCAGCGAGCCGCTGGGATGCGGCTTGATCGACACGCCGGGCATCGCGAAGGTCCAGGGTTTGCCGAGCCTGCCGTGCACGGCCTTCGGATCGTAACCGCCGCCGGCGGCGTTGAAGAAGCCGCGCTTCGCTTCCAGCGCGTCCGGCGCGGCGCTCCAGCCGAGGCGGATCAGTTCCGCCGCCAGCACACCCGATTCCGCGGAGCGGCCGGGATGGAAGGGTTTGGTCATGGTGCCGAAGTTCTCGCGCAGGCCCGCGGCCTGGCTGGCGCCGAGGCTCAGGGCCTGCGCGGTCTGCGCGACATCGAGTCCGAGCAGCCGCGCCGCGCCGGCGGCGGCGCCGATCGCGCCGAAGGTTGCCGTCGAGTGGAAGCCGTCGGCGTAATGGCGCGGATTGATCGCCTCGGCGAGCTTGGTTTCGACCTCGACGGCGACCTGGTAGGCGGCCAGCAGATCGGAGCCGGAGCGGTTGTCGCGTTCCGCCAGCGCCAGCACCGCCGGCAGTGCCGGCGCGGTGGGATGGGTGAGCAGGCCGTAAACACGGTCTTTGGCCACCGCGAGCTGGGTGTCGTCGTAATCGTCGGCGTGGATCGCGATGCCGTTGGCGAAGGCGGCGAAGCGCGGCGGCACCCTGAGCGCGGTGCCGATCACCGTGGCGCCGCGGTCCAGCGGCAGGCCCAGTGTCTTCAGATAGCTGCGCACGACATGACCGGACTCGGCGGCATTGCCCGCCAGCGCGAGGCCGATGCCGTCGAGCAGGGAGCGTTTGCCGTGGCGCATGACCTCGCGGGGGATCTGCGAGGTTTTCGTGCGTACGGTGAAACGGGCGACCTCGGCGGTCAGGGCGATTTCTCGGGGCATGCGAAACCTCTGGAAGGACGAAGAGCGCCTAATTAACACATCGGCACCGGCTTGGCCACGCGCCGGTGCCGCGGGGCCGGCTTCAGCCGGCGATGCCGAGTTCTGCGCGGAAATCGGCGAGGACCTGCTCCCGGCTGCGCTGCAGGCGCGGCGGGCGCTGGCCCATCGGCCGATTCTCGATCTCGGGCACGATTTTCATGGCGACGAACACCGGGCCGGGCGCGGCAAGGATGCGGCCGATGTCGATGGACAGGCTCTCGAGGTCGGTGTACGCATGCACGGACGGATATCCGGCCGCGCGGGCGATCTGGTCGTAGGCGACGTTGGCGGCGTTGGGCACCGGCTGGCCGCCGGTGGTCGCGTAACACTCGTTGTCGAGCAGGAAGTGGTAAAAATTCTTCGGCCTGTGCTCCGAGATCATCGCCAGCACGCCGAGGCTCATCTGCAGGTCGCCCTCGGAGTCGAAGAGCACGATTTTTTCACGGGGCAGGGCCAGCGCCAGTCCGAGCGCGAAGCCGGCGTGCCCGCCCATCGCCGGGTCGCCCAGCGGCAGGTCGCGCCGGGGCAGGGTGCTGATTTCATGCCACTGGCGGTTGCCGCGGCCGGGAATCACGATGGCGTCGCCGCGATGCTGCTGGAACACCCTGAACATCTCCTGCATGACGATCATGTTGCGCTCTCCCGCGACGTTCAGCTGTTGAATCCGTGGTACTCGTCCCCGACCAGCACCGCGACCGGGCGCCGGTTCCTGCGCGCCTCCTCGAATGCCGCCGAGATGCGCGGGGCGTCCCTGTCGTTTTCCACGAGGTAATAGTTGATGCCGAAGGCGTGGAGGAAACGCTCGGTGTAGACCGCCGCGGTGTCCCTGGTCACGCCGTGCCGGGTCCATCCGCGGTAACCCACCAGCATGACCACCGGGATGTCGAGCCCGAGGCCCCAGCCGCGCATCGAGTCGCCGGCCTCCATCATGCCGGTGTTCTGGATCAGGATGATCGGCGCCTTGCCGCCGGTGTGCAGCCCGGCGGCGGTCGAGAAGGCAAGCCCCTCGCGCGCCACGGCGATCAGCGCAAGCCCGGGTTCGGCCTTCATCAGGGTGTGGAGCCAGTTGGTTTCGCTGTCGGGCAGCCAGACGACGTGGGTCACGCCGTTCTGCTTCATCTGCGCGAGCACGGTCGCCGGGTTCAGTTGTGCTTCGTGTGCATCCGCCATCGCATCGTCCTCGTTTTCGGGGCCGCGGAACGGCATTCACCATCCCGGTGCCGGATTTTTGCACGGCCCGGGCTTCGCGACGCACCGGATTCCGGATGCTGGTCGCCGCGCGGGCGCGACCTTGCCGGGGGCAGGGCCGCGGAGTAACCTCGGCGCCTCCTTTGATGCGCAGCGATCGCCCTTGCATCGCCCTTGACCATGACTTCCATGAAGAATCCGGTCCGTGCCGCGCTGGCGCGCGGCGAGACCGTCACTGGCCTCATCCTGTTCAGCGGCAGTCCCATGATCACGGAACTGGCCGCCGCCGCCGGACTGGATTTCGTGATCATCGACATGGAGCACAGCGCGCTCGATCTCGACACCTGCGCCCACGTGATCCGCGCCGCCGATGCCGCCGGCATCACGCCCTTCGTGCGCATCGCCGACGTCCAGCGCACGCTGATCCTGAAGCTGATGAACATGGGGGCGGCCGGCATCGCGATTTCGCATGCCAGCCGCGAGAACTGCGCGCTGGCGCTGGACTATGCGCGTTACGCCCCGGCGGGGGAACGCGGCGCCTGCACCATCGTGCGTTCCGCGGGGTACGCGCCCGGTGACTGGGATGCGCATGTGCGCCGCGCCAACGGGGAACTGATGGTGATCCCGCTGATCGAGGACCAGGCGACCCTGCACGATTTCGAGGCGATGGTGGCGATGCCGGGGCTGGAGGTGTTTTTCATCGGGCCGACCGATCTGTCGATCGCGCTGGGCGTGCCGCATGCGACCTTCGACGAGCCGCAAATGGCGGCGGCGCTGGAGAAGGTGACGGCTGCCGCGCGCAGGCACGGCAAATACGTGATGACCACCATCGGCAACAGGCCGGATCCCGCCTACGGCAGGTCGGTGCGCGACCGCGGCGTGCAGGCGATCGTGCTCGGCACCGACGGGCATCTGTTTCTGGATGTGTGCCGCAAGGTCAATGCCGTCAAAAATTAGCCGCAGAGGACATGGCGTCGACAGGGCCTGTCCGGGGCGCGGTTTTTTCTTTGTCTTTGTTTCTTTGTCCGTTTCTTTGTCCTTGTGATTCCCGTGCCTTCCGCGGCCAGACGCTTTTGACTTTGATTTTCATGACATGAACAAAAAACTCATCATCACCGTGCGCGTCAACGAATACATGTCGCGCGACGTCAACGGAAACGTGCCGTTCACGCCGGACGAGATCGCCGAAACCGCGGCCGAATGCCGCGCGGCCGGCGCCTCGATCATCCATTTCCATGCCCGCACTCCGGACGGGGGCAAATGCCACGAACCCGGGGTTTACGCCGAGATCGTCGCGAAGATCCGCGAGAAAACCGACATCCTGATCGACTCGACCCTGGGCCAGATCACCGTCGACGAGGACGAGAACCGGCTGGCCCACATCAAGCTGATGGGGCAGAAGAGCAGGACCCGCCCTGATTTCGCTGCTGTGGACACCGGCAGCAGCAATATCGACGCCTACGATCCGGTGGCGAGAAAATTCCTGACCACCAACAAAATCTACAGGAACAGCACCGAAACCTGCCTGTTCCTGGCCAGGGGCATGACCGACGCCGGTGTCAAGCCGCACCTGTCGGTGTGGGCGGTGCCCTTCGTGCGCATGGTCGAGGCCTTTCTCGACATGGAAGCCGTGCGCGAGCCGGCCTACGTGCAGTGCGTGCTGGCCGAGGGCGGCATCGTCGGCGCGCATCCCTGCACCACGCGCGGACTGGAGGCGCTGATCGACTTCCTGCCGCCGCAGCGCCGCATCGAATGGACGGTGGCGTGCAAGGAAGGCAACCTGTTCAACGTCGCGAGCACCGCGCTCGAACGCATGGGGCACCTCGCGCCGGGTATCGGCGACTATCCCTACCCGGAAATCGGCTGTCCGACCAATGCGGAGCTGGTGCGGCGCTTTGCCGAACTGGGCCGTGCCGTGGGCCGCGAGCCGGCGACCACGGACGAGGCGCGGGCGATGCTCGGCATCTCCCGCAATTAGCTTCTCCGCCTGCGGCATGCGGATGTTCCGCGGTCACGGAGATGTGCCCGGGCCGGCCGGGAGTCGCCCATGTCGTGAACATCGTGGCGTGACCTGTCCGGCGCTGGGTTAGAATCCGAGGCTTCGCCGCCGAGATCCGTCCTGCGGCGGAATCCAACAGGAGGACAATCGATGGGTCACACCATCGCCGAGAAGATTCTCGGCAATCACGCGGGCGGGAAGCCGGCCAGGGCCGGCGAGATCGTCGTCGCGGACGTCGATTTCGCGATGATTCACGACGCGCGCGCCGGCAACGCGCTGAAGATGATCGAGAAGATGGGCGCGAAATCCCTGCCGCACGTCAAACGCACCGCCCTGGTGCTGGACCATTATTCGCCGCCGCCGAACATGGAGGCCGCCAATACCCACATCGAGATGCGCGCCTTCGCTGAAAAACACGGCTCACCGATCTACGACGTCGGCGACGGCATCTGCCACCAGGTCCTGCCCGAAGGTGGCCACCTGACCTGCGGCGACCTCGTCGTCGGCACCGACACCCATTCGACGACCTATGGCGCCTTCAACGCCTTCGGCACCGGCGTCGAGGGCACCGACGTGTCGGCGGTGATGATGACCGGCAAGCTGTGGTTCCGCGTTCCGGAAACCATCCGTGTCGACCTCCAGGGCGCGCTGCAGCCGGGCGTGTGGGCGAAGGACGTCACGCTGCACATGCTGTCGCAACTGGGCGCGGAGGGCGCGAATTACCAGGCGCTGGAATATGCCGGTTCCGGCGTGTCGTCGATGGCCATCGACGACCGCATGACGCTGTCCAACCACGCGGCGGAGCTGGGTGCCAAGGCGGCGCTGCTCGAGGCCGACGACAAAACCATCGCCTGGCTGCAGGCGCATGGCGCCGCGGCGCCGAAGCCGGTGAAGGCCGATGCCGACGCCGCGTACGCGCGGCGCATCGTGATCGATACCGCGAAGCTTCCGCCGCAGGTCGCGCGCCAGCACAATATCGATGACGTGGTCGGCGTGCCCGAAGTGACCAACCAGAGAATCCAGGTCGCATTGATCGGCACCTGCACCAACGGCCGGCTCGACGACATCCGCCAGGCGGCGGCGATCCTGAAGGGGCGCAAGCTTGCCAAGGGCGTGCGCATGATCGTCACGCCGGCCTCGCGCGCGATCTGGCTCGCGGCCATGCGCGAAGGGCTGTTCGAAATCCTGACCGCCGCCGGCGCCTCGGTCGAAGCGGCGGGCTGCGGCACCTGCGTCAACATCACCGGCCATTACATCGCCGGCGACAACCAGGTGGTGATTTCCAGCGCCAACCGCAATTTCAAGGGCCGGCTCGGCAATCCGAAGTCGGAAATCTGGATCGGCTCGGCGGCCACGGTGGCGGCGTCGGCGCTGACCGGCGTGATCACCGATGCGCGCACGGTCGCTGGCGGCGACTGGCGCGCGGCGGCCTAGGGGGCGGGAACATGAACATCATCAAGGGCAAGGCCCGGGTGCTGGGCGACGATGTCAGCACCGATATCCACTGCTCCAGCAAATACCTGCCGGGCAAGGACACGGCCCACATCGCGACGGTGGCCTTCGACCAGGTGTCGCCGGGTTTCGCGAAGGCGTTCAACAAGGGCGACGTGCTGGTCGCCGGCAAAAACTTCGGCATCAATTCCTCGCGCGAGCAGGCGGTGCACATCATGCA